>JAGRPI010000006.1 GCA_019449635.1 Candidatus Ferrigenium bremense
AATTCAATCTCTGGAAGTTACTTGAACCGGAATATAGGTAAACTGATTTCAAATCGGCACCAAAATTTATTGCTTTGTAAACCGCGCCAATGCTTAGCATTGGCTTGATAATTTGTAAGTTAACCGGACACTACTGATTCCATCCGCATTCTTAATACTACGCCCGACTTCGTGGACGTGGAGCTATCCGGGTCGAACGATGGCTCCAGGGGGCAGTTGTATTTGGGAATGATTGCCAAATCGACAGATGGCATCGTGCGCTCGACAGCGTTTCAACCCGTAGCCGTACCAGGCGAAAAGCAATTCCGTGTTTTATCACAGGGAATGAGGCCAAGCAGCTTAGGACCCCAGCAGACCGATTACCTGATGGTCATGGTTTATACCGGACAAGGTACAGTCCTCCTTAGGAGCAAGTTTGATTGGCCCCATGTGTGGCAGGAAAAAAAGGCAAGCACCGTGGGCAGAGCAGTTGACAGTGTCGAGCTGAGCGAGGCGCATCCATGGCGGATATTTTCTTTGAACCTGGATGAAGAAGATTTCGCAGCACTTGATATCCTCATGAGGAAATGGAACGACCCTAAGGAACGTGACCATAACGGCGAATGGAAGCTGGATAGTTTCAGGCAAGTGTTTGTCAATTATTCCAGCGGAAAACGCGATTGGAAGGGTGACTTGCAACGCATCAAAAGATGGCAGGCCTTTAATCCGAAATCGGCTGGCGCGGCGATAGCCGAGGCCAAGTATTGGGCAGCTTACGCATGGCATATACGCGGAAATGAGACCAGTACACAGGCCGATCCGGTGGCACTTAGGGTGTTTGGCGAGCGCATGCAGCGCGCCGAGAAGGTGCTGCAGGAAGCCAAGGATTTTTCTGTCGACAATCCGCTATGGTATGAGGCCTATCTGGATATTGCCGTGGCCACCAAGCGCAAGGATAAATTTATCGAGGCGTTGTTCAATGAAGCGATTCGCAGACACCCCCACTTTCAGCCTCTGTATCTGAACATGGCTAAACACTGGGTACCACGCTCGGGCGATATGGCGGACTGGAACAAGGTGGACGGCGTAATCAAGCAAGCAGTAAGCAATGCTGCTGAAATGGATAGCGCAAGCAATTACGCCCTGCTTTACGCGCAAATCAGCGAGCTACAAAAGTTCGAATTTGATTTGTTCCGGGATAGTCTGGTTTCATGGGTAAAGATGCGTGATTCCTATGAGGGCCTGGTGAAACGCTATCCCAGTGCAGATAACCTCAATGAATTTGCTGCTTTCGCCTGCCGCGCCAATGATAAAAGCGCTTACCTCAACATCCGGCCGCTAATCAAGCACATCGTGCCCAAAAAGTGGCCAGGAAATTATTCTTATGATCTATGCGATCGTCGGTTCCTACAGAACGTCTGAAACAGGCTGCTTTAACGATAACTGCAATCGAAAGGGAGTTAGGGGAATGCATATTCAAAAGAAACGCAAGGTTTGCCGGAACGCCATGGGCATTATCACCTTATTCGTGGCAGTGATGCTGTCAGGACTGTCTGTGGGAGCGCACGCGACTGGAGGTGCGATGCCCGTACCCCAGTTCCAGCACCCGTTTGCATTCAAGCAATATCACGTACATTACGACGTGAACGCTGACGGCACATACAAAGAGCAGGGCGATTTTGCAATAACCGTGCTGAATGAGCAGGGAGTTCAACTGGCGCGGCAAATGCCGGTCGGTATGCAAAACATGCCGATGTTCGTGACCGATCAGAATGTTGAAATAGCCACTGCTTACACGCTCAAAAGAAATGGTGAACATATCGCCGCCATTCCCGTGAATTCGGCTCCGGTAGCGGGCGTTGTGCCGGCACAGATGAAGGTTTTTGCGTTCCAGCAGGTGGAAATAGGCGACACTCTGGTGCTTTCCTACCAAGCCATGCAGAAGAGGCCGATTATTCCCAACAATGTAGTTCTGGACCAGCAGTTTTCAAAATTCGTAGCGTATGACGATGCCGTGATAAGCTTGAGCGCACCCGCCTCGATGAATCTGCGCGTTGAAATTTCTGGAGTCGGCAAAGGGCAGAACACCACCGGTGGCAAAATCCAAAAATGGGAATGGCAATACCGGAATAAACCGCCTGCAGCGCTGTCGCCCAATCAGCCACCACCCTTAGATCGAATCCATGTTTCGTCTTTTAAGGATAATCAGGCAGAGAGTGAGGCAATTCAGGCAGAGATAGAGGCAACGAAAAAGTTGATAACGGCACTTCAACCTCCGGCGTTTCAACCTCAAATTCAGGCAAGTCAGCACTGCCAGGTTTTCCCCAGCAATCCGAATGATGGCCCGGAGGCACTGAATATGTTTACGGCTCAAGTGGCTGATTTTTTCTGGCGCTCAGAAGATTTTTTGAAACGAGAAGTAAACGATTGGAATATCCCAACATGCGTGTTTGATGATGGTCGCCCAAGGTTGAGTGCGTTACTGGATGGATACGACCAGGCCTTTAGAAATGAAAGTGATTGGAGCAAGAGCCTCGCTCGTGTGGATTATTTAAAGAAGAAATTTCCAAATCAAGCCTTTGTTGCCTTGGCTGAAGTCAAGTACTGGATAGAATACGCATGGAATGCGCGTGGCGGTGGATATGCTTCTTCCGTTTCCAAGGACGGATGGAAGCTATTTCGTGAACGCTTGGAAAGGGCAGAAAGAATATTGATTGATACTAAGTCTTATTCTGCCGATTTGCCTAATTGGTATTCTGAAATGATTATCGTGCAGAGCGCACTGGATCGTCCTGAAGATGAAAGAGATCAGGTGTTCCTGGAGGGTGTTAAACGGTTTCCAACTTTTTATCCGATCTACTTCACGATGCTGAATTACCTGTCACCTAAATGGGGTGGTACATGGAGAACCGTGGACAACTTGGTCAAGTGGTCTGTCGAGCACACCAAGGCTGAGGAGAGTAATTCGATGTACGCCAGGATTTATTGGGCCGCCGCCGGTGACCCTAAGGTCAATCTGTTCAAGGATACATTTGCCACCTGGTCAAAAATGAAGCACGGCTTTGAAAACTTGATGGTGCGCCATCCCAAGAGCAAATGGAACCTGAATAACTTTGCCAAATTTGCCTGTATGGCGGGCGATAAGCAAACCTTCCTTAAGCTCAGGTCCCAGATCGGCAAAGATGTGATCGATGCGGCCTGGCCAGATAATACCTCGCTCGATCTGTGCGAGACAAAATTCGGTTATGCGGAATAACCAGCAGTATTCGGGAGAAACCATGAAAACCATCTTCGCCGCCATCCTGGCAATGTCCATTTCAACCTGCGTTTTTGCAGTAGAGGCCACCGCTCCGTCACCTGCGCGCGTAGCATCCAGTGATCAGGATCAACTGATCGACCGGCTGCTGACCGTTTCGGGTATGAAGAAATTTCTGCAGAATCTGCCTGCACAAACTGCAACTGGCTTCATGCAAGCAGCATTGAGGAATGACGCCAGCGAAGACGAGAAAAAGGAGTTGGTAACATTGCTGGGAGAGGCGTATCCAAAGGATGTGTTCGTCAACCGTGTCAGCGCCGCGTTGAAAACCAACTACAACGAGCAGCGCTACTCAAATTTTTTGCAACTGCTGTCCACTCCGCTTGCCACGAGGATGCTTGAGCTAGAGAAGCAGGAGCCCAATCCTGCCGACGTGCAGGCCTTTCTTGCGCAGGTTTCCAAACACCCACTGCCGCCTGAGCGCATCAAGCTGATTCAGAGCATGGATACAGCTACCCAGAGCAGTACACTGCTAACCGCAATGACGATTGCTTCCATTGAAGCGGGGGCGTTTACGGCAGGAGACGATTGCAGTCTCGTTACCGCCAAGATCAAGAAGATGATTGTAAAGAGCCGTCCGGAAATCGAGAAGGCAAACCGTAGCAGCGCGCAGGTCATGCTGGCATTTACGTATCGCAATGTTTCGGACGCGGATTTGGCCAGCTATTTGAAAGTATATGAGGACAAAAACAGCAAGTGGGTGCAGGACATTGCACAAGCGGCCATCAAGGAACAATTCAAGTCGAGTATGGAAAAAGGTGCGCAGGGAATGAAGAGAATTGTTCAGGCCCACAAGCGTAAAAAAACCATGTTTGCACCGAAGTGTGGGCAATCAGAATCACCAAACGACGAGCCCGTCTAAAAAAAGAAGTGGTCAGACTGTTGATTTGCGCACTCCCTTGACCCACCTAGCCCATGAATTTGCATTTTCAGTTGCCCCGTTCGCAAGAGAAAAAGCTAGTGTAAATTCATGTCGCTAGGTTTTGCTGTATGGCTCTCATTACTCCGCGCAACTACTGGGTCAATATGGCGTGCAATTTGACATCAGCGTCTCAAATGGGCACATAGCAGCCCTTCGATTACTGCTTGCCGAGCCAAATTCTACAGATAGCGCGCGAACCACGAGGCAGCGCTGCGCGCCGCCTGTTGCAGCGTGCCGGGCTCCTCGAAAAGGTGCGTCGCGTGGGGGATCAGGGTGAGTTCTTTCTCGCAGTTCATCAGCACATAGGCCTGCTGGTTCAACTCGATCACGCCGTAGTCCGCCGCGCCGACGATGAGCAGGGTCGGGGCGGTGACGCGGCTCAGGGCGACCTCTCCGGCGAGGTCGGGGCGTCCGCCGCGCGACACCACGGCGGCGACCTTGTCGCCCATCTTTGCCGCTGCCTGCAAGGCTGCCGCCGCGCCGGTGCTGGCGCCGAAGTAGCCGAGGTGCATGGCCTGGGTCTTCGGGTCGGACTGCAGCCACGCCGTGGCGGCGAGCAGGCGGCGCGTGAGCAGCGCGATGTCGAAGCGCGTCTCGTAATCCTGGTCTTCTTCGCGCGTCAGCAGGTCGAAGAGCAGCGTGCCGATGCCGTGCTGTTGCAGTACCTCGGCGACATAGGTGTTGCGCGGGCTGAAGCGGCTGCTGCCGCTGCCGTGGGCGAACGCCACCACGCCCTTCGTGGATGGCGGCAGGATCAGTTCGCCGTCGAGTTCGACCTGGTCGGCCGGGATATGCACGGTGCTCATGTCGTTTCTCCTTGCAGTTAGGAATAGTATGCCGCCCTTGATGATGCGCCATGCCTGCCGCCCTCTCCCCAGCCCTCTCCCCAGCCCTCTCCCGCAAGCGGGCGAGGGGGATGATGTCTCGCTTTGCGAGGCTTATGCCATCGTGATCGGGATGCGGCACGCGCCGAATGCCTTGGTGAATCTCTCGAAGCGTCCGGCGATCTGGGCATGGCAGTCCGGGCAATGGCCGTCGGGCGTAAGGCGGTATTGCATGATCTCGTACCAGTCGCGCACGATCAGCTCGCTGCCGCATGAAGGGCAAAAGGTAGTGTCCCCCTCGCGATTGTGCACGTTGCCGGTGTAGACGTAGCGCAGCCCCGCAGCCATCGCGATCTGCCGCGCGCGCACCAGCGTCTGCGGCGGGGTGGCGGGGACGTCGGTCATCTTGTAGTCCGGGTGGAAGGCGGAAAAGTGCAGCGGCACGTCCGCGCCGAGCTCCTTCGTGATCCACTCGCTCATCCTGCCGAGCTCTTCGTCCGTATCGTTATGTCCCGGGATCAGCAGCGTGGTCAGCTCGACCCAGACGTCGGTCTCCTGCCGGAGGTATTTCAGCGTGTCCAGCACCGGCTGCAGGTGCGCGCCGCACAGCTTGACGTAGAACTCGTCGGTGAAGCCCTTGAGGTCGACGTTGGCGGCATCCATTTTGGCGAAGAACTCGCGGCGCGGCTGCTCGTGGATATAGCCCGCCGTGACCGCGACGGTCTTGATGCCGAGTGCGTGGCAGGCGTCGGCGGTGTCCATCGCGTATTCGGCGAAGATCACCGGGTCGTTGTAGGTGAACGCGACGCTCTTGCAGCCCAGTTGCTGCGCGGTTTTCGCGATGGCTTCCGGCGTCGCCTGGTCGGCCAGCCTGTCGAAGCTGCGCGATTTGGAGATGTCCCAGTTCTGGCAGAACTTGCAGGCGAGGTTGCAGCCCGCCGTGCCGAACGAGAAGATGCTGCTGCCGGGATAGAAATGGTTGAGCGGTTTCTTCTCGACCGGGTCGACGCAGAAACCCGAACTGCGCCCGTAAGTGGTGAGCACCATGATGTCGCCGGCGCGGCCGCGCACGAAACATGCGCCGCGCTGCCCTTCGCGCAGTTTGCAGTCGCGCGGGCACAGGTCGCACTGGATGCGCCCGTCATCCAGCAGGTGCCAGTATTTGGCCGGATATTGTTCGGCAATGCTGATCGGCTCGTCCATATCAATGTTCCTCGGGGTCAGCGCTCCTCGCGCCATTTGGTCACGGTATAGCGCGACAGCTTCACGCCTTCTTCCCAGAAGTCATCGGGCAGCCCGGCCTTGCGCCTGAGCATGGCAAGGAATTCGCGCGGTTGTGCGAGGTCTTCCCACACCTGCGGCAGGAAGGTACTCCTGTAACGACCGTATTCGAACACGATGCCGTCCACGTTGGGGCGCATCTGCGCGAGCGCATCGGCCTCATCCCGGACCTCCATCGCGGTCGTCGGCGAGAGCAGCGAGATTTCGACAGTGGTGATATCGAGTTCCTCGCCGCTCAACGGCATGAAACGCGGATCGCGCAGGGCGGCGGACACAGCATTGCTCTTGACGTCGGCGAGCAGCGGCCGGTGCGCCTGCAGCGTGCCGATGCAGCCGCGCAGTTCGCCGTCCTGCGTGAGGGTGACGAAGCATGCGCCATGCTCGGCCAGCCAGGGTGCGGTCTCGTCAGCTGCACGAGGCACGCCCAAGGCGCGCGAAATCTCGGCGCGCGCGATCGGCAGCAATATGCGGCCATGAGACTCAACCCCCCCACCCCCCTTATCAGGGGGGCTACGTTTTTCTCCTCCCCTGACAAGGGGAGGTTGGGAGGGGTTGAATGTGCCGGAGGTGCGACCGTGTTCAGTATTCATGTCTCATTTCCTCGGTAAAGGCGAGGGCGGCATAGCCCACAACCTGGTCATGAGACCCCGCAGTGTCCCCGGAGTTTCGTAGGTCGAGCAAATGGGGCGTCAGGCGGTGCCGGCGCGCCGCGACGATCAGGCCGCTGATCGGCGTGCCGCCGCAGGCGTGGTCTGGTTCGATGGGCTGATCCAGCCTGAGGATGGCTTGCACGGTGCCGTGGTCCACGCGCTGCGCGACGGTGTAGGGCAGGTAATGCGACAGGTCGGAGCTGATCACGATCAGCGTCTCTTCGCCGCCCCACAGCACTTCCAGCACCTCGGCGACCTCCTCGGGCGTCGCCATGCCGACCGCCAGCGGCAGCAGGGTGAAATCCGGCAGCACGCTTTGCAGGAACGGCAGTTGCACTTCCAGCGAATGTTCCAGCGCATGCGCCTGCGCGCTGACGGTCACCTGCGGCAGGTGGGTGATGCTGTGCGCTCCTGCCGTATCCAGCATGACCCGTCCGAGCGGCGTATCGAAGGCCTCCGCACCGGGCAGCGCCAAGCCGCGCACCGCGACGCGATGCGTGGGGCCGAGCAGCACCACGCGGCGGATGCGCTGTGCAATCGGTTGGAGCGTGGCATAGGCAGTCGCCGCGATGGGGCCGGAATAGATGTATCCGGCATGCGGCACGATCAGGGCTTTGGGGGGCAGGTCGTGCGGTTGCGGGACGTGGGTGCGTGCTTGGGCCAGCAGCGCTTGCACGTCATGCGCAAGCTGTCGGGCATCGGCGGGGTAGAACAGGCCTGCGACGGCAGGGGTGCGAATGGCGGACATGGCAACCTCCCTTCATGCGATGCCCTGAATATGAGGGCAGATGGGGAAGATTCAAGACTCTGAAATGGGCTCTTAACGCAACGCCTGCTTGAACTCGTCGGGGAAGTGGTGGAAGGCGCTGTCGAGCAACTGTACGGCGCCGTTGATGAGATGGCAGCGGCCGCTGCCGGGCAGCATGGTGCAGAGGTTCTTCAGCGTGGCGAGATCGGCCGCAGTGCCGCATCCGGTGTCGATCCGGTCCAGCAGGCGGCTCATGTTGGCGGTGCCGATCTTGCACGAGTTGCACTGGCCGCACGAGGAATGGGCGAAGAAACGCTCGTATTCGGCCACCCGCTTGACGATGCCGGTACCTTCCGAAATGACGATCATCGCGCCCGTGCCCAGGTTGGCGCCGCGCTCGCGCAGGGAATCGAAATCCATCGCCACGTCGAGATCGACAGGCGTCAGCAGTGCGCACGAAGGTCCGCCGGTGAATACCGCCTTGAGTGGTTTGCCGGACAGCAGACCGCCGCCATGGACGAAGATGAGCTCGCGCAGAGGCGTGCCCATCGGCAGCTCGAACACGCCGGGGTGCAGCACGTCGCCACTCAGGGAGTAGAGCTTGGTGCCGGTGCCTTGGCCCTTGCCGAGGGCGCGGAACCATGCGGCGCCCTGCGCGATGATATGCGGCACGTTGGCGATGGTTTCGACGTTGTTGATCAGGGTCGGGCAGCCGTGCACGCCTGCTTGCGCCGGGAAGGGCGGTTTGCCGCGCGGGAAGGGGAAGCGTCCCTCGACCCATTCCATGGATGCGGTCTCTTCGCCGCCGATGTAGTGCCCGGAACCGGGCAGGAGCTGGAGTTCCATCGGCCTGCCGAGTGCGGCCGAGGCCTGCGCCAGCAGGTCGGATGCCTGCCATTGCTCGATCGCCGCCTTCATGGCCGCCAGCGAGCGGGCCAGATCGGGATTGGTGTAGAACACCACGCGGTTGACGCCGATCGCCAGCGCCGTCACGACGGCGCCCTCGATCACCTGATGAGGCGTTTCCTCGAGCAGCAGGCGATCCTTGAAGGTGCCGGGCTCGTCCTCATTGCCGTTCACGATCAGGTATTTGTCCGGTTTCGGCGCTTCGGCGGCGACAAACTCCCACTTGCGCCATGCCGGGAAGCCGCTGCCGCCCAGGCCGCGCAGATCGGCCTGACGCACTTCCGCCAGCACGGCGGCCGGGTCTTGCACGGCGCGCGCCAGCGCTGCGCCGCCGCCGGAACTGCGCCAGCGGGCAAGGTCGGCGCCGACGCGCCGATCCGGATGAAGCAGCAACTGGGCTGCCCCGATATGCGGTGTTCCGGCGATCAGCGGTTCCATATGCCTCCCGCTGCGTAGGCCGGCAAGATCTGCGGCGCCTGCTGCGTCATGGGCAGCCCGGCGAGGGTCAGGGCGCGGCGCAGATGGTTGACATGTTCGAGGGTGACCTTCTTGGGACCGCGGTCGCGGTTGGCGGTGGCCGCGGCGCCGGCACGGCGCCCGAAGCTGATGATCTCGAGCAGCGCGTTGCCCATGAGGCGGTTGCGCCCGTGGATGCCTCCCGATACCTCGCCGACCGCGTACAGGCCGGGGACCGTGGTGGCGCCGTTGGTGTCGATGACTGCGCCGCCGTTCTGGTAGTGCAGGGTCGGGTGCACCAGCAGGGGTTCGCGGCGCGGGTCGATGCCTGCGACATGGGTGCGTGTCATCAGGCTGGTGAATTGCTGCTCCAGCAGGCCCGGCTGGGCGCGTTCGAGGCGCGGCGTGTCGAGCCACACGCCGGTGCGCTGGTCGTCAACGCAGACCCCGCGCCCCTCCCTGCACTCACGCAGGATGGCGGCGCATACCACGTCGCGCGGCTGGAGCTCGTCGATGAAGCGCTGTCCGAGGCCGTTCACCAGCAGGGCGCCCGCCGCACGCACGCCCTCGGTCACCAGCTTGCCAGCCAGGTGGGATGGGTGCAGCAGGCCCGTGGGGTGATACTGGAAGGAATCCAGCTCGCACAGGCGAGCGCCGATACGGTATGCGAGCACCAGCCCATCGCCCGTTGCGCCGAGGTGGTTGGAGGTCGGGAAGCCGTTCAGGTGCAGCCGCCCCAGCCCCCCCGTCGCCAGGATGACGGAGCGGGTGCGCACGATGCGCAGCTGGCCGTCCAGCAGTGAGGTGAGCACCGCGCCGACGCATTTCTGCCCTACTTCGTTGGACAGGAGTTCGACGGCGGGACTTTGCTCCCAGACCTCGATGCTGCGGTGCTGGATGACGGCCTCGCGCAGCACGCGCATCATTTCCAGGCCGGTGTAGTCGCGGCAATGGACGAGGCGCGGTGTGCTCATGCCGCCAGCGCGGCGCGTGTGCAGGTCGCCGCTGGGAGTCTGGTCAAGCTGCATGCCCAAGTTGATCAACCAGTGCAGTACTTCCGGGCCATCTCCGGCCAAGGCGGATACCAGCGCCGGGTCGCCGATATTATGGCCTCCGCGCAGGGTGTCCTGGATGTGCCGCTGGATCGAGTCTTCCGGCTCGATGGCGGCCTGGATGCCGCCTTCTGCCATGACCGTGTTGCTGTCGCCGAGGCGCAGCTTGGTAGCCAGCAGCACGCGCGCGCCGTTTTCGGCCGCTGCCAGTGCCGCCGCGCAGCCCGCGCCGCCGCCGCCAATCACCAGTACGTCGATGTCGGTCACCGGGGCGCCGGCCAGGTCGGCCTCATCGATGAAGGCCTCGGCCTGCAGGAGTTCGGCCAGTTCGCGCTGGCAGCTGTCACCGGCGTTGGCGCCCACCGCCAGCTTGACCGCGCTGCCGCTCATGTGATCCGGATGGTAGGCGCTGAGCAGCGCGTCGATATCGCTGAGCACAGGCGGCTGCCCGAGCTCAGCATCGGCACGGTAGCGGGCCAGCGCTTCGGCCAGAGGAATGCCCTTACTCATCTTGAATCAACCTTCGCCATTTTCATTTTTTGCCATCCTCGTCCCGGCAGGCTTCCGCGCGCTCCTGGCGCAACTCATCCAGCCGGTGGATCAGGTTGGGCGGACGCAGGTGAAAGTGAGCCGTTATGCGCCGGGAGAACAGCCCCACATGGGCGGGAGCGATCAGTTCCGGGCAGGCGGCGTCGCACAGTTCGCACATGACGCACTCGAAGAACGTTTCTCCCGCCTCGCGGTAGCGGCCTGCCACAGCCTGTGCCACGCCGTCCTCGACGGCAATGCCCTTGGGGCAGGCCTTGACGCAGCCATGGCAATGCCGGCAGCGCGAGGCTTCGGGGAATATCTTGTGGAAGCGCGCATGGATGTCCCAGCCATCCTTGAAATCGCTGATCTCGTAATGGTGGCGGGGTGCAGATGCCGGCGGCAGGAACACGACCTCGATGCCTGCCTCGACGAAAGTCTGGCAGGCGAGGCCCACGGTCACTTCCTTGCCGCGCCGCAGCATGACGCGACAGGAGCCGCACACCCCTTCGAGGCAGCCGACACTCGTCACCTGCGGTACCCCGCCGTGCCAGGCAGCCTCGACCAGGGACATGCCCGGATGCGCGTTGACGGCAAGGCCGTTGATGGTCAGGGCAACGTCTGGCGTTTGTCCGCTTTCGTTTGCCGTGGCATTGTTTGTCGTCATGGACGCGAGAGGTCGATGATCTTTTTCAGGTCGTAATCCTTGTGCCCCCCGACGCGCTTGACCAGTTCGGCCATGCGCTGGTGGAGGGCGGGGCGCTCGGCCTTGTACAGCAAGCCGGTGGGGATGCGGCCGGCTTTTTTCGCCGCAGTGACCACGTTCATCGCGGCATTCAGGTCGCTTATGTCGTGGGCAGGGTCAAGCTCGTCACAGGCGTTCCTGAAGGAGACTGCGGTATCCAGTTCGTTGAAAGACGGGCATTGCGAGAGCAGGTTGATGAAGGCGAAGCCGTTGTGCTCCATGCCCTCCTTGATCAGCTTTGCTCCCAGCTTGGCGTTGCCGGCAAACGCCTGCCCGACGTAAGTGGCGCCATAGGTGAGCATGTACAGGATCGGATCCAGGGGCTCTTCCATGCCGCCATATGGGGTAACCGCGGCCTTCATCTCCTCGCGCGAGGTGGGTGAGCATTGCCCCTTGGTCAAACCGTAGACATGGTTGTCCATCAGGATGTAGGTGATGTTGATGTTCTTGCGCGCCAGGTGCGGCATGTGTCCGCCGCCGATGGAGAAGCCGTCGCCGTCTCCGCCGCTGACCACTACGGCGAGGTCCGGGCGCGCCAGGTGGACGCCGGTTGCCACCGGGCCTGCACGGCCATGCAGGGTGTGCATCTTGTAGGAGTTGACGAAATAGGGCAGGCGCGAGGAGCAGCCGATCCCGGAAACGCTCACCAGGTGATTAGGGTCGACGCCGAGCTCGGAAAGTGCGCGCAACAGCCCTGTCAGCACGCCATAGTGGCCGCAGCCGGCGCACCAGAATGCCGGCGTCTTTTCATCCTTGAAATCCTTGGGTTTGAAGTCCACCTTGTTGAAGTGGGTGTGCGGTTGAAGGGGTGCGTTCATGCCAGTATCTCCTTGACTTTGTTTACTATCATTTCAGGCGTGAAGGGCATCCCGCCGCAAATGGTGTAGGACTCGGGGCGCAATGAAGTCTCCGCGCGCACGAAGTGGGCGAGCTGGCCCAGGAAGTTGACTTCCGGCAGGAGCAATCGTTTGCACGATGCACCGAAATCCTCGAACTGTTGCACCGGCAGGGGGTTCAGCAGCTTGGGATAGAAGCCCTTGACGTTGTAACCGTCGGCACGCAGGCGTTGCAGCGCTTCGCGCACCACGCCGATGGTGCTGCCCCAGGCGATGATGCCCAGGTCTGCTGTACCATTGCCGTCCACCTCGGCCGGGGCGACGTCATTGACCACGGTCTTGAGCTTGCTGAAACGCTTGTCCTGCATGGCCTCATGGTTGGCCGAGGTGTAGCTGGGCAGACCGCTCTCGCTGTGCTCGAGGCCGGTGGCGATGTGCAGGCCGCCGGGTGTGCCCGGGTCGGCCATCGGCGAGATGCCGTCTTCGGTAAATTTGTAGCGTTGGTATTCGCCTTCACCGTTCCAGCGTTTGCGCTCCACCAGCTTGTAGTTGGCCGGATTCGGACAGGGCACGCTCTGTGTCGAGAATGCCAGGGAGCCGTCGGAAAGCAGCAGCACGGGGCATTGATACTTTTCAGCCAGATTGAACGCCACCACGGTCAGGTCGATGCAGTCCTGGACGTTTTCCACCGACAGCACGATGCGCCCGGCGTCGCCATGGCCGCCATGTATCGCCAGGAACAGGTCGGACTGTTCATGCTTGGTCGGCAGGCCGGTGGAGGGGCCGCCACGCTGGACGTCGACGACCACGCAGGGCAGTTCGGCCATGAACGCCATGCCCAGCATCTCGCTCATCAGCGACAGGCCGGGGCCGGAGGTGGAGGTCATCGCCTTCTTGCCCGCGTAGGAGGCGCCGAGGACCTGGGAGATGGAGGCGATTTCATCCTCGGCCTGGATCAGGGTGCCACCGCGTTTTGGCAGATGCTTCGCAACGTAGATCGCGACTTCGGTCGCCGGTGTGATGGGGTAGGCGGAAAAGAAGTCCAGTCCCGCGATGATCGCGCCGAGGCCGATGGCGTTGTTGCCGGACATCACGATGACTTCCTGTTTGGACTTGGGCGTCCCGATCGTCCATGGATCGGTCTTCTTCAGCGCAGCGGCCAGCTCGCGACCGCGCTCCAGAGCTTTCAGGTTGCCCTGTACGACTTCTTCGCCCTTGCGCGAGAACTTGGTGGTGAGCACTTCGCGCAGGGACTCAATGGGGATGTTGAACAGTACCGACAACGCGCCCATCGCCACCATGTTCTTGGCGCGGGGGTTGTTCAGTTCCTTGGCCGTCTGGGTCATCGGGATGGGGTAGGCATGTACGCCGGGCGGAATGTCCGGTGTGAAGTCGCTCGGGCTGTCGTAGACGATGGCGGTGCCAGGCTTGAGGAAGGCACGGTTCATGTTGTAGGCTTCGCCGTTGAAGGCGCACAGGACATCGAAAATGTCGCCCTGATTGTACACCCGCTCGGTGCTGGCACGCACCTGGTACATGGCATAGCCGCCCTTGATCTCGGCCGGGAAGGTCTTGAAAGTGTAAACGTCGAGACCGGCGCGCGCGCAGGCCTGGGTAATGAAATCGCCTACGGAGATGACACCTTCGCCGCCTTCGCCACCGATTCGGATGATCAGATCGTTCTTGGTTATGCCTTGCATCTACTACTCCTCAATAACATAGTGTTGGGGGGTATGCTGTCCGCGGGCGCTACCCTAACGGCTGCAATTATAAAAAATAATTATACCGAAAAAATACTGTCGGAGTCATGCGAATTTTGGGGAGCGGGAGCCTTGCCAGAGTCCCGGACTGGGAGGGTTAATACGCTTTTGGTTTTTCGCCAAATGGTTGGTTGCACAAGAAAATCCGTACCTCCGCCTGCTGGTGCACGGGCTATATTCTGGATGCTTCCGGACGGTAGTTCAGATAATTGTTTTTCAGCTGGATGTAATGTTCGGACGAGTATCTCAGATGAGCGATTTCTTCAGGAGTCAGCGCACGGACGGCCTTTGCGGGGCGCCCTACGTACAGCATCCCGCTTTCCAGTGTTTTGCCCGGTGGAACCAGGCTGCCTGCGCCTATCATCACATGGTCGGGAATAACGGCATCGTCCAGGATGATCGAACCCATCCCGATCAGGCACTCGTTGCCGATCGTGCAGCCATGAAGAACGACGGAGTGCCCGACAGTCACATAGTCGCCGATCAGCAAAGGCGACCCGTCGGGCTTGCCCGGCGTCTTGTGGGAGACATGCCCCATGGTGAGATCCTGCACGTTGCTGCCCCGTCCGATCACGATGCGGTTCACGTCACCCCGCAACACCGCGTTGCACCAGATCGAGCTGTCAGTGCCGATGGTTACATCCCCGATGATCTGGCCGGAGGCATGGACATAGACGCGCGCGCCGAGAGTCGGCGTGGTGTCGAGATAAGCAGCTAGAGGCATGAAGGCTCCACAGGTGAAATGATAAATAGGCGATGGCTGTTTTAGCGCACCGGGCAGCATTTTAACCTTTTCAGAAGGACGCCTCTATAAATTCAAAATCCTAAGCTAGACAAGGCGCGAAGGAAATTTTAGCGCGCCGCATATGTTTGATATGTAAGCGTTAAAATTTCTTGAGCAACGCAGTATCGCGACGGAGTTTGGATTTATAGAGGTGCCCCGAAAACCTGGGCAGCCGCCAGAAGCTGGCCATCCTGACCCCGCGCGCCCAGAAAGGAAATTCCGAGCGGGCAGCCGTCTTGTTCGATCAGCGGCATCGAGACTTGCGGCAGCCCGGCGACGGCGGCGATGCAGGTATGCCGCATCGTGTTGATGCGCGATGCCCTTGCTTCATCTATCGGCCTACCCTTTAATGGCGCGACACCGGGGGCGGTCGGGAAGACGATGATGGTGCCGGGAGAAAGGATGTTTTCGATCTGGCCGATCAACTGCTTCCTGACCAGTCTGCTCTCTTCCATGTCGTTCCGGGTGACAGAGGCTATTTTTTCCAGCCTGCCGCGTATCTCATCGCCGAAGGTATCGAGATTCCGGGAAATCCATGCGCCGTGCGCCTGAGTCAACTCCCACCACTGGATGTTTCGCAGCGCGTCGATCCAGGTTGAAAAGTCGGGCTTGCCTAATTCAGTCTCGACAATCTCGGCGGGCAAACTGGATAGCCGTTGAATAAAAGCGTCGTACTTCGATGCGATGCCGGGTTCTTTCGTGTCGAACAGGTCGCGCGCGATCACGAATTTATCGACCTTGAACTCCGGGATTTCGTTGCCGAGCAGCACGCTGCCCACTCTTGCCAGCATCTCCGGCGTCCGGGCAAACCAGCCGGCCGCATCGAAGCTGGGCGCCATCGGGTGCACGCCTTCCAGTGAAATGGCACCATGCGTCGGGCGGAAACCGTAAATGCCGCAATACGATGCCGGTATGCGCATGGAACCGGCCGTGTCGGTGCCCAAGGCAAAATCCACCAGCCCGCCGGCGACCGCCGCTGCGGACCCGCTGGAAGAACCACCCGGAATCCTGTCCGGACATCTGGAGTTTAACGGCGTGCCGTAGTGGGCGTTCTCGCCATCGAGCGAAAAGGCCATCTCGTCGGAAATGGTCTTGCCGAGCAGGGTGGCGCCCTCGTTCAGCAGCATCCCGACGGCTGGCGCGGTCGTTTGCGCTGGCGGATGCATGCTTTTCCACTGGGGGTTTCCGGCGCCCGTCACAAACCCTTTGACATCGTAAAGCTCCTTCACCGCAAAGGTCAGCGAAGAGAGCCTTCCTTCCTTGTGCGGCCCGACTGTGACCATCTCGCCAGGCACAAAGGCATGGCAGGTATCGACCGGTGTCATCGGCAGCTTCTAACGGACCCACACCGTCTTCGCATTCACGAATTCATGCATCCCCAGCCTCGACAGCTCGCGCCCGTAGCCCGAGGCCTTCACGCCGCCGAACGGCAGGCGCGGATCGGATTTGACCATGCCGTTGATGAAGGTGCTGCCGGCCTGGATATGTGCCGCCAACTGTTCGGCGCGTGCCGTGTCCTTGCTCCAGATCGATGAGCCGAGGCCGAAGCGGGTTTCGTTGGCGATGCGCAGCGCGTCTGCTTCGCTTGCGGCGCGGATCACGGTCGCCACCGGGCCGAACAGCTCTTCGTGCCAGGCGCGGGTGTCGGCGGTGACCTGATCCAGGATCGAGGGCTGGTAGAAGAATCCTTCCCGCTCGACCGGTTTGCAACCGGTCACCGCCACCGCGCCCTGCGCGATGGAATCGCTGACTTGCTGATGCAGCGTATCGCGCAGGTCGAGGCGCGCCATCGGGCCGATTTGCGTGGCGTCATCCAGCGGGTCGCCGAGCCTGAGCGCCTCCACTCTGGTTTTGAGCTGGTGCAGGAATTCGTCCGCGATCTGCGGCACGACGATGAGGCGCTTGGCGGCGATGCAGGATTGTCCGCAATTGTTGAAGCGCGAGGCCATCGCCATATTGATGGTGTGCTCCAGATCGGCGTCGTGCAGCACGATGAACGGGTCGGAGCCGCCGAGTTCCAGCACGCATTTTTTCAGATGCTGTCCGGCGCACGCCGCGACCTTGCGCCCGGCGGCTTCCGATCCGGTGAGCGTGACCGCATGCACATGCGGGCTGGCGATTACCCCGGCGACCTGCTCGACTTCGATCATCAGGTTGGTAAACAAGCCCTCCGGCAAGCCGCACTCGCGGAAAATGGCCTCTATGGCGAGCGCGCACTGCGGCACGTTCGGCGCGTGTTTCAGCAGCAGCGCATTGCCTGCCATCAGCGCCGGGGCTGCGGCGCGAAATGCTTGCCAGAACGGGAAATTCCACGGCATGACGGCCAGCACCACGCCGAGCGGGTAATGCGCGATATAACTCTTTCCGGCATCCGATACCACCGGCTCGGCGCGCATGAATTCCTCGGCATGTTGCGCATAGTAGTCGCAGACAGTGGCGCACTTTTCGACCTCGGCACGCGCTTCGCGCAGCGGCTTGCCCATTTCCTGGGTGATGAGGGGTGCGTACCGGTCACGCTGTGCATGCAGATGTATCGCCACATTGCGCAGCACTTCGGCGCGCCGGGAAAAAATTGTTTGCGCCCAGGCCTGCTGCGCACTGTGGGTTTTTTCCAGTGCCTGCTCCAGATGGCTGGCATCCCAACTGGAGTGGGTCCGAATTACCTGATGGGTGGTTGGGTTCAGGCTTGTAAATGGCATAGTTTGAATGAGAAAATTCCAATGCGGGCATCACGGAGGCTGGGTTAGCAAACGTAGGGCGTCAATAAGCGAAGCGCATTGCGCCGGGTGATAGATACATACGGCGCAATGCCCGTTGGTTATCGCGCCCTACATGCTCTGCCCACCCTGTTACTACGACTTCAACGCGACGAGCACTTCGTCCAGCATCTTCTTGGCATCGCCGAACAACATGCGGTTGTTCTCCTTGTAGAACAGCGGATTGTCGACGCCCGCATAGCCGGAGGCCATGCTGCGCTTCATCACGATGGAGGTCTTGGCTTTCCAGACTTCCAGCACCGGCATGCCGGCGATCGGGCTGTTCGGGTCGTCCTGCGCGGCCGGGTTCACGATGTCGTTGGCGCCGATCACCATCGCAACATCGGTATCGGGGAAGTCCTCGTTAAGCTCATCCATCTCCAGCACGATGTCGTAGGGCACCTTGGCTTCGGCCAACAGCACGTTCATGTGGCCGGGCATGCGACCGGCGACCGGATGGATGCCGAAGCGCACGTTGACGCCCTTTTCACGCAGCAGCTTGGTGATCTCGTAGACCGTGTGCTGTGCCTGCGCCACCGCCATACCGTATCCCGGCACGATGATCACGTTCCTGGCTTCGCGCAGCAGTTCTGCGGTCTCGGCCGCACTGATAGCCACCGCTTCGCCGGCCGGTTGCGCGTCGCCGCTCGGCGCGGCAGCAGGTGTGCCACCGCCGGTGCCGAAGCCGCCTGCGATCACGCTGATGAAGTTGCGGTTCATCGCCCGGCACATGATGTAGGAAAGGATCGCGCCGGAAGAGCCCACCAGCGCGCCGGTGACGATCAGCAGGTCGTTCGACAGCATGAAGCCGGTCGCAGCTGCTGCCCAGCCGGAGTAGCTGTTCAGCATCGACACCACTACCGGCATGTCGGCGCCGCCGATCGCCATCACCATGTGGATGCCGAACAGCAGTGCGATCACTGCCATCACGATCAGCGGTACCATGCCGGCACTGACCGATTCGGCGTGCAGGAACTGCCAGCCGAAGTAAATGACGATCAGCAGGCCCAGCAGGTTCAGCCAGTGGCGTGCAGGCAGGAGCAGGGGCTTGCCGCCGATCTTGCCGGACAATTTGCCGAAGGCGATGATCGAGCCGGAGAACGTGACTGCACCGATCAGGATGCCGATATAGATTTCCATCTCGTGGATGGCTTTCTCGGCACTGCTCAGGTTGGCTGCCGCTGCCGGGTCGATGTAGTTTGCAAAGCCGACCAGGCAGGCAGCAAGGCCGACCAGGCTGTGCATCAGCGCGACCAGTTCGGGCATTTGCGTCATCTTTACCACGCGGGCGGCGTAGATGCCGACGCTGCCGCCGACCACCATGGCGCCGATGATCCATGGAACACCGGCCATCGTGACACGTGGTCCGAGGATGGTCGCCAGCACGGCAAGGGCCATGCCGATCATGCCGTAGAGATTGCCGCGCCTGGAGGACTCCGGATGGGACAGGCCGCCGAGACTCAGGATGAAAAGTATCGTCGCGCCGATATATGAAACGGTTGCCAGACTTTCAGACATGATTGTTTACCTTATTTGCGGAACATCGCCAGCATGCGCTGGGTGACGGCGAAGCCGCCGAACATATTGACTGAGGTGAGTGCAATACCCGCCACTGCAAGTCCCAGGATCCAGGTGTCGGGGCGGTTAATGCCACCCATGGCTGGCGGAGCGATCTGCACCAGCGCACCGATGGCGATGATGCTGCTGATCGCATTGGTGACGCTCATCAGCGGCGTGTGCAACGCAGGGGTGACATTCCACACCACCATGTAGCCGACGAAGCAGGCCAGCACGAACACCGTGAAGTGTCCGAGGAATGCCGCCGGCGCATAGGCACCGATAAGCAGGAACAGCACGGCGGCGACACCGAACATGATCGCCAGCTTGCCTGCGGCCATCGGCTCACTGCTGCCGCCATGGCCGTGTCCCTTGGCCGCAGGCGCGGCCACTTTTGCGGCAGCCGCTTTGGCCGGCGCTGCCGACAGCTTGGGCGCGGGTGCCGGCCAGGTGATGTTGCCTTCCTTGATGACCGTCAGGCCGCGGATGGCGTCGTCTTCCATGTTGACGTTTATGACACCGTCCTTGGTCTTGCACAGTTCTTCGGTCAGGCGGAACAGGTTGGTCGCATACAGCGTGGAGGATTGCTTGGCCAGGCGGCTGGGCAAATCCGTATAACCGATAATCGTCACGCCGTGCTTCACCACAGCCTGGCCGGGTTCGGTCAGTTCGCAGTTGCCGCCCTGTTCGGCAGCCAGGTCGACGATCACGCTGCCCGGTTTCATGCTCTTCACCATCTCGGCGGTGATCAGCTTGGGCGCGGGCTTGCCGGGGATCAGCGCGGTGGTGATGATAATGTCCACCTCCTTGGCCTGCTTGGCGTACATCTCGCGCTGGGCCTGCTGGAAGCCCTCGCTCATTACCCTGGCGTAGCCGCCGCCGCCGGACCCTTCTTCCTCATAATCGACCTTGACGAATTCGCCGCCCATCGACTTGACCTGGTCGCCCACCTCGGGGCGTGTGTCATTGGCGCGCACGATGGCGCCCAAGCCGACGGCGGTGCCGATCGCCGCCAGGCCGGCCACACCGGCACCGGCGATGAAGACCTTGGCCGGCGGTACCTTGCCTGCAGCCGTGATCTGGCCGTTGAAAAAGCGGCCGAAGGCGTTGGCAGCCTCGATGACCGCGCGGTAGCCGGTGATGCCGGCCATGGAGGTCAACGCGTCCATCTTCTGGGCGCGGCTCAGCATGCGCGGCAGTGCGTCGATGGCCAGCACAGTGGCTTTCTTCGCCGCGAGCTGCTGCATCAGTTCGGGGTTCTGCGCCGGCCAGATGAAGCTCACCAGCGTGCCGCCTTCGCGCATCAGGCCGACTTCTCCCGCTGTCGGGCCGCGCACCTTGAAGACGATGTCGGATGCGGACCACAGTTTGGCTGCACCGTCGATGATCTCTGCACCCGCGGCGCGGTAGACATCATCGCTGAAGTTCGCCGCATCTCCGGCGCCGGATTCGACGGCAACCTTGAATCCCAGCTTGATGAGCTTTTCGACGACATCGGGCACGGTGGCCGCGCGCTTTTCCCCCGCGGCTATTTCCCTGGGGATTCCTATCATCAGTGTCATGAAGTTTTCCGTTTCGATTTAAGTTGTTTTTTTGATTTTGATTGTCGTTTCGACTTGATTGTTCTTTTTTGCCACACCATCAGAATGTTTTGCTGCATCTCCAAAATGTCATTCATTCCGGACGCGCGAACCTGTGATGGTACTGCAAAAATCTTCCGGCTATCAACCTTCTTTTCGCTTTTTTACCGCACCATACGGTGCAAAAAATCGGATTCAGGAAAAGAAGCGCTGATGGGCTTCGGGAGAGATGTTCATGCCTGTCGACTGCGCGCGTTGCAGGAGTTCCCAGTAGTAGCGGTAGGAGGCGCGGTCATGCAGTTGGCCTTCCTGCTGGATAGGCCCCCAGGCCGCGTCCTGGGCGGCGATCAGCAAGGCGGCGGCCTCGCTGACCTCCGCAAAATCCGGGCGCATGGCTTCGACAATAGGCTGGATCTGGGCGGGGTGGATGCTCCACATGCGCAGGAAGCCGAGTTCCTGCCGGGCGCGGCGGGCGTCCTCCCGCGCCACATTGGCATCGCGTATTTCGGTGGTGACGTTGTGGCTGGGCACGACGCCGTTGCCCAGTGCGGCGGCAGCGATCGCACATTTGGCGCGCACCACCAGCGCATGATCGAACTGGCCGGGCGAGCGCATCGCTGCGGCAGGGATCGCGCCGTGATGCGCGGAGACGAAGTCCATCAGGCCGAAGTCGAGGGTCTCGACATGCGGCAGGCGGGCGATCTCCCATGCTTCATGCAGCGCGCCGGGTGTCTCGATCAGCACATGGACGGGTATCTCGCGGGCGATGCCGTGGCGGTTTCTCAGTTCGTCGAGCGCGGAGACCTGCGTCAGGACATCGTTGGCGCTTTCCGGCTTGGGCAAAACGATATAGGCCACGCGCTGCCCGGCCCGGCTGATGATGATCTCCAGTTCGTCGCGCCAGAATGGATGACTGGCATCGTGGATGCGGACACCGATGCGGCCAAAGCGGTTTTCGCCGGACAGGACCAACTCGGCGATCATGGCCGCATGTTCGCGTTCCTTGCCTGCCGGGGCGCCGTCCTCGCAGTCGGCGGTGATGTCAAAGATAGGCCGCCCGTCGACCGATAATGCGGCCTGGATCTGGAGCGCCTTGTGCAGCAGTTTCTCGCTGCCGGCAAAATGCTCGCACGCGGCAAGCTGGGGAAACGGCCGGCTGCCCGTGTAGAGTACGGCGGATGGGTGGAGGAGATTGTTCATTCTGGAAAAATCAGCCAGCCACGGATAAACACGGATGCACACGGATTATCAATGGATTGTTTATCCGTGACAACCCGTGTGCATCCGTGGCTAATTGCGGTTTTTTTAGGTTCATGCACAGTATTCCGTCCTGCGCATCAGGTTCGTCCGGATTTACTGGATCTCGACCAGGGTCTCGTCCGGCGCGACGCTGTCGCCCTTTTTGACATGGACGCTGATCACGACGCCGCTGATCGGCGCCTGGATTTCATTTTCCATCTTCATGGCTTCGATGACCAGTACGCCATCTCCCGCCTCGACCTTATCCCCGACCTTGACCTTGACATCGACTATGGTGCCGGGCATGGCAGTCGCCACGCAACCCTGATGGGACGGGCGGGGGCGATCGGTGCCTGATGCTTGGGCGGCAGGTTTTTTCTTGCCGTTGCCCTTTCCGCCGGAAACCTCGATTTCATTCAGGGTTTCGACTACGACTTCCTCAGAAATGCCATCGACAGAAACATAGAACGGACGCTGTGCTTCGCCGTGATGTCCGCTGCCGGTGAGTTTGATATGGAAAGTTTCGCCGTGCAGCGTCACCTTGAATTCGTTGGGCGCGTAGCGTTCTGACGAAGTGGTAACGAACTCTTTGGGCAGCAACGGCTCCGGCTTAAGCGTGTCGGCGTTGCGTTCCTGCAGGAAGGTTTTTGCCATTTCCGGGAACATGGCGTAGGTGAGGACATCTTCCTCGCTTTTTGCCAGGCCTTCGCACGTGATTCCGAGCTTGTTCATCTCGTCTTCGAGCAGGTCCGCCGGGCGGCAGGTCACGACGTCCGCATCGCCGACCGCAAGTTTCTTGATCTGCTCGTTGACCGTGCCCGGCGCCTTGCCATAGTGACCGAGCAGGTAGTTCTTGACTTCAGTCGTGACCGATTTGTAGCGAGCGCCGGTCAGGATGTTCATGACGGCCTGTGTGCCGACGATTTGCGAGGTTGGCGTGACCAGCGGCGGATAGCCCAGGTCTTCGCGTACCCGCGGGATTTCGGCGAGCACTTCGTTCATGCGGTTGAGCGCGCCCAGTTCCTTGAGCTGGTTGGACAGGTTGGAGATCATGCCGCCCGGCACATGGTTCACCAGTACGCGCGTATCCACGCCGGTGAAGGCGCTCTCGTACTGCCAGTACTTCTGGCGCACTTCGTAGAAATAGGCAGTGACCTCCTGTATTGCCGCCAGGTCGAGGCCGGTATCGTATGGAGTGCCTTGCAGCGCGGCCACGATGCTCTCGGTCGAGGAATGGCTGGCGCCTTCGCCGAAGGAGGAATTGCAGGTATCCAGTATGGTGGCGCCCGCTTCCACTGCCTTGAGGAAACACATGGAGGACAGGCCGGAAGTGGAGTGGCTGTGCAAATGGATCGGCAGGCTGACGGCAGCGCGCATCGCTTTGACCAGATCGGTGGTCGCGTAAGGCGTGAGCAGGCCGGCCATGTCCTTGATGCAGATGGTGTCGCAGCCCATGGTTTCCAGTTCGCGCGCCAGTTCGACGAACTGGGGAATGCCATGCACCGGGCTGGTGGTGTAGCTGATGCAACCCTCGGCATGCTTTCCGGCTTTCTTTACCGCCTCGACGGAGACGCGCAGATTGCGCAGGTCGTTCATCGCATCGAAAACGCGGAATACGTCGATGCCGTTGTCCGCAGACTTGCCGACAAAGGCGCGCACCACGTCATCGGAATAGTGCCGGTAGCCGAGCAGGTTCTGCCCGCGCAGCAGCATCTGGATACGGCTGTTCGGCAAGGCCTTGCGCAATTTCTTGAGGCGTTCCCACGGGTCTTCTTTCAGGAAGCGCACGCAGGAGTCGAAGGTCGCGCCTCCCCAGGCTTCCAGCGACCAGAAGCCGATGTTATCCAGCTTGTGGCAGATGGGCAGCATGTCTTCGGTGCGCATGCGCGTCGCGATCACGGATTGATGGCCGTCGCGCAGGACCAGTTCGGAGATAAGGGTTTTTGCCATGTCGTTAACTTGATTGGATAGGTTGAAATTAAATGCCTTCGTGCGCCGCTATCACGGCTGAAATGGCAGCTGCCCTCAGTTCTGGCGGGATTCTTATGGTGTAATCGATCAGCTCCGGATGAGACTCCACGAATCCGGTATTGAAGTTCGCATTCCTGAAATCGGGATGTTTCAGGATTTCCTGGTAATACGGTATGGTCGTTTTGACGCCATAGATCAACATATCATTCAGCGCGCGGCGGCCGCGTTCGACGACCCCGTCCCAGGTGAGCGCCCAGACGGTGAGCTTGGCGCACATGGAATCGAAATAGGGCGGGATCTCGTAGCCGCTGTACATGGCGGCATCGATGCGCACGCCGGGGCCGCCCGGCGCATAGTAACGGGTGATCTTGCCGAAACTCGGCAGGAACCCGTTCTTGGGGTCTTCCGCATTGATGCGGAACTCCATGGCGTAGCCGCGGAATCGGACATCTTCCTGCTGGTATTGCAGCTTAAGGCCATCGGCGATGCGAATCTGCTCCTGCACGATATCGATGCCGGTAATGGTTTCCGTCACGGTATGCTCGACCTGGATGCGGGTGTTCATTTCCATAAAATAGAAATTGTTGTCCTGGTCGAGCAGGAATTCGACGGTGCCCGCGTTTTCATAGCCCACGGCGCGGCTCGCCTTGACGGCAAGGCTGCCGATATATTCGCGCTGCGCCTGGGTGATCTGTGGCGATGGGGCAATCTCGATCAGCTTCTGGTTGCGGCGCTGGATGGAGCAGTCACGCTCGAACAAATGGATCACGTTGCCATGGCTGTCGCCCAGCACCTGCACTTCAATATGCCGCGGGTCGACCACGCATTTTTCCAGGAAGACTTCCGGCTGGCCAAAAGCCTTGCTGGCTTCCGAGATCACGCGCGCATAGTTGCTGATGAGGTCTTTATCGCTGTCGCAGCGTCGAATGCCGCGCCCGCCGCCTCCATTGGTGGCCTTGAGCATCACGGGGTAGCCGATCTTGTTTGCCAGTATGCGCGCCTCTTCCACATCGGCCAGGTTGCCGTCGCTGCCCGGCACGCAAGGAATGCCGGCGGCGATCATCGCATTGCGCGCCTGTACTTTGTCTCCCATCTGGCGGATGACATCCGCGTTCGGGCCGATGAATTTGATATCGCGGCGCGCGCAAATCTCGGCCAGTTCGGGGTTCTCCGCAAGGAAGCCATAGCCCGGATGCAGTGCATCGCACCCCGAGGTAACGGCTATATTGACGATGTTGTGAGCGTTAAGGTAGCCGGTAACCGGCTCGGAGCCGATATGGTAGGCCTCGTCCGCTTTTTTTACGTGCAGCGCATGGCGGTCGGCATCCGTGTAAATGGCGACCGACTTGATGCCCATTTCAGAGCACGCGCGCACGATGCGCACCGCAATTTCACCGCGGTTGGCGACGAGTATTTTTGTAATCACAAATTGATCCTGAGTCTGGCTAATTGCTGAAATACGGCCGGATTATAATTTTTTCAGGGGGTATCCCAATAGGCTATTGCCTAGGTTTTCGAGTGGGGCATTATAGCGGCATCGCCATGCCGTGCTCAATGGCAATTCGATTAAGTGTTCCCTTGGCTGATTATTTCTCCAGAAAGACTTCCAGTAAGGTATGGAGGGGTATGGGCATGCGAGCAGTATGGTAATGGCACATAAAAGATTTCGTAGCGCAAATAGTTGGGATAGAATATGCACATTTAGGCTTGCTGGATTTGTTGGGCACGGATTGTTTAATCTATGCTGCTGCTGGCCTTTTGATTGATATGAAAGATTCTGGTTGCGGCATCACGTTCGTTTGTAGCGAATTTGGGCATTCTCTGAAACTTGCGTATTACTCGGCGGACCGCAGGATTTTACGGCGCTCTGCTGCAAGACTTCGCGTCCGCTAGCGGGCCCTATCGATCAAAACCCTGTGCAACCATCATGCGAATTTATGAAATATTCGGGTTAGTCCCATCTTGTTTTTGGATAACCGGCACATTATTACTGACTGAAGGAGTTTTTTGATGTATCAAGCGCAAATGGTTACGATCGACGGGAATGAAGCCGCGGCCTATATTGCCCATCTGACCAATGAAGTGATTGCGATCTATCCGATCACACCTTCCTCGCCGATGGGAGAATATTCCGATGTCTGGTCGGCCCAAGGCACCAAAAACCTGTGGGGCACAGTTCCCGAAGTAATCACCATGCAGAGCGAAGGCGGCGCTGCCGGCACGGTGCACGGTGCATTGCAGACCGGTTCGCTGACGACCACCTTCACCGCCTCGCAGGGGCTGCTGCTGATGATCCCCAACATGTACAAGATCGCCGGGGAACTGACGCCGTTTGTCATGCATGTGGCGGCGCGCGCGCTTGCGGCACAGGGTCTGTCGATCTTCGGCGACCACAGCGACGTGATGTCGGCGCGTTCCACCGGCTTTGCCTTCCTTGCCTCCAACACCGTGCAGGAAGCGATGGACATGGCGCTGATCGCCCAGGCCGCGACGCTCGAAGCGCGCGTGCCGATACTGCATTTCTTCGACGGCTTCCGCACTTCGCACGAAGTGGCCAAGGTCGAGCAGGTGCCGATCGAAGTCGTGCGCGAGATGATCGATGACAAGCTGGTGTTCGCACACCGCACCCGCGCGCTGACTCCAGACCATCCGGTGATCCGCGGCACGGCGCAGAATCCGGACGTGTACTTCCAGGCGCGCGAAACGGTCAACTCCTATTACAACGCGATGCCCGGCATCGTGCAGAAGGCGATGGACAAATTCGCCAAGCTCACCGGCCGCCAATACCACCTGTACGACTACGTCGGCGCGCCGGATGCCGAGCGCGTGGCGATCCTGATGGGCTCCGGCGCGGATGCCGCGGAGGAAACGGTGGAGCACCTGACCGCCCATGGCGAGAAGGTGGGTATCGTGAAAGTGCGCCTGTACCGCCCCTTCGCGTCGGACGAGTTGCTCAAGGTTATTCCGGTCACGGCCAGGCGTATTGCCGTTCTCGACCGCAACAAGGAACCCGGTGCGGACGGCGAGCCGCTGTACAAGGACGTGGTGACAGCACTCGCCGAAGCCTTTACCGCCGGCAAGAGCAGGTTCACCGTCATGCCGCGCGTGGTGGGCGGGCGCTACGGCCTGTCTTCCAAGGAATTTACGCCGGGCATGATCAAGGGTGTGTTCGACGAACTGAAAAAGGACCAGCCGAAGAATAACTTCACCGTCGGCATCATCGATGACGTCACCCACACCAGCCTGAAGTGGGATGCGAGTTTCCGCAACGATGCCAGCCGCGGTGTGAACCGTTGCGTGTTCTACGGTCTGGGCTCGGACGGTACCGTGGGCGCCAACAAGAACACCATCAAGATCATGGGCGAGGAAACTGAACTCTACGCCCAGGGTTATTTCGTGTATGACTCGAAAAAGGCCGGTGCGATCACCGTCTCCCACCTGCGGTTCTCGCCCAAGTCGATACACTCCCCCTACCTGATCGGCAACAGCGAGGCGAACTTCATCGGCTGCCACCAGCCGGGATTCCTGGAACGTTATGAGATGCTGGATTACGCCGCCGAGGGCGCGGTGTTCCTGCTCAACATCCCGGTAGCACCGGACAAGGTATGGGATAAGCTGACGCGCAAGATGCAGCAGCAGATCATCGACAAAAAGATCGAGTTCTATGCGATCGATGCCTATGCGATCGCCAGGGCGACCGGCATGGGCAGCCGCATCAATACCATCATGCAGACCTGCTTCTTCGCCATTTCCGGCGTGTTGCCGCGTGAACTGGCGATCGAGAAGATCAAGTCCGCCGCCGAGAAGTCCTACAGCAAGAAGGGCAGGGCGGTGGTAGAGGCCAACTGGAGGGCGATCGATGAGACCCTGGCCAACCTGCACAAGGTGAAGGTCCCGGCCAGCGCCACCAGCAATTTTGAAATGCCCGAGCCGGTGGGCACTGATGCGACGGATTTCGTCAAGCGCGTGACTGCCGAAATCATGGCCGGCCGCGGCGATCTGCTGCCGGTGTCGGTGTTCCCCGCCGATGGCACATGGCCTACCGGCACTGCAATCTGGGACAAGCGCAATCTGGCGCTGGAAATTCCGGTATGGGACGAAGAGCTGTGCATCTACTGTGGCAAGTGCGCGTTCGTCTGTCCGCATACGGCCATCCGTTCCAAGGTGTTTCCCGTCGAACTGGCCAAGGACGCGCCGCCCACCTTCAAGCATATCCAGATCAAGGGCAAGGAATTCGAGCAGGGCATGCACGTCACTTACCAGGTGGCACCCGAGGACTGTACCGGCTGCGAGTTGTGTGTCGACATCTGCCCGGCGGTATCCAAGACCGACCCGAACTACAAGGCGCTCAACATGCGCGACATCCTGCCGTTGCGCAAGCAGGAAAAAGAAAACTTCGATTTCTTCCTCAGTCTGCCGGAATTCGATCGCACCAGGTTGCGCACTTCCACCATCAAGGGTGCGATGATGCTGCAGCCGCTGTTCGAGTTTCCCTCTGCCTGCGTCGGCTGCGGCGAAACGCCCTATATCAAGCTGGTCACCCAGTTGTACGGAGACCGCCTGGTGGTGGCCAACGCCACCGGCTGCTCCTCGATCTACGGCGGCAACCTGCCCACCACGCCCTACAGCAAGAACCCGGAAGGGCGCGGCCCGGCCTGGGCGAACTCGCTGTTCGAGGATAATGCGGAATTCGGTTTGGGCTTCCGCGTCAGCCTCGATAAGCATGCCGAGCAGGCCCGCGAGCTGCTTGGACGGATGAAGGATAAAGTCGGTGCGGAATTGGTTGAGTCCATCCTCGCTGCCGATCAGTCGGAAGAAGCGGGTATCTTCGCCCAGCGCGAGCGCATCGAAGCCTTGCGCAAGGTGCTGGCCGGCATCGATACCGCCGAGGCGCGCAATCTGGAGAGCCTGGCGGACTACCTGGCCAAGAAGAGCGTGTGGATCATCGGCGGCGACGGCTGGGCCTACGACATCGGCTTCGGCGGTCTGGATCATGTGCTGTCCTCCGGACGTAACGTCAATATCCTGGTGCTCGATACCGAGGTCTATTCCAACACCGGCGGGCAGTGTTCCAAGGCCACGCCGCGCGGCGCCACGGCCAAATTTGCCGCCGGCGGCAAGCCTACCGGCAAGAAGGATCTGGGACAGATCGCCATGAGTTACGGCAATGTCTACGTCGCCCAGGTCGCCTATGGCGCGAAGGACGCCCACACGCTGAAGGCCTTCATCGAAGCAGAATCCTTTGATGGCCCGTCAGTGATCATTGCCTACAGTCCCTGCACCGAGCACGGCTACGAAATGAACATACAGCACCAGCAGCAGGAACTGGCGGTCAATACCGGCCATTGGCCGCTGTACCGCTACGATCCGCGCCGCGAGGAGGAAGGCAAGAATCCGCTCTCGCTGGATTCGCAGGAGCCCTCCGTGTCGATCCATGAATTCGTCAAGAATGAACCGCGCTTCCGTGGTTTGGTGAAGAAAATGGATGCCGATAGCGGAAAAACGGTGGCGTTCTATGATAAGGAACTGCGGAAGCACTATGCGGTTTTCGAGCACATGGCGGCCGATGCCAAGAAGAAGGGGCCGACTGACAAATAGCCTGCCCCGACTTTCGCCGCTTGAAAATTACTTGTCTGGATTCACGTATTCACCGAACAGTAGGCAATTCACTGCGCTTGCTTGGCAAGCGCGTGAAGTTGTCTTGCGGGATTGATGGTCGCGGTGAAGGCATCTGTTATGAATCACGTAAAGCTCGGTAATATGCAAATATCAAACAGGGGGTGTTATGACTGATAGCAAAAAATATGTTTACGAATTCGAGCAGGGTGATGGCAAGAACAAGATGCTGCTGGGAGGCAAGGGCGCGAATCTGTGCGAGATGACGCAGATCGGCCTGAATGTCCCCCCCGGTTTCACCATCACCACCGATGCGTGCACTGCCTACCTGGAAAAAAACAAACTGCCGGATGGCTTGCTGGCTGAAGTCAAGACTTACATGCAGGCATTGGAAAAGAAAACCGGCAAGGGTTTTGGCAGCGGCGAGAATCCTTTGCTCGTCTCGGTGCGTTCCGGTTCGTCCATGTCCATGCCGGGCATGATGGACACCATCCTCAATCTCGGACTCAACGAAACTTCGCTCAAGGGATTAATCAAGCAAACCGGCAACGAACGCTTTGCCTACGATACTTATCGCCGTTTCATCCAGTTGTTCGGCAAGATCGCGCTCAACATCAGCGACGAACATTTCGACGAACGCATGGCTGCGATCAAGCGCAAATACGGCGCGCCCCAGGATCTGGATCTGAACGTCGAACATCTCAAGGAACTGGCGGGCGAATTCCTGTCCATCGTCCAGAAGCATACCGGCAAGCCGTTCCCGCAAGACCCATACGAGCAGTTGGAAATTTCGGTGGGCGCGGTGTTCGGTTCCTGGATGGGCAAGCGCGCGGTTGATTACCGCAAACAGTTCAGGATCACCAAGGATCAAGCCAATGGCACGGCGGTGAACATCTGCACCATGGTGTTCGGCAACATGGGCAACGATTCCGGCACCGGCGTGGGTTTCACGCGCAACCCCGGCACCGGCGAAAACGTCATTTACGGCGAATACCTGGTCAACGCGCAGGGCGAGGATGTGGTGGCGGGTATCCGCACACCCAAGGCCATCGCCGAGATGGAGCAGGAAATGCCGGAGATATACCGCCAGTTGATGACGCTGCACAACCGGCTGGAATCGCATTATCACGAGGTGCAGGATTTCGAATTCACCATCGAGAAGGGCATCCTCTATTGCCTGCAGACGCGCAACGGCAAGATGAACGCGCGCGGCATGGTGCGCTCCTCGGTGGAGATGTTCCATGAGGGACTGATTTCCAAGGAGCGTGCGCTGCTGCGTGTCGAACCGGCGATTCTGGAGCAATTATTGGTACCGCAGTTGGCGCCGAACTTTCATGGCAAGTCGCTGGCGCAGGGTCTGCCTGCCTCGCCCGGCGCGGCATCCGGCAAGATCGTGTTCGACGCAGATACCGCCGAGGCGCGCGGTCGTGCCGGCGAAAAGATCATCCTGGTGCGCGAAGAGACCAAGCCCGAGGATATTCACGGCTTCTTCCAGGCGCAGGGTATTCTGACCAGCCGCGGCGGCAAGACCTCCCATGCTGCCGTGGTCGCACGCGGCATGGGCAAACCCTGCGTGTCGGGGTGCGATCAGATCGTGATCAACGATCATCTGCGCAATGCCCAGATCGGCGAGACCACCTTGCAGGAAGGCGATGTCATCACCATCGACGGCGGCACCGGCCATGTCTATGCCGGCGAGGTGCCGACGGTGGAGGCCGAGTTTTCCGAGGAAATGGCTACCCTGCTGGCCTGGGCGGACGAGGTGGCGAGACTCAAGGTGATGGCGAATGCCGACACTCCCGGCGACGCCCTGCGCGCGCGCGAGTTTGGTGCGATGGGTATCGGCCTGTGCCGCACTGAGCGCATGTTCAACAGCACCGACAGGTTGCCGATCGTGCAGGAAATGATCCTGGCCGAGACGAAGGAAGACCGGCAGGCCGCGCTGGACCGCCTGTTGCCGATCCAGCGTGCCGACTTCAAGGGAATATTCAAGGCGATGAAGGGGCTGCCCGTCACCGTGCGCCTGCTCGATCCGCCGATGCACGAATTTCTGCCCACCGCCGCGCAACTCGAATTGGAAATTGCCCACCTGCACCAATTGCGCGATACCATCAATGGCCTGGAAGAGTTGCCTGAGACGCTCAAGATGCTCAATCCCAAGCTCTATCAGCAATATGCCGATGGCCTGATCAAGCTCATGGGCAGCCTGGATACCTTCAAGGAATCACATCTGGAGGAAGATGTTATCGGCAAGAAGGAAGTGATTCTGAAAAAGGTCAGGGCGCTGGCCGAAGTCAACCCGATGCTGGGTCATCGCGGCGTGCGGCTGGGCATCACTTACCCGGAAATCTACTCGATGCAGATACGGGCGATCCTCGAAGCCGCCGCCCTGTGCGCCAAAGAGGGCATCGAGATCTATCCCGAAATCATGGTGCCGCAGGTGGCCACGGTGGAAGAACTCAAGCGCATACACAGTTATGTCCAGCGCATCCACCAGGAAGTGAATGCAACCCACGGCATCAACGTGCAATTCAAGTTCGGCTCGATGCTGGAAGTGGTGCGCGCCTGCGTGCGCGCCGGGCGCATGGCGGAAACTGCAGAGTTCTTCTCGTTCGGCACCAACGACCTGACCCAGGCCACCTTCTCCTTCAGCCGCGAGGATGCGGAAAACAAGTTCCTACCCGCCTACAACGAAACCGGCATTCTGGAAGACAATCCGTTCGAGGTGCTGGATATCAAGGGTGTGGGGCAATTGATGAAGATGGCAGTGGCGAAAGGCCGGGGAACCAATCCGGGTTTAAAGATGGGTATCTGCGGCGAACATGGCGGGCATCCCGGCTCGATTCGTTTTTGCCATCATATCGGACTCAATTACGTCTCCTGTTCTGGGCCGCGTGTGCCTATCGCGCGCTTGGCGGCGGCGCAGGCCAAGTTGTTGGAGGAACAATATCAGGAACCGGTCTGATATCGGCGTTTAACTCGGGTCGTGCCTGGTTTGGCTCGACCCTCGTTATTGCCGGACTTGAATCTCGTTGACCTTTCTGAGGTCAACGAGGCAAGGCTGAGGAGCGTTTGGAGTTGACGTGAGGAAGAGGGTTTTCATGCGGTTCTGCTTGACCAAATTAATGCGATGCACTAAGTTTATGGCCTGCAATATGATATGGCTGGCGAGCTTTTTGAGGAAGGCTTCATGCGTCGTGTTGTCTGCTTCAAACTGGCTTAGCGCAGCGCAAAAATCCAGATGTGTCCGGTATCCATGCAGTATGGGGATCTCCGTTCATCACTTTTCACGCACGCTGTTTCCCGGGCAGTTCAGGCAGGCCAGACACGACAACCGCCGGCGTATTGAATGCGGTTTGTTGGGCTTTTCTGTTAATGGGATCGTTGCAAACAAACCAGTAATTATTTATTCGAGGTTGCCCTTATGACTGCCGTAATGTCGCGCCGCCGCTTCATCACTTTTGTCGCCGCTGCTGCCGGCTTGCCGCTGCTGCTTAAGGCGGGGGCTAGCCAGGCCAAGCCGGTGCGCTGGGAAGGCACCGCGCTGGGTGCGCCGGCCTCCATCCAGCTTTACCATGCCGACGAGGCGCAGGCGCGTGCCGCCATCGCTGCCGGACTGGACGAACTGAAACGCCTTGAGGCGATTTTCAGCGTTTACCGTGCGGACAGCTCCATCTCGATGCTCAACCGCGAAGGCGTACTCGAAAACGCACCGGACGATTTCATCGCCATGCTGACACGCTCTTTGGCGCTGGCCAGGATCAGCGACGGCGTCTATGACCCCACTATCCAGCCGGTATGGCAAACCTATTTCCGCCATTTCACCGCAAACAATCCTGATCCTGCCGGGCCGACGCCACGCGAGCTCGCCGCCGCGCTGGCATTGGTGGACTGGCGTGCAGTCGAGGTGGACGCTGCACGCAAGCGCATTTCCTTCTCCCGCCCCGGCATGGGGTTGACGCTGAACAGCGGCGCGCAGGGCTATATCACCGACCGTGTCGCCGATGTGCTGCGCGCCCATGGCTTCGACCGCATGCTGGTTGATATGGGCGAACCGCGCGCACTTTCGGCCAAGCCGGACGGCTCAGCCTGGCGCATCGGCATCGCCGATCCCGCCAATCCGGGCCGTACGGTTGTCACGCTGGATGTGGTGGATAAATGCGTTTCCACTTCGGGTGGGTACGGTACCTTGTTCGATTCCGCGGGTGCTTTCACGCATCTGATAGACACCCGCAACGGGCGCACAGCACCGGCGCTGCTGGGGGTCTCGGTGGTGGCAAACACTGGCGCTGTTGCCGACGGCCTTTCCACCGCCATGCTGATGGCCCCTGCCGAGAGCCGTCAACATATTCTCCGTTCTGCCGGCGGTCAGAAGGCGATCTACGTCACCCCCGAGGGTGTGGTTTCGACCGTAGAGGCATGACCATGGACGAGTTTGCGCATAGCACTCAGGATTTCAGCGCGCCCGCGATGGTTGAGGGCATAGCTCAAGTAGTGAAGATAGAAGGCAAGACAGCCTGGCTGGTACCCGAGCAGGGTTCGAGTTGCGGCAGCTGCGCCTCCGCGTCCGCATGCGGTTCAAAGGGTGTTGGCACCACGGCCAGCCGGCTGGAGAATCGCCGTTTCCGGATAAACAACGATGCCAACCTTGCCGTCGGTGAGCGCGTCGTGTTTGGCATTCGCGATAATGTGCTGCTCAAGGCCTCGATCGCCGCCTACGCCATCCCGCTCGCCAGCCTGCTGCTTGCCGGGTCGCTGGCGCAATGGAAGTTCGGCAGCGATCTCATCACCATGGGGGCGATGATCGCCGGCCTGGTAATCGGGCTGGGGGTTTCGCGGCTGGAGGCGAGGCGTTTATATACCAGGGGCGATCTCGCTCCGCTGTTTCTGCGCCGTGCCAGGCCCGGCGAAACGTGTAGTTCTTGAGTAGGCAAGGGATAGCATAATGAAAGAATACATACTCCTGATGTTCAGTGCGGCGCTGGTCAACAACGTCATTCTGGGCCGCTTCCTCGGTCTGTGTCCGACGATGGGCGTGACCACGCGCCTGGATGCCGCCGTCGGCATGGGCATGGCGACCACCTTCGTGATGACGGTTGCGGCCATCGCTGGCTGGACGGCCAACACGTTCCTGCTGACCCCCTTCGATCTGGGCTATCTGCGCACCATCACCTTCATCCTGATCATCGCCTCCACCGTCCAGTTCACCGAGTTGGTGGTCAAGAAAGTATCACCGTCGCTGTTCCAGTTGCTGGGCATCTACCTGCCGCTGATCACCACCAACTGCGCCGTGCTCGGCATCGCGCTGCTGCTGGTCGACGCCAAGATGAGCATCCTCACCAGCGTCCTGTTCGCCATCGGTTCCGCCATGGGCTTCAGTCTGGTGCTGGTCATGTTTGCCGGCCTGCGCGAACGACTGGCCGTGATGGATGTCCCACGCCTGTTCGCCGGTCCGCCGATCGCTTTCATCGTGGTCAGCCTGCTGGCGCTGGCATTCATGGGTTTTTCAGGTATGGGAGCGAGCTGATTATGGTTAGCATGTTGATCGCGGTCGGCAGTCTTACGTTAATCGGCCTGACGCTGGGTACCGTCCTCGGCGCGGCTGCGCGCAAATTCGCCGTGAAGGAAGACCCTCTGGAAGAGGAATTGAAGGCCATGATGCCCGGTTCGCAGTGCGGCCAGTGCGGCTATGCCGGCTGCTCCCAGTACGCGGCGGCGCTGGCCAAGGGCGAGGCTGCTATAACACTGTGCGCACCCGGTGGCAAGCCGTTGGTCGAGGCGCTATCCGCAAAGCTGGGCGTTGCCGCCGACCTCTCCGATATGGAGGACAAGGGGCCGGAACACGCATACATCATCGAGGACCTGTGCATCGGTTGCACGCGCTGCATTAGGGAGTGCTCGACGGATGCCATCATGGGCGCCAACAAGCTGATGCACACCATCATCGTCGATGCCTGTCATGGCTGCAGCAAGTGCGTCAAGGTCTGCCCCACCGATGCCATTGTCATGGTTCAGTACCCGATGACGCTGGCCAACTGGCATTGGCCCAAGCCGGAAATCGAGAATACGCCCCCCAAGCCCGCGCTTGTGCATGCGCAATAGGAGTTGTCACAGATGAAACTATTCCCCATACGCGGCGGTATCCATCCGGAATACCGCAAGGATATGACCAGTGAGAAGGCTATCGTTGCCATGCCGATGCCGGCTGCACTCTACATTCCGCTGCAACAGCATATCGGCGCTCCGGCCGAGGTGCTGGTAGCCGAGGGCGACCTGGTCAGGAAAGGCCAGATGATCGCGCGCAATCAGGGGGCGGTGTCGGCATCGCAGCATGCGCCCACGTCCGGCCGCATTACCTCGGTGGCGGAGGTCGCGGCGCCTCATCCTTCCGGGTTGCCGCAGAAGACCATCATCATCGAGCCGGACGGCAAGGACGAATGGGCCGACCTGCCCGAGCCGATCGCCGACCCGTTTGCCGCCGATCCGCACACGATCCATGACCGCGTCGCCCAGTCGGGTATCGTCGGCATGGGCGGCGCCGCCTTCCCGTCGGCGGTGAAGCTGAACCTTGGTGCCCAGAAGAAGCTCGAGACCCTGCTGCTCAACGGCGCGGAGTGCGAGCCTTACCTGACCTGCGACGACCGGGTGATGCGCGAGTATCCAGACGAAGTGATTGACGGTGCCCGCATCATGGCCCACGCGCTGGGTACGGCCAAGGTGGTCATCGGCATCGAACAGAACAAGCCGCAGGCGATCGAGATCATGACCAGGGCGGCCGCTGCCTTCCCGGAGATCAAGGTGGTTGCCGTACCGGTGCAGTATCCGATGGGATCGGAGCGCCATCTGGTGCAGGCGATCACCGGTCGCGAGACGCCGGCGCGCAAGCTGACCGCCGACCTCGGCATCGTGGTGCACAACGTTGCCACCGCACGCGCCGTGCACCACGCCGTCCGCTTCGGCCGTCCGCTGGTCGCACGCGTGGTGACGGTGAGCGGCGGCGCGATACGCGAACCCAGCAACGTCATGACGCCGATAGGCACGAAGGTATCCGACCTGGTCGAATTCTGCGGCGGTTTCTCGGCGCGCCCCGAGAGTGTGGTCAACGGCGGGCCGATGATGGGCCAGCCGCTGCCCAGCCTGGACGTACCGGTGGTCAAGGGCACCTCGGGTATCCTGGCGATGACCGCAGAGGAGATCAACAACAGCCCGACCTCCGCGTGCATCCGTTGCGGCGCCTGTGTCACCATCTGCCCGTGCGGCCTGTCGCCGGTGGATATGGCGGCCTTCATCCGCAAGGATAATCTGGATGTTGCCGCCAAGCTCGGCGTGATGGACTGTTTCTCGTGCGGCAGTTGCTCATGGGTATGCCCGTCGCACATCCCGCTGGTGCATTACTTCAACTATGCCAAGGGGGTGCTGAGAGAGCTGGAGAGTGAGCGGCGCAAGAGCGAACGCATCAAGACGCTGGCCGAGGTGCGCACCATCCGCATCGAGAAGGCCGCCGAGGCCAAGCGCGCCGCCCTGGCCGCGAAAAGCAAGCCGGCTGCAGACGCTGCCCCGCCGGGCGGGGAGACCAAGGCTACCACCGAAGAAAAGGTCAACGCATGAGTATCGCAATCATGAAGAAGAGCGGGCCGTTTGCCCACGGGTTCAACACGGTCCAGAAGACCATGTTCACGGTGCTGCTGGCGCTGATGCCAGCCACCCTTTTCAATCTCTATCTGTTCGGCTGGCCGGCGATCCTGCTGTTCACCATCACGGTCGGCGCCTGCGTGGCGGTCGAGGCGGCTTGCCTGTTACTGGCGGGCAAACCGGTGGTGGCGACTTTGGCCGACTGCTCGGCGATATTGACCGGCTGGTTGCTGGCGATGAGCCTGCCGCCCTGGGCGCCCTGGTGGATCGGCGTGCTGGCGGCGATCTTCGCCATCGCGCTGACCAAGCACGCCTTCGGCGGCCTCGGCCAGAATGTGTTCAATCCGGCCATGGTGGGTCGTACCGTCATGCTGATCTCTTTTCCCGTGGCGATGACCGTCTGGGTCGCGCCGCATCCGCTGTTTTCGGCAGGCGCGCCGGGCCTTACCGAAGCCTTCGCCATCACGTTCGGCGGCAACATGCCCGATACGGTGAGTGCGGCTTCGGCGCTGGGGTATATCAAGACCGAACTGTCGCGCGGCATCCCGGTGGCGCAGTCCATGGCCCAGGTGCCCGACCTCATGGACATGACGCTGGGCTACCGTGCCGGCAGCATGGGCGAGACCTCGGCGATACTGATCCTGGCCGGCGGCCTGTTCCTGATGGCGAAACGCATCATCTCCTGGCATATCCCGGTGAGCATGATGGGCTCGCTGTTCCTGATCGCGGCGCTGTTCCATGCCATTGACCCCGCGCGCTTCACCTCCGGCACCTTCCACCTGATGTCCGGCGCCACTTTCCTGGGCGCGTTCTTCATCGCCACCGACTATGTGACCTCCCCGGTGTCCAAGACGGGGCAACTCATCTTCGGCATTGGCGTCGGCCTGCTCACCTGGAGCATCCGTAACTTCGCCGGCTACCCTGAAGGGATGGCCTTCGCGGTGCTGCTGATGAACTCGCTGACCCCGATCATCGACCAATACACCCGACCGCGCGCTTTCGGACGCACCCGCAAAGGCGAACCGCTGCCCCTGGAGGAGAAGCCATGAAATCGCAGCGCACGCTGATACATGGGCTGATCCTCGGGGCTTTCTGCCTGGGCTTCGGATCGCTGCTCGTCATGACCAATGGCTACACCAAGGACGACATCGCCTTGCGCGCCCTGGAAGACCGGCAGAATTCGCTCGCGCAGGTGATTCCGGACAGCATCCACGACAACAACCTGGCAACGGATATCCTCACCCTGAAGAACGAGCAGGGTAGCGAGGTTACCGCCTATATCGCCACCAGGGAAGGCAAGGTGACCGGGGTGGCGTTCGAGACTTCCAGCACCGGCTACGCGGGCGCGATCAAGGTGATGCTGGGCGTGGATCCGGAGGGCAAGATCCTCGGCGCGCGCGTTCTGGCGCACAAGGAGACTCCGGGTCTCGGCGACAAGATCGAGGTGAAGAAGGGCGACTGGATATTGCGCTTCACCGGCCTGAGCGTCGGCAACCCGCCAGTCGAAAAATGGAAGGTGAAGAAGGACGGCGGTATCTTCGACCAGTTCGCCGGCGCCACCATCACGCCGCGTGCCGTGGTCAAGGCCATCCGCGAAGGGCTGCAGTTCTTCGACGCGAACAAGGCGAAACTAATGGAATTCAAGAGCGGCAAGACGGCAGGTGCAGAAGCCGCTGGCGCCGCAGCGAAGGGAGCAAAATGAAATGACGACGATGGCTGAATACCGCAACATTGCGCGCGAGGGATTGTGGTCGAACAACGGCGTGCTGAGCATGATGCTGGGCCTGTGCCCGGCCATGGCCATGACCAACAGCGCCACCAACGGCCTCGGCATGGGGCTGGCGACGGCGTTCGTGATGACCGGCTCCGCCACGCTGGTGTCCATCTTCCGCACCCGCTTCTCCCAGGAGGTGCGCATCCCCGTCTTCGTGCTGATCATCGCGAGCATGGTGACCGTGGTGGACATGTCCATGAATGCGTGGCTGCACGAGCTTTACAAGGTGCTTGGCCTGTTCATTCCGCTGATCGTGGTGAATTGCCTGCCGTTTGCGCGCATCGAGATGGTTGCTTCGAAAAGACCCATCCTGCCTTCAATGGCGGACGGTTTTTTCATGGGGGTCGGCTTCACCCTCGCACTTACCTTCATAGGTGCGATAAGAGAAGTTGCCGGCTCCGGCACCCTGTTTGCCGACGCGTCGCTGCTGCTCGGTCCCGCCTTCAAGTTCATGGAGATGCGCGTGCTGCCTCCCGACACGGGGATATTGATGATGATCCTGCCGCCCGGCGCCTTCCTGGTCACCGGTCTGGTGCTGGTGCTCAAGCGCATGATAGACGAGCGCTCCGCCAGGGTCGCCCAGCCCAGCGCCGCCCACTGCGCACCCTGAGGAAAGAGCATGAAGATCGGAATCGCCTACGCCCTGCCGCAACGCCAAGCCTGGTTCAACATCGTGGTGCCGGAAGGCGCCACCATCCAGGACGCCATCAACCGCTCGGGCATCCTCAAGCAGTTTCCCGAGATCGACCTTGAGAAAAACAAGGTCGGCATCTACGGCAAGGTCAGCAAGCTGGATGCCGTGCTCAATGACGGCGACCGTGTCGAGATCTACCGCCCCATCATCTGCGACCCCAAGACCGTGCCGCGCAAGGCCAAGGCCGGGGACGCTGCATCCGAGGAATAAGCGGGGCTATTAAGCTGGAAAATCGCGTAGCGGCAGTAGTGGTGTATCTTGCTGTCAGGCGACCAGTATCATGCATCCAGTAGCTCTGCGCGCATCAAGCGCAACAACAGGTCGTCGAAGGTATAGAAACCCTTGCCGCAATTTGCCAGCTGAGTTAGTGCAAAGGCAGCGCCGGTACCGAATGCCTCACGTCGGATGGATTCATGCGTAAGGCGCACGGTCTGGTGCGGGAAGCCGAAGATCACCTCGTGATGCCCGACAATGCCGCCCAGCCGCAGTGAGGTGATGCGCTCGCCTTCCACCTCCAGCGTCTCGGCGATCTTGCGCGCCGTGCCGGAGACTTCCGGCTTCTCCCTGAAATGCTGCTCAAGTATTTCCACGTCGGCAAACGGTGCGATCTTGCGCAACAGCCTGGCCGCCACGATCAGGAAATTGATTCCCAGAGTGATATTGGGCGAACACAGCACACGCGTGTCCTGCATCAGGCTGCGCGCATAGTCCAGGTCGCTCTCGGTATAGGCGGAAATCGCACTGACCAGCATGATGCCGCGTTTGCGCACTTCCTCGCCATAAGCGTGGAGGCTTTCCCGCGAGGAGAAATCAACCAGCGCATCCACCGGATGCTGCTCGAACAATTTCACGAACGGAATGCGGTCGATGCCGACGATAGGAACATCCGTACCCGGATGCTTCTGCAGTTCATCGTTCACTGACCGACGGGCAATCCAGCGCAGATCGAAGCGCGGGTCGCTGCTCAATACATTGGCAACCGCTTTGCCTGCCTTGCCATAACCGATGAGGCCAATGCGCATTTCCTTGCCCACTAACAATTCCTTTGCCATACATTTGCCGATAGGATAATACAGCCAAACTTCTGCGATGGGGCGAATGAATCTATTCTAATAAAAAGTAAAACACCTCCTGTCATGCGCTCATGCATAGCGGCTATGCTGGGTAACTCGCCATGTATAATCAGGCCGTCAATACAAGAAAGGCTGGCTATGTCCATCACGATTCTGGCGATTGGCCTGATGGTCTTTTTCGCGCACTTTTTGTCCTTGCAGTTTCGCAGGACCAATATCCCAGACGTCCTGGTATTGATGTTGGCAGGCATCCTGCTCGGCCCGGTGTTGGGCATCGTCGCGCCACAGGATTTCGGCAAGGTCGGTTCGGTAGTTGCGACCATCGCACTGGTGGTGATTCTGTTCGAGAGCGGCACCTCGCTGAATCTGGGTGTGCTGGGCAAATCGCTGGCGACTACCGGTGTATTGAGCCTGGTGTGCTTTGCACTGAGCGCCGTGATTGCCGCGCTGGTAGGGTTTTACGCTCTGGATCTGCCCTGGGTCCCGGCTGTTTTGCTCGGCGTCACACTGGGGGGCACGTCTTCCGCCGTCGTGATTCCCATGGTGGATGCGTTGCGCCTGTCCGAAAAACCTGCCGCCGTGCTGGTGCTGGAATCGGCATTGACTGACGTGCTGTGCATCGTCGGAGTGTTCGCGCTGCTGCAGGTATACACGCAGGGCGGCGTCGAGCCGGGCAGACTGGTCGGCAGCGTGCTGTCCACGCTGGTCTTTGCCGCAATCATCGGTGTGCTGGGGGGTGTCGGCTGGATGCTGGTGCTGGGCAAGATCAGGGACTTTCCCAACACGATCTCATCCACGCTGGCGTACGTGTTCATCGTCTATGGTCTCACCGAACAGCTCGGCTTCTCCGGCGCAATCGCCGCGCTGGCGTTAGGCGTCACCATGACGAATTTCGAGTCGTTCGGATTGGGACGCATCCAGAGCCTGTCAAGCAAGAGCATCGAGCCGCTGAATGAAATCGATCGGGTGTTTTACCGGGAATCGGTGTTCCTGCTGAAGACCTACTTTTTCGTTTATCTGGGCATTTCCATTCATTTCGGCGCGGCGCATCTGGCACTTGCCGCGATCCTCATGACGGCATTGATATTTGCCATGCGCATCGGCCTGACCCGCTTTGTTTACCGCGATGCGGCATATACCCTGCGCGATTCCGCGATCACCTCGATGATGGCTCCAAAAGGGCTGGCCGCCGCGGTGCTGGCGGGGTTGCCGCTGCAGTACGGTGTTGCAGGCGGAGAAACCATCCGTGATACCACCTACATGGTGGTGCTGGTCAGCATCGCGCTGTGCGCGCTGCTGGTGGCGGTGTACCCGCTGCCGGGCATGCAGAAATTCTATTCGCGCACGCTGGGAAAGCCGGCCATTTCTAACACACAAGAGACATAGAACGTGGAACTGCACCAGTTCTTCCTCTTTCTTGCCATCATCCTGATTGCGGCGCGGCTGCTGTCTGAAATGGTGGCGCGCTTCGGTGTGCCATCTGTGATCGGCGAACTGCTCGCCGGCTTGCTCATCGGTCCTTCGCTGCTGGGCTGGGTGTCGCCCGACACCACCATGAAGCTGCTCGCCGAGATCGGCATCATCCTGCTGCTGTTCGAGGTGGGCATGGATACTGACCTGAGCCGCCTGGCGCGCTCCGGCAGCAAGCCCATCGTCGTGGCAATGTTCGGTTTTATCTTGCCGCTCACGTTGGGTTATGGCGTCAGTGTATGGATCTTTGGCTTGTCCGAATTCATCTCGCTGTTCATCGGGGGCACGCTCACCGCCACCAGCATCGGCATCACGGTGCGCGTGCTGGGTGACCTGGGCAAGCGCCAATCGGACGAGGCGCAGATCGTGATCGGCGCGGCGGTGCTGGACGACATCCTCGGCGTGATGGCGCTCGCGTTCCTGTATCAATTCGTGGCCGAACAACATGCCTCGTTCGATGCTCTGGCCGAGGTGGGGCTGTACATCATGTTATTCATGACACTCGCCCCCTTGGTCGCCAAACTGGCATCAGTGATGATCGACCGTCTCGACCGGCAAGCGGCCAAACCCGGCCTGCTGCTGACCATGGCGCTTTCGCTGATCCTGCTGTTTTCATGGCTCGCGCACGCGGTGGGAGCGCCGGAGATCATGGGCGGCTTCGCCGCAGGATTGGCATTCAGCCAGCACTTCGGTTTCAGGCTCTGGATGGGAAAGGGCCAGGCCATCGAGTTCCAGCCCAGCCCGAAACTGGCGCACCGGCTTGAGGAGCAGGTGCGTCCGCTGATCCACACTTTCACGCCGATGTTCTTCGTGATGGTTGGGGTATCGCTTGACCTCAAGGCGGTGAATTGGGGCTCCGCATTCGTCTGGGAGCTGGCTGCCTTGCTGCTGCTTGTCGCCTTCCTCGGCAAGTTTGCGGCGGGTTTCTGCATCCGTGAGCCGCGCCATAACCAGATGGCCATCGGCCTGTCGATGGTCCCGCGCGGCGAAGTGGGGCTGATCTTTGCGCAACTCGGTTTCAGCCAAGGCATTTTGAACGGAGAGCTGTATGCAGCCCTGCTCATAGTCATTGCCCTGACCACCATGTCCCCGCCGTTCCTGCTCAAATGGTTTTACGGCAGGGAATCGAAATGACACAGTGAAGAGAAAGAGCGGTAAATATACCACTGACGCCGGACTGCCGGATTTGCGTTACTGCACTGCCCTTTGATGATCGAAGAAGAAGTTGGTGGCTGCCACAAAGCCTTCCACGCTGCCGCAATCAAAGCGCCGGCCCTTGAAGCGATAGGCGATCACCTTGCCGTTTGCCGCCTGGGTCTGCAATGCATCGGTAATCTGCAACTCGCCGTTCTTGCCGGGCGGCGTATTCCTCAGGATGTCGAAGATGTCGGGAGTCAGGATATAACGTCCGATGATGGCAAGATTGGAAGGCGCATCCTGTGGGGCGGGCTTTTCGACCATACGTTCAACCCGGATGCATCCTTCATCCAGCGGCTGACCGCTGATGATGCCGTATTTGTTCACTTCCTCGGCAGGCACTTCTTCCACCGCGATGATGCTGCAACGGTGTCTTTCATGAATGCGCACCATCTGCGCCATGATGCCGTCCGGTTCTCCGATACACAGGTCGTCTGCCAGGATCACACCGAATGGTTTATCCCCGATCAACGTTTCGCCCGTGAGAATGGCGTCGCCCAGGCCGCGCATATAGGTCTGTCGCGTGTAGGAAAAGGTGCACTGTTCGATCAGTTCGCGGATTGAGTCGAGCTTGCTTTCCTTGCTGGTGCCGCTGATTTGATCTTCCAGCTCATAGGTGATGTCGAAATGATCCTCGATGGCGCGCTTGTTGCGCCCGGTGACAAAGGCAATGTTTTTCATGCCGGCATCGAGCGCTTCTTCCACGCCATATTGGATCAGCGGCTTGGTGAGGATGGGGAGCATTTCCTTGGGCTGCGCCTTGGTGGCAGGAAGGAAGCGTGTGCCATATCCGGCTACCGGGAAAAGGCATTTGGTAATCATGGTTCGCTCCTTTAATGTGCTGGTTCGTGGGAGTATTGTTCCTTGGCTGACCCGTTACTTGTTGTCTGCATCCACAGCCATTTTCAGCACCTCGAAAATACCCGGAATGGCCGATGTCACCCGGTTCCAGTTCGGAATGAGGGGGGTAGCCATCGGGTTTTCCATGAATATCCGGGATGCCATGGAAATAGCCTCGGTAAAGGCTTCCACCGCCATAGCCTCTTCGTGCCGGTCAAACTGGATACCGTTGATGACAGCATCGGCTTCGTATTTCATGATCGTATCCTCGGCCTGCCGCAAGTAGGATACGAGCAGGGATTTGAACAAGCCGTCCGAGAACACTACTCCCTCCGATGCCAAGGTCCTGAACAGGGACTTGCAGATATCCACTGTCATTTTCATCAAGCCTTTGCTTGCATCATCGGCAGAAAGCAATTGGTGTTTGTGTTCGTAGTTCGCGGCGATATCCACCTGGCAAACCCGGCGCGGCGAATAGTTCCGGTGTACTTCGGCCAGCGACCCGACCTCCAGCCCCCAGTCCCAAGGAATCCGGTTCACTCTTGCCAGTTCCGTTGTCATGCAGAATTCCCCGGAGAGGGGATAACGGAAGCTGTCGAGGAAAGTGAGAAAATCATGTGGCCCGATGAGCTGCTGCAACGAGCGCACCAGCGGTGTCACCAATAGCCGGGTAACACGGCCGTTCAGTTTCCTGGATACTCGGCTGTAATAGCCTTTGCAAAACACGTAATCCAGGTTGGGATTGACTACGGGATAGCACAATCTTGCCAGCAGCTCACGGCTGTAAGTAACGATGTCGCAATCATGCAGGGCAATGGCGTCGGATCTGCCCCTCGCAAGCACATACCCGTAGGCAAGCCATGCAGAGCGCCCTTTGCCGCGCTCACCCACATTAAATCCGTTACGTGCGAAGGTTTCATATATTTCGCTTATCCTTTTGCCGTCATTGTGGATGATTCTGACCTCCGTTGATATCGGCGCCATGAACTCCCGCACCCGCTGAAAATCTTTTTCCGAGGCCTTGTCCAGAACAAGCACGATTTCATTCAGATACTTTACCTTGGCAAGTTCCTGGACGATTCCGGGCATGGCCGGCCCCTCGAATTCAGAATATAGCGCCGGCAGCACCAAGGCGACCGGCTTGATCCTTGAGAAACCGTACAACTCCGCCTCCAGCCGTTCCAGCGAGGGTTGGCCGAGCTGGTGCAGCGTAGTAATGATCCCTGTCTGATAAAAGTCTGACATGGCAGCCTCCTAGATATGTTCGATCTCGTCCTTGGCCTGCTCGGTGCGCTTTCCCGATGTCTCGCGCTCGATCACTCGCTTTGCCGCCTCGATGCCGCCCACGCCGAAGGCGATGGCGAGCGCCGCGACGATGCCGCCGAAGACGATGGAGAAGGCGGCGAGTACGATGCTGGGCGCGATCTGGAGCTGCTCCATGACCATCGCAAGGATCAGCACCGACAGCAGGGTACGCACCGTCTCGGCCAGAAGTTTGGCGTAGTGGAAGCCGCTGTTTGCGGCGGTGATCAGCACTGCACGGCTGACGAAATCTGACAGGACATAGCCGATCACCAGGATGATGGAGGCGGAAAAGACGCGCGGCATGTAGCCGAAGAACTGTCCCACCATCTGGTCGATTGCCGCAACCTTGAGCGCGCTCAGGCTGACCATCAGCGTGACGATGGCCAGCAGCCAGAACACAACCGTGGCGACGACAGCCGACGGCTTGGACCAAAGGTCGCCCTTGCGCATCAGGGTGGTGAATCCCATGCGGTCGGACCAGCTGTCGAATTTCATCGCAGTGAGGAATCTGAGCAGGATCACCTTGATCAGCTTGGACAGCAAGATGCCCAGCACCAGGATTATCAGCATGGCCAGCAGGCCGGGCAGGAACACCTTGAATTGTGCGAACAGCTCCTGCAACGGCTCAAAAATTGTTTCTATAAATTCCATCATGGCACACCTCCTCAGGGTTGTTTCCAATTGGTTGTCAGATAGTCCTTCCCGTTTTCGAATTCCACACAGAGCTTTTCGATCTCGGCTTCCGCCTCGGCCTGCCCCATGTTCTGCGCCTCGATCACAAAGGCGGCAATCTTGCCGACATACAGCGGCATGAGCGACTTGATCAGGTGCTCGGCGGGCAGCTTCCTGCGGTGGAAGGCGAGGGCGTAATCATAGACGATCCGTGACCACAGGCTGGGCGGGAAGCGGAACAACGTGTCGTCCTGTGCGCCCAGCCGCTTCACCTCGCCCAGGTCGCCGGCGCCGAGGATGTCCAGCCAGATTTCATGCAAATTCCGCAGTCCCTCGCGGAAGATGTGCAGCATCCTCGTCGTGTTCACGTTGATGTGCTCCAGCCCCACGGTGTATTCGAAGCCGAAGGCAGGCACTGGTTCCGAGCCGTGGATCGGCATCCACACTTCGGGGTAGTCCTCCATCAGACCGAAGGTAGCGCTGACCACCTGGTAGAGCATGTCGCTCAGGTCCGCCCCGGGATCCTTGGCGTCGTGGATCTTCGCGCCAAGGAAGGACTGCGCGACCCTGAAGCCGTTCGCCAGCGCCGTGGTGGTCATCCAGATGTCGATGCCGAAGCGCGCGACATCGGTCTGCCACACGTCCTTGGTCAGGTAGAACTGCGCCAGCCTGCCGGAGAAACCGAAGTCCCCGCCGATCGGCTGGCGCACGCGTTTTCCGTAGAGCGCGCGGGTGAGCGGATAGACGATGCTGTTGGTGATGGTGCCGTCGAACTTGTGGCGGTGGTACAGCGGTGCGACGTAATCGAAGCCGCCCTCGAGCACCGGCTTCACCAGCAGTTCGATCCACTCCGGCGCGATGCTCCTGAGGTCCGAATCTACCACCGCGCAGGCTTTCGCGTCCAGCGTGCGCGCGATTTCGAACACCGAGCGGAAGGCGCTGCCCTTGCCGGGGATGCCGGAATAGGGAAACGCCAGCTTGGCGATGGGCGTCACGCGGTGGTGCAGCAGGATGGCATCGAAATCCTCCACGGAGGCTTGCCGCACGACCTCCGTGGTACCGTCGCTTGAGCCGCCGTCGGAGTTGACAATCACCGCCTTGTGCATTGGAAAGTACTTGGCCAGCCCGGCCTGCACCGCCCTGACCACATGGCCGATGGTGCGCGCGTTGTTGTAGCTCGGGATGCCGACCACGATGTCGGCCTGCCCGATCTGCGCAAGCTGGGTATGCACCTCGGCGCGCAGCACGGTGCCGTTCATGGCCTGCCTGTTCCCGCCTGTGCATCCTTCTCGCACAGCACGATCTGCAAGTCCATCACATTCGTTCCGGTGGGCCCGGTCTTGAAATGTGCATGCCCGCCGGTCAATTCGTCGAGGCGGCGGAAGAAGTTGTACGAATCGTTGTTCTCCAGGTATACAAGCGGATCGAGACCGGCTCGGCGCGCCCGCGCCACGGTCTCGCCGTCCACCATCGCGCCCGCCGCGTCGGTCGGCCCGTCGCTGCCGTCGGTGCCTGCGGAAAGCATGGATATACCCGCCACGCCCTCGATCTCCAGCGCGAAGGCCAGCGCCAGTTCCTGGTTGCGCCCGCCCTTGCCGTTGCCGTGGACCGTGACCGTAGTCTCGCCGCCCCATAGCAGGCAGCGTCGTTCACCTGCCCGCATGCCGGCAAGCGCCGCGTGTGCACGGCGCGCAAGCAAGCGTGCGGCATCACGCGCCTCGCCCTGCAGTTCCGCGCCAACAATCTCCGTCACCAGGTCGAGTTGCCGCGCCTTTTCCGCCGCGGCAGCGAGTGCCTGGCCGATGCCGGCGACGATGGTGTTCTGCGCCCGGTCGAAGCAGGGAGCACCGGGCTTCACCGTCTCGGGCTCGTGCCCCTCCAGCCCGCGCTTCAGGTAGTCCCGCACGCGCGCGGGGATATGCTCCTGCAGTCCGAATTTTTCAATCACCGCCCAGGCATCGGCAAAACTCGATGCGTCCGCTGCGGTCGGTCCGGAAGCAATCACATCGAGCCGGTCGCCAATCACGTCGGAGAGCAGCAGTGTCAGCACCTGCGCGGGAAAGGCCGCCTGCGCGAGCCGGCCACCCTTGACTGCCGAAAGATGCTTGCGCACCGTATTCAGCTCGGCGATGGACGCGCCCGCGTTGAGCAGCAGCGCGGTCGCATGCTGTTTGTCCCCTAGCGTCAGGCCGTCGGCGGGCGCGACCAGCAATGCGGAAGCGCCGCCCGAAAGCAGGCAGATTGCCAGCGTTCTGTCATCGGCGGCGCGCAGCATCTCAAGGATGCGCCGCGTTCCCTCCACCCCGGCTTCGCCGGGGACAGGATGGGATGCCTCGACCTGCTCGATATTGCGCAGCGGCGCCTTGTGTCCCTGTTTCACGATCACCAGCCCTCTGGAGATGCGCTCACCGAGCAATTCCTCGATGGCCAGCGCCATGCGCGCCGTGGCCTTGCCGGCGCCAGCCACGACGATGTGATCGTATGCCGCGAGGTCATAGGCCGCACCGGCCACATGCAGATGATGGCCTTCGATCCTTGCGGCATCGAGCACCGCCTGACAGGGATCGACGGCGGCAAGCGCGGCATGGAAAATTTCTTCCAGTATCCGGTAAGGGGCGCTTGCTTCAGCCGGTGTGGCGGCGAGCAGTTGCAGCACGGCGTCGTTCCAGCCGGCCGGGCCGGGGCGTTGCGTCTTCAGCAGGCCGGGCAGGTCGATGCGTGTGTCGAAGCCGCCGTCCGGGTGCCGCACCAGCACCGGGTGATCGACTGAGCGGAGCATGGGCAGATCGTTCAGGCTGTCGCCGAGGCCGATGCTCGCGACCGCACCGTACTCGCGCCGGTAGAGCGATTCCAACAGATTCACGGCGCGCCCCTTGTCGTGATTGCCCAGAACGTGGAAGAACTGCCCCTGGGTCCAGTGCAGGCCTGCCGTTTCGATGGCTTGCAGGAAGCCTTCATCGGGTGCGCCATCGAACACGAAGGCTTCATCGAAATCGCGCTGTTTTGCCAGCACGGCCTCGTTGGGGGGGAGGCCCGTCAGGCCGGCGACCTCGCCGTCCGTCATGTCCCCGAAGCCGCGCACCCTGGCGCCGAACCGTTCGCGCAGCCCGGCGAAGCGGCTCCTGATCTCTGCATAGGGCATGCCGAGCCGGATGAGGCTATAACCGCCAAATACTTCCGCATTGGGCAGCGTCGAAAAATACCCGCGCGGGATGAATATGCCGCCGCCATTCTCGGCGATGAAAGGATGCCGATTATCCAGGCGCCGACGATAGACCTCGATCTCCGCGCGCGTCTTGCTGGAGCACAATACAAGCGGCACACACCGTGCCTGTATGGTCTCCAGTGCCGGAAGGGCTGCGGCAAAGGAATAATCTGCCGAATCGAGCAACGTTCCGTCCAGGTCGCTAATGATTATCGTATCCGGCATCCGCGCTCCGTTACTTGCTTGATTGCTTCGTTCTTGAACTCGTCCGTATATCGCTTGCTGCTCATCATCCTTCCGGTCTCATAAACACCATATCAGATGTCTATGAAACTTGGGACGTACCAGGCTTATTGCTGCACAATGCCAAGCTTTCCTGACCACCAGGGGGTGATTGCGGGCAGCAGGGTCAGGGTCCAGATGACCACCCATGCCGTCAGCGGCAGCAGCCGGGTCAGTTCCGGGAACTGTGCGGCGGCGATGACCGCCAGCACGACGGGGATCACGCCCGTCTCCCGCACGATGCTCATGAAGAGCTTGTCTTTCATGCTGAGATCGGTCGGCAGCAGGGACAGCATAACCGCCAGGGGGCGGGCGACGAGGATGAAGACAAGCGACACCAGCAAGCCGAGGAGCGCGGTGTCCCACAGGTCGCCTAGTGCGACAAACGGGCCCACCATCATGAAGATCGTCGGCTTGGCGATGCTCTCGATCTTGATCTCCATGGTGTGCAGCGTCTTGTGGAAGTATTCCTTGCCATGGTTGTAGTTGGCGAGCAGGCCGGCCACGAAGGCCGCCATGAACCCGTTGCCATGGATGGCTTGCGCCAGCAGGAAGGTCACCAGCGGGATGGCCAGCACAACCGCGAAATCGTAGGTGGTCTCCCCGACGTTGCGTTCGTTGTCCCGCGACTTGTAGATTTCATAAGCGTACATCGCGCCCCAGCCGATGATGCCTGCGATGGCGCCGAACAGGAATTGCCCCCCCAGATGCAGCAAGTTCTCCGCGCTGGAGAGTCCCGAGACCAGGCTACCCATCGAATCCACTGAAACGCCGGCCAGAATCATGGCCGCGACGGCGGCAGTGAAGATGGCGCCGGCCGCGTCGTTGAGGGCGCTTTCTGCGACCGAAATGCTGGCGAGACGCTTGTATTCGTCCTTGAATACGATCCGCTTCAGGGTCGGGATCAGCGCCGCCGGATCGGTGGAGCCAAGAATGGCCGCGAGCAGGGCGGCGGTCTTGCCATCCAGCCCCAGCGCCATCAGGACAGGGAACATGACGAAGAAGGTGATGAGATAACCCACAAGGGCAATCATCGCGGTGGGGAAGGCGATTTTCACGAAATCGCGCCGGTCCACTTCGTCGCCACCGCCCTTCAGGATGATGGCCGCGAGCGCGGTGCACACCACCACCGCGAGCATGACCGCCGCCCCGATGGGCGCCAGCGCGTCATGCAGGACGATGCCCACCAGCAGCTGCAAGGTGAAGTTGGGGAAAACGGTCCCCTCGGACAATTTGCTGCACGCCCAGCCGAACACCAGAAATAGCCCCAGACACCACAACGAAATCGCGATAGCCGTCTCTGTACCACCAAGCAGGGTCAGGTGTTCAAGAATCACCGGAGCAGAGAGGTTCAATAGGTAAGCGACAACAAACAGGCCAGCAATTTTTATGTAGTTCATGATTTGGATATTCTTGGGCTAACGGTAAGCGACATACGGGGAAATCGCGTGAAGTTAATGATTGGCTGTTGGACATGGGTGAGTGCTTGTCCATTTGATTTCTGCGCCATTATACTGCGTAGGCACCCGTGACGGTAATACCACGATGGACAAACCATCAAAAAACTGATGGGATTGCGCCTGGATAAACGGCCACGTATCCTTCATCAAATGGAATCCTCAGCCTCACTTGAATTGGCCAAGCACGCACTGCTGGTGTTCGGCATCATCCTCGCCGTGGGAACCTTCTCCGGTTTGATCGCCCGATTGCTTCGTGTGCCCGACGTGGTGGTGTTCCTGCTGGTGGGCATGCTGGCCGGCCCCAGTGTTCTGGGGCTGGTGGACATCAAGGCAGATTCCACCGTTAACCAGTTGATCCTGATCTTCGGTTCCAGCTATATCCTGTTCGACGGCGGCGCATCGATCCGCCTCAAGGTGTTGAAAGAAGTCTGGATCACCATCGTGGTAATCGCCACCCTCGGCGTGCTGATCACCGCCGCCATTACCGGCGCGGCAGCTTGGTATTTTCTCGATGTGCCCGTTATCGTCGCGCTGCTGCTCGGCGCCGTGCTCGCCTCCACCGATCCGGCCACGCTGGTTCCGGTGTTCAAGCAGATCAAGATCAAGGAGCGTGTCGCACAGACGGTGATGAGCGAGTCCGCCTTCAACGATGCGATGGGCGCCATCGTCACCTTTACCGTGCTGGGTGTGGCGATGGGGTCAGGCGAATTCTCGGCGGGCGATGCGCTCGTCGACCTGCTCAAACAATCGCTGCTGGGCATCCTGATCGGCGGAATACTGGGCTATATGGCGGCTTTCCTCATCTCGCATGAAAAATTCGGCTTCCTCACCGAATACGCCCCGGTGGTCACCCTGATGGCGGTGATCGGAGCCTATATGGGGGCGGACGGCATGCACGCCAGCGGCTTCATGGCGGTGTTCGTGTTCGGCATCATGCTCGGCAACCAGGAGTCGCTTGGCTTCAAGCGTGTTCACCACGACGAGGCCATCCTCGAAGACTTCATCATGACCACCGCGCTGATCATGCGCATGTTCATCTTCATCCTGCTCGGTGCGCAGGTGGATTTCGGCCTGATGAACCAGTACCTGATCGGGGGTGCGGCGGTGGTGGCGGTGTTCATGCTGGTTGCGCGCCCGGCGACTGTGTTCCTGTGCGCCTTGTCGGATCGCCGAGCCAAGTGGAGCTTCAGGGAAATGCTGTTCATGTGCTGGACGCGCGAAACCGGCGTGATTCCCGGAGCGCTGGCGGGTATGCTGGTCGGCATGAAAGCCCCCGGCGCGCAGATCATTGCCTCGGTGACTTTCATCGCCATCCTGATGACCATCCTGATCCAGGCCACCACGACCAAGTGGCTGGCGAAGAAGCTGGATTTGCTGGCGGAAGGATAACTGTCGCTTTCCGCTGTGTGCTGCCTTGCCAGGGTAGCGTGTAATGGCGCTGTTCCGCCGCATACCCCTGCGGCTTGCAGGAAAGAGCCATAATTTTATTGTTAATTTTTCGTAAACTTCTTTATAATTTGCCCGACATGAAATAACTTGCTGGACATAAGAATAATCGAAGTGTCGGAGCCGGCCGGCTTGCCTGGTCCAAAGATGTCTCCCCCTGACTGAAGATGTTGGCCCTGACCGCGTAGCGGCCGGGAGATTCCGATGCGTGAAATAGCCATCGAGAGCAGGATTAAATGCCGCCCAGGCAGGTGTTGTCTGTGCAGTATCGGCAAGGATTTTAAAGCAACAAAAAACCGGAATTTAATTTAAAGAAGAGGTAAGGTAACTATGAATGTAAGTGGAATGCTCCACGGAGCTGGGTTGCTCAAGATCGTCGACTTCCCGGCATCCGAAGTACTCGGCCCGGAAGCCAGCGAACACGATATTCACAACTTGATCGAGCGTTGTGGCTCGGTTTTCGTCAAGCCAATATTCAGGGGCGGCATCGGCAAAAAGGGCAAGTCCGGGCTGATCGGACGCGCCAGCGACCTGAAGTCGGCGCTGGCCGAGAAAGAGCGCCTGTACTTTGCCGAATACAAGGTCGGTAATGCCGTCTACAAGTCGCGCGGGGTCACCTTCGAGGGTGCTGTTCCGGCCAAGCACGAGATCTATTTCTCGATCACCGATTCGACCCGTTACCGCGCACCGGTCATGACGCTCACCCATCACGGCGGCATGGATATCGAGGAGCTGGACAAGACCCAGATCATCGAAGTCCCGTTCGATCCGCTGACCGGACTCAAGTCCTTCATCGTGTCCAATGCGCTGACCGACCTCGGCGCTCCCAAGGAAATCATTTCGCCGCTGGTACAGCATCTGCCCAAGCTGTGGGAACTGTACCACCACTACGGCATGTCCACGCTGGAACTCAATCCCATCCGCATGATGCCGGGCAAGTCCGGCTCGCTGATACCGGTGGCCTGTGACTTCAAGTGCGGCTTTGATCGCGATGATCCGCGCATGAACCGCCTGAGCCTGCCCGACGACCTGTTCGTCACCGAAGCCAATGACTTCGAGCAGGAGATCAACGAACTGCGTACCTATCAGGGCCAGAGCGACGTTTACGTGATCAACGACAAAGGCACGATCCTGGCTCCCACTTTCGGCGGCGGCGCGAATTCGCTGGTTACCGAAGTGCTGGGCAACGACGCCATCATCTCATCCGACTTCGGCGGCAACCCGCCCTACGAGAAGATGTACGATGTGATGCGCATATCCCTCAAGTACTATCTCAAGCAGACGAATGTGCTGTTCATCATCGGTGGCAAGGCCAACAACACTGACATTTTCGTAACCTTCCGCGCCATGGCGGATGCGTTGCGCGACTACTTCAGCGAGCGTGGCCCCACACCGCTGTATGTGGTGATCGGTCGCGGTGGCCCGCAGGTGATACGCGGCATGGGCGCGTTCAAGGATGTGCTCGACTCGTTGCGCATTCCTTACAAGATCTTCGGCTTCGATTCCGCGATGACCGACGTGGTGAACTACGCGCAGGAAGCGGATCGCTGGATGAAGAGCGGTGGCCGCGCCGAAGTGGCGAAGCTGCTGGGTCTGCCGGCGGATGCCTGAGATTGTTGAAAAACCATTTCACCACGAAGAGCACGAAGAAAAACATTCAAGAACCGGATCGCTTTGAGTGATCGCCGATTGAATCTTCGTGACCTTTTTGTGCTTCGTGGTAAACAAAAATTGAATTAAGCAAAGGTGAATGCAATGAGAAAGCCTGGTATCAAAGACTTCAAATACTACGTCGGTATCCGCTCACTGGCCGATATCGCGACCCGCGAGGACCGCATCTGCGTGCTGAACATCACCGGCAACGAATCCCGTACCGTGACCCCGGTCAGCCACGCCTATTCCGGCGGCAACATCGTGTTCGGCACTTCCCCCGGCCGCCGCGGGCAAGTCGTCGAGACACCTGCCGGCAACATCCCCGTGTACAACAACGTGCGCGAAGGCATGGAAGCCGGCCACAAGTTCAACGTCGGCGTGGTCTACCTGCCGCCTTCCGCCGTGCGCGACGGCGTGGCCGAACTGATCCGCATCAATCCCGACGTCGAAAAAGTCATCATCATCACCGAAAAAATATCGGTGCATGATTCGCGCGAAATCCGCGCACTCGGCCAGCAACGCGGCGTGGATATCTTCGGCGGGAACTGCCTGGGTGTGGCCGACTCCTGGAACCAGGTGCGCATCGGCGGTGCACTGGGCGGCGACAACCCTGGCGAAACCCTGCGCAAAGGCTCGGTTGCCATCTTCTCCAACTCCGGCAACTTCACCACCACCATCGCCAATTACCTGTCCATCGGCGGCTGGGGCACCACGACGCTGATCTCCAGCGGCAAGGACATCTACATCAATTACGCGGCGCCTGAATTCGCCTACGCCATGGCCAACGACGAGCGCACCAAGGCGGCGGTGTTGTATTCCGAGCCGGGCGGCTACTACGAACACGATGTGGTCTTTGACAAGCCGGTGGTCGCCTGCGTGGTAGGCCGCTGGAAGGCCAGCCTGACCCGCGCCGTGGGCCACGCCGGCGCCATCGCCGGATCGGGCGACGACGCGCGCGCCAAGGAAAAATGGTTCATGGACAAGTTCGGCGTGAACGACCTGTATACCCCCGGCAATCCGGTATGCTCGAAAAAAGGCGCGGTGGTCACCAACATCGCCCACATTCCAGAGGCGCTGACCGCGGTGATGAAACTGAATGGCGTTGAGAAAGACTTCGCGCCGGAAGGCAATCTGGAACTGAAGCCATGGTTCGGCGACAACCAGGGCCTGAAGCTGCCCGCTGCACTTGACATCCCCGTGGTCAAGGCCCTGGCGCCGTACGACATGCAGATCGCGGAACTGCTGAAGAACGTCGGCGCCATCTTCCCGCGCCAGTCCATGAAGGACTGCTCGGGCAGCTCGGTGATGGATCCCAAGACGCAAGTCACCAAGGTCAACAACATCTCCATCCTCGACTGTTCCAAGCAGCCGCTGGAATCCAACCTGTGCCTGGCGCTGGTGCGCGAGCTCAACGACGAGAACGACAACGCGCTGTACAACCTCGCGGTGGCCGCGCACGTCAACCTGCACGGCGATGCCATGCTGGCCGCTGCCGAAGCCGCGCGCGAAGCGGGCAATGCGCCCAACACCGCGATCAGCGCAGCCGTCGCCCTGCTGGGGCCGAAGCGTGCAGATGCCGCGCGCGCTGCCGCCGACTCCCTGACGGAAATCTTCGCGCACTCCGGTTTGGCGAAAGACGACGACGAACAGGCCAAGGTTACGCCTGCTGCGGCTACCGCAGAACAACTCGCCACGCTGCTAGGCTCAGCCCCCGACGCCAAGGCCGAAGCCATGCTCAAGGCCTTCGACAAGCGCGGTGCGAAATCCGTATTTGTGAAGTATCTGCGCTCGCTCAAAGGCCATCCCACGGCCGACGCCGTGCTGGCCGCACTGACCACCACCGTGGCCTGGGAGCCGCTGATGCGCAAGCGCATCTCCAAGCTGACCGTGCGCAACCTGCCCTGGTACACCAAGCTGTTCGGCATGATCATCGGCGCGTCCACCGAAGCCAAGCACCACGCAGCCGGCAGCTTCTGCGGCGTGGACAACCAGGAAATCCTCGACTCCTGGACCGTCACGCAACTGGCCTACATCTCGCTCTTGGGCGAGCGTCCAACCGCAGCCAGCCTGCTCCCGCTGCAAGTCATCCTGGGACTCATCATTTCCAACGGCGTGGGCACCATCTCGGCACAGGGCTGCAAGGGCGCGGTATCCGCCGACGGCCCCGAGTCGCCGGAGCGCGTGCAGATCAACAAGGGCATGATCGGCTTCCTCACCCACACCGGCTTCGCCCACGGCGGCAACGGCTACGAAGGCATCCAGTTCCTGATCGAGAATTTCAAGGACACCTCGCTGGCTGATGCGGGCAATGCCAACCACGGCCTCGACCTGAAGAAGATGACCACCGACTTCGCCATCTCCTTCAACAAGGAGAAGAAGCAGAGCAAGGCGCTGGGTACCGGCGTGCGCAACATCCCCGGCGTGAACCACCCGGTGTTCAAGGGCCTGCCGGTCAACAAAGACCCGCGCGAGACTTTCATCTCCGAGTTCTTTGCCGAGCGTGGTGAGAAGAACGTGTTCCACGACTTCTACAAGACGCTGGTGCAGTCGCTGTACGACAACGGTGTGACCAGCAACGTGTTCTGCGTGAACATCGACGCCGTGATCGCAGCCTCGTTGCTCAAGCTCTTGTGGCCGCGCTACCGCAACGGCCAGTTCAGCGAGAACCTGATGGAAATGGCCGCCTTCACCGCCTTCCTGTTCGGCCGCATGGCAGGATGTGCCGGCGAGATTGACGACCACATCAACCGCGGACGCAACATGGATACGCGCACGCCGGCTTCGTCGTGCACGCATGTTTCCTAGGAGCACCGATTTCCGATTTTTTGCGCAATTTTCCCGGAGCAGAACGCAAGATGGGTGGAGCTACAGTGCGGAACCCAATCGACAGTTCACCGATCTCCGATGGGTTGCGTTGTTTCACCCATGATTGATTATTAATTTGAAATTTATGGAGAGTATTCATGACCGCACTTAACGTTGCACAGAAAATCCTCCTGGCCAATGCGGCCGGGGGATTGAAGCAGCTCCCGGAGCAGGGCAAGCCGCTGGAGATCCAGTTCACCCATACCCTTTACCAGGACGCCACCGGCACCGCTGCCGCGCTGGCCTTCGAGAAGATGGGCGTGGATCGCGTGAAGACCACCTCGGTCATCGTGGTGGACCACAAGACCCTGCAAGTCGGCTACATCGACGGCGACGACCACCGCTACCTCGAAACCTTCAGCAAGAAATACGGCTGCTGGTTCTCGCGCGGCGGTCTCGGCATCTGCCATAGCGTGTTCCTCGAGGATTTCGCGACTCCCGGCAAGTCGGTGATCGGTTCAGATTCGCACACCACCAACGCCGGCGGCATGGGCATGCTGGCCATGGGCGCGGGCGGCACGGACGTGAGCTTCGCGATGGCCGGCACTTCCTACAAGATATCAATGCCGAACGTAGTGCAGGTGAACCTCACCGGTGCGCTGCATCCGGGTGTGCTCGCCAAGGACGTGATCCTGAACGTGCTCAAGGTGATCGGCATCAAGGGCAACAAGGATATCTGCCTGGAATACACCGGGCCGGGCCTGAAGAGCCTGAATGTCACCGATCGTGCCACCATCTGCAACATGGGCACCGAGGCCGGCGTCGCCTTCTCGATCTTCCCGTCGGACGAGATCACCAAGGCCTATCTCGAAGGGCGCAAGCGCGCTGGCGACTTCAAGCCGCTGGCCGCCGATACGGGCGCAACCTATTCGCGTACCGTCGAGATCAACCTGTCCGACCTGCAGCCGACCATCGCGCTGTATCCGCGCCTGAAGGGCATGGAGCCGGTATCCAAGCATGCCGGCATGCCCATCGATGCGGTGTTCATCGGCAGTTGCACCAATTCCAATTACGAGAACCTGGCGCGCGTCGGCGAGCTGCTGCGCGGCAAGAAGGTCAAGGTCGATACCGCTATCGCCCCCGGCTCGCAGGCTATTGCGCGCCAACTGGCGGCGGCCGGCTATCTGGAAGTCTTCTACGCCGCCGGTGTGCGCGTACTGGAAAACGCCTGCTCCGCGTGTATCGGCCAGGGTTTCAGCCCACCCAGCAATGGCGTGATGCTGTCCACCGCCAACCGCAACTTCGAAGGCCGTTCCGGCACCGAGACCGCTGCCGTGCATCTGGTCAGCCCGGTGACTGCTGCGGCGAGCGCCGTGATGGGCAAGCTGACCGACCCGCGCGATCTGCTCGCTGACAATCCCGATCTCGTCATCAAGCTGGTTCCGCCAGTGGTTGACATGGATGCCTATGTTGCTCCACTGCCGCCTGCGGAAGCCGCCAAGGTGGTGATGCGCTACGGTCCGGATATCGCGCCGCTGCCGACGCTCGATCCGTTGCCGGCCAAGCTGGCGGGCGAAGTGTTGCTCAAGCTCGGCAACGAGATCACGACCGACCATATCCAGCCTGCCGGCAAATATCTGTCGCTGCGTTCCAATGCGGACGAGTACGCCAAGCAGGCGACCTTCGTCCAGGTGGACAAGACCTTCAGTACCCGCGCGGCGGCAGTGCGCGATGCGGGCGGTCATGGTTTCATCGTGGCCGGCGACGGCTACGGCATGGGCAGTTCGCGCGAGCATGCCGGGCTGTGCCCGCGCATCCTCGGCGTGCGCGCCATCGTGGCCAAGGGCTTCGAGCGTATCCACCTGGCTAACCTCGCCAACTTCGGCATCCTGGGACTGACCTTCGAGAATCCGGCTGACCTGGAGCGCATCCAGCAGGGCGCGAAGGTGTCCCTCGACACCTCCGGCCTTGAAAGTGGCCAGCTCAAGCTGGTGGTCGAGGGCGTCGGCGACATGCCTCTCAAGCTCGCACAGGGCAAGGAAGATATTCCGATGATCCGCGCAGGCGGAGCGCTTTCGCTGTTCGCCAGCCAGATGAAGGCGGCCTGAACCGTTTTAAATCGAAGAGGAAAAATCATGACCACAGCAAAAATCATCTGGACAAAAATCGATGAGGCGCCGGCGCTGGCAACCTACTCCCTGCTGCCCATCGTGCAGGCCTTCACCAGGACTGCCGGCATTGAAGTCGAGGCGCGGGATATTTCCCTGGCCGGACGCATCCTCGCCAACTTCCCGGAGAACCTGACCGAGAGCCAGCGCATTCCCGACGAGCTCACCGCATTGGGCGAACTGACGCTGAAGCCGGAAGCCAACATCATCAAGCTGCCGAACGTCAGCGCCTCGGTGCCGCAACTGAAGGCGGCTATCAAGGAATTGCAATCGCAGGGCTACAAAGTTCCCGACTTTCCGGAGAACCCGCAGAATGATACCGAGAAGGAACTCAAGGTCCGCTTCGGCAAGATACTCGGCAGCGCCGTCAACCCCGTGCTGCGCGAGGGCAATTCCGACCGCCGTGCGGCATTGTCGGTCAAGAATTTTGCGCGCAAGAACCCGCACCGCATGGGCAAGTGGAGTCCCGATTCCAAGACCCACGTCGCGCACATGACTGGCGGCGATTTCTACGGCAGCGAAACATCTGTCACCGTTGCCGAAGCCGGCCCGGTACGCATCGAGTTCGTCGGCAACGACGGCAAGACCACGGTGCTGAAGGAAAAGACCACGCTCAAGGCAGGCGAGGTGATCGATGCGTCAGCCCTGAGCTGCCGTGCATTGCGCAAGTTCTACGCAGAGCAGATCGAGGAAGCGAAGAAAGAGCCTGACGTGCTGCTGTCGCTGCACCTCAAGGCCACCATGATGAAGATCTCCGATCCCATCATGTTCGGCCATGCCGTGACTGTGTACTTCAAGGACGTGTTCGACAAGCATGCGGCGACCATCAAGGAACTGAACGTCAACGTCAACAACGGCTTCGGCGACCTGCTGGCGAAGATCGCCACGCTGCCGGATGCCAAGCGCGCCGGGATCGAAGCCGACATCCAGGCCTGCTACAAGAAGCAGCCGCAACTGGCGATGGTCAATTCAGACAAGGGCATCACCAACCTGCATGTGCCGAGCGACGTGATCATCGACGCGTCCATGCCGCCGATGATCCGCGATGGCGGCAAGATGTGGGGCGCCGATGGCAAGGCATACGACACCAAGGCGATGATCCCGGATCGCAACTACGCAGGCGTGTTCCAGGCAGTCATCGACGATTGCAAAAAAAACGGCGCTCTTGATCCGGTGACCATCGGCAGCGTGCCCAACGTCGGCCTGATGGCGCAGAAGGCCGAGGAATACGGCTCGCACGACAAGACCTTCGAATCGGCCGGCGACGGCGCGATCCGTGTCGTCGATGCTGCGGGCAAGACACTGCTGGAACAGAAAGTAGAGCAGGGCGACATCTTCCGCATGTGCCAGACCAAGGATGCGCCGATCCAGGATTGGGTCAAGCTGGCGGTCACCCGCGCGCGGCTCTCCAACACACCGGCCATCTTCTGGCTGGACAAGAACCGCGGGCACGATGCGCAGATCATCGCCAAGGTCGAGAAATATCTCAAGGATCACGACACCAGCGGCCTGGACATCAAGATCATGGAGCCGTCTGCTGCCTGCCGCGTTACGCTGGAGCGCATCCGCAAGGGGCTGGATACGATCTCCGTCACCGGCAACGTGCTGCGCGACTACCTGACCGACCTGTTCCCGATCCTCGAACTGAACACCAGTGCCAAGATGCTGTCGATCGTGCCGCTGATGAACGGCGGTGGCCTGTTCGAGACCGGCGCGGGCGGCTCGGCACCGAAGCATGTCCAGCAGTTCCAGGAAGAAGGCTACCTGCGCTGGGATTCGCTCGGCGAGTTCCTCGCGCTCGGCGTATCGCTGGAGCACCTCGCGCAGGTGTTCAAGAATCCCAAGGCGCAGGTTCTGGCGGAAACGCTCGACCAGGCGAACGGCAAGATTCTGGACAACAATAAGTCGCCGGCGCGCAAGGTCGGCGAGATCGATAACCGCGGCAGCCACTTCTACCTCGCGATGTACTGGGCGCAGGCACTGGCCGCCCAGACCAAGGACAAGGAGCTGCAGGCGAAATTTGCTCCGCTGGCCAAGGCGCTGACCGAGAACGAGGCGAAGATCAATGCCGAGCTGATCGGTGCCCAGGGCAAGCCGGTGGACATGGGCGGTTATTACCACCCGGACTTTGCCAAGACCTCTGCGGCGATGCGCCCCAGTGCGACCTTCAACGCGGCATTGGCGGCGCTGGGCTAAAGGAGTAGGTCGGGTTAGCGGCTTTATCGCGTAACCCGACATAATCTGCACAAAACGTCGGGTTACGGTGCAAAACCGCATCTAACCCGACCTACATGTTTAACCGACAACGAATTTAGGGACTACCATGAACTTGCATGAATATCAGGCCAAGCAGGTGCTGCGCAAATACGGCATTGCCACACCGCGCGGCGTGGCGATAGACAGCGTCTCCCAGGCGGACGGCGCGATGGCGGAACTGGGCGGCAGCGCCTGGGTGGTCAAGGCGCAGATCCACGCCGGCGGGCGCGGCAAGGCCGGCGGCGTGAAGCTGGTGCGCTCGCACGATGCTGCCAGGGAAGCGGTGAACGCGCTGCTCGGCAAAACCCTGGTGACCTACCAGAACGCGCCCGAAGGGCAGATGGTGTCGCGCCTGCTGATTGAGGAAACGCTGCCGATCAAGCGCGAGCTCTACATCAGCCTGACCGTGGATCGAGAGACCGAGCGCGTCGCGCTGGTCGCGTCGAGCGAGGGCGGCATGGAGATCGAGGAAGTCGCCGAGCACTCCCCGGAAAAGATCCTCAAGGAATTCTGCGACCCGCTGCTCGGCCTGCAGGACTTCCAGTGCCGCGCGCTGGCTTTCGGCCTCAAGCTGGAAGGCACGCAGATCGGCGAATTCTGCAAGCTCGCCAAGGGCCTCTATAAATTGTTCATCGAAAACGACCTCGCGATGGCCGAAATCAACCCGCTGATCGTGACCGAGACGGGCAACCTCGTGGCGCTCGACTGCAAGATCGGCGTGGACGACAACGCGGTGTTCCGCCACAAGGATCTTGCCGCGATGAACGACAACAGCCAGATCGACCCGAAAGAGGTTGCCGCGAAGGAATGCGAGATCAGCTACATCGCGCTCTCCGGCAATATCGGCTGCATGGTCAACGGTGCAGGCCTCGCGATGGCGACCATGGATCTTATCAAGCTGCACGGCGGCCAGCCCGCCAACTTCCTGGACGTCGGCGGCGGCGCCACTGCGGAAGTGGTGGCCAAGGCGTTCAAGATCATCCTGTCCGACAGCAACGTCAAGGCGGTGCTGGTCAACATCTTCGGCGGCATCATGCGCTGCGACATCATCGCCACGGGCATCATCGCCGCGGTCAAGGAAGTCGGCGTGAAAGTGCCGGTGATCGTGCGCCTCGAAGGCACCAACGTCGAACTGGGGCAGAAGATGCTTGCAGAGAGCGGCGTCGGCGTGATCTCCGCCAGCGACATGACCGATGCGGCCAAGCGCGCCGTGGCAGCGGTCGCCTGACATAACGGCAAACAGAAAATTTCAAGGACTCTCTCATGAGCATTCTCGTAAACAAAGATACCAAGGTCCTGTGCCAGGGTTTCACCGGAAAACAGGGTACCTTCCACTCCGAACAGGCGATCGCCTACGGCACAAAGATGGTCGGCGGCGTGACGCCGGGCAAGGGCGGGCAGACGCATATCGGCCTGCCGGTCTTCGACACCATGCGCGACGCGGTGCGTGCCACCGGCGCAGATGCCACGATGATCTACGTGCCGCCCGGTTTCGCGGCAGACGGCATCATGGAAGCGGCAGATGCCGGAATCAGGGTGATTGTCTGCATCACCGAAGGCATTCCGGTGCTGGACATGCTCAACGTGAAAGCGGCACTGCGCGCCAACGACGCCATCCTGATCGGCCCGAACTGTCCCGGCATCATCACGCCGGGCGAATGCAAGATCGGCATCATGCCCGGCTTCATCCACAAGAAGGGCAAGGTCGGCGTGGTGTCGCGCTCCGGCACGCTCACCTACGAAGCGGTGTACCAGACCACAAGGCTCGGCCTGGGACAATCCACCTGCATCGGCATCGGCGGCGACCCGATCAAGGGGCTGGATTTCATCGACTGTCTGAAGATGTTCCAGGACGATCCCGAGACCGAGGCGATCATCATGGTCGGTGAGATCGGCGGCAATCGCGAGGAAGCGGCGGCGGAATACATCAAGGCGCACATCACCAAGCCGGTGGCCGGCTACATCGCCGGACAGACCGCGCCCAAGGGCAAGCGCATGGGCCATGCCGGCGCGATCATCGCCGGCGGCAAGGGGCTGGCATCGGACAAGATGGCAGCGCTCGAAGCGGCCGGTGTAGTGGTGGCAAAATCGCCTGCCGGTCTGGGCGAAGCGATGATCGAGGCGATCAGCAGAAAAGCCAAGTAATAATGCGGACGTAGGTCGGGTTAGGCGCGGTTCCTTGCGCCGTAACCCGACGTTTCGTATCGATCATGTCGGGTTACGCGATAAATCCGCTAACCCGACCTACGTATACTGCTTTTTTCAGGATAAATCAGCATGATCACCATCCGCCAGGAAGACCTCATCGCCAGCGTTGCCGACGCATTGCAATACATCTCCTACTACCATCCGCTCGACTACATCCAGGCGCTGGGCAAGGCATACGAGCGCGAGCAGTCGCCCGCGGCGCGCGATGCCATCGCGCAGATCCTCACCAACTCGCGCATGAGCGCGCAGGGTCACCGGCCGATCTGCCAGGACACCGGCATCGTGACGGCCTTCGTCAAGGTGGGCATGGACGTGCGCTGGGACGATGCGAAGATGAGCGTCGCCGACATGGTCAACGAGGGCGTGCGCCGCGCCTACCTGAACCCGGACAACACGCTGCGCGCCTCGGTGCTCGCCGACCCCGCCGGCGCGCGCAAGAACACGAAAGACAACACGCCCGCCGTGATCCATTTCGAGATCGTCGCTGGTGATAAAGTTGAAATCACCCTCGCCGCGAAAGGCGGCGGCTCGGAGAACAAGTCTGCGTTCGCCGCACTCAATCCCTCGGACAGCATCGTGGACTGGGTGCTGGAGACCCTGCCCGAGATGGGTGCGGGCTGGTGCCCGCCGGGCATCCTCGGCGTCGGCATCGGCGGCACGGCGGAGAAGGCCATGCTGCTCGCCAAAGAGGCGCTGATGGAGCCGGTGGACATCCAGGAACTGCAGGCACGCGGCGCGAAGAATCGCGTGGAGGAACTGCGCCTGGAACTGTTCGAGAAGATCAACGCGCTAGGTATCGGCGCGCAGGGGCTGGGCGGCCTCACCACCGTGGTGGACGTGAAGATCAAGGACTATCCCACCCACGCCGCCAGCCTGCCGGTGGCCATCATCCCCAACTGCGCCGCCACGCGCCACATCCACTTCACGCTCGACGGCAACGGCCCGGCGGTGCTGGTGCCGCCCTCGCTCGACGAGTGGCCAAAAGTCGAATGGCATCCCTCCGCGGATTCGCGCCGCGTAAACCTCGACAGCATCACGCGCGAGGAGATCGCGAGCTGGAAACCCGGCGAGACGCTGCTGCTGTCCGGCAAGCTGCTTACCGGCCGCGATGCCGCGCACAAGCGCATCGCCGACATGCTGGCGCGCGGCGAGAAACTGCCGGTGGACTTCAGCAACCGCTTCATCTACTACGTCGGCCCGGTCGACCCCGTGCGCGACGAAGTGGTCGGTCCCGCCGGCCCCACCACCGCGACGCGCATGGATAAATTCACCGGCATGATGCTGGAAAAGACCGGCCTGATCGGCATGGTGGGCAAATCGGAGCGCGGCCCCGAAGCCATCGAAGCCATCAAGCGCAACAAGGCTGTGTACCTCATGGCGGTCGGCGGTGCGGCCTACCTCGTGTCCAAGGCGATCAAGGCATCCAGGGTGCTGGCCTTCGCCGACCTCGGCATGGAAGCCATCTACGAATTCACCGTGCAGGACATGCCGGTCACCGTGGCGGTGGACAGCAAGGGCACCTCGGTGCACGAAACCGGCCCGGCGGAATGGCGCGTGAAGATCGGCAAGATTTCCTAGGAAAACGCCGATTCAATCCGTTCGTGGTGAGCCCGTCGAACCATGATCGGAAGCGGCCGTTCAGGTCGAGCCATGACTGTCCATTGGGGGTGTTATACGGACGCCGGCACACGGACGCCTAAGGGAGGACTTCGTCGCGGGGCGCTATTTTGCCGGGGGAAACTCCATGGCGGCCATTTCCCGCAGCGCAGCCTCTTCGCGAAGGAAAGTATCCACCGCCTTGGGATCGAATTGGCTGCCGGCCATGCGCAGGATTTCCGCCTTGGCGGTGTCAAAGGGTAGCGCCTTGCGGTAGGGGCGATCGAAGGTCATGGCATCGAGGGTGTCGATGATGGCGAAGAGCCTTGCTGCCAGGGGGATCTCCTCACCCTTGAGCCCTGCCGGGTAGCCTGAGCCATCGAAACGTTCCTCGTGACATAGAACGATATCCGCAGCCATGGAGAGGAAGGGCAGGTTCTGCAGGATGCGATGGCCGTTGCGCGGATGCTCCCGCATGATATGCCATTCCTCATCCGACAGGCGCCCCGGCTTCAGGAGCACGGCATCCGGCACGCCGATCTTTCCGATGTCGTGGAGCAGGCTGCCCCAATAGACTTCCCGGAGATCGTTTGCCTTTTTGTAGTGATGCGCTGCCAGGAGCAGCGTATGCGTCGCGACCCGCTTGGAATGAAGTCCGGTTTCCCGCTCTCTCAAGTCCAGGGCTTCGGCGAGGGATTCGACGAACATCTCGTAAGGGCCGTTTTCCAGACCGCCGAGGCGCTTGCGCGAATCCAGGAGGCAATGCTCACAGGTATGACGGCCGAGTATGCGGACATATTGCCGGTCGTGAGAAACCGAGCCGCATTCGGCACAGGCGGCGACGAAGCTGGCGGGCTCCGACGTGGGGGAAGTATGTCTATCCATGGTGATACTTGCTGCCCATAGAGATTCCAGGTTCCTATTGGACTCGTCCCTCCATACGAAGTCAAATTCAATCTGGAATTGACCAGAGGCAGTCGTTCAACAGCAGAGCCTCATGACATCTTGTCGAGGAAGACCAACCGGAGCAGTATCTGTTTTCGAGCCGGATATCCGCAAAGAAGGATGGTCGCTATGCAACTTACCACTAAGAAAACCGGAACAGAGTTCCCGCAAGCGATGGCAGCTGCTGCCAAGACATCGGACATCGTATCCGCGTCTGTTGCCGCCACGCTCACGGCATTTAATGTGAACCCCGAAACAGGTCTCACGCGTGCGGAGGTGGGCAGCCGCCGGAAAGAGCACGGCTACAACGAAGTGGCCGAACAAGAAGGGCACCCAGTCCTCAAATTCCTCGGCAAATTCTGGGGCGTGTCGGCATGGATGCTCGAGCTGATCATGGTGCTGTCGGCCGTCCTCGGGAAATACTCTGACCTCGCCGTGGTGAGTGCGCTGCTGGTTGTCAATGCTGTATTGAGCTTTATGCAGGAGCGCCGGGCCGCCGGCGTCGTCGAAACATTGCGGCAACGGTTGCAGGTCAGCGCGCGCGTGCTGCGTGACGCGAGTTGGCAGATGATTGCCGCCCGCGAGCTGGTTCCGGGCGACATCATCCGCGTGCGCCCCGGCGACATCATCCCGGCGGATGTGAAATTCTTCACCGGGGCATTGAGCGTAGACCAGTCGGTCCTCACCGGCGAGTCACAGGATTCTGACAAAACCCCCGGTGAAGTGCTCTCGTCGGGATCCGTTGTCCGCCGCGGCGAAGGCAATGGCGTGGTAATCCTGACCGGGGCGAAGACCTACTTTGGCCGCACCACGGAACTCGTGCAGGAAGCGCGTCCGAAGCTCCACATCGAAGCGGTAGTAGCCAAGGTAGTCCGCTGGCTCTTCGTCATTGTCGGCGCGCTGCTCGGCGTAGTGATCGTGCTATCGATAATCCGTAGCGTGCCGCTTATCGAGATGGTTCCGCTTATGCTCGTCTTGTTGATGAGTGCGGTGCCGGTCGCCCTTCCCGTTATGTTCACGGTCAGCATGGCCGTTGGGGCGAAGGAGCTGGCGAAGCGCGGTGTGCTGGTCACGCGGCTCAGCGCCGCCGAGGACGCCGCGACGATGGACGTGCTGTGCGTAGACAAGACGGGCACGATTACGATGAACCGTCTGGCCGTCACCGGCGTGATCCCATTGGAGCACGCGTCGGAAAGCGACGTACTGTTCGCCGGCGCACTCGCGTCGCAAGAAGCCAACCAGGACCCGATAGACCTGGCGTTCCTTGCGGCGGCGAAGGAGCGGCGCATCTTCGATAGTGATCCTGCGGTCACGCTGGTCTCCTTTGCGCCGTTTGATGCTAAAAACCGTCGAACGGAAGCCGTGGTTGAGCAGAACGGGCAGCGACTGCGGATGATGAAGGGCGCTGTGCGAACCGTCGCCGAAGCCTGCGGGCTCCAGACCCCTGCGATCGAGGCGTTGGAGGCACGGGTCAGCGAAGCGGCGCTGAAAGGGTATCGGACGCTGGCGGTGGCGCGCGGCCCCGAGACGGGCGCCCTCATATTGGTCGGATTGGTGACGTTGTATGATCCGCCGCGGCCGGATGCCAAGCAACTCATCGCCGCACTTCACGGCCTCGGCGTTTCGGTGAAGATGCTCACCGGCGACGCGCTGGCAGTCGCGAGTGAAATCGCGCAGGGAGTGGGTCTGTTCAACATCCGGCGCGTGGCGGAGCTGAAGGCGGCGAGCGCCCAAGTCGGCAACGAAGCGGTTGATCTTTTGGCGGGAGCTGACGGTTACGCCGAAGTCTATCCGGAGGACAAATACATCGTGGTGCAGCACTTGCAGGCTGCGGGGCATGTAACCGGCATGACAGGCGACGGCGTCAACGATGCGCCCGCGTTGCGCCAGGCCGAAGTGGGTATCGCCGTCAGCTCAGCGACTGATGTCGCCAAAGGTGCCGCGAGTGTTGTACTGACCGAACCGGGGCTGACGAACATCGTGGCGTTGGTCGAGCAGGGGCGGACCATCTACCAGCGCATCCTGACGTGGATCATCAACAAGATCAGCCGGACGATCCTGAAGGCTGCCTTCGTAGCCATTGCCTTCGTGGTGACCGGCAAGTTCGTCGTCTCCGCCTTTGCGATGCTGCTACTGGTCTTCATGACGGACTTTGCGAAGATCGCCCTTGCCACCGACCACGTTCAACCATCCAGGAAACCGGAGAACTGGAACATAGGGGGCTTCATCACCGTTTCCGTGGTGCTGGGCATCGCGATGGTCGGGGAGGCGCTCTTCCTGTTATGGATAGGCTGGTCGCATTTCGGTTTGGCGGCCAACAACAATGCGCTTTACACCTTCAGCTTCCTGACGCTGCTCTACATGGCCGTGTTCTCCATCTTGTCCGCACGGGAGCGCCGTTGGTTCTGGACGACGATGCCCAGCAAGACCCTCGTGGTGGCTCTTGTGGCGAATGCGCTTACGGGAACAGTCCTGACGTTCGTGGGCCTTCCCGACCTCATGCCGTTACCCTGGTCGCAGACGCTCGTGATTTTCGCCTATGCGATGGTGGCGTGCCTTGTCGTGAACGATGCCGTGAAGGTCGCGATGATCAAATGGCTTGTACCTTCGGCGGTGTCCTAGAAGCATCTGCCGGTCTTTCCATCGATGCAGATGAGATAACGGACAATATGCATCGAACCCGTTCCTGCCCATGAGTTGCTTCCTTGGAAGCAAGAAAATGGGTAGAAGACCAGTTTTTTCTAAACCCTGAATATCCGGAAAGGATGGCGAAAGACCGCATTCTGGCATTCGTTGTCAGTTTAAGTCTGAACTTCTACAAATAACCATAGGCTGCGCGCTGCGCCTTGCATCCATCCGCGCCCAGCCCTAATGCGAATGCGCGGGGTATGAAACCTCTTGAAATGGACTCTTACGCAAGTGGCAAACGAAACGGTTTGCCGTCGGCGTCGAGGAAGCAATCCACCGGGCCTATGGCAACACAACGAGGCTGGTCAAAGTAGCCCACGCATTCATTGCATTTGTTGGGGTCGATTTCATAGACGTAGTCGCCCTCGGAGATCGCTCCGACCGGGCATTCAGCCTCACAAAGACCGCAATTGATACAATCGTCGGTGATCGATAGAGCCATTTCCTTGATTTCCTTGTTTCTGATTCGTTAAAAAATGCTGCCCCATCAGGCGGGTTTGACGTACCTAAAGCAGGACGTATTCCAGATAATCGTCGGGTGATTTTGCCGCGCTCCAGGCAAATCAGACAGCGGAATGCCGGTTTCGGTTGCATCCGCCATGCAAATTTTTCGCTGATGCGCTACGGGTCGGTTTTTGCGGTCGTAACCCTTACCCCAGCAGGTGTTTTACGTGCTCGCGTTCCTCGACCAGTTCGCGGTAGCTGTCTTCCATGCGCCCGCGTTCCTGTTCGTTGAGCGTCAGGTCTTGCACGATGTGGTATTCACCCTGTTTGCATCTCACCGGAAAGCCGTAAACCACGCCTTCGGGAATCCCGTAGCTGCCATCGGACGGCACGCCCATGGACACCCAGTTGTTGTGGTGTGCGCCGAGCATCCAGTCGTGGATATGCGAGATGGCTGCATTCGCGGCGCTCGCCGCGCTGGACAGGCCGCGCGCCTCGATGACCGCGGCGCCGCGCTTCTGCACGGTGGGGATGAATTCGCGTTCCACCCAACCCTGATCCGGCAGCATGTCCCGTACCAGATTGCCGCGGATCTCGGCATGGTCGAGATCGGGATATTGGGTGCCGGAGTGGTTGCCCCAGACGATCATTTTCTTGATGTCGTGGATCGGCTGGAACAGCTTTTGCGCGACCTGTGCGACGGCGCGGTTGTGGTCGAGGCGCATCATCGAGGTGAAGTTGCGCGGGTCGAGGTCGGGGGCGTTCTTCATCGCGATCAGCGCGTTGGTGTTGGCCGGATTACCCACCACCAGCACCTTGACATGGCGTGCCGCATATTCATTGAGCAGCTTGCCCTGTGCGGAGAAGATCGCGCCGTTGGCTTCGAGCAGGTCTTTGCGCTCCATGCCCTTGCTGCGCGGCCGCGCACCGATCAGCAAAGCGATCTCGGTGTCCCGGAGCGCAATCTTCGGGTCGTCGGTGATGATGATCTGTTGCAGCAGCGGAAAGGCACAGTCCTCCAGTTCCATCATTACGCCGTGCAGCATCGTCTGCGCCTGCGGCAAATCCAGTAATTGCAGGATGACCGGCTGGTCGTGTCCCAGCATGTCGCCATTGGCGATGCGGAACAGGGTGGCGTAGCCGATCTGGCCGGCCGCACCGGTGATGGTGACGCGGATGGGTGCTTTCATGTTAATTTTCTCTGGGTAAATGATTCAGGGCAAATAAAACCGCATCATAATTGTTTTGATTTTCTCGCGCTACGTAAAAGGTGTAGCATTGCACAATTCGGTATTGCGTCAGGCAGGGACTAATATGAATAAACAACGCCCGAAACACCTCGCCTTGCTTCTCATCAAATTGCCGCTCCCCGGTTTCGTTTCCATTCTCCACCGCATCAGCGGTTTGTTGCTGTTTCTTGCGCTGCCGTTGTTGCTGCTGATGCTGCAATACAGCCTGCGTTCCATCGAGACTTACACCCAACTGATGGCCGTGCTGGCGCATCCGCTGGCGAAGCTGCTCCTGTTCGGTTTGCTGTGGGCCTTCCTGCATCATTTCTGCGCCGGGCTGCGCTATCTGGCGATCGACCTGGATTACGGTGTGAAACTGGCACAGGCGCGCACAAGCAGCAAGGTGGTGCTGGCGGCGAGCCTGCTGCTGACCGTTTTGCTGGGGGTGAAGCTATGGTGAACCGCGTGGTGACAGGCGCGCATTACGGGCTGCGCGACTGGCTGATCCAGCGCATCACGGCAGCGTTGATGGCGGTATACAGCGTGACGCTGGCAGCCTACCTGCTGCTGCAGCCCCATCTGGATTACGACGTCTGGACAGGGTTGTTTTCCAGCCAGCCGATACGCACCTTTACCCTGATGTTCCTGCTGAGCGTGTTCTATCACGCATGGATCGGCATACGCGACATCGTGATGGATTACGTCAAACCGGCCAGCGTGCGTTTGGTCATTCATGTGCTGGTGATTCTGGTTTCGCTGCTCTATGCGGCCTGGGCGGTACAGATACTTTGGGGAATGTGATGGCAGCCGCAAAAAGAACCTTTGATGTAGTGGTGGTCGGCGCGGGCGGTTCCGGGATGCGCGCGGCGTTGCAACTGGCGCAGGCCGGGTTGAAAGTGGCGGTACTGTCCAAGGTGTTCCCGACCCGTTCGCATACCGTCGCGGCGCAGGGCGGCATTGCCGCGTCGCTCGGCAATGTCAGCAGGGACAGCTGGCACTGGCATATGTACGACACGGTGAAAGGCTCGGATTATCTCGGCGACCAGGATGCCATCGAGTTCATGTGCCGCGCCGCGCCGGAAGTGGTGTACGAGCTGGAGCATTTCGGCATGCCGTTCGACCGCCTCGAAAGCGGCAAGATATACCAGCGCCCGTTCGGCGGGCATATGCAGGACTACGGCAAGACGCCGGTGCAACGCGCCTGCGCGGCGGCCGACCGCACCGGCCATGCCTTGCTGCACACGCTGTACCAGCAGAATGTGAAAGCCAATACGCATTTCTTCATCGAGTGGATGGCGCTGGATCTGATCCGCGATGCAGACGGAGACGTGCTCGGCGTGACCGCGCTGGAGATCGAGACCGGCGAAACGATGATCTTCCAGGCGCGCGCCACGCTGCTCGCCACCGGCGGTGCGGGGCGCATCTTCCAATCCAGCACCAACGCCTACATCAACACCGGCGACGGGCTGGGCATGGCGGCGCGCGCCGGGATCCCGCTGGAAGACATGGAGTTCTTCCAGTTCCACCCCACCGGCGTATACGGTGCGGGGGTGCTGATCTCCGAAGGGGTGCGCGGCGAGGGCGGCTATCTGGTGAACAAGGACGGCGAGCGCTTCATGCCGAAATATGCGCCGACCGCGAAAGACCTGGCCAGCCGCGATGTGGTGTCGCGTGCCATCGCCACCGAGATCAAAGAAGGGCGCGGCTGCGGTCCGCACGGCGACCATATCCTGCTCAAGGTGGACCATATCGGCGAAGACGTGATCCGGCAGCGCCTGCCCGGCATCCGCGAGATCGCGCTGAAATTCGCCCATGTCGATCCGGCCAAAGCCCCGATCCCCGTCGTGCCGACCGCGCATTACATGATGGGCGGCATCCCCACCAACTATCACGGGCAGGTCGTCGCGCCCTACCGTCACGGGCCGGAAGAAGTGGTGCACGGCCTGTATGCGGCGGGCGAATGCGCCTGTGTGTCGGTGCATGGTGCGAACCGGCTGGGCTGCAATTCGCTGCTGGATCTGCTGGTGTTCGGGCGCGAAGCAGCCCGGCAGATCATCGAAGACCTGCAAAGCCACCCGCATCCCAAACTCCTGCCTGCCTATTCCGCTGAATATTCCCTGGCACGATTGGCGCGGCTGGAAAACCAGAAGAACGGCGAGCGCGTCGCCGAGGTCGGCGATGCGATGCGCAAGACCATGCAGAAGCATTGCGGCGTGTTTCGTTTTCCGGGATTGCTGGCCGAGGGCGTGGAGAAGATCAAGCAGATCGCCGAGCGTGCCGCGCATACGGAAATCCGGGACAAGAGCAGGGTGTTCAACACCGCGCGCATCGAGGCATTGGAACTGGATAACCTGATCGAAGTCGCGCAGGCGACCATGATCGCGGCCGCGGCACGCACGGAGAGCCGCGGTGCCCATGCGCGCGATGACTTCCCGCAACGCGACGATCAGAACTGGCTCAGGCACAGCCTGTATTTCTGCGAAGGGTATCGCCTGGATTACAAGCCGGTGCGGCTCAAGCCGTTGACCGTGGAATCGTTCCCGCTCAAGGCTCGCGTCTATTAGAGGGGAGATTGGACCGATGAAATTCAAGATCTACCGCTACAACCCGGATACCGACGCAGCGCCGTACATGCGCGACTACGACCTGGATATCGAAGCGGGCGACAAAATGCTGCTGGATGCGCTGATATTGCTGAAGGAGCAGGACGACAGCCTGTCGCTGCGCAAATCCTGCCGCGAGGGGGTGTGCGGCTCGGATGCGATGAACATCAACGGGCGCAACGGGCTGGCGTGCATCACGCCGCTTTCCAGCCTGAGCGAACCGGTAACATTGCGCCCGCTGCCGGGGCTGCCGGTGATCCGCGACCTGATCGTGGACATGACACAATTTTTCAAGCAATACCACTCCATCAAACCCTACCTGATCAACAACGATCCGCCGCCTGAAACCGAGCGCTTGCAATCGCCCGCGCAGCGCGCGCACCTGAACGGCCTGTACGAGTGCATTCTGTGCGGTTGCTGCTCCACCGCCTGCCCCTCGTTCTGGTGGAACCCGGACAAATTCGTCGGCCCGGCAGGACTGCTGCAGGCCTACCGCTTCCTCGCCGACACACGCGACCACGCCACCAGCGAGCGCCTCGACGACCTGGAAGACCCGTACCGGTTGTTCCGTTGCCACACCATCATGAACTGCGTGGATGTCTGTCCGAAAGAACTCAATCCCACCGAGGCGATCGGCAACATCAAGGATATGATGGTCAAACGTATTGTGTAGTGATGTAGGAGCGGGCCATGCCCGCGAAAGTGTTGAGTGTGTCGCGGGCATGGCCCGCTCCTACGGGAGATAAAGTGGAAAGAAATCTGGAGCGGTTGCGCTGGCGTGCACGACGCGGCTTGCTGGAACTGGATATCGTGCTGGGGCGCTTTATCGAAGCGCACTACGCGCAGCTTGACGAGGCCGGGCGGCAGGCGTTTGAGGTATTGCTGGATATGCCCGACAACCCGTTGTGGGACATGGTTGCAGGGAGGCAGGAAGCGGCGCCGGGCGAGCAGCAGGCGTTGCTGGAGAAGATCAGGGCAGCTTGAAGATTGGATGGAAGGCAGGCGTTCTGCCTGCCAATGCATGGAGAAAACTTATGGAAAGCAAACGTGTTGCAACACTGACCCTGGATGATGGCAGGAGCATCGAATTGCCGATACTGTCGGGCACGCTGGGAGCGGACGTGCTGGATATCCGCAACCTGGCCAGGCTCGGGATGTTCACTTACGACCCGGCGTTCTTCGTCACGGCCAGTTGCGTTTCGAGAATCACTTTTATCGACGGCGATGCCGGGCTGCTTTACTACCGGGGTTATCCGATCGAGCAACTGGCCGAGCATTCTGATTTTCTCGAAGTGTGCTACCTGCTGCTGAACGGTGACTTACCGGATGCCGTGCAGGCTGCCGGATTCAAGGATGTCGTGACGCACCACACCATGGTGCATGACCAGATGGCAAAATTCTTCAGCGGGTTCCGCCGCGATGCGCACCCGATGGCGGTGATGGTCGGCGTGGTGGGCGCGCTGTCCGCCTTCTATCATGATTCGCTGGACATCACTAACCCGCAACACCGCGAGATTTCGGCGATGCGCATGCTGGCGAAAGTGCCGACCATTGCAGCGATGGCGCACAAGTACCATACCGGGGCTCCGTTCATGTACCCGAAAAACAAATTCAGCTATGCGGAAAATCTCATGTACATGATGTTCGCCACTCCGGCTGAGGATTACGAGCCGAACCCGGTGCTGGTGCGCGCATTGGACCGCATCCTCATCCTGCATGCCGATCATGAACAGAACGCCTCCACCTCGACGGTGCGCCTGGCTGGCTCGAGCATGGCGAATCCGTTTGCCTGCATCGCTTCCGGCATTGCCGCACTATGGGGGCCGGCGCACGGCGGGGCGAACGAGGCCGCGCTGAAGATGCTGGAAGAGATCGGCGACATCTCGCGCGTGCCGGAATATGTGCAGGGCGTGAAGGACAAGAAGTACCGTCTGATGGGTTTCGGCCATCGCGTGTACAAGAACATGGATCCGCGCGCTGCCGTGATGCGCAAGACCTGTTATGAAGTGCTGAGCGAACTCAAGCTTGAAAACCACAAGCTGTTCGAACTGGCAATGGAGCTGGAGCGCGTCGCCCTGAACGACTCGTATTTCATCGAGCACAAGTTGTATCCGAACGTGGATTTCTATTCCGGCATCGTGCTGCGCGCACTGGGTATCCCGGTCAATATGTTTACGGTGATTTTTGCGGTAGCGCGTACCGTGGGCTGGATTTCGCAATGGAACGAAATGATCGAAGATGCGGATCACAAGATCGGGCGTCCGCGCCAGTTGTATGTCGGTGCGACGCGGCGCGATTATGTGCCGATGGGAAAACGTTGAACGAACCGGCCAGCTTTCTGAAACTGATGCAGGGCAGCTCGCTGCTGTTCGGTGCGAATGCGCCCTTCATCGATGCGTTGTACGAGCAATACCTTATTGATCCTGATGCTGTGCCGGACGCATGGCGTGCCTACTTCGACGCGTTGCCGCCTCTGGTGAACGGTGCGCAAGATGTGCCGCACAGCACCATTCGGCGCGCCTTTGCAGCCTTGGTGAAAGCGCCTGCCGGCAATGCGCCTTCCCCGGATGCCGATCTGGAATGCAAGCAGGCTCGAGTGTCTCAGCTCATCAATGCGTATCGTTTTCTCGGCATGCATGCTGCCAACCTCGATCCGCTGAATCGCCATACCAAGCCGATGATCGCCGAGCTTGATCCGGCGCATTACGGTCTGGGCAAGGCTGACATGGATAGCGCCTTTGACGCCGGTTCGTCGGCGTTTGGCGCGCGCCTGACCTTGCGCGAAATCCTCGATCTGTTGCGCCAGACTTATTGCGGCAGCATCGGCGCGGATTACATGTACCTCGGCAGTGTTGCGCAGAAGCATTGGATCCAGCATCGCCTGGAAAGCGTGCGCGGGCAGGCCGGCTGCGACGCAGCGCCGCGCCGCCGCATCCTGGAACGGCTGACCGCCGCCGAGACGCTGGAACGCTACCTGCATACCAAATATGTCGGGCAGAAGCGCTTTTCTCTGGAAGGCGGTGAGACGCTGATCCCGCTGCTCGATCACCTGTTGCAACGCTGTGGCGCACAGGGCGTGCAGGAAGCCGTGATCGGCATGGCGCATCGCGGACGGCTGAATGTGCTGGTGAATATACTCGGCAAGCAACCGGGCATGCTGTTTGCCGAATTCGAGGGCAGCCATGCCGAACAACCGGCTTCCGGCGACGTGAAATACCATCAGGGTTTTTCCGCCGACATTGCCACGCCGGGCGGCGCAATGCATGTCGCGCTGGCGTTCAACCCATCCCATCTGGAAATCATCGATCCGGTGGTGGAAGGCTCGGTGCGCGCACGCCAGCATCGCCGCAAGGATCTGGACGGCTCGAAAGTCATGCCGATCCTGTTGCACGGCGATGCGGCGTTTGCCGGCCAGGGCGTGGTGATGGAAACGCTGAGCATGTCGCAGACGCGCGGCTATCGCACCGGCGGCACGCTGCATGTCATCATCAATAACCAGATCGGTTTCACCGCATCCGACATGCGCGACCTGCGTTCCAGCACCTATTGCAGCGACGTGGCGAAGATGATCGACGCGCCGATTTTCCATGTGAATGCGGACGACCCGGAAGCAGTGCTGCTGGTGACGGAGATCGCGCTGGATTACCGCATGCAGTTCCACAAGGATGTGGTGATCGATCTGGTGTGTTTCCGCAAGCTGGGACACAACGAGCAGGACGAGCCGCTGGTCACGCAACCGTCCATGTATCGCATCATCCGCCAGCATTCCGGCACGCGAGCCCTGTATGCGCAGCGCCTGGCCGGGCAGGGCGTGGTCCGGGCCGGCGAGGCGGACGGTATGATTGCGGCCTGCCGCAAGGCGCTGGACGAGGGGCGCAGCTCCATAACCCCTGATGGAACGACTAGCCATTCGACTAGGCTACCTAAAGACGATAGCCAAGTCGCTGGTTATCCCGGCCTACCCTTGTCAGGGAAGGAGTCGCATCGTTCTCCCCCTGATAAGGGGGAGTTAGAGGGGGTTGGGGGCGATGGCAAGCTCGCCGCCGACTGGAAAAAATTCCAGCACGACATCGCATGGAGCATCCCGGTGGTTACTGCCGTGCCGCTGGAACGTTTGCGGCAACTGGCCGTGCCGCTGACCACTGTCCCAAAGGATTTCGTGCTGCATCCGCGCGTGCAGAAAATCGTCGAAGACCGCATCGCCATGGCGCGCGGGGATTTGCCGCTGGACTGGGGCATGGCGGAAAACCTCGCCTATGCCACGTTGCTTACCGAGGGTTATCCGGTGCGGCTTTCCGGGCAGGACAGCCAGCGCGGCACTTTCTTCCACCGCCACGCCACCTGGCATGACCAGAACAGCAGGGAGCGATACGAAGGCGCCTATATGCCACTGCAACATCTTGCGCCCGGTCAGGCGGACTTCATCGCGATCGATTCGCTGCTGTCCGAAGAAGCGGTGCTGGGTTTCGAATACGGCTATGCCACTGCCGAGCCGGATTCGCTGGTGCTGTGGGAGGCGCAGTTCGGCGATTTCGCCAACGGCGCGCAGGTGGTGATCGACCAGTTCATCGCCTCCGGCGAAGTGAAGTGGGGGAGGCTGTGCGGGCTGGTGATGCTGCTGCCACACGGCTATGAAGGGCAGGGTGCGGAGCATTCCTCGGGGCGCATCGAACGCTATCTGCAGCTGTGCGCCGACTACAACATCCAGGTATGCATTCCCTCCACCGCCGCGCAGATGTTCCACCTGCTGCGCCGCCAGATGCTGCGCCCGATGAGGAAGCCCCTGATCGTGTTCACGCCCAAGAGCCTGCTGCGCAGCAAGGATGCGGCTTCGCCGCTTGGCGAATTCACCCAGGGAAAATTCCGGCCGGTGATCGCCGAAGTCGATGCGCTGGATGGCAGGAAGGTGCGGCGCATCATCGCGTGCAGCGGCAAGGTGTATTACGAGCTGCTCGCGGCGCGGCGCGCCCGGGTGATCCAGGACATGGCGATCATCCGCATCGAACAGCTTTATCCGTTCCCGCACGACGACTTCGTGGCGCAGATAAACGCTTACCCGAATGCCGCCGAACTGGTGTGGTGCCAGGAAGAGCCGGGCAATCAAGGCGCATGGCATCGCATCCAGCATTATCTGCTGCGCCATCTGCGCCCCGGCATGCGCCTCGATTACGCGCTGCGCCCGTCATCCGCCGCGCCCGCTGCGGGTTATCTGGCGCTGCATCAGGAACAACAGAAGGCGGTGATCGAAGCCGCTTTCCGCCCCGACCTCGACGTGAAGGACAATCCAGGAGCCAGACGCCATGCAAATTGATGTGAGAGTGCCGCAACTGTCCGAATCCGTCTCCGAAGCGACCTTGCTGACCTGGCACAAGCAGGTCGGAGAGGCGGTGAGCGAAGGCGAGAACCTGATCGATATCGAGACCGATAAGGTGGTGCTGGAACTGCCCGCCTCTAAGAGCGGCGTGCTGACCAAAATCATCAAGGGCGATGGCGAAAAAGTAACCAGCAATGAACTGATCGCGCAGATCGACATCGAAGCGGTGGCCCAAATTTCGGCTCCGCCCCCGGCAGTCACTTCCGCAGTGCCACCTTCGGTGCGCAAGCTGGCGCGCGAGCATGAGATCGATGCGGGCAGTTTGCCGGGCAGCGGACCCAGCGGCCGCGTCACCAAAGACGACGTGCTGAATGCGATGCAGCAGGTGTCGTCTGGGGCGGCTGGCGGGCAAGATGCCCGCGCTCCCATTGCACCCTCCGGCAACCGCCCGGAACAGCGCGTGGCAATGACGCGCATCCGCCAGCGCATCGCCGAGCGCCTGCTGCAATCGCAACAGAGCGCCGCGATCCTGACCACCTTCAACGAAGTGAACATGCAGCCGGTGATCGACCTGCGCAACAAATACAAGGACGCATTCGAGAAGAAGCACGGCATCAAGCTCGGCTTCTCCGCGTTCTTCGTCAAGGCAGCGGTGCTGGCCTTGCAGCGTTTCCCCATCGTCAACGCCTCGGTGGACGGCACGGACATCATCTATCACGGCTACTTCGACATCGGCATGGCGATCGGCAGCGAGCGCGGCCTGGTCGTACCGATCATCCGCGATGCGGACAAGTTGTCCTTCGCCGCTATTGAAAAGCAGATCGCCGATTTCGCAGAGCGCGCCCAGAACGGCAAGTTGGCGATGGAAGAGCTCACCGGCGGTACGTTCTCCATCACCAACGGCGGCGTGTTCGGCTCGCTGCTCTCCACGCCGATCATCAACCCGCCGCAGAGCGCCATCCTCGGCATCCACGCGACCAAGGATCGGCCGGTGGCGGAGAACGGCCGGGTGGTGATCCGCCCGATGAACTACCTCGCGCTGTCCTACGACCACCGCATCATCGACGGCCGCGAGGCGGTGCAGTTCCTTGTGGCGATCAAGGAGTTCCTGGAGTATCCAGGGAGGGGGTTGTTGGATTTGTAGGGGTGAGCGTACCTAAAATCAAAAACAAAACCGCCGGGGGTAGCCCGGCGGTTTTGACTTGGATATCCATATGAAGCAAGTGTAGGGCGCAATCGTTATTGCGCCGAATGAAAAATCTGGTGCAATGCGCTACGCTTATTGCACCCTACTTGAGTTGCAAACAATAATCCCAATGAGAAAATTCTCCGCCTACCGCATCTTCGAAGAAAACGGCCAATCCGCCGGGCGCTTCGTCGATCTGACACTGGACGATCTCGATCCCGGCGAGGTGGTCATTCAGACCCATTACTCCAGCGTGAATTACAAGGACGCGCTGGCCGCAACCGGCGCGGGCAAGATCATTCGCCGCTTTCCCTGTGTCGGCGGGGTGGATGCGGCAGGCGTGGTGGTAAATTCATCCGATACGCGCTTCAAGCCGGGCGATGCGGTGATTGTCACAGGCTACGGCATGGGCGTGGATCACGACGGGGGGTTCGCCGAGTACGTGCGGGTTCTCGCCGACTGGGTGGTGCCGCTGCCGCAGGGCTTGACGCTGTTCGACGCGATGGCGATCGGCACGGCGGGTTTTGCCGCCGCTCTTTCGATACACCGCCTCGAACAGAATGAATTGCGTCCGGAAAACGGCAAGGTGATCGTCACCGGTGCGACCGGCGGGGTGGCGAGCCTTGCGATCCAGATGCTGACGCAGCTTGGCTACCATGTGGTCGCACTGACCGGAAAAGAGGCCGAATACGATTACCTGAAGTCGCTCGGCGCAGCTGAAATCCTGCCGCGCAAGGACCTGGTGATGGGCACGCGCCCGCTGGAAAAGGCGCAATGGGCGGGCGCGCTGGATGCGGTGGGCGGCGAGACACTCGCGTGGCTGACGCGCACCATGCAGCAGGATGGCCTGATCGCGAGCTTCGGCAATGCGGGTGGCATCGAGCTGCACACCACGGTGATGCCCTTCATCCTGCGCGGGGTGCGCCTGATCGGCATCGATTCCGCCGCCACCGCGATGCCGCTGCGCCGCGAAATCTGGCGGCGCCTGGCCACAGGCTTGCGCCCGCAATCGCTGGTGCAGGTGGCGCATACCGTGCCCTTCACCGAGCTGCCGCAAGTGTTCCCGCAGATGCTGCAAGGCAGGCTGCGCGGACGCATGGTGGTGGGGATAAAAGCAGCGGGTTAGTGCTATAATCCGCCCGGCAAGGCTGGAAGCGTACAGCGCGAAAGTGGCGGAATTGGTAGACGCACTGGATTTAGGTTCCAGCGCCTCGCGGCGTGAGAGTTCGAGTCTCTCCTTTCGCACCAGCACCTAATTCAACTTCAACTCAAGGAACTCAAGCATGTCCAGCGTAGAAACTGTGAGCGCGTTAGAACGCCGTCTTAACGCATCCATTCCTCAACAAGCCATTCGCGGTGAGGTGGCTGCCCGGCTGAAAAAAATCGGGCGCACCGCAAAAGTTTCCGGGTTCCGCCCGGGCAAGATCCCGGCAAAGATTCTGGAACAGTATTACGGCGCGCAAGCGCACCAGGAAGCCTTGGGGGATGCGTTGCAACGCTCGTTTGCCGAGGCTGCGCAACTCAATAATCTGAAGGTGGCAGGACATCCGCAATTCGAAATAAAGACTGGCGATTTGAATGCCGATCAGATCGAATACAGCGCGACTTTCGAGGTGTATCCGGAAGTGGCGATGGGCGATCTGTCGGGCGAAACGTTGGAGCGTCTGGTTTGCGAATTGACGCAGGCCGACGTGGATACTACGATTATGACACTGCGCAAACAGCGCGCCACGTTCGAGCCGGTGGATCGTGCCGCGCAAGCCGAAGATCAGGTACGCATCGATTTTGCCGGCAAATTGAACGGTGAGGTTTTCCAGGGCGGCGAAGCCAGGGATTATCCGTTCGTGTTGGGCATGGGGCGCATGCTGCCGGAATTCGAAGCGGCCGTTACCGGCATGAAGGCCGGCGAGACCAAATCTTTCGATATGACTTTTCCTGCCGATTATCACGGCAAGGATGTGGCGGGCAAGCAGGTGACTTTCACCATCACGCTGCACAAGGTCGAGGCACCGAAGCTGCCGGAAGTGGATGCCGGGTTTGCCGAAGCGGTCGGCATCGAGGGCGGCGATGTCAGCAAGCTGGAGAGAGAGGTGCACACCAATTTGCAACGTGAAGTGACGCGCCGCCTGAAGGTGCGTAACAAGGATGCTGCAATGGATGCGTTGCTGAAAGTGGCCAAGTTTGATGTTCCCAAGGCATTGATCGAATGGGAAGCACGGAACCTGATGCAACAAACAGCGCGGGATATGGAAGCGCGCGGGATGAAAATGAAGGATGTGGCGTTGCCGCCGGAATTATTTACCGAACGTGCCGAAAGACGCGTCAAGCTCGGTTTGATTCTTGCCGATCTGGTGCAGAAACATGAATTGAAGGCCAAGCCTGAGCAGGTGCGCGCCATGGTGGATGACTATGCGCAAAGCTTTGATCAGCCCGAGGATGTGGTGCGCTATTTTTACGCCAATTCCTCCAAGCTGCAAGATATTGAAAATATGATTCTGGAAGAGAACATCGCAGGCTGGACGATGGGGCAGGCAAAGACGTCGGACAAGGTCATTCCCTTTAACGAATTGATGATGGAGAAATGACGCGATGCATTATTACGAAGAACATTTGTCCCGGCACCGGCAAGAGCCACAAAATATCGGTTTGATCCCGATGGTTGTGGAAACCAGCGGTCGCGGTGAGCGGGCGTACGACATCTATTCGCGCCTGCTCAAGGAGCGCGTGGTGTTCCTGGTCGGCGAGGTCAACGACCATACGGCGAACCTGATCGTGGCGCAGATGTTGTTTCTGGAATCGGAAAATCCGGACAAGGATATCCATTTTTATATCAATTCGCCGGGCGGTTCCGTGACTGCCGGCATGGCGATTTACGACACCATGCAATTCATCAAGCCGAACGTCAGTACGCTGTGCATCGGCCAGGCGGCCAGCATGGGCGCGTTCCTGCTGGCGGCGGGAGAGAAGGGCAAGCGTTTCTGCCTGCCCAATTCGCGCGTGATGATCCACCAGCCGCTGGGCGGCTTCCGAGGACAGGCTTCGGATGTTGAAATTCACGCACGCGAGATCTTGTATCTGAAGCAAAGGCTCAATCAATTGCTGGCGCAGCATACCGGACAACCGGTCGAGACCATCGAACGCGACACGGATCGCGATAATTTCCTGAGTGCGCCGGATGCGGTGAAATACGGCATGGCGGATCAGGTGCTGGAAAAGCGCGTTTAATGTGAAACTCGCGTAGCGATTCGTTTGCCCCATCGCCCGCAGGGATTGAAGGTTGCTTTCTCGTTTGCCTCCTCGCCCGCTTGCGGGAGAGGATTGAGGAGAGGGTATCGGGAGAGGGTTGGGGTGAGGGAAACGGGCATAGTGGGTTTCATCATCAGGGGTGATTCCTTGCTATGCCCGTTAAGAAATTCATTGGATTGCCGATAACATGACACAGAGGTAGCAGCGATGGCAGGCGATAAAAAATCAGGTGATAAATTGCTTTACTGTTCATTCTGCGGCAAGAGCCAGCATGAGGTGCGCAAGCTGATTGCGGGTCCGTCGGTGTTCGTGTGCGATGAATGCATCGCGCTGTGCAACGACATCATGCGCGAGGAAATCCAGAATGACCATGCCAAAACGGATAAGGCTGGCAAGGCAGATCTACCCGTGCCGAAAGAAATCTGCATGGCGCTCGATGAGTATGTGATCGGGCAGGAACAGGCCAAGCGGATTTTATCGGTGGCGGTGTATAACCACTACAAGCGCCTCAAGAGCGACGACAAGGATGGCGTTGAATTGGCCAAGAGCAATATCCTGCTGGTCGGCCCGACCGGTTCCGGCAAGACCCTGCTGGCGCAAACGCTGGCGCGCTTGCTGGATGTGCCGTTCGTGATGGCTGATGCCACGACGTTGACCGAGGCGGGTTACGTCGGCGAGGATGTCGAGAACATCATTCAGAAACTGTTGCAGGCCTGCGACTATGACGTGGAAAAGGCGCAGCGCGGCATCGTGTATGTGGATGAAATCGATAAGATTTCGCGCAAGTCGGATAACCCGTCGATCACGCGCGACGTATCCGGTGAAGGCGTGCAGCAGGCCTTGCTCAAGCTGATCGAAGGTACCAAGGCTTCGATTCCGCCGCAGGGTGGGCGCAAGCATCCGAACACGGAGTTCCTGCAGGTGGATACCACCAACATCCTGTTCATCTGCGGCGGCGCGTTCGACGGACTGGAAAAGGTCATCCGTAACCGATCAGCAAAGGCCAGCATCGGCTTTGGTGCGACCATCAGCAGCAAGGACGAGCGCAAGGCCGGCGAGACTCTGCGCGATGTGGAGCCGGAAGACCTGATCAAATTCGGCCTGATTCCGGAATTCGTCGGGCGTTTGCCTGTCGTGGCGACACTGGAGGAATTGGATGAGGCCGCACTGGTGCAAATCCTTACCGAGCCGAAAAACGCGCTGACCAAGCAATATCAAAAGCTGTTTGCGATGGAAGGTGTGGAGCTGGAATTCCGCGAAGGCGTATTGCTGGCAATTGCGCGCAAGGCCTTGGCGCGCAAAGCCGGCGCGCGCGGGCTGCGTTCGATACTCGAAAATTCATTGCTGGATATCATGTTTGACTTGCCCTCGGTGGCAAATGTCAGCAAAGTGGTATTGGACGAAACGGGCTCGGCGGGGGAAATCAAACCCATCGTTATTTATGCGGATACGCCCAAGGCAGCCTGATCAAGCCATTAACCGCTTGTTTTCATAACTTGTTCCAGGGGTGGTTGAATTTTTTCGAGCCACCCCCATCTAACCTCCCAGTCAACGAATAGGTTATTGCCATGTCAGAACAAGATATTTCAAACGCTGTTACAGCCAACCTGCACCCGCTGTTGCCATTGCGCGACGTCGTGGTGTTCCCGCATATGGTTATCCCGCTGTTTGTCGGCCGCGCCAAATCTATCAAGGCGCTGGAAACCGCCATGGAGGCCGGCAAGGGCATCGTTCTGGTCGCGCAAAAATCGGCGGCAAAGGACGATCCCAGCAAGGAAGATTTGTATGCCGTCGGCAGCATGGCGAACATCCTGCAAATGCTTAAACTGCCTGACGGAACGGTGAAGGTGCTCGTGGAAGGCACGCAGCGCGTCAATGTGTTGCGCGTGTTCGACGCGGACAGCCATTTTGACGCGGAGGTGGAAATCGTTCCTGCCGAGGATGGAACGGATAGCGAGTCCGAGGCAATGCGCCGCGCACTGATCGCACAATTCGACCAGTATGTGAAACTCAACAAGAAAATTCCGCCGGAAATCCTGACTTCGCTGGCCGGTATCGACGATGCCGGCCGCCTGGCCGACACCATCGCCGCCCATCTGCCGCTCAAATTGGAACAAAAACAGGAGGTGCTGGAGGTCTTTGGCGTGCGCAAGCGGTTGGAGCACTTGCTGGGGCTGCTGGAGGCCGAGATCGATATCCTGCAAGTCGAGAAACGTATCCGCGGTCGTGTGAAGCGCCAGATGGAGAAAAGCCAGCGCGAGTATTACCTGAACGAGCAAGTCAAGGCGATCCAGAAGGAGTTGGGCGAGGGCGAGGAAGGCACCGACTTTGACGACCTGGAAAAGAAAATCAAGGATGCACATATGCCGAAAGAGGCGCGCAGCAAGGCTGAGGCGGAGCTCAAGAAACTGCGCCTGATGTCGCCGATGTCCGCCGAAGCGACCGTGGTGCGCAACTACATCGATGTGCTGGTCGGTTTGCCGTGGAAGAAAAAAACCAAGATCAGCGGTGATCTGAAAAAGGCCGAGGCGGTGCTGGAAGAAGACCATTACGGCTTGGATAAAGTCAAGGAACGCATCCTCGAATACCTTGCCGTGCAGCAACGCGTGAATAAATTGAAGGGGCCTATCCTCTGCCTGGTCGGCCCACCGGGCGTGGGCAAGACTTCGCTGGGTCAGTCTATCGCGCGCGCCACCAACCGCAAATTCGTGCGCATGTCGCTGGGCGGGGTGCGCGACGAATCGGAGATCCGCGGCCATCGTCGCACCTATATCGGTTCCATGCCGGGCAAGATCCTGCAGAACATGAGCAAGGTCGCGGTGAAAAACCCCTTGTTCCTGCTCGACGAAGTGGACAAGATGGGCATGGATATGCGCGGCGATCCGTCTTCCGCGCTGCTGGAGGTGCTTGATCCGGAGCAGAACAGCACGTTTGTCGACCACTACGTTGAAGTGGAATACGACCTTTCCGACGTGATGTTCGTGGCGACAGCAAACACTCTGAACATTCCAGAGCCATTGATGGATCGCATGGAGATCATTCATGTTTCCAGCTATATGGAAGATGAGAAGATCAACATCGCCACGCGCTACCTGGTGCCCAAGGCGATCAAGAGCAATGGCCTGAAACCGGAAGAAATCAATATTTCCGAAAGTGCCCTGCGCGATATTGTGCGCTATTACGTGCGGGAGGCCGGGGTGCGCGGCCTGGAGCGGGAAATTTCCAAGATTTGCCGCAAGGTGGTGAAATCACTTTCGTTAAAAGAGCGCGATAAAAAAGTTGTGATCAATGCGCGTAATCTCGATAAATATCTCGGGGTACGCCGCTATTCGTACGGGATTGCCGAAAAGAACAATCAAGTCGGGCAGGTCACCGGTTTGGCGTGGACTGAGGTCGGCGGCGAATTGCTGACTATCGAAACCGCCGTGTTACCTGGTAAGGGCAAGACCACCACCACCGGCAAGCTTGGCGAAGTGATGCAGGAATCTATCCAGGCTGCCATCAGTGTGGTTCGCGGGCGCGCCAAGCGGTTGGGTATAAATGAGGATTTTTACCAAAAATCGGATTTGCATATCCACTTGCCGGAAGGCGCAACCCCAAAAGACGGACCAAGCGCGGGAATCGGGATATGCACGTCCATTGTCTCGGCTCTGACGGGTATCCCGGTGCGTGCCGATGTGGCGATGACCGGTGAAATTACCTTGCGCGGGGAAGTGTTGCCGATTGGCGGCTTGAAGGAGAAGCTGCTGGCGGCGCAACGCGGGGGTATCAAGGTGGTTCTGATTCCTGAAGAAAATACCAAAGATCTGGCAGAAATTGCGGACAATATCAAAAACAAACTGGACATCCATCCGGTTAAATGGATAGACCAAGTGCTGGAACTGGCTCTGGAGCGCAAACCGGAGCCTTTGCCGGAATCGCCGGAAGCCACCGTGCCTGCCGGGTTGCCGACAGCCGGCGGCACTCAGGAAATATCGCCGGTAACCAAACACTAGAAAAACCGATAGCAGTTAGTTGGTTGCGACGCAAGGCAAAAAAAATATCGTAATCGCTTGACCAAAGCTGCGAAGCCTTGATATAAAGCCGTTGCAGGACTTCTTCCTGTTTTTAACCACTAATTATTTAAGGGGGCTTACGTGAATAAATCTGATCTGGTTGATGCAATTGCAAAATCCGCTGACCTTTCCAAGGCAGCTGCTGGTCGCGCGCTGGATGCGGCCGTAGATTCGATTAAAAAGGCACTGAAAAAAGGCGATACAGTGAGCTTGGTCGGGTTCGGTACTTTCAAGGTTGGCAAGCGTGCTGCGCGTAATGGTCGTAATCCTCGTACCGGCGAAACGATCAAGATCAAGGCAGCCAAGGTTCCAAAATTTACAGCTGGTAAAGGCCTGAAGGATGCTGTAAACTAATCGACTTTGTTGGGTGCTTAGCTCAGCTGGTAGAGCGTCGCCCTTACAAGGCGAATGTCGGCGGTTCGATCCCGTCAGCACCCACCATAGATAGTTTTTGGAGTGGTAGTTCAGTTGGTTAGAATACCGGCCTGTCACGCCGGGGGTCGCGGGTTCGAGTCCCGTCCACTCCGCCAAATCAAGGCGAACGAAAGTTCGCCTTTTTCACATCTGTATCTTTTAAATCAATAACCTGGTGTTGTCGCTATGTTTGATTTTGTCCATGAAAAAAAGCGGTTGGTGCAGATTGTTTTGGCGCTCATCATTTTGCCATTTGCATTCTGGGGCGTGGATTCATACAGGCAATCCGGAAATACGGCAGAAGTGGTTGCCACGGTGAACGATGCAAAAATCACCCGGCAAGAGTTCGAAATTGCATTGCGCCAACAGCAGGATCGTTTGCGCCAAATACTGGGCGCCAATGTCGATGCGGCGATGCTTGATAATCCCGAAATGAAGCATGCGGTGATGGACAATCTGGTTGCGCAGCGCTTGCTGGTTGAGCGCGCCAAGGGTGCCGGCATGGCAGTCAGCGACGAGCAGATGGCACAGGTCATACAAAGTATCGAAGCGTTTCAGGATAACGGAAAGTTCGATAAAAAACGTTATGAAACTGCGCTGGCTAATCAGAATATGTCGCCATTGATGTTCGAGGCGCGCTTGCGCGGAGAGTTGCTCGGGCAGCAGATGCGCAATGCTTATACGCAGAATGGGTTTGCTTCGAATAGCGTGGCGGATAACGTTATTCACCTGTATGAACAACAGCGGGTGGTGAGCACCTCACCCATATCATTTCAGTCCTTCATGGCGCAGGCGAAAGTGGATGAGGCCGCGCTGAAAATATATTACGAGCAAAATCAAAAAGAATTTCAGGTTCAGGAACAGGCCAAAGTCGAGTATGTGAAATTTTCGGTGGATAATTTGCTGGCAAAGGCCGAGGTGAAAACGGAGGAGGCACGCAAGTATTACGACGAACACCAGAATGATTTTGGCACACCGGAGGAGCGCCAGACGGCGCATATCCTGATCGCGGTAGCCGCCGCCGCGCCGCAAGCCGAGCAGGATGCAGCCAAGGCAAAGGCCGAACAACTGCTGCAACAAGCCAGAAAAAATCCCGCCGGATTTGCCGATCTGGCCAGGCAAAATTCACAAGACCCCGGCTCCGCCGCAAATGGCGGCAGTCTGGGGTTCTTTGGCCGCGGCATGATGGTCAAGCCGTTCGAAGATGCCGCTTATGCGCTTAAACAAGGCGAGATCAGCGGGCTGGTGAAATCGGATTTCGGCTATCACATCATCAAGCTGCTTGCGGTCAAACCCGCGAAACTCTTGCCATTTGACGAGGCGCGCGCAGGCATCATCAATAAACTGCGCCAGCAAAAAGCCGCCGACCTGTTTGCCGAACTGGCGGAAAAGTTCAGTAATACCGCTTATGAGCAAAGCGATACCCTGAAGCCGGCGGCCGATCTGGCCGGCGCGAAGATCGAGCAGAGCGGATGGCTGGTTAAGGACACAGCTGCGGGCGAGCCTTGGACGGCAAAGATGTTGCAGGCGATATTTACCGATGATGTTGTGAAAAATAAACGCAACACCGCAGCGATCGAAGTGGCGGCCAATACCCTGGTTGCCGCGCGAATTCTGGAATACAAGCCTGCCTCCACGCGTGCGCTGGGCGAAGTGCAGGAAATGATCCGCCAGAAATTGTTGCGCCAGCAGGCAATGGCGCTGGCCGACGGAAAGGGCAAAGCGCTGCTGGAACAATTGCAGCGTGGCGATAAACCCGCGCTAACCTGGACTGCCGTTCAGACCGTTAGCCGTGCGCAACAGGGCTCGCTGAATAAGGAATTGGTACGAAAAACTTTCCAGGCGAATGCGGTTAAGCTGCCGCAGTATGTCGGGGCGGAAACGCCACAAAACGGTTACCTGCTGGTACGCATAGAGGCCGTCAAGGAAGGCGGCAAGCCCGACGATGCAAAGCGTGCAGAATATGCACAAAAGCTGCGCCAACTGACCGGTGATGAGATGTTCAAGGCTTATCTGGCTGACGCCAAACAGCAGGCGACTGTCAAAGTGAATTTGCCAGAAAAGGCGCCAGGGAATTAATCTGCGTAGCCCTGATCCCATGCGTGGCATGGCAACAATAAACGCCACCCTGGGGTGGCGTTTTCATTTGGGGATAGTGCCGGTTGTGCCTCAGTCGTGTTCACGGCGGCGGTGTTGAAACCGCCCGCTACTGTTTTTCAAAATGCCTTTACTTGCAGTGTCTTTCAATGAGCTGCTTTGCGATGATGTCGTGATTCAACCAAATGACCGGGGCAGCGGGATCCGAGGTCTCGTAAAACATCAGCGGTCCGGTTCCTTCCAGCACCAGGGCGCTCAAAAAATCGGTCACCAGCGCTTTGCGGTCTTTGTGCATCTGGGTGATTTCGTCCGACGTACCTATCATCAGGTCGGCCAGTTCCCGGCTGTTGTCCATCGGCCATGCCTCGAAATTACGAAAGCCTTTCATTACGTGGCTTGCGTTGTAATCGTTGATCTTCTGCAATAGCCCTTCCAGTGTTGAGCCTTCCTGCAACAATACGCGGCAAGCCTGCCATTGCGATTCGGCCCAGGCACCGCCATTTTCCCGCTTCAATGCCTGCAGCAGGGGGAACAGGGAGAGTTCGACACCGACGAAGATATCGGAAGAATTGGTGCGTATCTCGGGGCAGTTGTACACCGTCGCCTTGATTCCGGCAGCCCAAGCGGATTCGGCGACGCGTTCAAGACGCATCTTGGCGTAGCCCTGAGTGTAGCTGGTGTAGGTCTGCCATTGATAACTGCCGTCGATGAGGATCTCGGTGCCATGATAACCATAGGCTGTATAGCGCACCTGCCCACCGGTTTTTTCCACTCGTGTCCGTATTGCGGCGCTGCCCTCAATCAGGTACTGGAAAGTGTTGGCGGTGACCTCATCGAAATTCATTATGATCAGCTTGCCGAGATCGCTGTCGAGCAATGCTCGCGAAGACAGGAAGCGCTCGCCCTGGCCTTTGTAGATCCGGTTCGCGATAGCCAGGAAGACCTTCACCTTGGGGATCCCGCCGGCCATGGTATGAGCGAAGAAGACATTGCTGCCGTCCGGAATCATGCCATCCAGTTCGGACATCACCTGCGCCAGTGAGTTCTTGAAACGCCGAACCCCCGCTTCGCGGCATTTCTCGATGTGCTGCCAATCGAGCTTGTCGTCCTGCCAACTCTTCAGGGTCGTGTTGCCAAGAAGGTCCGTAGGTGTCGGTTCGCCAGCGGGCGCGTCCAGGTCGAATCCCGCCATCAGGGGGACATTGATGATACGTCCTCCGAGATTGATCTCGGCCTGGGCGAGTTCCTCGTTGGTCAGCGGGCGCAAGGCGTTGTTCTCGTCGCGACGTCCGACGGTGATGCCGATAATCGTCATGCCTGTCTTGCGAGCCTCGTCGATCAGCCCATTGGCATAGCCTCGACCAAACAGCTCGCCAAAAAGCACAAAAACATCACCCTTCCGAAAAATATTTTTCTTCGGGATATCTCTCAACGAAACTCGTGAACTCATAAAATCTGCCTTCCGTCTCTAACGAATATTTGAATTATTTTGTTAATGATAGCTTGATTTGGCTTCCGGCCAAACCCGGTGCAGGAGCCAACCTGCCGCATTTCATTTCATGCATATCCTGATTTGCAGCCGCCGAGTTTACCTCAATTGGCATGAACGTAGAGGATGAAGGCGCCCCCGGTATTCGCAGGGGGTAACTCGAAAAACCTTCATGGGGCGGAGGAATCGAGTCGCGCGGTAGGTTTTTCGAAGAGCCATCGTATATAATTCGGCGCTGTTCTATTTCAGGTTTTCCCTTCATGCTGGAAATTAGCAATCTTGCGTGCAGCCGCGGCGATCATCGCTTGTTTTCCGGATTGAGCTTTGCGCTGCATCCGGGGCAGATCATGCAAGTGCAGGGCGCGAACGGCAGCGGCAAAACCAGTCTGTTGCGTACATTGTGCGGTTTTTTGATGCCGGATGAGGGGACAATCAGCTGGTGCGGCAGGGACACCCGTGACCTGGACGAGGATTATTATGCCGAAGTGCTGTACCTCGGGCATTTGAATGCCATCAAGGACGAGTTGAGTGCGCTGGAGAATTTGCGCATTTCCGCCGGCCTTGCGGGGATCGAGCTGGATGAAAAAGAGGCGCTGGCCGCGTTGCGCCGCATGGGTTTGCGCGGCCGCGAGAAGCTGCCGACCAAGGTGCTTTCGCAGGGCCAGCGGCGGCGCGTGGCGCTGGCGCGCTTGCTGGTCAGCGATGCCAGGCTGTGGATACTGGATGAACCTTTGACCGCGCTGGATGTCGGAGCTGTGGCGTTGATTCAGGAGCTGGTTGCGGGACATTTGGCGCGGCAGGGGATGGTGATTTTTACCACGCATCAACCGCTGCAAGTGGCAGAGGTTGAAATGCGCAGTCTGTCTCTATCATGACGGTTAATGGGCATGACGGAACTGGCATGAGAGTCGCGGGGTCATGAAGAAATCCACCTTGCTTGGTTTGCTGGCGCTGGTGATACGGCGCGACTTGGTGCTGGCAATGCGCCGCCGTGCCGATGTGCTCACTACGCTGATTTTTTTCGTGATGGTGGTCAGCCTGTTTCCGTTGGGCGTCGGGCCGGAAATGGACATGCTGCGCAAGATGGCTGCGGGCGTGTTGTGGGTAGCGGCGCTGCTGTCCTCGATGTTGTCGCTGGGAAGGTTGTTCTCGGCTGACTATCTGGATGGCACGCTGGAACAGATGATGCTGGCCCCACAGTCGTTGTCCATGCTGGTGTTTGGCAAGATGGCGGCGCACTGGATGGTGTCCGGTTTGCCGCTGGTGCTGATGGCCCCGGTGCTGGGTTTGCAGTTTGACATGTCGGCGCAGGCGCTGGGTGTATTGGTTATCGGCCTGCTGTTGGGAACGCCGGTATTGAGCATGATCGGTGCGATCGGCGCGGCGCTGACGCTGGGCTTGCGCGGTGGCGGTGTGTTGTTGTCGCTGCTGGTATTGCCGCTCTGCATCCCGGTACTGATTTTCGGCACCGGGGCAGTTGAAGCGGTTTCAACCGGGTTAAGCGCGGTATCGCATCTGTCCCTGTTGGGTGCATTGCTGGTGTTGTCGTTGGTGTCCACACCGTGGGTGACGGCGCAGGCGTTGCGTATTTCGATGGAGTAATAAGTTGGCAATAAACTGGTTCAAATATTCAGCACCCACCACCTTCTACGGCTTGGCCGGGAAGATGATTCCGTGGTTCGCGTTCTCTTCAGCGATATTGTTTGTCGTCGGTTTGTATATCGGCTTTGTGGTCGCGCCGGCCGATTACCAGCAAGGCGAGTTCTACCGCATCATTTTCATTCATGTACCGGCATCCATCCTGTCGATGTTCCTATATCTGGTCATGGCGGCCTACGCGGCGCTGGGATTGATATTCAATACCCGCCTGTCGGCCATGATGGCCACCGCCATCGCGCCCACAGGCGCGTTGTTCGCCTTCATTTCGTTGTGGACCGGCGCATTGTGGGGTAAGCCGATGTGGGGCGCATGGTGGGTCTGGGATGCGCGCCTGACTTCCGAGCTCATCCTGCTGTTCCTGTATCTGGGGTTCATCGCGCTGCACGCCTCGATCGACGATCCGCGCCGTGCCGACCGCGCCAGCGCACTGCTGGCGATCGTGGGCTCGGTGAACGTGCCGATCATTTATTTTTCGGTGAAGTGGTGGAACACCCTGCATCAGGGCTCGACCATCAAGTTCAGCGGCACCAGCATGCATGTTGCGATGCAGCAGGCCATGTTCATCATACTGGCGGCCTGCTGGCTGTACGCGATTGCGGTGGTGCTGGCGCGCGTGCGCAGCATCATCCTGGAGCGTGAGCGGAACACCACCTGGATTACGGAATTGCCGGAGGTGCGGTCATGATTAATTTGGATATCTGGATGCGGGAGAACCCGCTCGCCTATGTTTGGCTGGGTTCGTATGCCGTTGCATTGCTCATCTTTGCGATCGAGATCGCGATGGTGATACACAAAAGGAAAATCACCCTGCAGCAGGTGCGCCTGATGCGCGAGGCGCAAGACGAAGCTGAGGACGATAACTGAGATGAAGCCGCGCCAGAAAAGATTTGTGTTTATCGTGGTTGCCGTTGCCGCATTGGCTCTGGTCGTCGGTCTGGTATTGAATGCGCTGGATAAAAACGTCAGCCTGTACTTCACGCCGACCCAGGTATTCAACAACGAGGCGCCCCACGGGCGCAGCTTCCGTATCGGCGGCCTGGTCGAAGAAGCCAGCGTGAAGCGCCAGGCGGACGGGTTGACGGTGCATTTCGTGATTACCGACCGGCACAAAAGCATACCGGTCGTTTACAAGGGCATCCTGCCGGATCTGTTCAAGGAAGGCAAAGGCGTGGTCGCGCAAGGCAAGGTCGAGGTCGATGGCGTGATGCACGCCGACGAGGTGCTCGCCAAGCATGACGAAAACTATATGCCGCCCGAGGCCGCCGATGCGTTGAAGAAAGGCGAGACTGCAAACGCTTCCGCCGTTGCGGCAATTCCGGCAAGCGCGCCTGCAGCGTCTGCCGCCAAATAATTTTGAAAGCTTCAGCATGATTCCAGAGATTGGTCATTTTGCGTTAATTGTTGCGTTGTTTTTGGCAGTTTGCCTGGGAGCGTTGCCGATCATCGGCGCGGCTCGGGACAACGTGGTATTGATGGGCGCCGCGCGCCCGCTGGCGTACGGCCAGTTTGTGTTTCTTGCCATCGCGTTTGCCTGCCTGACTTACGCATTCGTCGCCAATGATTTTTCCGTGCTGTATGTCGCGCAGCATTCCAATTCCCAGCTTCCCGTTGCATATCGCGTGGCCGCCGTGTGGGGCGGGCATGAAGGCTCGCTGTTGCTGTGGGCATTCATCCTGTCCGCATGGGTGCTGGCCGTCGCCGTGTACAGCAGACACTTGCCGGAAGAAATGGTGGCACGAGTGCTGGGCGTGATGGGGCTGGTTGCGGTGGGCTTTTTGCTGTTCATGCTGTTTACCTCGAATCCGTTCGAACGTCTGCTGCCCGCCGCTGTCGACGGGCGCGACCTGAATCCGCTGCTGCAGGACCCCGGGCTGGTGATCCATCCGCCGATGCTGTACATGGGCTATGTGGGCTTCTCGGTGGCGTTCGCATTCGCCATCGCCGCATTGCTGGGCGGAAAACTCGATGCCATCTGGGCGCGCTGGTCGCGCCCGTGGACGACCGTGGCATGGGTGTTCATGACTGGCGGCATCGCGCTGGGCAGCTGGTGGGCCTATTACGAATTGGGCTGGGGCGGCTGGTGGTTCTGGGATCCGGTGGAGAACGCCTCGTTCATGCCGTGGCTGGTCGGTACCGCACTGATTCATTCGCTGGCGGTGACCGAAAAGCGCGGCGCGTTCAAAAGCTGGACGGTGCTGCTGGCCATCGCGGCATTCTCCTTGAGCCTGATGGGCACATTCCTGGTGCGTTCCGGCGTGCTGACTTCGGTGCATGCGTTTGCTACCGATCCCAAGCGCGGCATTTTCATTCTGTCTTTCCTGGTGGTCGTGATCGGCGCGTCGCTGCTGCTGTTCGCGTGGCGTGCGCCGAAGATCGGCCTGGGCGGAAAGTTCGATCTGCTGTCGCGCGAATCGCTGTTGCTGTCGAACAACGTGCTGCTGTCGGTCGCCGCGACCTCGGTGTTCATCGGCACGCTTTATCCGCTGTTCATGGATGCGCTCGGTCAAGGCAAACTGTCGGTCGGCCCGCCGTATTTCCACGCGGTGTTCGTGCCGCTGATGGTGCCGATGCTGCTGATGATGGGTCTGGGGCCGCTGGCGCGCTGGAAAAAAATTGCCGCACTGGAGCTGGTCAGACGCGTGCGCTGGGCTTTTGCCAGTGCGTTGCTGATCGCATTGCTGCTGCCGCTGACCATGGGCAAATGGACCGCCATGATCGCGCTGGGTTTGTTGCTGGCGTTCTGGATCGTCGCCTCGGTGCTGCTGAGCCTGCGCGAGCGCCTGGCCGGGCGCGGCAACTTCATGCAGCGAGCACGCGGCCAATCGTTGAGCTATTACGGCATGCAGTTTGCGCACCTCGGCGTGGCGGTGTTCATCATCGGCGTGACGCTGGTAAAGGGCTACGAAACCGAGCGCGATGTGCGCATGGATGTCGGCGATACGGTGCAGGCGGGCGGCTACGAATTCCGCTTCAACGGCGTCACGGAAACGGAAGGCCCCAATTATGTCGCCGCACAGGGGCGCGTTTCGGTCAGCAAGAATGGCAAACTGGTCACCGAGCTGTATCCGGAAAAACGCGAATACAACGTATCCGGCATGCCGATGACCGAAGCGGCGATCGATACCGGCTTTTTGGGCGATCTGTACGTGTCGCTGGGCGAACCGATACCGGACAGCAAGGGGGCATGGGCGGTGCGCGTCTATATCAAGCCGTTTGTGGACTGGATCTGGGCTGGATGTCTGTTGATGGGCTTGGGCGGCGTACTGGCGATCAGCGACCGCCGTTACCGCCTTCACCGGAGGTCTGGAGCTAGAGACCGGAGATCGGAAGACCAAAGCGGCGCAAGCAATATATTGGCGACAGAGGGTAAATAATCATGATGCGTTTCTTACTTCCGTTAGTGGTTTTCCTGATCGTGGCGACGTTCATGTTTGTCGGGCTGGGGCTGAACCCGCGTGAAGTGCCGTCACCGCTGGTCGGCAAGGCGGCTCCCGCGTTCACGCTGCCGCAACTGCACGAACCGTCCAAACAATTCTCGCCGCAGGACATGAAGGGCAAGGTATGGCTATTCAACGTGTGGGCCTCATGGTGCACGGCTTGCGAGAATGAACATCCGGTATTTTTGGAATTATCGCGCCAGAACCTCGTGCCGATTTACGGGATGGACTACAAGGACAAGCGGGAGGACGGGGAAGCATGGCTGCGCAAGCATGGCAATCCCTACGCCATGGTCGTGTCCGATGCCGAAGGCCGCGTGGGTATCGATTACGGCGTGTACGGCGTGCCGGAAACCTATGTGATCGACAAACAGGGCGTCATTCAGCACAAGCAGATCGGCGCGGTGACGCCGAAAATCCTGAACGAAAAAATCATTCCGCTGGTCAAGGAGTTGCAAGCCAAATGAGGTATTTGCTGATATCGCTGGTGTGCCTGTTGCCGGCCTTTACTTATGCCGGTGAAGCAACCGATATGGCGGCCGATCCGGTGCTGGAAAAACGCATGATCGGCCTGGCGGAAAATCTGCGCTGCCTGGTTTGCCAGAACGAATCGCTGGCCAGTTCGCATGCTGATCTCGCCGAAGACCTGCGCCGCGAAGTGCGCGAGCAAATGCAGAAGGGCCTGAGCGATCAGGAAATAATCGATTATCTGGTGTCCCGTTATGGCGATTTCGTGCTGTATGACCCGCCGGTGAAAAAATCCACGCTGGTTCTCTGGTACGGCCCGTTCGTGTTACTGCTGCTGGGCATAGGTATGCTGGTTTATCAGTTACGCAAGCGCAAGAGCCAGATTGCGGAAACCGCGCTGTCCGATGCAGACGCGCAACGTGCCGCTGAATTATTGAACGAGACGCCGGCATTGCCGAATCAACCGAAAGACCCGCAAGCATGACCCTATTCTGGATAATCTGCACAGCGCTGCTGATCGTGGCGCTGCCGTTCGTGGTGTTGCCCCTGTGGCGCAGCACCGGTGGCAACAGCGCCGGTAGTGATAACGGGATCCAGCGCGATGCCGCCAACCTGGAGATATTGCGCGACCAGTCGGCAGAACTTGAAGCCGATCTGCGTGACGACCTGTTGACGCAGGATGCCTACGAACAAGGCAAGCGCGAATTGCAGGCGCGCCTGCTGGACGAGGTCAAGGTTACTGAACGGCCAACCAGGCCACCGCGCCATCCCGCCAGGACGCTGGCGATCGTGCTGGCGATATTGCTGCCGTTATTCAGCGTGCCGCTCTATCTTGTACTAGGCAATACCAAGGCGTTGTTGCCGCAACAGGATGCCGGGATGGCAGGTGAATCCAGCATCATCCGTTCTGAAGCCAAGCTGCAAGAACTGGAAAAGAAACTGGAACAGCAGCCGGAAAACCCGGATGGCTGGGTGGTGTTGGCGCGCTCCTACAGCGAACTGAAACGCTTTCCCGAAGCGGCGCGCGCCTATGGGCAACTGGTCAAGCTGGTGCCCGACGAAGCGCAGATATGGGCGAATTACGCCGACGTATACGCGATGACCAACAATCAGTCGCTGCTGGGCGAGCCAACCAAATTCCTCAACAGGGCGCTGGAACTGGACGGCAACAACCTCATGGCGTTGGCCTTGTCGGGCTCTGCCGCGATGGAGCGCGGCGACTATGCTGCGGCCATCACGCACTGGACAAGACTGGTCGATTTATTGCCGCCGGATAATTCCGATTTGCAAATGATCAACGACGGCATTCAGCAAGCGCGCCAATTCCTTGCGATGCAAAAAGGCGGCAAGGAAAAGCTGGCAAAGCTGTCGGCTGGTAAAACCTCTGAAAAAGCGGCGGCCAGCCCGGCGACGATCAGCGGCAAGGTCGCATTAAGCCCCGCGTTGGCCGGCAAAGCCACGCCGGCCGATACGGTATTCGTTTTTGCACGCGATGCACAGGGCCAAAAAACGCTGATTGCCGCATTGCGCAAACAGGTAAAAGATTTGCCGCTGCAATTCACGCTCGACGACAGCATGGCAATGCAGCCGCAGGCGCAACTGTCCGGGTTTGAACAAGTCGTGGTGATGGCGCGCATCTCCAAATCCGGCAACCCGATTGCCCAACCCGGCGATCTGCAAGGATCGGCTGGCATCGTCAAACCAGGCGCCAAGGGTTTGAATATCGTGATCGATTCAATCGTGCAATAACTGCCAGACTGTTCTACTATCACGGCATCTGATTGCAAAATTGGATGTCGTTTTTTTTGTGATCCAATCAGGCTGATATCTGTCGCAAGTAACTCTTACGTATGTTGACGAAATACTGATGGAAAATCCCTCGAATACCAATGCGGAGTCCCCAAGCCTGTTGCGCAAGGTGGCCGGTTTTGTCGTGACCGCAGCCTTGATTGGTTTGGTATTGATGCTTTCTGCACTGTTAGTTATCGTTATCTTGACTGCCGGAGCAATGACATGGGGTTATCTGTGGTGGAAAACCCGTGATCTGAGAAAGCAAATGCGCCAGCATCCCTCAGTCGATGGGATGAACGATGGCGAGGTAATCAGGGGGAAGGTGATTGAGGGCGAGGTGATTCGCGTGGCCGGCTCTAGTTATCGGGTGGAACGTTGATTGCCAGTCTATTTTTACTTGCAAATGACCTTTGTTCTGACCTGTTCAGCAGAACCTCTACCTATGCAAAGTTCCCATACCGAACTGCAGACTGTTCCTATATCGCTCCCGGAAAAGCAAAAAGCCACCCGGATGGATGGCTTAAGCGCTTGAAATTTCTTGGCTCCCCGACCTGGACTCGAACCAGGGACCTGCGGATTAACAGTCCGTCGCTCTACCGACTGAGCTATCAGGGAATGAAGAGGTGCGCATGATAGAGATTTTGCCTTGCCTGGTCAACCTTAAATTTGGCTTCTTATGAGATGGTTGAAGCGCCTTCTGGTTGGTTTGCTTGCCTTGCTGATGCTGGCAATGACGGCCGCTTACCTGACTCCGCTGGACACTTATGTACCGGAGGTGGAACGGGCGTTGAGCGAGCAGTTGCATGAGCCGGTCAGTATCCAGCATCTCCGCATTGCCGCGCTGCCTTTGCCGCATCTCGAGTTGCAGGGGGTGCACTTGGGCGGGCAGGAAGGGATTGCCGCCCGGTCGGTTAATGTGGAGCCGGATTTACCCGCATTGCTGACAGGCGAAGCGGTGATGCGGCGCATTCTCGTGCAGGATGGGACGGCAAGTCTTGCTCAAGTACGCAAACTGGTGGACTTGTTCAGCAATGCTCCTGCCACAGCGCAAGGCGCGGCGGTGCGCGAGTTGCAGCTGTCCGGAATGAGCCTGTTAACCACGGGAATGACGTTCGGCCCGATTGAGTGCAAGCTGGAATTCGCGCGGGCGGGGGAACTGGAGCGTGCGTGGTTTGCGATGGACGGACAAAAGATAACGGCAGTACTGTTGCCGTTGCCCGAACGGCATTTTTCGGTAAAAGCGCAAGCGCATAGTTGGGCTCCGCCGCTATTCCCGCAATTCCCACTGGATGATTTGCAGGTAGAGGGGGTGCTTGGCGAGCAGGATTTCACCGCGCAGAAATTTGCTGCCACATTGCGCGGTATTCGCATGGCCGGCTCGGGTAAAGTGGAATTCTCGGATGGTTGGCGCGTGCAGGCAGCTCTGACCCAAATCGATGCGCCACTGGAGCAGGTGATGGCCTTGCTGGAAAAACCGGTCGAGCTGACCGGTGCGATCTCCGCGAAAGGGGCGCTTAGTGGCAAGGCGGACACTTTGGCCGCGCTGAAGGATCATTTTTGGTTTTCCGGTGAAGTGTTGGTCAGCCGTGCCACGGCACGCATTGCTGCGGATTTGCGGCATCCTCTGAAATTCGATCAAATCAGGGCGCGTGTTGCGGCACAGCCGGAGCATCTGGAATTGAATGCACTGGAGGCAAGGCTATACGGCGGCAAGCTATCGGGGACGATGAGCATCAATCGCAAGGATGCCATGCTGGCCGCGGAAATTGCCGTGAACGGAATTGCCATGCAGTCCCTGGTGGAAGCGCTTACCAATGAAGTGCTATTTACCGGCAGCATGGATGGCGCGGCAAAATTCTCCATGCGACTGGATGCGTTCGAGCGGTTTCCGGAAAACCTGCAACTGGCCGGGAATTTCCATTTGCGCAACGGCATACTGACCAAAGTGGATTTGGCGCAAGCGGCAAGCAGCCTCGGCGGAGCCGGTACCGCGAAAGGCGCGACCCGATTCGATGATTTGACCGGCTTGCTTACTGTGGATGCGAGTGGTTATCATTTCAAAAATTTAAAAATTGCATCCGGCTCGTTGAATGCCGAGGGCAGAGTGGATATCAGCCCTGCATTGCAGCTTGGCGGAATGCTGGATACCAATGTCAAAGGGACGGCTGGTTTGGTCAGTATGCCGATGGTGGTTTCGGGTACGCTGAACAAGCCGGTTGTCAGACCAAGCGGATCAGCATTGGCGGGCGCAGCGGTGGGTACGGCGATTCTGGGGCCGGGGCTCGGAACGGCTATCGGGGTCAAGGTTGGCGGGTTCCTGAACAAGCTGTTCGGCAGGAAAGATGATGATAAAAACAGCAACAAGGATGCCGTACCACAGCCGCCCACCAAGAAGTAAATTACAACCGAAAATCAAGCACACTATCAGTTAGAATGCGACATGGACAGTAATACTATTTTTGTCAGAACCACCAAAGGCGAAGATGAGATGCGCAACAAGAGCGCACTTCTTGTCGGGGACATGAAACGTGCCTTATTGATGGTGGATGGAACCGCAACTTTTGGCGAAATCAGCAAGCGTGCCGCACCCAGCCTGCGCAACATTCTTGATGAAATGTTCAAGGATTTGGAGAAGGGCGGTTTCATTCAGGACAAAGCCAAGGCCAAGGCTGGCAACATTCCCAAGATGGCTACTCCCAAGATGGCTACCCCTTTCAAGAAACCGGTGGATGAAGGTGTTGAAGAGTTGGATTTTACTGCTGCGTTTCGTGCGCCTTCAGCGGATGCGCTGGCAGCCGAGGCAAAGAAGGCAGAGGCCGCAAAGCTGAAAATGGAGGCCGAAGCCAAAGCCCAGCGGGAGATCGAAGCGGCGAAATTAAAGATGCAGCAAGAAGCCGAAGCGGCGCGGCAGAAAGCCGAGGCCGAAGCCAAAGCAAAGCAACAGGCCGAAGCTGCGCGTATCAAGGCTGAGGCCGAGGCAAAAGCCAGGCAGGATATCGAAGCGGCGAAATTGAAGGCGCAACGGGAAGCGGAGGAGGCTCGCCTCAGGGCCGAACAGGAAGCTGCCAAAGCGCGCGAAGAGGCCGAGCTCGCCAAACAGAAGGCGTTGGCCGAAGCCAAAGTGCGTGAAGCGCTAGAACGCCGTGCCAGGGAAGAAGCGGAAGCTGCGCGAGTGAAGGCGGAACAAGAGGCCGCACGAGTGCGTGCCGAGCTGGAAGCGGCAAGGGCAAAAGCCGAGTCGGAGGCGAAAGCCAGGGAAGAGGCGAAGCGCCGCTCGCGGGAAGCAGCAGAGGCGGCCAAATTAAAGGCGCAGCAGGAGGCCGAA
>JAGRPI010000007.1 GCA_019449635.1 Candidatus Ferrigenium bremense
ATCATGGTCAACTGCAACCCGGAGACCGTGTCCACCGATTACGATACTTCCGACCGCCTGTATTTCGAGCCGCTGACGCTGGAAGATGTGCTGGAGATCGTGGCGGTGGAAACACCCCTCGGCGTGATCGTGCAATACGGCGGACAGACACCGCTGAAGCTGGCACACGGGCTGGAAAAGAACGGCGTGGCCATCATCGGCACCACGCCGGACATGATCGACTGCGCGGAAGACCGCGCGCGCTTCCAGGCTATGCTGCGCAAGCTGGAGCTGAAGCAGCCACCCAATCGCACTGCAAGCAACGTGGCCGATGCGGTTGCCGGCGCTGCCGAGATCGGCTATCCGCTGGTGATGCGCCCTTCCAACGTGCTGGGCGGACGGGCGATGGAGATCATCCATGCGCAGGCCGATCTGGAGCGCTACATGCGCGATGCAGAAGAGATGTCCAAGACCTATCCCGAGCGCATGCCGATCCTGCTGGACCGCTTCCTCAACGACGCGATCGAAGTGGACGTGGATGCGGTGTCGGACGGCAAGCAAGTGATCATCGGCGGCATCATGGAACACATCGAACAGGCCGGTGTGCATTCAGGCGATTCGGCATGCTCCCTGCCGCCGTTCAGTCTTTCGCAGGAGATGCAGGATGAATTGCGCCGCCAGACGATAGCCATGGCCAAGGCGCTCAACGTAGTCGGCCTGATGAACGTGCAGTTCGCCATCCAGTCCGGCACCGTCTATGTGCTGGAAGTGAATCCGCGCGCTTCGCGCACCGTTCCGTTTGTTTCCAAGGCGACCGGCGTGCCGCTGGCGAAAATCGCAGCGCGCTGCATGGCCGGGCAAACGCTGGCGCAGCAGGGCGTGACCAGGGAGGTCATCCCGCCGTATTACTCGGTGAAGGAAGCGGTGTTCCCGTTCATCAAGTTCCCCGGCGTGGACACCATCCTCGGCCCGGAGATGAAATCCACCGGCGAGGTGATGGGCGTCGGCGAAACCTTCGCCGAGGCGTTCGTCAAATCGCAACTGGCGGCCAGCGTGAAATTGCCGAAGGACGGCAAGATATTCATCAGCGTGCGCGAGGCGGACAAGCCCGGCGTGGTGGAAATCGCCCGCTCGCTGGAACAACTGGGTTTCACCCTCCTGGCAACACGCGGCACGGCGGCGGTGATCAAGGATGCCGGCGTTGCCGTGACGGTGGTGAACAAGGTGGCGGAAGGCCGCCCGCATATCGTGGACATGATCAAGAACGGCGAGGTCAGCCTCATCGTCAACACCGTGGACAGCAAACCCTCCGCAATGCGCGATTCGTATTCCATCCGCCATGCCGCGTTGCAGGGACGGGTGACCTATTACACCACGCTGGCCGGCGCGCGCGCCGCCTGCGCCGGGATGCAGCATTTGGTCGAGTTGCAGGTGTATGACCTGCAGGCGCTGCAACAGCGTCTGCTTTAACAAAACTTAAGGAAGCATTGGTATGAGCAAAATCCCATTGACTATCGTCGGCGCGGAATTGCTGCGTCAGGAACTGCATAACCTCAAAACAGTGCAACGTCCGGCGGTGATCAACGCGATCTCCGAGGCGCGCGCGCAAGGCGACCTGTCGGAAAATGCCGAATACGATGCCGCCAAGGAACGCCAATCGTTTGTCGAAGGGCGCATTGTCGAGTTGGAAGGCAAACTGGGCAGCGCGCAGATCATCGACCCCAAAACCATCAGCGCCGACGGACGTTGCGTGTTCGGCTCAACGGTGGTGCTGGAAGACACCCATAATGGCGATGTCGTCACCTACCAGATCGTCGGCGATGACGAGGCCAACATCAGGGAGCGCAAGATTTCCATCAGTTCGCCGATTGCGCGCGCGCTGATCGGCAAATACAGCGGCGATATCGCCGAAGTGCAGGCGCCGGGCGGGGTGCGGGAATACGAAGTGGTGGACGTGCAGTACATCTAGAGGCAGTCGATAGACGCTAGTCGTTAGTTTTTAGTTGGTTTTGTCCGCTACGCGGGGTGGTTTGACTAGCGACTAACGTCTAATGGCTAACGACTGCCTAATTGCTTCTTGGTCAGTGGTTTCCCCTTGTGGCGCGGCATTTTCTTGATCTCGATCTGGTGCGCCTCCGGGCTGGGTTGATAGACCACCAGAATCTTGCCGATATGCTGCACCGGCGCAGCGTTCAGTTTGGTGCAGATCTCCGCCAGAATGGCTTCGCGTTGGGGCCGTTCCGCCATGACCCGGATCTTGATGAGTTCGTGGATTTTCAGGCTGGCCGCGATTTCCTTCAATACCGCTTCAGTCAGGCCTGCATTGCCTATCATCACCGTTGGACTCAGGGCGTGGGCGCGGCCTTTCAGGGCAAGGCATTCGGATACGGTAAGGGATAACATAAGAGCCTTCCAAATATGAGAAACGAATTTTAACCCAGAAACAACAATAACCACGAAGAACTGATGAAACTACTAGCCATTCCACTAAGCGACCAAAAGACGGTCGCCAAGTGGCTGGTTAACGAAGGGCACGAAGTTTTTGATAGGTTGGAGGTTTTCTTCGTGTTTTTCGTGTGCTTCGTGGTGAAATGCTTATAAGGTTTATTGATGAAACCCTCCAAAACCAGCAAACAGTGGATGCGTGAGCATGTCAATGACCCTTTCGTGCAACTCGCGCAAAAGGAAGGTTACCGTTCGCGCGCTGCCTACAAGCTGCTGGAAATCGACGCCAAGGACCGCCTGCTCAGGCCCGGTACGGTGGTGGTGGATCTGGGCGCGACTCCGGGCGGCTGGTCGCAGGTGGCCGCCGGCAAGGTCGGCCGCACCGGAAAAGTGATCGCACTGGATCTATTGCCGCTCGATCCGCTGGCCGGGGTGGAGTTCATCCAGGGCGATTTCCGTGACGATGCCGCGTTGCGGCAGCTGGAAGCCTTGCTGCAAGGCAAGCCGGTCGACCTTGTAATTTCCGACATGGCCCCCAATATCTGCGGCGTAGCGTCGGCCGATCAGGCGCGCGCCATGCATCTTGCGGAACTGGCGATGGAATTCGCGCTCGAACACCTGAAACCCGATGGCAGTTTTCTCGTCAAGGTATTCCAGGGTGCGGGCTTCGAGGATTTTTACAAGCTGATGCGCAGCCGTTTCGCCAAAGTGACCACGCGCAAGCCCAAAGCATCGCGCGACCGGAGCAGCGAGTTATATTTATTGGCCACCGGAAAACTTGAGTAATCGGGCAATCCATAGTTTAATGGCCTTGCATGGCAACTGCAGTGTGCCGCTTAAGGAGCTATCTTGAATAACATGTTTAAAAGTATCGCAATCTGGTTGGTCGTCGCCCTGGTGCTGATGACCGTTTTCAACCAATTCAACAGCCGCCCGCAGCAGACCACGCCGTCGCAGCTCGACTATTCGCAATTCCTCGAGGAAGTGAAGCAGGGGCACATCACCAAGGTGACCATCGAGGGGCGCACGCTGAAAGCGACGACCACCGAAGGCAATCACATCACCAGTTATGCGCCGAGCGACTTGTGGATGGTCTCCGACCTGCTCAAGAACGGTGTGAAGATCGAAGCCAAACCGGAAGAAGAACCTTCCTTCCTGATGAATATTTTCGTCTCATGGTTCCCGATGATCCTGCTGATCGGCGTGTGGATATTCTTCATGCGCCAGATGCAGGGCGGCGGCAAGGGCGGCGCATTCTCGTTCGGCAAGTCGCGCGCGCGCATGCTGGACGAGAACAAGGAGCGTTTCACGTTTGCCGATGTGGCGGGTTGCGATGAGGCCAAGGAAGAAGTGTCGGAACTGGTGGACTTCCTGCGCGACCCGTCCAAGTTCCAGAACCTCGGCGGGCGCATCCCGCGCGGCGTGCTGCTGGTGGGCAGCCCGGGTACGGGCAAGACGCTGCTGGCAAAGGCGATCGCCGGCGAAGCCAAGGTGCCGTTCTTCTCGATCTCCGGCTCCGACTTCGTGGAAATGTTCGTCGGCGTCGGCGCGGCGCGCGTGCGCGACATGTTCGAACAGGCCAAGAAGCACTCGCCATGCATCGTGTTCATCGATGAAATCGATGCGGTAGGCCGTCAGCGCGGCGCGGGCCTCGGCGGCGGCAACGACGAACGCGAGCAGACCCTGAATGCGTTGCTGGTGGAAATGGATGGCTTCGAGGGCGCCAGCGGCGTGATCGTGATCGCCGCAACCAACCGCCCCGATGTGCTCGACCCGGCGCTGTTGCGCCCGGGGCGTTTCGACCGCCAGGTCGTTGTGCCGCTGCCGGATATCCGTGGCCGCGAACAGATCCTGATGGTGCATATGCGCAAGGTGCCGATTGCCCCGGATGTGAAGGCCGATATTCTGGCGCGCGGCACACCGGGCATGTCCGGCGCCGACCTCGCGAACCTGGTGAATGAGGCAGCGCTGTTCGGGGCGCGGCGCAACAAGCGCTTCGTCGACATGGAGGATTTCGAGGCGGCCAAGGACAAGATCATGATGGGCGCGGAACGCCGTTCGATGGTGATGCCAGAGGAAGAGCGGCGCAACACCGCGTATCACGAATCCGGCCATGCGGTGGTCGCCAGGCTGATGCCCAAGACCGATCCGGTGCACAAGGTCACCATCATCCCGCGCGGCCGCGCGCTGGGTCTGACCATGCAATTGCCTGCCGAAGACCGCTACAGCATGGACAAGGAACGCATCCTGTCCACCATCGCGGTATTGTTCGGCGGCCGCATCGCCGAAGAAATCTTCATGCACCAGATGACCACCGGCGCATCCAACGACTTCGAGCGCGCCACCGATATGGCGCGCAAGATGGTCACCCAATGGGGCATGTCGGAGGCACTGGGAACGATGGTGTATGCCGAAAACGAGGGCGAGGTGTTCCTGGGGCGCTCGGTGACCACCCACAAGAACATCTCCGAAACGACCATGCAGCAGGTGGACGCCGAGATCCGCCGCATCATCGATCAGCAGTACGCGCTGGCGCGCCGCCTGATCGAGGAAAACCGCGACAAGCTCGAGGCCATGGCCAAGGCGCTGCTGGAATGGGAGACCATCGATGCCGACCAGATCGACGACATCATGGCCGGCAATCCGCCGCGCCCGCCCAAACCAAGCCAAAGCACCCAGGCACCGCAGCCACCACAGGATGCCGCGCCGACCGCGCCTGCTACCACGCCTACGCAACCTGCGCAGGAAACCTGAAAGCAGTCGTTAGACGTTAGTCGTTAGTTATTAGTTAAACCCGCGAAGCGGACAACGCCAACTAGCGACTAACGACTAGCGGCTAATGACTGTTGTTATGCTCCTCCACTGCGGCCAGTTCAGACTCGACCTCTCCCGCCCTCTGGTGATGGGCATCGTCAATGTCACGCCTGATTCGTTCTCCGACGGCGGCCAGCATCTGCGGCACGAGGCCGCGATCGCCCACGCGCATCAACTGGTAAAAGACGGTGCAGCCATCATCGACATCGGCGGCGAATCCACCCGCCCCGGTGCGCAGCCAGTCGGCTTGCAGGAAGAGCTGGATCGTGTGCTGCCGGTCATCGACGGCCTGCGCGGCATCCCGGTGCCAATTTCCATAGACACCTGCAAGCCCGAGGTGATGCGCGCGGCGCTCGCCGCCGGGGCGAGCATGGTCAACGACATCAACGCGCTGCAGGATGCAGATGCAATGCAGGTGGTTGCCGCGAGCGACGCCGCAGTCTGCCTGATGCACAAGCAGGGTGATCCGCAGACCATGCAGCAGCAGCCACGCTACGAGGATGCCGTCGCCGAGGTAAGCGAGTTCCTGCGTGGACGCATCGCCGCCGCCGAGGCCGCCGGGATCGCGCGCGAGCGCATCGCGATCGACCCGGGCTTTGGCTTCGGCAAGACGCTGGCGCATAATCTCGACCTGTTGCGCCACCTGGACAGGCTGTACGAACTGGGCGTGCCGGTGCTGGCCGGCCTGTCGCGCAAGGCTATGCTCGGCGCAATCACCGGGCAGGACGTGGATCACCGCGTAGCAGCGAGCGTCGCGGCGGCGCTGATCACGGTGCAGCGCGGCGCCTCCATCGTGCGCGTGCACGATGTGCGCGAGACGGTGGATGCGCTGAAGGTTTGGAATACAATAAACTATTAGCCACGGATTGACACGGATGTCCACGGATAAACCCACTAGTGGCTTGAGCCGGATTCAATCCGTGCTTATCCGTGTTAATCCGTGGCTAGTTCTCAAGACAAAAGGGAAGAGAAGTGAGCAGAAAATATTTCGGAACCGACGGGGTGCGCGGGAGGGTGGGCGAACACCCCATCACGCCGCAATTCGTGATGCATCTCGGCTATGCGGCGGGCAAGGTGCTGGCAGGCGCCAGCGACATGCGCGACGAACGCCCCGGCGTGCTGATCGGCAAGGACACGCGTATCTCCGGCTACATGCTGGAGTCAGCGCTGGAAGCCGGGCTGATCGCGGCGGGCATCGACGTCTACCTGGCCGGGCCGGTGCCGACCCCGGCGGTGGCTTACCTGACCCGAGCGCTGCGCCTGCAGGCCGGCATCGTGATTTCGGCTTCACACAACCCCTACGAGGACAACGGCATCAAGTTCTTTTCCGGCGGCGGCGCGAAGCTGCCCGACGAGACCGAGCACGCCATCGAGATTGAGCTGGACAACCCGATGCAGACCAACGCCTCGGAAAACCTCGGCAAGGCCAAGCGCATCGACGACGCGGCCGGGCGCTATATCGAGTTCTGCAAGAGCACTTTCCCCTGCGAGATGAACCTGCGCGGCCTGAAGATCGTCGTGGACAGCGCGCACGGCGCGGCCTACCACATCGCGCGCCATGTGTTCCACGAACTCGGCGCGGAAGTCGTCGCCATCGGCGCCGAGCCGGACGGCAAGAACATCAACGACGGCTACGGCGCGACCAAGCCCGCCAACCTGCAGAAGGCTGTCGTCGAACATCGTGCGGATATCGGCATCGCGCTGGACGGCGACGGTGACCGCCTCATCATGACCGACGGTACGGGAAAGCTCTACGACGGCGACCAGCTACTGTACGTCATCGCCCGGCACCGCCAGGCACAGGGCAGAATGCAGGGTGGCGTGGTCGGCACGCTGATGACCAACCTCGCCTTCGAACACGCCATGCAGAAGCTAGGCATCCCCTTCCTGCGCGCCAAGGTCGGCGACCGCTACGTGATGGAACTGCTGCTCGAAAAGGGCTGGCAGCTCGGCGGCGAGAACTCCGGCCACATCATCTGCCTCGACAAGCACAGCACCGGCGACGGCATCGTCTCCGCCCTGCAGGTGCTGCACGCGCTGCGCGCCAACCGGCAGACCCTCGCCGAAGCCGCGGCCGACCTGCACATGTATCCGCAGGTGCTGATCAATGTGAAGGTCTCCGGCAAGGCAGCCAGCCTGCTGAAACTAGAGCCGGTCAAGAACGCGGTGGCGGAGGCCGAACACGCACTGGACGGCAAGGGCCGCGTGCTGCTGCGCCCGTCGGGCACCGAGCCGCTGTTGCGCGTGATGGTGGAGGGGGAAGATGGGGAGTTGGTGAAGCGGTGTGCGGAGGGGATTGCGGGGGTAGTGAGGACGGTGGTCTGTTAGCTGCTTCTTGCCATTAACCTCAGCTTAATTTCTAACAACTCTTTATGCAGTTGGTCTAAACCATAGCTTTCGCCATGGAATTTGAATGTATGTGAATCAAGTGCGCGCAAGAATGCTTTTTCAGGGAACCCTCTTGTGCCAGTTACAAGGTTCATATCAAAGAATGGATAGCCGTCATACCCAGATACCCATTTATCAAGTCTTTCGTCGAAATGTTCCAGATGATTGCGTAATCTACGAAACGGTTTTAAGTCTATACCTGTTAGATCGATATAACCCATTAACATTTTGCCCCGCACGCTTTCTTTATTTGAATCGAGTATTTTGTCCACCATCGCAGCATGGCTTAAAAAATGTTGTAGGTGAAAAAATATTTCTATGACTACCCTGCGTTTCTCAGCATCAATAAATGCTGCCCATGCTCGCTCTGCAAACTCAATTTGAGTATATGCTTCGCGTGTATAAATTTGCCATTTATCCATTTTGTTATGGCTAAGTGAGTAGATGGCGAGCATCCTAGCATGGCACTTGCAGGTGCGGAAAGTTTGCCGGGGGCAGCCCGGCGGCTGGTTACCTTTCTTGTCTTGCCAAGAAAGGTAACCCAAAGAAGTCGCCCCCGGTTTGCCGCCGCTTCGCGGTGCCCTGCGTTGCTCGGCCAGTCAGGCGGCTGCGGAACTCGCGCTGCGCGCTCAGACAGTCCTCGCCGACTTCCCCTGACCGCCTGCGCTACTCGGCGGCGCACAGGGGATGAAAAAGCGGAGTAGCCGTAGGTCGGGTTAGCGTAGCGTAACCCGACACCCTTTCCGCATCTTGTCGGGTTATGCTACGCTAACCCGACCTACAACTGAATTATGTCGTGCGCACAGCGCACGCTACGCCGCTTGGCGCCGGAATCTGCCTGCATCCCTTCAACCTCTCCGGTTTCCAATTCCCCACCGCCCACTCCAACACCTCCTCCACTCTCCCCTGCCGCAATTCGGCGGGTGGTTGCTGGCGCAGGAATTCCAGCACCGCGATCAGCGTCGCAACCACGTCATCGGTCGCAACGGCGGACGCGAGGGTCTGCTTGCTGAGTTTTTCGCCCTGCGCGTTCACCGCGATGGGCAGGTGCATGTAGGCCGGGGTGGCGAAGCCGAGCAGGCGTTGCAGCCAGATTTGGCGCGGCGTGGAATGCAGCAGGTCGGCGCCGCGCACCACGTGGGTGATGCCCTGGAACGCATCGTCCACCACCACCGCAAGCTGGTAGGCGAACAGGCCGTCGGCGCGCTTCACGACGAAGTCGCCGATCTCGCTTTCGAGGTGCTGAATGAGGCGGCCTTGCAGGGCGTCGTCGAACTCGACAACTCCCTCTCCCCCAAGGGGCGAGGGGAAAAGGTCGGTGCGCACCCGCCATGCCCTGCCCTCTCGCCCGGCGGTAACACCGTTGCGGCAGGTTCCGGGATAGACCGGGCCGTCTATGCCGTGCAGCGCCGAGTCGGCGATCTCGCGGCGGGTGCAGCAGCAGGGATAGGCCGCACCGCTGCCTTTCAATCGTTGCAGGGCTTCTTCGTAGGCGGCGCTGCGCCGGCTCTGGTGGATGATTTCCCCGTCCCAGTGCAGGCAGAAGGCCTCGAGCGTGCGCAGGATATCTTCCGCCGCACCGGGTACGCAGCGTGGCGTGTCGAGGTCTTCCATGCGCACCAGCCAGGTGCCGTTGTGATGTCTTGCGTCGAGGTGGCTGCCGACCGCGGCAGCGAGGGAGCCGAAATGCAGGGGACCGGTCGGTGAGGGGGCGAAGCGCCCGCGATAAGTGGGTGGCGACATTGGTTTTCGTAGGGCGGGTTAGCGTAGCGTAACCCGCCGGATGTCTTTCATACGGCGCAATGCCCGTTGGTTATTGCGCCCTACACGAACTGATCTACTTTCCAAAAGTATAGAAAGCAAGATTCATCCCGAAAATTAGAGAAATAGAGGTAAATAGTGCAGAGCATGCGATCCACAAACCTTCACGATACAGGGTGGAGGCAAGCCACCCTGTATTCATGAAAGTCCAGAAGTATGCCGCGAATGCTACTGCTGAAATACCCCAGAAGCTTGAGCCGGAAAATAGACCTAATCCGTAAGACGCAAAGAGCAAACTAACATGAAGCGTAGCAACTGCCAAAAACCGAAACAGCCAATGCCGTACGATTTTTGTTTGCCTCATCAGACTATGCGGGAACAGCCTCTTCGGCAAACTCCAGTCCCACCTTGCCGTCCTTCACGTCCACGGTGACCTTGCCGCCGTTGGCCAGCTTGCCGAACAGCAGTTCGTCGGCCAGCGCTGAGCGGATGGTGTCCTGGATCAGGCGCGCCATCGGGCGGGCGCCCATCTTCGGGTCGAAGCCGTGCTCGGCGAGGTAGTCCTTGAGCGCGTCGGTGAACACGACTTCCACCTTCTTCTCGTGCAGTTGCTCTTCAAGCTGCATCAGGAACTTGTCCACCACGCGCAGGATGACTTCGTGATCCAGCGGCGCGAAGGAGATGATCGCATCGAGCCGGTTGCGGAATTCCGGCGTGAACAGGCGCTTGATGTCGGCCATCTCGTCGCCTGCCGTCGCGGTCTTGGTGAAGCCGATCTGGGTCTTGTTCAACGCTTCCGCGCCCGCGTTGGTGGTCATCACGATCACCACGTTGCGGAAATCAGCCTTGCGCCCGTTGTTGTCGGTCAGCGTGCCGTGATCCATCACCTGCAGCAGGATGTTGAAGATGTCCGGGTGCGCCTTCTCGATCTCGTCGAGCAGCAGCACGCAGTGCGGCTGCTTGCTGATCGCCTCGGTAAGCAGGCCGCCCTGGTCGAAGCCGACATAGCCGGGCGGCGCGCCGATCAGGCGCGACACGGCATGGCGTTCCATGTATTCGGACATGTCGAAGCGGTGCAGCGGCATGCCCATCGCATAGGCCAACTGGCGCGCGACTTCGGTCTTGCCGACCCCGGTCGGGCCGGAGAACAGGAAGCTGCCGATCGGCTTCTGCGGATTGCCGAGGCCGCTGCGCGACATCTTGATCGCGGTGGCGAGCGCGTCGATCGCCTTGTTCTGGCCGAACACGGTTGCCTTCAGGTCGCGGTCCAGGTTCTTCAGCGCGTTGCGGTCGTCATGCGACACGGTGCGCGCCGGGATGCGCGCGATCTTGGCAATGATCTCTTCGATCTCGTGTTTGCCGATGGTCTTCTTCTGTTTTGATTTCGGCAGGATGCGCTGCGCGGCACCCGCCTCGTCAAGCACGTCGATGGCCTTGTCCGGCAGGTGACGGTCGTTGATGAAGCGTGCGGAAAGCTCCGCCGCGCTGGTCAATGCCGCCGCACTGTATTTGACGCTGTGGTGCTCCTCGAAGCGCGACCTCAGGCCGCGCAGGATCGCGATGGTCTGCTCCACCGATGGCTCCGGCACATCGATCTTCTGGAAGCGGCGCGACAACGCGTGGTCTTTTTCGAACACGCCGCGATATTCCTGGTAAGTGGTCGCGCCGATACACTTCAACTGCCCGCTCGACAACGCCGGCTTGAGCAGGTTGGAAGCGTCCATCGTGCCACCGGAAGCCGCGCCCGCACCGATCAGGGTGTGGATCTCATCGATGAACAGCACTGCGTTGGGCGTATTGCTCAATTCCTTCAGCACCGCCTTGAGGCGTTGCTCGAAGTCGCCGCGATATTTGGTGCCTGCCAGCAACGCGCCCATATCCAGCGAGTAAACGCGCGCGCCCTTGAGGATTTCCGGTACGTCCTCCTCCACGATGCGCCGCGCCAGGCCTTCGGCGATCGCCGTCTTGCCGACACCGGCCTCGCCGACCAGCAGCGGATTGTTCTTGCGGCGGCGGCACAGCGTCTGGATCACGCGCTCCAATTCAAGGTCGCGTCCGATGAGCGGATCGATCTTGCCGGCCAAAGCCTGCGCATTGAGATCCAGCGTGTAGCTCTTCAGCGCGCCATCATCGCCGGCGGGCTGTTCGGCTTCGGTATCGCCGTGCGGTTGCGCGGCGCTGCCGGCTTCGTTCTTGGCGATGCCGTGCACGATGTAATTCACCACATCAAGGCGATTGACGCCACGCTCCGTGAGGAAATGCACAGCGTGGGAGTCCTTTTCGCCGAATAGTGCGGCGAGGATGTTCGCGCCGGACACCTCTTTTTTCTGGGTGGATTGCACATGCAATATCGCACGCTGGATAACGCGCTGGAAGCCGACGGTGGGCTGCGTATCCACCTCCTCTTCACCCGGGACGGTCGGCGTATGCTTGTCGACGAACGCCGTGACGGCCTTGCGCAATTCATCAATATCCACGCCGCAAGAACGCAACACCTGCGCGGCGGTAGCATTGTCCAGCATGGCAAGCAGCAGGTGCTCGACGGTGATAAGCTCGTGGCGCTTCTGCCGGGCCTCGACAAACGCCATGTGCAAACTAACTTCCAGTTCTTGCGCAATCATTTTACATTCCCTCCATCCCGCATCGCAGTGGATGCCCATGCTGCTTTGCAAATGCCGACACTTGAGTAACTTTGGTTTCGGCAACATCCAGCGAATACACCCCGCATACCGCCGAACCTTCACTATGCACTTTGAGCATGGTTTGCAGCGCGCGTTCACGGTTCATCGCAAAAAAACGCTGCAGCACCTCAATCACAAAGTCCATCGTCGTGTAATCGTCATTGAACAAAATCACCTTATACATGCGTGGCGGCTTTGTTTTGGCGCGTTCCGGCGCAAGTACCGTACTGCTTTGCTGTTTAATTGCCATAGTCCTTAACGGGTATTCTGACACTCTGTCTCGGCAATATACTTGATGATTAACGGTGCTTTTTCAAGCCTAATCGAAAAATATTTTATAAACCCCCTTGACGATATCAACTAAACAAGAGTAAAAAGCGCGCTGGTGTTTGATTCAAAGTATCTGCAGTACTGGTTTTGCCGTGTGCGATCTTATGACTCAAACAGTTTCGCGGGGGGCTTCCCCGTTTTTTAGTAAGGAAGTAAACACATGGCAACTGGTACAGTTAAATGGTTCAACGACGCAAAGGGTTTTGGTTTTATCACTCCCGATGATGGCAGCGAAGATTTGTTCGCACACTTTTCCGCAATCAACATGAGCGGCTTCAAATCACTCAAAGAAGGCCAGAAGGTCAGCTTTGAAGTGGTGCAAGGCCCAAAAGGCAAGCAAGCCTCCAACATCCAAGCCGCCTAATCAGCGGTTTTGCTGTTGTAATAAAAAGCCCGGCGCACAAAAGCGCCGGGCTTTTTTTGTTTCGCGGCCCGGGATCGCCTGATGCCCCACAAATGCTCAGGCGAACCGGATGCGACCTGCCCCGTCACATCAGCAGTCTTCCGGTACCTGCGGGGAATCAGGCCTTTCCCTCACGCAATGCCTCCTGACGTAACCAAGGCTTCCGTCTTCTCCACAATTCCGCCGCGCTTCAGCATGGAAAGATACTTTGCCTCATTGAGCGGCGTCACTTTGTCCAGGTAGGCGATATTCTTCTCAATGGATTCGAGGTAATAATTTCTCTCAACGCCGAACCAGTCTTTGAAATGGTATGTCAGTTTGGTATAGATGCCGCCAAGCTCGCCGTCCAGCTTTTGCCGGGTAACTTCGTAGAATTCTCTGGTTTTGCGCAGCAGGTCGTGAATGTTCTGAAAACCTCCAAAATGCGCTTCCTCGAATTCCAAATACAGAAATAGCAGCTTCTCGAGGTAGGTACGATCTGCCATCTGCCCCGTCAGATCGGCGGTACCGACAATTTGACCTAGCAGGCGGATACGCTCGTCGGGAAAATGAATTCTGGATACCGCCAGTGCCGGGTCGGTGCTAAGAATTATGGACTTCAAGCACGTCGCCGCCCCGGGCGGCAAATGCCGGTCTGCGGCATAGCGCTGCATGAATTCGATGCCCCGGCTGACATGGGTTTTCAGGTACTGTGCACCGCTGCCGGTTTCTTCACCTTCCAGTTGCGCGTAGCCAATATCATGCATCAGGGCAGCCATCATGATCATGGTTATTTCGTCGTCGGTCAGCCGTATGCCTGAAAGATGCACACCATGCATCAGCCTCACAGCGCACAGGAAGACATCCAGAGTGTGGCGCAAATCATGGTACAGCGTTCTGACGGGACAATAGCCGGGATATCCGCCGCGGAACAAACGCACTATGTCATCGAAGGCGGTCCGGGCAATGCGAAAATCGTATGCGGGGTTGATGCGCCCGATGATTTCGACCGCTTTTGGCCAAACCTCATCCGGATCGCCATTGGCGAAGAGACTGTTGATTTCAGCGGGGGTTGAAATATTTTTCATGGGTTTTATTACAACGGAAGGTGGTCACAGTCATTTCCCCCTGCAATTGAGCCTTGCGTAAATCCCAGCATTAGAGCAAACCAGCCTGTTCCCGACAAGTTCATGACATTGGGACGATTCTGCAAAGGTCAACAGGCTGTCCTTTTTTGCGGCGATGGCCTGCCGGCTTACGCCCCTTCCAGTTGCAGCCACAGGCAGCTGCCTTTGCTCGCCTTGTCGATGTCGGCAAGTTGTTGTGCATGATCGGCCAACTCTTCTGCGCTGGCTTGCAGCACACGTAATTTCGGGCGTGATGCATCGTCGCTCAATACCGCGGGCTGGCGCGTCTTGGGCGCGTCATCCTCGCCGAGCAGGCTCTTTTGTCCGCGCGTCATGGCGAAATAGACTTCGGCGAGCAGTTCGGTATCCAGCAGCGCGCCGTGCAGGGTGCGATGCGCGTTGTCGATCTCATAGCGGCTGCACAGTGCGTCCAGGCTGTTCTTTTTGCCCGGATGCATTTCGCGCGCAACCTTCAGCGTATCCGTTACCGCATTCTGCAAAGGCGGCAGACTGAGCAATTCCAGCTCGTGGTTCAGGAAACCGATATCGAACGGTGCATTGTGGATGATCAATTCCGCGCCTTCGATGAACTCCAGAAAGCTGGAGACGATGTCGGCGAACCTTGCTTCGTTTTGCAGGCGCTCATAGGTCAGGCCATGTACTGCCGCCGCGCCCGCATCGATCTCGCGCTCGGGGTTGAGATAGCGATGAAAGCGGCGCAACGACACCTTGCGCCCGTCCAGCTCGATCGCCGCCAGTTCGATGACGCGATGCCCCTGCTTGGGGTCGAGCCCGGTGGTTTCAGTGTCCAGTACGATGCGTCTCATGTTTGGCTATCCATTTATTGAAAACATTAGCCACAGATGAACACGGATTGGCAAGGATAAACCTCTCCAATCAATATGATTCCCTGTTTTTATCCGTGGACATCAGTGTCAATCCGTGGCTCAGCTGCCGTTGCCATTCAGCACCAACTCCACACCGCGGTTCGCCAGTTCATCGGCGCGTTCGTTGCCGTCGTGCCCGGCATGCCCCTTGACCCAGACCCATTCGATGTCGTGTTGCGCCGCCAGCGCGTCCAGCCTGCGCCACAAGTCCTCGTTCTTCACCGGCTTCTTGTCCGCCGTCTTCCAGCCGCGCTGCTTCCAGCCGTGTATCCAGGCGCTGATACCCTGCTGCACATACTTGGAATCGGTATGCAGGCGTATATGGCAATGCCGCTTCAACGCTTCCAGTGCGGAGATCGCAGCGAGCAGTTCCATGCGGTTATTGGTGGTATGCGCCTCGCCGCCGAACAGCTCGCGCTCCTTGCCCTTGCTGCACAGCAATGCGCCCCAGCCGCCCACGCCGGGATTGCCCTTGCATGCGCCGTCGGTAAATATCTCCACTACCTCTTTGTTCATCTTAAAAACCTCAATTCAAGCCACATAACCAGCGACTTGGCTGGCGCCTTTTGGCAGCCTGGTCGAATGGCTAGTTGTTACATCAGAGATCACAGAGGACACAGAAAGGTTCGCCGCCCTGAATCGGTTTTCTCTGTGATCTCTGTGTGCTCTGTGGCTAGTTGTTTTATTCAGGTTCATTGCGGATCGGTCCCGTTACGCTGCGTAATCTTGTTGTTCAATTTGGGCGCGACCGGCAGCAGCTTGCTCACCAGCCTCTCGTTCCACTGCGGCTTGATCAGGCGCATCCCGGGGACGCGCTTCACCGCGTGCAGAAAGTAAACCCCGCCGCGCACCGCCCACCAGCGGTCGCCCGCCGCCTCCATGAAGGCATAGCGTTCCAGCCATTTGGCTTTACGAAACGGCGGTGCGTATGCGGCAAAGCGCCCGCCCGCCACCTCAAAGCCAAGCAATGCCAGCCAGTCCTTGATGCGCGGCAATGCAATGAAATGTCCATTCCACGGATAACCCTGCTTGCAACCCAGCGCGCGACGCAACCCCCAGAGGCTGCGCGGATTGAAGCCGCTGATGATCAGGCTGCCTTCCGGCATCAGCACCCGCTCCACCTCGCGCAGGATCTGGTGCGGCTGCTCGGCGAATTCGAGGACATGCGGCAGCAGCGCCAGATCCAGGCTGGCGCTGGCAAACGGCAGCTCCGAGCAGCACAGGCGCACATTGTTTCCCTGCTGGTTGCCCGCGCTGAAGCGCAGCGGCATCCGGCTGCTGCGCAGGAAATCATGTTCCGGCAAGCCCAATTGCACCGCGTTGTAACCGAAGATACCGCTCACCGTACGGTCGAAAAACGCCTGCTCGCGCGTCAGCACATAGCCGCCCTGCGGCGTGGCGAACCACTCGCTCAAACTTTGCGCAGTTAATTTACAATTCGGCATCGTCCACTTTCCAATTTGCCCCGTGTTCGACATCACCGCCATACCCGCCCTGCGGGACAACTACATCTGGGCGATCCACGACGGCCGGCATGCCGCCGTCGTCGATCCCGGAGAGGCTGCGCCGGTGCTGGCGTTCCTCGATGCGCACAGCCTGCGGCTGAACGCCATCCTGTGCACCCATCGCCACGCCGACCACATCGGCGGCATCACCAGATTGTGTGAAGTATACAACGTGCCGGTATACGGGCGGCGACATCCCGGCAATCCGCTTGTCAGCCACGACCTGCGCGAAGGCGACCGGCTCGAACTCGACGCGCTTGATATCGGAGCAGGCATCGCATTCGACATCCTCGAGATTCCCGGCCACCTCGACGACCACCTCGCCTATCTCGCGGTCAGCATCGCGCCTGGCATCCTGTTCTGCGGCGATGTGCTGTTCGGCGCAGGCTGCGGCAGGAACTTCGAGGGCACGCCCGCGCAACTGTTCCACTCCCTGCAACGCCTCGCGCAACTGCCCGGCGACACCCGCGTGTATTGCGCGCACGAATACACCGCCGCCAACCTGCGCTTCGCGCTGGCCTGCGAACCGCACAACCCGGACATACAGCGGCGCATCGAACAGGTCGCGCAACTGCGCGCCGCCAGCCAGCCCACCGTGCCCTCCAGCATCGCACTGGAAAAAGCCACCAACCCCTTCCTGCGCTGCACCCAACCGGAACTCATCCGCACCCTGCAACGGCGCGGCCTGTCGGACAACGGCGAACTCGGCGTGTTTACTGCCTTACGCGAATGGCGCAACCACTTTTAGATTGCGGCAAAACCCGTTCTGGTTTATCCTGCGCGCCCTTCCGGATAACCAGCGACTTGGCGGCTTTGCCGCCTATTCGAATGGCTAGTGGTTCCACCAGAGGTGGATGAGTGGTTTAAGTCGCACGCCTGGACAATGCGTCTGGCGGAGTGGCGAAGCCGCAACGCCGGACTCATTGCGGCATAGGCTAACATGAGCGCAGCGAATGTTAAGCGCGAAGCGCGGCCGGAACCAAAGCGTGTTTCGCAAAGTTACAGCAGTACCCCATCTGGAGAGGTGGATGAGTGGTTTAAGTCGCACGCCTGGAAAGCGTGTTTAGGGTAATACCCTAACGGGGGTTCGAATCCCCCCCTCTCCGCCAAATACAAAACCGCCCCTCGTGGGTGGTTTTTTATTTGGTTGAGTGGGTGGGGTACTTCGAGAACCCCCTGGGTTCGACAACACGCCGCATAGCGGCTTGTTGCGGCGTAGGCTAACTTGGCATCGCCAAGTTAAGCCGCGAAGCTGCGGCCGAAACCACCAGCCGCTCGCGCAGGATGCCCGCAGGGCAGTCCCGAATGAAATGAGGGATGAGGTTTTCGCGGAGACAACGCGAAAACCGAACAATCCCCCCTCTCCGCCAAATAAAACAAGGGTATCCGCATGGACGCCCTTTTTATTTCATTGCTCCGCTTAACGATTCAAAAATAATTGCGAAGCTGACCCTTCCAGTTCTGGCAAGGATGACCGCATCCGGTTGCTGCAAAATGAAATCATCGTCAGCACGACCGAGAGCGGCGGCAGCATGGCGTCCAACCTGTTTCTCGAAAAAAAGATTGGCGCGACCCTGACTGCCACGAAAGGCGTGTCCTCGGTGAATATGCGCTGGAAAGCCGTGGGGGGCCGGATAATACTGATGGGCGTTGCCAGTACCCGTGCGGAAGCCGATCTGGCCGTCTCCAGAATCAAGGCGCTCGACGGCGTGAAAAGCGTGAAATCATGCCTGCGAGTGACAGGCAAGAAGTAGAGAGGACTCGCAATACCCAGGGAAACGCTGATTAAGTCCAAAACTGTGGTTCGATACATTTCCCGTTCGCCCCGAGTGCCGCGCGCAGCGCGGTGTATCGAGGGGGTACGAACGGAAAATACTCACCACGAACGGACTTAATCAGCGTTTCCCTGGAACATGTAGATCGCATAAGCCCGCCGGACGAACATGAGCGAGGCGAGCGCGAGCGGGAGGAACAGCCAGCCCAGCGCCACGGCGACGAGCAGCGCCCAGCCCAGTTGCCTCAGCGCCCCTTCCTTGCAGGTCTTGCCGTCCACCCGCACACCGTAGATGTGCGCGCTGCAGATGAGCAGTTCCATTTCCTTTCCCGTCTCCATGCAGTCCAGCAGGCATCTGGCGACGCGCACGCCCTGAATGCTTTGCCCGCCAATCTCGATGGCCGACGCCTTGAACGTGTCGCCCGACCAGCTTCCCTCGCCGATCCTGGTCAGCTCGCCCTTTACAATCGCCTGACTCCACATCATCTTGCTTCAACTCCAAGCAGGTTTCAAATAGGCCTCGTATTTTGCAATACTGTTTCCCGTACCCCCAAATAACCTATTAGCCCGTCATTCCCGCGCAGGCGGGAATCCAGCAAGGACAAACATCCCGCGAAGCGGACAAAACTGCGATGTTGTCCCGCTTTGCGGGAGATTTTTTAATCATCTGGATTCCCGCCTGCGCGGGAATGACACAGTTTTGTACTAACGAACTATTCAGGTCCATTGTAGCAATGCACTATCACTCCAGAGCAATCAGCGACGCAACAACCTCTCCCGCCGCGTATTACAATAGTCCGCAATCATTCCCCACTCACCGGAGCTACGCCATGCCCAACCCATCCGACCTGCTGATGTTGCGCGACAAGTTGCGCGCATTCGCCGCGGAGCGCGACTGGGACCAGTTCCATTCGCCGAAGAATCTGAGCATGGCGCTGATGGTCGAAGCCGCCGAGCTGATGGAGCATTTCCAGTGGCTGACCGAGGCGCAGTCGGCCGAACTGCCCCCTGATGACAAGCAGGCGGTTGGCGAGGAGCTGGCCGACATCCTGCTGTATCTGGTGCGCCTGTCGGACAGGCTGGGCATCGACCTGCGCGAAGCCGCGCTGCTCAAGCTGGAAAAGAACGCAGTGAAATATCCGGCGGAACAGGTGCGCGGCAGCGCGAAGAAGTACTCGGACTACTGAAGTCCCATTAGCTATTTGGTAACTCCGTTGTGGTTCGATACCTCACCACGAACGGGGTTACATGAATATCCGTTCGCCCTGATGCTTCGACAAACTCAGCACAGGATACATCCGTTCGTGGTGAGGTATCGAACCATGAATGGATGTATCGAAGGGTGAACGGATATTTTCATCAACTCACCGCCACGCGCGGCACACCCTGCCGCATCTCGCCGATCACCGCCGCCTGTTCGAATCCGGCATTCCTGAAACAGTCCAGCACCTCGTCCGCCGCCTCCGGCAAAACAGCCGCCAGCAACCCGCCGCTGGTCTGCGCATCGGCCAGCAGGCGGCGCTGCCAGGTTTCCAGTTGCGGCGCGCAATCCACTTCATAGCCGTAGCTCGCGAGGTTGCGGTCGATCGCGCCGGGGCCGTAACCCTGCTGCACGAGCGGCAGGGCTTCTGACAGGATGGGCACCTGCCCGAACTTCACTTCCGCGCCCAGCCCCGCGCCGCGGCACATCTCCAGCAGGTGGCCGAGCAGGCCGAAGCCGGTCACGTCGGTCAGCGCGTGCACGCCATTCAAGGCAGACAGCGCGCTGCCCACCGTATTGAGCTTCGTGGTGGTGGCGATCAGTTGCGCATAGCCGTCGGCGGACAGCGCGCCCTTCTTCAATGCTGCCGCCAGCACGCCGACGCCAAGGCCCTTGCCGAGGATCAGCCTGTCGCCCGCCCGCGCGCCGCTGTTTTTCTTGAGCCGGTCGGGATGCACGATGCCGATGGCCACCAGGCCGTAGATCGGTTCGGTCGAATCGATGGAATGCCCACCCGCGAGCGGGATGCCGGCGGCCTCGCAGACCGACTCGCCGCCCTGCAGGATCGCGCGGATCCCCTCGACCGGCAGCTTGTTGATCGGCATGCCAACGATGGCCAGCGCCATGATCGGCGTGCCGCCCATCGCATACACATCGGACAGCGCGTTGGTGGCGGCGATGCGCCCGAAGTCGAACGGATCGTCGACGATCGGCATGAAGAAATCGGTGGTTGCGATGACCGCCTGACTGTCGTTGAGGCGGTACACCGCCGCGTCGTCGCTGGTTTCCGTGCCGACCAGCAGGTTGGCGAACGGCAGTTTTTCCTTTGCCTCGCCCAGGATCTGTTGCAGCAGCGCCGGGGCGATTTTGCAGCCGCAGCCGCCACCGTGCGACAATTGGGTCAACTTCACTTCAGACATTACTCCTCCATTTACCTTTAAAACCAGAATATAGCCACAGAGATCACAGAGAACACAGAGAAAGACGGAGCGCCATTGCCTATTACAGGTTTACCAATAAATTCGGCTTGATGTATCAACCGCAAACATTTTGTCACTGTCCGATTTTGCCTTTCTCTGTGAACTCTGTGTCCTCTGCGGCAAATAGCTTTTGGGATTACTAATGCTTTTCAGAACCGCGAACCTATCACAGCTCGGCGAATTTGACGAAATTATCGACGTGCGCACCCCGGCAGAATTTGCCGAGGACCATATCCCCGGCGCGGTCAACTGCCCGGTGCTGTCCGACGAGGAGCGCATCGCCGTCGGCACGCTGTACAAGCAGGTGTCGCCGTTCGAGGCGCGCAAGCTCGGCGCGGCGCTGGTCGCGAAGAATATCGCACAGCATCTGCAAACCCGCTTTCACGACCATCCCAAATCGTGGCGCCCGCTGATCTATTGCTGGCGCGGCGGGCAGCGCAGCGGCGCGATGTGCATCATCCTCGCGCAGATCGGCTGGGCGGCGCACAAACTGGAAGGCGGCTACAAGACTTATCGTCGCGACGTGCTGGACAGGCTGGCGACCCTGCCGCAGGCATTTTCGCTGCGCGTGATCTGCGGCCCGACCGGCTCGGGCAAGAGCCGCCTGCTCTCCGCCCTTGCAGACAACGGGCAGCAAATCCTCGATCTGGAAAAGCTGGCACAACACCGCGGCTCGGTGCTCGGCAGGCTGCCAGAGCTGGCGCAGCCCTCGCAGAGATGGTTCGACAGCGCGCTGCTGCAAACCCTGCAGAAGCTCGACCCGGCGAGCCCCGTTTATGTCGAAGCGGAGAGCAACAAGATCGGCACCATCACCCTGCCCGATGCACTGGTTGACGCGATGCACGCCGGCGCATGCCTGCTGCTGGAAACACCGCTCAAAGTGCGCGTCGCCGGTCTGCTGGAAGACTACCACCATTACCTCACCGACCCGGAATCGCTGATTGAACATTTGCAGGCGCTGCACCGTTTCCACGGCGGCAAACGACTGGAGCATTGGACGGCGCTGATCCGTGCCGGCGACTTCGCCGCGCTGGTCGCGGAGCTGCTCACGCTGCACTACGACCCGAGCTACTTCCGTGCGACCTCCAGACACTATGCGAATCTCGATCAGGCACGGCGCATCCCGCTAACCAGTTTATCGGCGGATGCGCTGAAGGGAATCGCAGCCCTACTCTGAAAACACTGTCATTCCGGCGCAGGCCGGAATCCAGCGTTTTTATCAAAGATGCCTTGCGTATTGTCGCCGCGTTGCGGCGAATCTTTTAATTGACTGGATTCCGGCCAGCGCCGGAATGACGGTGGACTAAAATGCTGCTCACTATCGAACGACAATGAGGCGACCATGGAATACCGGCAACTGGGTGCAAGCGATCTGAAAGTGTCGGCACTGGCGCTCGGCACGATGACCTTCGGCGAACAGAACAGCGAGGCGGAGGCGCACGCGCAGCTCGACCTCGCGGTGGCGCGCGGCGTGAATTTCATCGACACCGCCGAGATGTACCCGGTTCCGCCGCGCGCCGCAACGGCGGGGCGCACCGAGAGCTACATCGGCACCTGGCTCAAGCGCCAGCGGCGCGACCAGCTGATCGTCGCCAGCAAGATCGCCGGGCCGGCGCGCGGCTACACCTGGATACGTGGAGGTCCGCGCATCGACCGCGCGCAGATCAACGCCGCGTTGGACGGCAGCCTGCACCGCCTGCAGACCGACTATCTCGACCTCTACCAGATCCACTGGCCGGATCGCTACGTGCCGATGTTCGGCGCGACCGGCTACGACGCGGCGCAGGAGCGCGACACTGTGCCGATCGCCGAGCAACTGCAGGCGCTGGGCGACCTGGTCAAGGCCGGCAAGGTGCGCCATATCGGCCTGTCCAACGAGACGCCGTGGGGCGTGATGGAGTTCCTGCGCTGCGCCGAAACGCTCGGCCTGCCGAAGATCATCTCGATCCAGAACGCCTGCCACCTGATGAACCGCACCTTCGAGGCCGGTCTTGCGGAAGTCTGCCGCCACGCGAATGTCGGCCTGCTCGCCTACAGCCCGCTGGCGTTCGGCCACCTCACCGGCAAATACCTTGCCAACCCGCAGGCGCCTGGAATCACTGCAAAGGGACGTGTCACCCTGTTTCCCGGATTCGGCCAGCGCTACCACAAACCCAACGTGCCCGCCGCAAGCAAGGAATATGTGCGCATCGCACATGAAGCCGGACTCAGCCCGGCGCAGATGGCCCTGGCCTTCGCGCGGACGCGCTGGTTCACCAGCAGCGTCCTGCTCGGCGCGACCAGCGTACGGCAGTTGCAGGAGAACCTGGACAGCGCGGAGATCACGCTAACGGCGGAAGTGCTGGAAAAGATCGAGGCGGTGCATAGGGTTTATCCGAATCCGGCACCGTGAGCAATTCTTCACAATGCTGCAATTCAAAACGCACAGGCCGATTTGCCAAATTTTGATTCTGTATAATCAGCCGATCAGAGTAAAAATGATTGGGTGAACAAATATGGCAATCCCAAATTTTCAAACACTGATGCTTCCGGTTCTAAGAGCTTCTGCCAATGGAGAGGTAAAAATTTCAGACGTAGTTACCCAGCTTGGCACAACGTTGGGGCTGACAGATCAAGAGTTGTCGGATTTACTTCCTTCTGGCAAGCAGGCGACTTTCGCCAATCGGGTGAATTGGGCAAAAAGTTACCTTGGGAAAGCCGGGTTGGTGACACTGACAAAACGAGGGCACTTTGAGATCAGCGATCGGGGCAGGTCTGTTTTAGCGTCGCCACCACCAATCATTAACATCAAGTTTCTGGAATCCTTTCCAGAGTTCAAAGCATTTCGAGAAGACAACGGACAAAATTCGGCCTCACAGCCACAAGGGGAAGCTAATCTCAAAGATTTAACGCCCGATGAAGTCATTCGTTCAGCGCACGCCGAGCTAGTTGATACACTCAGCTCAGAATTGCTTGGCAAAATTCTAACATCACCCCCAGATTTTTTTGAGCGCCTAGTTGTTCAACTTCTCATCGCGATGGGTTATGGCGGTTCAGCAATTGAAGCAGGAAGGGCTTTGGGTAAAAGCGGGGATGGTGGGGTTGATGGTGTCATCGACCAAGATGCGCTTGGGCTTGATCGAATCTACGTGCAAGCCAAGCGCTATACAGAAAGCAAGGTTTCATCAGGAGAAATTCGGGACTTTTTCGGGTCGTTGGATCGCTTTAAAGCTAGCAAGGACATTTTTGTAACCACATCTTCTTTTTCACCCTCTGCTAAAGAAACTGCTGAAATGCTGAGCAAACGGATTGTGCTAATTGATGGGCATCAACTCACCAAGCTAATGATCAGATTTGATATTGGCTGTCGGATCGAGGAGACCATTCACATCAAAAAAATGGATGAGGAATTCTTCGACTAACACCCATACCGCAAAAAACATAAGATTTCGCTACCCCCTGCCTCACTACACCATACTCCGTTCGTGCTGAGGTATCGAAGCATGAATGGAGTGCGCACACCAAAGAGTTGACCATTCACCACTTCAACACTGTGGTTCGATACCTCACCGCGAACGGGTGGTTTACTTCAATCTGTCCGGTAACGGGTTATTCGTCCCCCATGCGATTTGCTGCACGGTTTTCCAATCGCTGCGCATCATGGCTTCCTTCTTCTTACGGCTCCAGCCTTTGATCTGCTGCTCCGCAGATAAGGCTTCTTCGCGTGTGGCGCATTCCTGCGACCATAATAACTCTATCGGCAAGCGGGTTGAAGTATAGCCACCGCACTCGCCGCCATGATGCTCGGCCATGCGTTTTTCGAGGTTGTCGGTGTGTCCGGTGTAATAGCTGTTGTCGGAGCAGCGGAGGATGTAAACGTAGAAGGCCATCACCTCACTCGCTTATAAAAAGTAACACTGTTTGGCGCATCCCGTTCATGCTTCGATACCTCAGCACGAACGGGGGTAAAGATAGGAGGTTGCCACAAAAAATAAACCTATCCTATTTTCCTGCAATAGGCCGCACCTTCCCCGCCGCCAGCTTCGCGCGCGCCCTCGCCTCTTCGACATCCTTGCCGTTCGCCAGCGCCACGCCCATGCGGCGGTGGGCGAAGGACTCCGGTTTGCCGAACAGGCGCACGTCGCTTTGCGGCACGCGCAGCGCTTCTTCCACGCCGGCGAAGGCGATGCCCTTTTCCTCCAGTTGGCCGTAGATCACAGCGGAGGCGCCCGGCGCCTTCAGGCTCACGTCCACCGGCAGGCCGAGGATGGCGCGCGCGTGCAACTCGAATTCGGTCTGTACCTGCGAACACATGGTCACCATGCCGGTATCGTGCGGGCGCGGGCTGACTTCGCTGAACCATACTTCGTCGCCCTTCACGAACAGTTCGACGCCGAAGATGCCGAGGCCGCCGAGGTCGTCGGTGACCTTCTTCGCGATGTCGCGCGCTCGCTGCAGCGCGCGCGGCGGCATGGCCTGCGGCTGCCAGCTCTCCACGTAGTCGCCGTGCACCTGCACATGCCCGATGGGTTCGCAGAAATGCGTCTCGACACGGCCGTCCGCACCCATTGCGCGCACGGTAAGCTGGGTGATCTCGTAATCGAAGGCGATCATGCCTTCGACGATGACGCGATCCTGGGTGACGCGCGAACCGGTGGCGGCGTAGTCCCATGCTGCCTCGGCCTCCTCCGCGCTGTCCACCTTCGACTGCCCCTTGCCGGAAGACGACATCAGCGGCTTGACGAAGCAGGGGTAGCCGATCTCCGTGATGGCGGCGCGCAGCTCCTCCAGGCTGTTGGCGAAGCGGTACGGCGAGACCGGCAGCCCGAGCGTCTCGGCGACCAGGCGGCGGATGCCCTCGCGGTTCATGGTGAGCCGCGCGGCGCGCGCGGTCGGGATGACGCGCACCAGCCCTTCGCGCTCGATCTCGACCAGCGTGTCGGTAGCGATCGCCTCGATCTCCGGCACGACAAGGTGCGGCTTCTCCTGCTCGATCAGCGCGCGCAGTTGCGCCCCGTCCATCATGTTGATGACGCGCGCATGGTGCGCCACCTGCTGTCCGGGGGAGTCGGCATAGCGGTCCACGGCGATGGTCTCCACGCCGAGGCGCTGCAGCGCGATGATGACTTCCTTGCCGAGTTCGCCGCTGCCGAGCAGCATCACGCGGATCGCGGAAGGGGTGAGCGGGGTGCCGATGACGAGTGGTTTGGTTGGGGTAGTCATGCTGTCCGGGTAGGTTTATCTGAGATGCGCAAAATTATACACATGGGAGTAATATAGCTTGGCCAATCCAACCACAGGGAGCGAGATCATGACGAACATCGTGCAATTGTTGGGTGATGAAGCAGAGCAGTTGCTGGGCTACTGCTGCACCGGCATCACTAAGGAATCGCTGCACCTGCCGGGGCCGGATTATGTGGATCGCGTGGTGGCGATGAAGGACCGCAAGCCCGGCGTGCTGCGCAGCCTGCAGGCCCTGTATGGAACTGGGCGGCTGGCGAACACCGGCTACCTGTCGCTGCTGCCGGTGGATCAGGGCGTGGAGCATTCCGGCGGCGCATCGTTCGCGCCGAACCCGATCTATTTCGACCCCGAGAACATCGTCAGGCTCGCCATCGAAGGCGGCTGCAACGGCGTGGCCTCGACGCTCGGCGTGCTGTCCTCGGTCGCGCGCCGCTACGCGCACAAGATCCCGTTCATCGTGAAGATCAACCACAACGAGCTGCTCACCTACCCCAACGAATTCGACCAGACGCTGTTCGCCAGCGTGGAGCAGGCGTTCGACATGGGCGCAGTGGCGGTTGGCGCGACGATATTTTACGGCTCGCCGGAATCGCGCCGCCAGATCCAGGAGATCTCCGAGGCCTTCGAGCGCGCGCACGAGCTCGGCATGGCGACCATCCTGTGGGCCTATTTGCGCAACCCGGCGTTCAAGACCGCCGACAAGGACTACCATGTCGCCGCCGACCTCACCGGACAGGCCAACCATCTCGGCGTGACCATCAACGCCGACATCATCAAGCAGAAGATGGCCGAGAACAACGGCGGCTACAACGCGATCAAGTTCGGCAAGACCAGCCCCAAGGTGTACAGCGAACTCACCACCGACCACCCCATCGATCTCGTGCGCTACCAGGTGGCGAACTGCTACATGGGGCGCGCGGGCCTAATCAACTCCGGCGGCGAGTCGGGCAAGAACGATTTGCAACAGGCGGTGCGCACCGCGGTGATCAACAAGCGCGCCGGCGGCATGGGGCTTATCTCCGGGCGCAAGGCGTTCCAGAAGCCGATGCCGGACGGCATCGCGCTGCTCAATGCGATTCAGGATGTTTATGCATCGAAAGAAGTGACGATGGCTTGAGGGCATCCCCCAGTTTTGCGGAAGTAACCCTGAGAAATGTAATTGAGCCACGGATTGACACGGACAAAAACGGTGATTGCATGGCTGGCAATCGTCGCGGTGCCACAGGAAAACCGAAGCAACCCCATAGTCCATCCGTGACTATCCGTGTCAATCCGTGGCTAACTGAAGTCTTGGTATGACTCAACTTATTGCGGAGGCCTGTCCATGAAAAAGAACGTCTCGATTGCAGTCGTGGTTGCGGTAGTCGCCATCCTTGCCGGTCTCGCCGCTTATTTCCTCTGGCAGCCCGCCCCGCCTCCACCCGCGCCGGTGCAGGTGCAGGCCCCGCCACCCCCGCCTCCACCGCCCAAGCCTGAGGTGCACCAAGTGGTCGAGGCTCCGCCGGCACCACCCCCGCTGCCGGCGCTGGCCGACAGCGACAGCTTCATGCTCGACGCGCTGGCCGGGCTGGTCGGCAACAAGTCGCTGATGAAGTTCTTCCGCACCGATCGGGTCATCCGCAACATCGTCGCCACCATCGACAACCTGCCGCGCCGGCGCGCGCCGATGAGCGTGATGCCGGTCGAACGTGCTCCGGGCCAATTCATTACGGCAGGCACGGAAAATGACCCGACCATCAGCCCGAAGAACGCATCGCGCTACACGCCTTACGTGAAGATCGCCCAGGCGATCGATGCCAGGAAACTGGTCGGGCTGTATGTCCGCCTCTACCCGCTGTTCCAGCAGGCCTACGAGGAACTGGGCTACCCGAAGAAATACTTCAATGACCGCCTCATCGTGGCCATCGACGACCTGCTGGCCGCGCCGGACATCAGGGAGTCGGTCAAGTTGGCTCGGCCCAATGTGTTTTACCTGTATGCCGACCCTGCACTTGAAGGGCGTTCCATCGGGCAGCGCATCCTGATGCGCATCGGCAGCAGGAACGAGGCGATCATCAAGGGCAAGCTGCGCGAGATCAGGGAGGAGCTGAAACTCCATATGCGCGAGAAAAAGGTGGAGAGCGCCAAGTAGAGTAGCAATAGGAGGACAGACTACTGTTTCTAGGGAGCCAAGCAGAAACCGTGGTCTGTCCCCGATCCTTTTCTGGGGCATCAGACAGAAATCGTGGTCCGTCCCCTATTATTTGCGGCCTTGTTTTTGTGTGCGCCATCTTTATCTTGTTGGTGGTTGCAACAATATTTGGAAAGCCGCTTGGCGCAGAATTCCCCGCATGGAATTTGTTGTTGTTTGTACCTTTGTTTATTGTTGGCGTACTGATGATCAAGGCCAAGCCTTATTATCCAGCGGAGTACAAGGAGTGGTATGAAAGCAAGTGAAGCAATGCCTAACCCTGCCTCAAGTTCGCTCCCTTCGGTCTACAAGGGCTTCCCCAAATTCGCAAGCGCTTCTGAAGTTTCTATCTCATTCGGTGATAATGTTCATGGACTTCCCCTTTCGTGGTGTTGATGAAATGGCCAGATTCCATCATGGCACTTGTTGCCGTCTGCGGCTTCCGCCGCAACCTCGGGACGGGGAAGTCCCTTTCATTCGTTAGGTCTCATTCAAAGATAACTATGGCCGTTCAGCGAAAAACCAGTCCACGAATTCTATTGTTCTTTGCAATCGTTAGCATTGTAATGGCGTTTTTTTTTGGAACGCAGATTGATACCACGACTGGAATTCCAACCCGTGAAACTCTGCTCAGCACCGAAGGGAACGTAAATTGGATTCAGAAACAAAAGTATGGCATTTACTTTGAACTATCTGGCTCATCAAGGCGATACGACTATCCATCAAAAGCGAGCGCAGTCGAAAAAGTTGAGAATGCACTTAGAAATGCACGAAGCTCTACGGTCAAGGTACTCTTTGTGTCCGAGACGCACGGACCCATCGGGACGGACGATAAATATCATGGCGTTTGGCAAATTCTGGTTGACGGCCAGCCAATCAGAACCTACGACGAAGTATCACATGACTGGCAAGCGAACAACAACATCGCCCCGTGGCTAGGTATTTTTTTCCTCGTCTGTAGTTGTGCTCTCCTATGGGAATGGTGGAAACAGCACCGCCGTCTATGAGACCTAACCTAACGCTCCAGAGGGACGCTACGCCGGCAAGCCGGCTTCGCGCCCCTGAGCTTGCACGTTGGGCAAATATGAAAACACTCTTCTTGTCGATATTTATCTTTTTTAACATTGTTGTTAGTGATGCAAAAGCCGGGGGTAGCTGTGCGACTGAGCAGTGTGAAAAAGCGGCGAAGATTCATGAACTGCCGGATGAAGTCGATGCATTTGTACAACTTCGAGATGGATGCGACCATTTTCGAGGTGAGCCGTGGCCCGAAGGAAATGACCCCGGCTCAAAGAGTCGGCGGGAATTTATTCTCCAAAATCTTAAAGAAACCTGTACTGGTACAGATCGGCAATTGAGGAAGTTGCGTAGTAAGTATCGCAACAATCAATTAATAAATGAATTTTTAAAAGGTTATGAAGATCGTATCGAGCAAAGGTAATCAAACGCCCAACCCGGCGTTCGAGCGGGACGCCGCAAAAGCGCGGCGCCCCTCAACTATACTACAAGGGCTTCCCCAAATTCGCAAGCGCTTCTGAATTTTCTATCTCATTGCCATTCTCCGTTCCGTTTCAAACCTCACTGCGTGCATCGTGCGAGAAGGTGAAGGACTGCTAAACTACAAACGGTCATGTTGGGCATCTCGCCCGGACCCTGATGAAAGACGCGCGCCGGGGCCTCATTCGTTAGTCGGGTTCTACTGCTCCCCAGTAAATTGATCAGGCTCTCCCGGCGCTGGTCCAACCCGCTTCACATCAACGCTGGCAGTGCATCGGTGATTCTTTGTCGCCGCTCGGCGGCGCGTATATTCCTTTCGAGTTTCTTCTCTCTGGCAGACGGTTTTGGGGGGTTGTTCAGATCGTGTCCGGCTCCGGTTTGAAATCTTCACCGTACTTCAACACCGCCCAGGCCAGCCGCGCATTCTTCGCCGCGATGGCGATCACGGCGCGCCAGTAGCCGCGTCGCTCCTGCAATGATCTGGCCCAGCGGCTGAAACGATCCTGTTTGTCGCCGATGCTGTTGAGCACGGCACGCGCGCCCATGACCAGCAGGCTGCGCAGGTAGCTGTCGCCGGCTTTGGTGATCCGTCCCAGCCGCGCCTTGCCGCCGCTGCTGTATTGCCCCGGCACAAGCCCGATCCACGCCGCCACCTGGCGCCCGTTATCAAAATCATGGCCGTTGCCTATGCTTGCCACAAACGCGCTGGCGGTGACCGGGCCGATGCCGGGGCGTTGCATCAGGCGTTTGCTGCGCGCGTCTTCGCGTGCAGCCTTGGCGATAAAGGCAAAAGGGGCCAGGCTCGCGCAAGGCAGCCCCTTTAACAGCCATCGAGCTTCACTTGCCCGTATCGGCATACAGCCTGCCCGACAGCAGGCTGGCGGAGACGATGAGCGCCGCGCCGATCCAGTCGCGCAGCCGCATCGCCTCGCCCGCCAGGAAGTAGGCGGCAGCAGCGGCGACCACCAGTTCGGAGAGGAACAGGACGACCGCGCGATTGGCCGGCATATGGGTGATGCCATACTGCACGTTGAAGCTGACGGCGCACAGCGCGACGCCGATCAGTGCGAGCAGCAGCCAGGTCTGCGCATCAATCGTCAGCAGTTGGCCCGGCAAACCGCCCTGCCACCACAAGAGCGGCGCGGTCAGCAACGCCGTGCCGAACCACACGCTGCAGGACTTCGCCTCGACGCTCAGATGCGCGGCACGGCGCGACACGACGTTGGACAGCGCGAAGGCCATGCCCGCCGACAGGCCGAGCCATTCGGCAGGATTGGCCGGCAGCGGCAGGCCGAGTTGCGGCTCCCAGAGCATGACGAACGCACCGCAGAGGGACAGCGCGACGATGAGGTAGCCGTAGCGGTTGAGCCGCTCATCGAGCAGCCAGTAGGAAAGCAATACCGTCCAGAGCGGCGCGAGGTAGAACAGCAGCAGCACGCGCATCACCTCGCCGTGCAGCACCGCCAGCACGTAGCCGAGATTCGTCCAGCCGACGCTCAGCAGCAGCGCCACCGCCCACCAGCCGACCCCGTCTTTGATATGCTGGCGCAGCTCGCGCCAGACACGTGGCAGCATGAACGCGCCGCACAGCATCGCCAGCAGGTAGGTGAGCAGCGTCGCCAGCGCGCCGGACACGCCGGCACCCTCCAGCACGCGGTAGGGATACCAGACCAGCCCCCACACCAGCGCACCGCTCAATACGCCGGCAGTCGGCATCAGATTTTGTTTTGATGGCACTCGTTACGCCCTTATAATCCGTGGAATTTGGAAAACCCCATCAGCCACGGATGAACACGGATATCCACGGATAAACCTGGAAACCGCAGTTGCCACCCCGCTCATGCTTCGATACGCCTTGCTGCGCAAGGCACTCAGCACGAACGGTGTGGTTACCAATTCGTTGAGGGTCCGTTCGCCCTGAGTAGCCCGCACAGCGGGCGTATCGAAGGGTTTGCATCGTTCAACTGCGGTTTTTAGGATAAAACAACAACAGGATGGAAGCAGTTATCCGTGTCTATCCGTGTAAATCTGTGGCTAAAAAATATGAACCCCGACCTGAACCGACTCCAGCCCTATCCGTTCCAGAAACTCGCCGCGCTGTTCCGCGAGGTCACGCCGAACCCGGACTACCGCGCTATCAGCCTGTCCATCGGCGAACCGAAGCACGCCACGCCGCAGTTCATCAAGGATGCGCTGACCGCCAACCTCGACGGGCTGGCGAATTATCCCACAACCGCCGGCAGCGACGCGCTGCGCAATGCCATCGCGAACTGGCTGGCAGCGCGCTACGACATCCCAGCGCCCGACGCAAAGACCCAGGTGTTGCCGGTGAACGGCAGCCGCGAGGCGCTGTTCGCCTTCGCCCAGACGGTGATCGACCGCGGCAGAAATGATCCGGTGGTGGTCTGCCCCAACCCGTTCTACCAGATCTACGAAGGTGCGGCATTGCTGGCGGGGGCCACGCCGCATTTTCTCAACACGCTGCCGCAGGGCAACTACGCGCTGAACTTCGCGCAACTGCCAGAAGCCGTCTGGCAACGCACACAACTGATCTACGTGTGCTCGCCGGGCAACCCGACCGGGCGCGTGATGCCGCTCGCCGAATGGCAGGCGCTGTTCGAGATGTCGGATCGCTACGGCTTCGTGATCGCCTCGGACGAGTGCTATTCGGAGATTTACTTCGGTGAAGCGCCATCGGAGGGCGGAGCAGGTGCCCCGCACAGCGGGGATGTGACCCCGAAGATGGATGCAGCGACCGCTACACCTAAATCTGGAGACCTGCTGCTCTCTCGCGGGCGCAAGCCCTTGGGCGCATTGCAGGCCGCGCAGCGACTCGGGCGCGGCGACTACCGCAACCTCGTGGTGTTCTCCAGCCTGTCGAAGCGCTCCAACGTGCCGGGGATGCGCTCCGGCTTCGTCGCGGGCGATGCGGCGGTGATCGCGAAGTTCACGCTGTACCGCACCTACCACGGCTCGGCGATGAACCCGGCGATCCAGGCCGCCAGTGTCGCCGCGTGGAACGACGAGACGCATGTCGCGGAGAACCGCCGCCTGTACGCGGAGAAATTCGCCAGGGCGCTGGAGATACTCAGACCGGCGCTGCCGGTCGCACTGCCCGATGCCGGCTTCTATCTTTGGGTAAATCTGTCGGAAACAGAGGGGCGCACGCCCCTTACCGACACCGCCTTCGCGCAAGCCTTGTATCGCGACTATAATGTGACCGTGTTGCCGGGCAGCTATCTGGCGCGCACCGCCCAAGGGGTGAATCCGGGCGAGAATTTCGTGCGCCTGGCGCTGGTCGCCAGTACGGAAGAGACCGTGGAAGCGGCGCAAAGAATAGCTGAATTCAGCCGTAAGTTATTAGACGTAAGTCGTTAGTTGGCGTTGTCCGCTGCGCGGGCTTTGCTTTAACTCACGTCTTACGTCTACCGACTACCAACTTTAGTTTTAGGGAACCATCATGGAGCAACTGCAGAAAATCATCGAACAAGGTTTCGAACGCCGCACCGGCATCACCCCGCACAATGCCGACGCGCAACTCAAGGAAGCGGTCGATGCCGTCATCACCCGGCTCGACCAGGGCAAGCTGCGCGTCGCCGAAAAGATCGACGGCCAGTGGGTGACGCACCAATGGCTGAAGAAGGCCGTGCTGCTGTCGTTCCGCATGGAGGATAATTCCTTCGTCAAGGGCGGTTTCACCAACTACTACGACAAGGTGCCATCCAAGTTCGCCGACTACAACAGTCGCGATTTCCGCGAGGGCGGTTTCCGCGTGGTACCGCCGGCCGCGGCGCGCAAGGGCGCGTTCATCGCGAAGAACGTGGTGCTGATGCCCTCCTACGTGAACATCGGCGCCTATGTCGACGAAGGCACGATGGTGGACACCTGGGCGACGGTCGGCTCGTGCGCGCAGATCGGCAAGAACGTGCATTTGAGCGGCGGCGTCGGCATCGGCGGCGTGCTGGAGCCGGTGCAGGCCAATCCGACCATCATCGGCGACAACTGTTTCATCGGCGCGCGCTCGGAGATCGTGGAAGGCGTGATCGTCGAAGACAACAGCGTCATCTCGATGGGCGTGTTCATCGGCCAGAGCACGAAGATCTACGACCGCGAAACCGGCGAGGTGAGCTACGGCCGCGTGCCGGCCGGCTCGGTGGTGGTCAGCGGCAGCCTGCCTTCCAAGGACGGCAGCTACAGCCTGTACTGCGCGGTGATCGTGAAGAAAGTGGATGAAAAGACACGAAGCAAAGTTGGCATTAACGAGCTATTAAGAGGTATCTAGAGTGCAAACCAGCGATACCCCGCTGAGCGTCTTTCGGCGGAGGCTAATGCGCAAAGCGCGTTATGCCGTAGCCAAAAAACGCGCGGCAAGGTCGGCATCAATGAATTGTTGAAAGGCATCTGAATGCAGACGTAAGGCGTAAGTCGTTAGTTAAAGCAAAAACATGCAGCGACAACATCAACTAATAACTTACATCTAACGACTAGCGACTGTTTCCGAGGAGAACAAAATGATCGTCACACCATTGCTGCAACTGGCCGCCGACAAACAGGCTTCCGACTTGTTCTTCTCGGTCGGCGCACCGGTCAATATCAAGATCGACGGCATCGCCATGCCGGTCAACGCGCAAGTTCTGGATGCCGAGATCATCAAGCGCATCGCCTACGAGATGATGTCGCCGAAACAGATCGCCGAGTTCGAAGCCAGGATGGAGATGAACTTCTCGTTCCGCGCCAACGGCACCGGCAACTTCCGCGTCAACATTTTCCGCCAGCGCGGCGATATCGGCATCGTGATCCGCCATGTCAAAGGCAAGATCGACAATGTGGAAAACCTGCACCTGCCCGCCGTGTTGAAAGAGCTGATCATGGAAAAGCGCGGCCTGGTGCTGGTGGTCGGCGCGACCGGTTCCGGAAAGTCCACCACGCTCGCCGCAATGATCGAGCACCGCAACAGCACCAGGAGTGGCCATATTTTGACCATCGAAGATCCGGTCGAATATATCTTCGGGCACGAAAAATCCATCGTGAACCAGCGTGAGATCGGCACCGACACGCTCACCTACGAGAATGCGCTGTCCAGCGGGATGCGCGAAGCCCCGGACGTGCTGATGATCGGCGAGGTGCGCGACCGCGAGACGCTCAAGCACGCGCTGATCTTCGCGCAGACCGGCCACCTGTGCCTGACCACGCTGCATGCCAACAACAGCTACCACGCGCTGAATCGCATCGTGAATTTCTTCCCCTACGACTCGCGGCAAAGCGTATTGTCCGACCTGTCGATGTGCCTGCGCGCGGTGATCTCGCAGCGCCTGGTGCGCAACGTGCAAGGCAAGCAGGTACCCGCCGTGGAAGTGCTGCTGAACACCTCGCTGATCGCCGACCTGATCAAGAACGATGAGATCGACAAGATCCGCGATGCCATCGAAAAGAGCGTTTCCACCGGTTCGCAGACCTTCGAGCAGGCGCTCTACAAACTGTTCAAGACCGGCCAGATCACCAAGGAAGAAGCGCTGCGCAACGCCGATTCCGCGAGCAATCTGTCCACCCTGATCGATTTCTCGGAACGCACCAACACCATGAAGGTGCCGGTATTCAACCCCGACCAGGAAGCGCCGAAGCCTAAACCACCATCCGATTTCAGCGGCATCAAGCTCAACCTGGACGAGACAAAATAAACTTGAGAAAAAGCAGTCTAGCCACGGATGGACACAGGTAGACACGGATTATCATGGTTCGTCCAGCCTGTATCGAATACCATTCGGCTAAGCCAGGTAAGCATCATGGATTCTGGTTTTATCGGTGGCAATCCGTACACATCCGTGGCTAATTACAGTTTTTGAAAATATAAACGATCGATTGCGTCATGTCTGAAACCCTGCAACTCGCCAAGCAACTCATCTCGCGCCGCTCACTCACGCCGGCGGATGACGGCTGCCTCGACATCATCGGCGCGCGCCTCGCGCCGCTCGGCTTCGGTCTGGAGAAAATGCGCTGCGGCGAAGTGGACAACCTGTGGGCGCGGCGCGGCAACGCCGGGCCGCTGGTGTGTTTCGCCGGACATACCGACGTGGTGCCAACCGGCCCGGTAAATCAATGGCGCAGCGACCCGTTCATGCCGGAGGTGCGCGACGGCATGCTGTACGGGCGCGGCGCGGCGGACATGAAGGGCTCGCTCGCGGCATTCGTCACCGCCATCGAAAAGTTTGTCGTCGATCACCCGCAGCATCGCGGCTCCATTGCCGTGCTGCTCACCTCGGATGAGGAAGGCGTGGCCGTGGACGGCACGGTGCGCGTGGTCGAGGCGTTGCGGGAACGCAACGAGCCGATCGATTACTGCATCGTCGGCGAGCCGACCTCGGTAAACAAGACCGGCGATACCATCAAGAACGGGCGGCGCGGCTCGCTGTCCGGCACGCTTACCGTCAAGGGCGTGCAGGGCCACATCGCCTATCCACATCTGGTCAGGAATCCCATCCACCTCGCCGCACCCGCGATCGCCGAACTGGCCGCGACGAGATGGGACGAGGGCAACGAATATTTCCCGCCGACTTCCTGGCAGGTTTCCAATATCCACGGCGGCACCGGCGCGGCCAATGTAGTGCCCGGCACGCTGGAAATCCTGTTCAACTTCCGCTTTTCCACCGCGAGCACGGAGGACGGCCTGAAAAGCAGAGTCCGCGCGATCCTCGACCGGCACGGCCTGGAATATGACTTGGCCTGGGAGCCGGCCGGCACCCCTTACCTCACGCCGCGCGGCAATCTTGTGGATGCGGTCAGCGCCGCGATACGCGAAGCGACCGGCATCGCAACCGAACTCTCCACCAGCGGCGGCACTTCCGACGGGCGCTTCATCGCCGGCATCTGCCCGCAGGTGATCGAACTCGGCCCGCTCAACGCCACCATCCACAAGATCAACGAATGCGTCGCGGTAGCCGACCTCGACGCGTTATCCGAAATCTACTATCTCGCGCTGAAGAAACTGCTTGCCGAATGCTAATAAAACGCTATTCACCACGAAGAACACAAAGAACGCGAAGACTCTTCGAGATTTCCTTTGTTGCGGATCACCCGGAAGGTAGAGCTCGCTCGATGGATAACTCGTTGTTTCTCTTCATGTGCTTCGTGTACTTCGTGTACTTCGTGGTGCAAATGAGGTTTTCAGAATGAAATATATTTTCCTGATCCTGCTCGTCGTCGCGCTGCTGTGGATCGTTTCCATCGCGTGGGCGAACCGGCGCAAGTCGCCCTACGATAACCGCGACAGCGGTGGAGGCGGAGGCGATTCCGGCGGCGATTCGGGAGGAGGTTTCTTTTCCTCAGGCTGCGACAGCAGCGATGGCGGTTGCGGCGGCGGGGATGGCGGCGGGGGCGGAGGCGACTGATGAGCGACTATTTTTCCGGCGCGACGCACAATCTTCACAGCGTGCGCGATTGGCTGCGCTTCGCGGTGAGCCGCTTCAATGAAGCCGGATTGTTTTTCGGGCACGGCAGCAGCAACGCCTACGACGAAGCCGCCTACCTGATCCTGCATACGCTGCACCTGCCGCCGGACCTGCTCGAGCCGTTTCTCGATGCGCGCCTGACCGACATGGAACGCGCCGAAGTGTCGAACATCATCCAGCAGCGCGTCGAGCAGCGCGTGCCGGCGGCCTACCTGACGCACGAGGCCTTCCTCGGCGATTTCAGTTTTTATGTGGACGAGCGCGTCATCGTGCCGCGCTCGTTCATCGCCGAATTGCTGCACGAACGGCTTGCGCCGTGGATTGCCAGGCCGGAGGAAATCGGCAGGGTGCTGGACTTGTGCACCGGCAGCGGCTGCCTTGCCATCCTCGCCGCGCATGCTTTCCCTTATGCCGAAGTGGAGGCGGTGGACTTGTCGCCGGCCGCGCTGGCCGTCGCGGAACGCAACGTCGCCGACTACGATCTGCAGGACCGCGTGCACCTGGTCGAATCCGATCTGTTCGCCAGGCTGGACGGCAGGCAGTACGACCTGATCATCAGCAACCCACCCTATGTGGACGCCGCGTCGGTCGCCGCATTGCCGCAGGAATACCTGCACGAGCCCAAGCTGGCGCTCGGCAGCGGCCATGACGGACTGGACGCGACGCGCATCATCCTCGAACACGCTGCGCAACACCTCAGCGAAAACGGCATCCTGGTCGTCGAGATCGGCCATAACCGCGAGGCGCTGGAAGCCGCCTATCCGAACCTGCCGTTCACCTGGCTGGATGTCAGCGCGGGCGACCAGTTTGTGTTCATGCTGCACAAGAATGATCTTCTGTAATGCCGGTTGACCACTACGAGAACTTCCCGGTCGCCTCGATCCTGATGCCCAGGCGGCTGCGCAAGCCGGTGGCGGCGATCTATCATTTCGCGCGCGCGGCGGACGACATCGCCGACGAAGGCGAACTGCCCGATGAAGAACGGCTCCGGCAGCTCGACGAATTCCGCGCCGAGCTGGCGCGCATCGCTGCAAACGAGACGCCGCTCACGCCGCTGTTCCGCAACCTCGCCGCAGAGATGCGACAGCACGCGCTGCCGCTGCAGCCCTTCCATGACCTGCTCGATGCCTTCTCGCAGGACGTGGTGAAAAAGCGCTATGCAAACTTCGCTGAGCTGCTCGACTACTGCCGCCGCTCCGCCAACCCGGTCGGCACGCTGCTGCTGCATCTCTACGGGGAGGCCACGCCGGTCAACCTCGCCTACTCGGACGCCATCTGCACCAGCCTGCAACTGATCAATTTCTGGCAGGATGTCGCGAAGGACTACACCATCGGGCGCGTCTACCTGCCGCTGGACGAGCTGGCGCAATACGGCGTGGGCGAGGATCAGATCGCGCGGGGTATCGTGGATGATGCATGGCGCAGGCTGATGCAGTTCCAGGCAGGCCGCGCCCGCGCCATGATGCTCTCGGGCGCGCCGCTCGGCAGCATCCTCACCGGGCGCATCGGCCTGGAGATGCGCATGATCATCGCGGGCGGCTTGCGCATCCTCGACAAGCTCGAAGCCGTGCAGTTCGACATGTTCCGCCACCGCCCGGTATTGCGCCCGCTCGACTGGGTTATCATGCTGGCCAAAAGCACCCCTTTTTAAACCTAACCCCTCCCGGCCTCCCCTTATCAGGTGAGGGGCTCACGTAGCCTCCCCTGACAAGGGGAGGTTTGGAGGGATTTAAGCACTTCGATTTATTTGAAAATAGCAATGACACCCGACCAATATTGCCATGACAAGGCCGCAGCCAGCGGTTCCAGTTTCTACTACAGCTTCCTGTTCCTGCCGCCGGACAAGCGCCGCGCCATCACCGCGCTGTATGCCTTCTGCCGCGAGGTGGATGACGCGGTGGACGAGTGTTCGGACGCCAACGTGGCGCGCACCACGCTCGACTGGTGGCGCGGGGAGGTGGCGGAAATCTACGCCGGCAAGCCGCAGCATCCGGTCGCGCAGGCGCTGGTCCCGGTGGTGCGCCAGTTCAACCTCGCGCAGGAGCACCTGCTGGAGATCATCGACGGCATGGAGATGGATATCGACCAGCCGCGCTACCCGGATTTCAAGTCGCTGCAACTGTATTGCTACCGCGTCGCATCGGTGGTCGGGCTGCTGTCCGCCGAGATCTTCGGCTACAGCGACCGACAAACATTGAAGTACGCGCACGACCTCGGCATCGCCTTCCAGCTCACCAACATCATCCGCGATGTCGGCGAGGACGCACGGCGCAACCGCATCTACCTGCCGATGGACGAACTGCAGCAGTTCGGCGTGGCGGCGGCGGACATCCTCAACGCGCGCGAAACGGAAGACTTCCAGAAACTGATGGCGTTCCAGGTCAAGCGCGCGCAACGCTACTACCGGCAGGCGCTCGAACACCTCCCCGCAGCGGATCGCAAGGCGCAGCGCACCGGCCTGATCATGGCGGCGATCTACCGCGCCACGCTGGACGAGATCGTCGCGAGCGGCAGCCATGTCTTGCACGAGCGAATTTCACTCGGCACTGGTTACAAACTGTGGCTGGCTTGCAAGACTTGGATCAAAAACTAACCCCCAACCCCTCCCAACCTCCCCTTGTCAGGGGAGGAGCCACACCTCTTCCTGGTAAAGATGGGCACTGTTCACCTCCCCTGACAAGGGGAGGCCGGGAGGGGTTAAGCACTGCCATCATCGGTGGCGGCTACGCCGGCATGGCAGCCGCGGTGGCGCTGGCAGAACGCGGCATTCCCGTCACCGTGTTCGAGAGCGCCAGGCAGCTCGGCGGGCGGGCGCGCGGCGTGCTGCACAACGACATGCAGGCTCCCTCTCTCCAACTCTCCCCCAAAGGGGGAGAGAGCAACCGTCCCCTGCGGGGAAATCATTTAATTCTGGACAACGGCCAGCATCTGCTACTCGGCTGCTACCGCGAGACCCTGCGCCTGATCGAACAGGTTGGCGGCAATATCGAGCAGGACTTCCTGCGCCTGCCGCTGCAGCTCGATCTGCACGGCGAGTTTGCTTTCAGGGCGCCGCGCCTGCCCGCACCGCTGCACCTTTTGATGGCCCTGCTCAACGCGCAAGGCCTGCCGTTCGGCGCGCGCCTGGATGCCGCGCGCTTCATGCTCGCATTGCGCCGCGCAAATTTCCGGCTGGCACACGACATGACGGTCTGCGAGCTGCTCGCGCAGCACAGCCAGAGTGACGGGCTTGTACGGAAACTCTGGGAGCCGCTGTGCATCGCCGCGCTGAATACGCCTATCCACAAGGCCTCCGCGCAGGTGCTGCTCAACGTGCTGCGCGATGCGCTGAACCGGTCGCGCGCCGACAGCGACATGCTGCTGCCGCGCCTCAACTTCAGTGCGCTGTTCCCGCAGCGCGCCGCGGGCTATATCGAACGGCGCGGCGGCAAGATGCTCACTTCATGCGCCATTAAAGCGATCATCCCCAAGGATGGCGGCATCGAACTCGTCACAGCGCAAGCCTGCCCAGAGCCGGGTCAAAGGGGCCGCACGGCATTCAGCCATGTCATCTGCGCCGCGCCGCCGACAGTTGCGGCAAATTTGCTGCGCCCCATCTCATCGCTAGAAAACACCGTCGCACAGATCGACAGCCTGGAACACCAGCCGATCTACACCGTGTACCTGCGCTATCCGGCGCACGTCACCCTGCCGCACCCGATGATCGGCCTGCACCGGCGCTTCAGCCAGTGGCTGTTCGACAGGGGCCGGATCGCCGGGCAGCACGGCCTGCTCGCCGCCGTCATCAGCGCGGAGGGCATCCACCAGGAGTTGGCCCAGGAACAACTGGCGCAAAAAGTCATTGCGGAATTGCGCGAAGAATTCGGCATCGCCGAGCCGCCGGGATGGTTCAGGGTCATCGCCGAAAAGCGCGCCACCTTCTGTTGCGCGCCCGACCTGCTCCGCCCACCGCAACAGACCGCCCTGCCCGGACTGCTGTTGGCGGGCGACTACACCGCCGGCGACTACCCCGCGACGCTGGAAGGCGCGGTACTGAGCGGGCTGCGCTGTGCCAGCCTGGTTCTGGAATCATGACCCCGTGTCGACGGCGCCTATTTTATTGTTATAATAGGCGACAGTAATACTCAACTTTTAAAATCAGAAACCGATTGAAATGCGGATATACCAACCGCGCCATTCAGCCATTTACAAGGAAACTGACATGACAACCATTGCGGAATTCATGACCGCCAACCACAAGACCTGCGACAACGAATTCGCCGATGCCGAAACAGCCGCGCTCACCGACGACTGGGCCGATGCTGAAACCGCCTTCAATGCCTTTAACGATGACATGGCGCACCATTTCCGCATGGAAGAAGAAGTGCTCTTCCCCGCCCTGGCGTCTGCCGGCGGCCCTTCCGGGCCTGTACAAGTCATGCTCATGGAACACACTCAGATAAGAGAACTCCTCGGGCAAATGGCTGCTGCGGTAAAACAAAAAGATGCGCAGGAATACAGCGGTCTTTCGGAAACCCTGCTGATGGTGATGCAGCAGCATAACCACAAGGAAGAGAACATTCTCTATCCCATCATGGACCAGATCCTGGCAAGGGAACGGGAAGCTCTCCTCGGACGCTTTCAGGCCGTTTGACAGCCATGCCGGTACTCGACGTACGCGGGCTGCCGCCGCCCGAGCCTTTCGAGAACATCATCCGTGCACTGCAAACGCTTTCCGGCCAGGAAACACTGCAAGTGTTTATCCACCGTGAACCCCACCCGCTCTACGAAATGCTGCGCGATGCCGGTTATGCCTGGCAAACCACAGCGCTTGCAGATGGCGATTTTGAAATCCTGATTACAATCATGGCGCAGGCCGCAAACAATGATGAACCGTCTACACCATGATTGTTCCCTCACCCCCGTTCCCCCTCTCCCGCAAGCGGGAGAGGGGTACGGTCGGTTCGCTGCGCGAGAATCACTCCCCGAGCGCGCCGCATGAAAATAGCCTCCCTCAGCGCCGAACAGGCCCCGCCGATCAGCTTGCCGCTACGCTTCTTCACCATGGCGCCGGTCTTTCTGGCGCTGGCCGCACTGCTGCTGGCATTGGCCGGCGGCAACCCGTTCGCGGAGCTGCGCTCCCCCGCACAGATCGCCGCGACGCATCACATCACCCTGGGATTCATGGCGATGATCATGATGGGTGCCATCCAGCAATTGCTGCCGGTCGTGATCGGCAGCCCGATGCCCGCACCGCGGCTGGTGGCATGGCTCACTTTCCTGCCGCTGATAGCGGGCGCGCTGTCGTTGTCCGCCGGCTTCATGCTGGGCAGGACGGAGCTGCTCAATCTTTCCTGGCCGCTGCTGGGATTGGCTTTCCTGGTATTCATCGTCGCAAGCCTGACCAGCCTGGCGCGCGCCAGCGCGAAAAATGCGACGAAAACCGCCCTGCTGCTGGCCATCCTCTCGCTCGCGGGCGCCGTCACGTTCGGCATGCTGCTCGCCGCGGGTTACGCCAACGGTTTGCCGCTGCCCTTTGCCAAGCTGGCGACTGCCCATATCAGCCTGGCATTGGGCGGCTGGGTACTATTGCTGGCGATCGGCGTGTCTTACCAGGTCGTGCCGATGTTCCAGCTCACCCCGAACTACCCGAAATGGATGACTGCCGCTCTGGCTCCCGCCATTTTTGCGACCCTGCTGCTGAACCTGGCGCTGCTCCTGCCGGAAGCGGCGCCGCGCTGGGCGGGATTCATCGCGGAAGCCCTCTTCTGGTCATTGGCCTGCTGCTTCGCCGTGGTCACGCTCAGGCTGCAAACCCAGCGCCGCCGCCACATTCCGGATGCCCCGCTGAATTTCTTCCGGGTGAGCATGTTCTCGCTGTTGCTTGCCGCAGCGTTTTCGCTGGCAGCGCTGGCTTTTCCGATGGCTGTCAATCATCTCCGGACGCTGTCCGCTCTGGCCTTCCTGCTGGGTTTCGCGCTCTCCCTGATCCAGGGCATGCTTTATAAAATCGTCCCGTTCCTGGTGTGGTTCCACCTGTTTCGCGGCGGACTCAAGACGGGCGTCCCGAACATGAAGAACATCATCCCCGAACCCTGGATTTGGCGGCACCTGTGGCTGCACAGCAGCACACTGCTTGCGGCACTGCTGGCGCCCTGGTGGAACGCGGCGGCATGGCTGGTGATGCTCGGACTGCTGCTGCAGGGAGCGCTGCTGGGCTATGGCGTCATTACCGGCATCGCGGTTTACCGGCGCACCTTCCGGAAAATCGAACAAACACAACCATGAAAAAAACCTTCAGAAATTTGTTTTGCGGGATGGCAGGCTGGACACGGCGATGCGAAGCATTTGGGGCGGGCAAGCCTGCTGCTCCGCGTTCCCGCACCGGAGGGCTTGCGCCCCACCGTGTCGCGCGGGCACCGCAAGGAGCCGCGCAGCAAATGATGAGGCATATCTGGTTAGATAGACGAGGAATGAGCGAGCACGCGACGCCGCGATTTGCCCGCAAAACGGATTTATGGAGGTTTTTTTGAGTTTCATGCTGATCAAACACATCCACATCACCTGCGCAGTCCTCAGCTACACGCTGTTCTTCCTGCGCGGCATCTGGAGTTTCAACGGCTCGCCCATCATGCGGCAACGCTGGATCAGGGTGGTGCCGCATGTCGTGGATACACTGCTGCTCGTCAGTGCGCTGACGCTGGCTTTCACCATCCGCCAGTACCCGTTCGTGGATGCGTGGCTGACCGCCAAGGTCTTCGGCCTGCTGCTGTATATCGGGCTGGGCTTTGTCGCACTGAAATACGGCAAGAGCAAAACCATCCGTATCTCCGCATGGCTGGCGGCACAGGCAGTGTTCGGTTACATCGTGCTGGTCGCAGTCAACCACAACCCCTTGCCATTCATCCATTGAGGACCACAACATGATTTCATTTGCATCCACAGAGACCGCCCCCAGTTTCGACCACCCGCTGGAAATGCTGAGCGCCTGCCACGGCAAGATCCACCGGCAACTCGATACCCTGCAAAAACTGGCTGCCCATTTGCCCGCACACGGTTGCGACCAGCAGGTCCGGCAGGCCGCCCAGGGCATCCTGCGCTACTTCGACACCGCCGGACAGTTCCATCATCAGGATGAGGAAGAGCATCTGTTCCCCACCCTGCTAGCCCTGGACACCCCCGAAAAGTCAGCTGTAAAAGCCCTGATCGCAGACCTGCTCGACCAGCACGCCGTCATGTTCGCCGCCTGGAGCGATGTGCGCGCGGTATTGGTGAAACTTGCCGAAGGGGTGAATACGCCGCTGCCCGAAGCGCTGGTCAAAAAACTGGTCGGCAGCTACACCCCGCATATCGAACTTGAAGAGACCCAACTGCTGACGCTTTCTGCGCGCCTGCTCAGCCCGCAGCAGATCATGGCATTGGGGAAAAACATGGCGGAACGGCGCGGCGCGAAATTCCCTGCGGCACCGGCCAGCTAATCCAGCCACCTCGGCTGCAGACTGGTGGATGATGCGGCGTGTCCCTCCCTGGGGAAACGCTGCGAACCGGGAAACAAGCGCAGCGAGTTTCGCTGAAACGGGTCAATGCTCCTTGCCGTCGATGCGCGGCTGCATGAGGATGGGAATATACCGCCAGGCGAGCAGCGCAAAACAGGCGAACCAGCACGCCGCCGCGAGCTGGATCCAGTGCGCGTAACCACCGGGATGGATCTGCGGTGCGACGACGCGCAGCACGAATCCCAGCATCATGATCCACAGCGCCAGCTTGTCGAGCGCATCGAACACCACCGTCCTGCCGGTGTGCCCCTTCGATATCCTGACGATCATCGCGGGAATGATCAGCCCCATCGCGCCGAAGGTGAAGACATGCACGGATATGGATGCGGCCCCTTCCAAGTGGGTGACGTGCCTGAAGAACTCGATCAGCAACTGGGCGACGATGGCGAGGTAACCCAGGTACATGATGCCGATGTCGAGCCGCCGTACCGCCAGTTGCGGCTTCCAGAAGATGAAGCGCCCCATCAGCAGCAGCGCGAGCAGCAAGGCGATCCAGCCTGACAGCTGCGCCGGCACCAGGCTTTCGAAGACCAGCAGCAACCCGAGCAGCTTGATCGACTTGTCGAGCGCCGGCTTCTGCAGGATCGCCACATTGAATACACCCTTCATGAACTGCGCCAGCGTCCGTTCCAGCATCACCAAAAAGGCCATCCGGAACAGCCCCAGCGCCATGCTCCAGCCGACCTGCGCGTATTCGGCGCTGAGCATCAGGTTCTTCGCCATCAGGAAAGCCGGGAGGATCAGCAGGAAGAAATAGTTGTCTGGATAGAAGTCGCCCTTGCGGTTGCGGATCAGCGTCCACAACAGCATCGCCACGATCGATCCCAGGAACAGGTTGTTGGAAAACCGGAACAGGAACGGCGGCCAGCCGCCTTCGAACCACATGCCGGCACGCTCGAAGATCCACGCGGCAGCCAGGAACATCAGCGCGTTGCCATGATAGCCGCGCACCTTCACCCAGTTCTTGGTCGAGGTCAGCAGGAAACCGCCGAGGATCGCCCAGCCGAAGCCGAAGAACATCTCATGGGCATGCCACTGCACCGCGGAAAATGAGGTCGCCGGCGCCTCGACGGCACCGGAAAAGAACAATGCCCACAGGATTGGCAGGCTCAATCCAGACAAACAGGCCAATGCGAAAAACGGGCGAAATCCCACCAGCCAGAGCGGATGCGCGGACAGTTTCATCTTCTCCTCCGGCTGTTCATTTGTGCGAGTCCCGGAGGGGCGGCGAGCGGCATCGAGCCGCATGATAGACATACATGTTTAGAGACTGACAGAAGCATTCGATCTTTTTCCTTTTTACTGAATTTGAGACATCTTTTACCCAATATTGTCCATCAAGCTGAATATCCCCTCCCCCTTGCACAGTGTGAAGGAACTGGTATGGCTCTAACAAATCCTTGCACCTGCACCCGCCACTTCAACGCTATTTAATCTCTTCCACCCTGATCAGCACGCTGCGCTGCTCGCGCGTCCGGGATGCGCCGCGCGTGGAAATGGTCGAGTCGTCATTGTTCTTCTGCTGTCCCAAGCCGCCCACTTCCAGCCATTCGCCCAGGCGGCCGGATACGGTACTGGAAGCCTGCTGGACACGCACGGTCGGCTGGTCGCCGCTGCCCGGCACGAGCGCATCGTTCTGCACGCTGATTTCCAGCGTGACCCGTTCGCCACTGATGCGCGGCAGCACATAAAAACTGCTGTTCACTTCCTGGTATTGCGTGCTGTCGATCACCCGCGTGCCCCACCGGTCCTGTATCACCTGCCGCTGCGGAACGGGAACGGATTGCCCGCTGCGCACCAGCGCGCGATTGCCTTCCAGCACCTGCAATTGCTGGGTGTTGCGCTCGTCCTCGAGCGAGCGAGTGGAGGTCACCCTGGCCTTCAGCCTGTCCTGACCCTGCCCGAGCTCGACATTCAGGCCGCTGTTATCGCCGCTGCCCGGCGCGGCAATCCGCGCGTTGCGGCTCAAGCCGACATTGCCGGACACTTCGGTCAGGCGCTTGACGGTTTCGCTGTCCACGTTCTGCATCACGGTGATCTTCAGGCGGCGCGGCGCGACGTCGATGCTCTCCAGCAATTTCCTGATCTGCTCAAGGTTGCGCGGCGAGGTGCGCAGGATGAGCTGGTAATTCATGCCGCTGGCGGCATCGCCCTGGTCCAGCAACGGCCGGATGATGGGCAGCACCTCCTCCGCGCTGCGATGCTTGAGCGGAATGATCTCGAGTTCGCCGGCCCATGCAAGCTTGGGCAACAGCAGCAGGGCCATCCACAGCCAGCAAAATACGCTTTTCATGACATCTCCTTTTGGCTCACGCCCAACATCATTTCCTCAAGCTGCCGGCCTTGTGCGCCGCTTTCAATTCCTCGGCCAGCTGGAACACCGACATCGCGTAGAAATCGCTGTTGTTGTAGCGCGTGATGACCTCGAAATTGTTGAACGCCAGCCAGAATTCCTTGCCTTGCTCCACCGTGAAATCGGCCAGGCGCGCGGATTTGTCCGGCGCAATATCCGCGCCCGGCGCCACCCCCGCCGCCGCCCATTCGGTCAGCGTGCGCGGCATCCTGGTTTCACCGGCGGGAAGTTCTCCGCCAAGCTGCGCACGCACGGCGACCGGCTCATTCCTGATCCAGCCGTAGCCTTGCAGATAGTTGGCCACGCTGCCTATCGCATCCCGGTCTTCGCGCAGCAGATCGATCTTGCGGTTGCCGTTGAAGTCCACCGCATAGTTGCGGTAGCTGCTTGGCATGAATTGCGGGATGCCCAGTGCGCCGGCATACGAGCCGCGTATGGTCAGCAGGTCAAACTGCTGTTCGCGCGCCAGCAGCAGATAATTTTCCAGCTCCGTACGAAAAAAATCCGCGCGGCGCGGATAATCGAACGCCAGCGTGGTCAACGCGTCCAGTACGCGGAAATTGCCGGCATTTTGCCCATAGATGGTCTCCACGCCGATCACCGCGATGATGATTTCCTGCGGGACGCCGTATTTTTTCTCGGCGCGGCGCAGGGTTTGCCGGTATTTGCTCCAGAACTCCAGCCCGAGCCTGATGCGCTTCGGGTTCACAAAAGCCGCGCGGTATTCCGGCCACGGCTTGATGGTCGCGGGGCGGGAGATCGCCTCGATCACCGCCGGCAGATGCTGCGTATGGGCGAACACGTTTTCCAGTTCGTCGCGCTTGAACTGGTGCTTGGCAACCATTTCATCGATGAACTGGGGGATACCGGGAAGTTCGGCGGCCTGAACGGCAAAAGAGCATAACAACAGCAGGGATAAAACGAATCGCATGGTATGCGCATTTTAACTCGACAGCCCGGCCCGCCACTGCTAAATTTCGCTCATCCACATAAATTCGGAACGAAAGCCGGCATCATGGAAAAGACCACACAGCATCACCCCCTCATCATCCTCGGTTCCGGCCCTGCCGGATATACCGCCGCCGTGTATGCCGCACGCGCCAACCTCAAGCCGGTGCTGATCACCGGCATGGCGCAGGGCGGACAGCTGATGACCACCACCGAGGTGGACAACTGGCCGGCCGATCCGAATGGCGTGCAAGGCCCGGAGTTGATGCAACGCTTCCAGCAGCACGCGGAGCGTTTCAACACGCAGATCATTTTCGATCACATCCACACCGCCAAGCTGCAGCAGAAACCCTTCCTGCTGACCGGCGACGCGGGCAGCTACACCTGCGACGCACTGATCATCTGCACCGGCGCCTCGGCGCAATACCTCGGCCTGCCTTCCGAAGAAGCCTTCATGGGGCGCGGCGTGTCCGGCTGCGCGACCTGCGACGGGTTCTTCTATCGCGGCCAGGATGTGGCGGTGATCGGCGGCGGCAACACCGCCGTGGAAGAGGCGCTGTACCTGGCCAACATCGCCAGGCACGTCACGCTGGTGCATCGCCGCGACACCTTCCGCGCCGAACGCATCATGATCGGCCACCTGATGGAGAAAGTGAAGGAAGGCAAGATCACCCTGCAACTGCACAGCGTGCTGGACGAAGTGCTCGGCGATACCAGCGGCGTGACCGGCATGCGCGTCAAGAACGTGCACAGCGGAGACAAGCAGGACATCGCGCTGAAAGGCGTGTTCATCGCCATCGGCCACAAGCCGAACACCGATATCTTCGCCGGGCAACTGGAGATGGACAACGGCTACATCCGCACGCACGGCGGCCAGCAGGGCAACGCCACGGCGACCAGCATCTCCGGCGTGTTCGCGGCTGGCGACGTGCAGGACCAGATCTACCGCCAGGCCTGCACCAGCGCGGCGACCGGCTGCATGGCGGCGCTGGATGCGGACAAGTACCTCGCCTCGCTCGGAAAGATCTGACACCGCGAGTTCTCTCGCCGACCCGTGAGGCGGTTTTTGCTGTAAAACCCGTAGGAGCAGGCCATGCCCGCGAACCGCTTTGTCGCGGGCATGGCCCGCTCCTACAAATAACTCGTCCAATGAAAATGAAATGACAAGGCAGAAAAATCCACTCGAGTCCGAAGATGCCGCGCTGTTCCGCGCGGCAGTCGGCGAAGTGAGACCGCTGCCCGACCAGAACCGCATCGGGCCGCAAAAACCGCCGCGCAAACCCTTGCCGCGCACTCCCGTCCCGCCCCCCGCTATCCCCGACATGCTATCCGACGGGTGCCCGACCAAAAGTTCTTCGGGTTTCGCCGCCGAGGATACGCCGGATGAATTCCTGCGCAACGGCCTGTCGCGCATGACCCTGCGCAAACTGCGGCGCGGCCACTGGCCGGTGCAGGACAGCCTCGACCTGCACGGCAACACCAGCGACGCGGCGCGCAAGTTGTTGCAGGAATTTTTGCATGAGACGGCGCAGCGCGGGTTGCGCTGCGTGCTGGTGATCCACGGCAAGGGAATGAACAGCCCGGGCGGCGCTGCCGTGTTGCGCAGGCTCGTACGCCACTGGCTGGCGCAGCGCCCGGACGTGCTGGCCTGGTGCGACGCACCGCCCGGAGATGGCGGCAGCGGCGCGGCGCTGGTATTGCTGAAGGTTACTGAGCCGCCCGTCGAATAGCTGCAAGGCCGCTATGCGGACATTCGTAGCACCTACTCGAAATGTTCATTGGTGCGCGTTCCGCCCCATTGGCGACTTTTCTAGACGTCGGGCGCCAGCTTGGGATAGGAGCGACATGTCCAGGATGTCCTCCAGCGTCCCCTCCGGCCACGGCGTTCATTTGCCATTCAGCTCATCGTCCTTGTAATACTTGGTGCCTTGAATCGTGGCCTGCAACGCAAGTCCGGTTTCAGTAAGCTGATACAGGTCCACGCCGGGCGCGACGGTAATTGCACCCGCTACTGCCCCTCCTTTTTCGCCGGATTTGGCGGCGGCATCCGCTTGTGCATCAGCCGCCCATCCGCTCTCGACAAATTGCTTGAAAGTCTTGGCCGTCGAGAATACGAAGACGCCCCGAAAATCCTTTACCCCCAGCCCGAAGCCAACACCGCCGGAAACCATCCTCATATAGATATCCTTGCCACTTCGGTTGTCATGGGCAACTCCTGAGCCACCCGCCGCCGAAAAAAGAATCAGGTTTATACCGATATTGCTGAACACCGCATAACCGGCTGCTTTTTGAATGTCGCTCCTGGCGAGCGGATGCACCTTGTACAGTTTCGCCAGGGTCTCGCCACGCATCTTCCGTATTTCTTTTTTCTTCTCTTCCGGGGAAACGGCGGCCGCCAAACCAGTAAAGCCGGAAAGAAAAATTCCAACAACTACAGCTGCCAAGACATGCATGCGGCAAGTGCCTGGCTTCACGATTTCATTCCTCAATGTATGTTATTCAAGTCAAATGGGCCAGGCTCGAATTGTTTTTTGGCCTGCCGCTCGCCGAAGCTGTGGGCAGGTGCTCCAGCCCCAGCGTGTATGCCGGGGCTGTCTCAGGCAGGCTGCCCGCAGATCACCCGATTACGGCCGCCATGTTTGGCCTGATAGAGCGCCTTGTCTGCGGCGGCAACCATCCGGTCGGCTAGCTGACGATCCCCCACGGCAGTCTCTTCGGCGGGCAGCATGGATAGTCCAATCGAGATGGTTAGATTGATCGAATGCCCGGAAGGCGCATATATGTTTTCTTCCGCAATGCAGCCGCGTATCCGTTCCGCGATCTGGCAGGCATGGTACATGTCGGTCTGCGGCAGGAGTACGACAAATTCCTCGCCGCCATACCGGGCTATCGTATCGCCCACACGCAGCTGGGTCTGGATGAAGTTGGCCACGCTCATCAGCACTTCATCGCCCGTCTGATGGCCATACGTGTCGTTGACGCACTTGAACTTGTCGATGTCGAGGAACATGCAGGCCAGCGGATGCTTGTGCCGGCGGGCCTGGCTGATTTCAATCTGGCAGCGGTGTTCGAAGTAACGGCGGTTCTGAACTCCGGTCAACGCATCAGTCAGCCCCAGCTGCTTCAAACGTTCCTGCGAGAGGGTATTTTCCAGGCAAATGGCGATGATCTCGGCCAGTCGCTCAAGGAAGTCCGTCCCGCAGCCGGTGATATATCGATCCGGGTTGGCACTGCCCAAATGAAGGCTGCCGATCAGTTTGCCATGACGCGTAAGCGGCAGGAGCGCAACCGATGCAATTGCACCCGACGTGGCATTGAAGAGCGCCTGGTGATGCAGGGTATTGAAGGCGCCCAGATAGGGGTCGCATTTCCCGCCGTACAGCGTTTCAAGTGTGGCAGACGACTGGAGCAATGTGAGTCCGCTGCAAGCCGCGTCATTGCCATGCTCGTTTTCCAGAATCCGGGTGGCCTCATATTCCCGATCGATCAGCGCAAGGGTAACAAACTCTACCCCGAACGCCAGCTTGTACTCGGAGAACAGCAGGTGGATCAATTCCAGCAATGAACCGGCCCCGACCAGTTGACGTTGGAGTTGGTCGAACCGGCGCATCTTGTTTTCGTTTTGCCGCGCTTCGTGCAGCAACGCTTCCAGCTGCTGGCGAAGGAAATAATTCTCTGATTGGAGATCATTGTTCATTGTTGCATTATCGGCCATCCGGTTCCATTCTTTAGAAAAAACCATCAAAATTCGCTATTAAAAACCCGGCAGTTACTTTGCAACCCTCTGGCCACCAGAAAAAACGGCAGGCAAACCAGTTCAAATACACCGTTCTCAGCTTGCCTTCGGGTGGGTCATTTCCGCCGCCTGCACCCACAGGTCGAATTCGGCCTCCGTGACATAACCCGATGCCAGCGCCGACTGCTTCAGTGTGCTGCCGTCGCGGTAGGCGCGTTTGGCGATTTCGGCGGCGCGGTCGTAGCCGATATGCGGGGTCAGCGCGGTCACCAGCATCAGCGAGCGTCCCATCTGCTCCGCGATGCGCTCGCGATTGGCTTCGATGCCGCGCACGCAATACTCCTCGAAGCTCGCCATGCCGTCGGCGAGCAGGCGCACGCTCTGCAGGAAATTGTGCGCGATCAGCGGGCGGAACACGTTCAGCTCGAAATTGCCGGAAGCGCCGCCGATGTTGATCGCGACATCGTTGCCGAACACCTGGCAGCACAGCATGGTCAGCGCCTCGCACTGCGTCGGATTCACCTTGCCCGGCATGATCGAGCTGCCCGGCTCGTTCTCCGGGATGCTGATCTCGCCCAGCCCGGAGCGCGGACCGGAGGCCAGCCAGCGCACGTCATTGGCGATCTTCATCAGCGCGGCGGCCAGCGTCTTGAGCGCCCCGTGCGCCGCGACCAGTTCGTCGTTCGCGGCCAGCGCGGCAAACTTGTTGGCGGCGCTCCCGAACGGCAGGCCGGTACTGCGCGCCAGTTCGGCGGCGACGCACCCGCCGAATTCGGCATGGGTGTTCAGCCCGGTCCCGACGGCGGTGCCGCCCACCGCCAACTGGTGCAGCGGTTCCAGCGTGGCAAGGAGCGCCGCCTCGGCGTGTTGCAGCTGCGCGACGTAACCGGAAAACTCCTGCCCCAGGGTCAGCGGCGTGGCATCCTGCAGATGGGTACGGCCGATTTTGACGATGCCGCCGAACGCGGCGGATTTTTTCTCCAGCGCCGTGCGCAACGTGCGCAGCGACGGCAGCAATTGCTGCGTGATGCCGGCAGCCGCCGCGACATGCATCGCACTGGGGAAGATGTCGTTGGACGACTGGCCGAGATTGACCTCGTCGTTCTGATGCACGAGACGGCTCGCGCCGCGCGTGCCGCCGAGCAGTTCCGAGGCGCGGTTGGCGAGCACCTCGTTCATGTTCATGTTGCTCTGCGTGCCCGAACCGGTCTGCCAGACCGACAGTGCGAACTCCCGCTCGTGCTGGCTGGCCAGCACCTCGTCCGCCGCCCGCACGATGGCGATTGCCTTCTCCTCGTCCAGCAAACCGAGGTCACGGTTGGCCAGCGCGCAGGCGCGTTTCACCGCCGCCAGCGCGAAGATCAGCTCCCGCGGCATCCGCTCGGTCGAGATATGGAAGTATTGCAACGAGCGCTGCGTCTGCGCGCCCCACAGGCGTTCCGCCGGGACTTCGATGGGGCCGAAAGAGTCGCGTTCCGTCCTAGTAACCATGGTATTTTCCTCCTGAGGGAAGAACCCGCGTGGGCATAAAAGACATGCCCACCCTACACCGTTATTTTGATACAAGCAAAACCAGGTAGGGTGGGCACATCTTAGTGCCCACGCGGACAACATCAATCATATCCCGGCACCACGCTCTCCATCGCACCAGCCCAACCCGCGTAGGGTGCAATAAGCGTAGCGCATTGCACCGGATGGTTATACATGCGGCGCAATGCCCGTTGGTTATTGTGCCCTACCTGGCTTATTGCGATACCAGTTCGCGCAGCACATACGGCAGTATCCCGCCGTGCCGGTAGTAGTCCACCTCGATCGGCGTGTCGATGCGCAGCAGCAGCGGCACTTGCTGCGTGCTGCCGTCACGGCGCGTGATGGTCAGCGTCACGTCCTGTTGCGGTTTCGGATTCTCGGCTATGCCGCCGATGTCGAAGGTCTCCTCGCCGGTCAGATGCAGCGCGGCGACATTGGTGTCGCCCTTGAACTGCAACGGCAGCACGCCCATGCCGACCAGGTTGCTGCGGTGGATGCGCTCGTAGGATTTCGCGATGACCGCCTTCACGCCGAGCAGTTGCGTGCCTTTCGCCGCCCAGTCGCGGCTCGAGCCGGTGCCGTATTCCTCCCCGGCGAAGATCAGCGTCGGCGTGCCGTCGGCGAGGTATTTCATCGCCGCATCGTAGATCGCCAACTGCTCGCCTTTGTATAGCGTATAGCCGCCCTCGACGCGGCTGCCGTCGGGCTTCGCGGGCAGCATCAGGTTCCTGATGCGCACGTTGGCGAAGGTGCCGCGCATCATCACCTCGTGATTGCCGCGCCGCGCGCCGTAGCTGTTGAAATCCTTCACCGCCACGTCCTTGGCTTGCAGGTATTTGCCTGCCGGGGTGGTCGCCTTGAAACTGCCCGCCGGGCTGATGTGGTCGGTGGTCACCGAATCGCCGAAGATGCCGAGCGCTCTGGCATTGCGGATCTCCGCGATGCTGCCGGGCTGCATGGCGAATCGTTCGAAGAACGGCGGGCACGCGATATAGGTCGAGTCGTCCCACTGGTACAGGTTGCCGGCAGGCGCGGGGATCGCGTTCCACAGCGGCAGGTCGCGGGTCAGGTCGGCATATAGCGCGCGGTACAGCGACGGGTCGCTGGCGAACCTGCTCACGGCCTGCACTTCGCCGCTGGCAGGCCAGATGTCTTTCAGGTACACCGGCTCGCCGTTCCTGCCGGTACCGAGCGGCTCGCTATCGAGATCGATGTTCACCCTGCCCGCGATCGCATAGGCCACCACCAGCGGCGGCGAGGCCAGGAAGTTGGCCTTGATGTTGGCGTGGATGCGCGCCTCGAAGTTGCGGTTGCCGGACAGCACCGCCGCCGCGATCAGGTCGTTGGTTACGATAGCCTCCTCGATCTTCGCATCCAGCGGGCCGGAATTGCCGATGCAGGTGGTGCAGCCGTAGGCCGCCAGGCTGAAACCGAGTTGCGCCAACGGCTCGAGCAGCCCGGCGCTCTTCAGGTATTCGGTCACGACGCGCGAGCCGGGTGCCAGAGAAGTCTTGATGTGCGGCCTGACACGCAGGCCTTTTGCGACCGCCTTCTTCGCCAGCAGGCCCGCCGCCAGCAGCACGCTCGGGTTGGAGGTGTTGGTGCAGGAAGTGATCGCGGCGATCAGCACGTCGCCATGGCCGATCTGCACCGCAGCCGACATCTCCTGCGCGGTCTCGCAGCGAATGGCGGGGTTGGGGTGGTCGTCGAGCATCTCGAGTTCGCTGCCGCTGCGCGTCTTGCCCGCCTCCTGCAGGCCGCCGCCGGCGATCGGCGTGCAGGTGTTTCCCCGGCGTTCCGGCAGGCCGGTGAAGTAACGCCGACCCAGCTCGGCGGCGGGTTTGTTGAAGCCGTTTTCCGCCACCGGTTTGCTGAACAGGGTATCGAAGGTCTCCTTCATCTTCGACAACGCCACGCGATCCTGCGGGCGCTTCGGCCCGGCCAGCGACGGCTCGATGGAAGCGAGGTCGAGTTCCACCACGCCGCTGTAATCTATGCTGCCCGCCTGCGGGATGCCGTACAGCCCCTGCGCCTTGAAATAGGACTGGAAGGCGTCCACTTCCTCGTCGCTGCGCCCGGTACTGCGCAGATAATCCACCGTCACGTCGTCCACCGGGAAGAAGCCCATGGTCGCGCCGTATTCGGGCGCCATGTTGGCGATGGTGGCGCGGTCCGGCACGGTCAGCGCCGCCGTGCCTGCTCCGAAGAACTCGACGAACTTGCCGACCACCTTGTGCCTGCGCAGCAGTTCGGTGACGGTCAACACCAGATCGGTCGCGGTGACGCCCTCGCGCAGCTTGCCCTTGAGATGCACACCGACTACATCCGGCGTTAAAAAATAAACCGGCTGGCCGAGCATCCCGGCCTCCGCCTCGATGCCGCCGACGCCCCAGCCGACCACGCCGATGCCGTTGATCATGGTGGTGTGACTGTCGGTGCCGACCAGCGTGTCGGGGTAATACATGCGCCCTGCCGGGCCATCCCTGTGCAGCACGCCGCGTGCCAGGTACTCGAGGTTGACCTGGTGCACGATGCCGACGCCGGGCGGCACCACCTTGAAGGTGTCGAACGCCTGCATGCCCCACTTCATGAACTTGTAGCGCTCGGTATTGCGCTCGAATTCCATTTCCATGTTGAGCCGCAGCGCATCCGGGCGGTTGTAGTAATCGACCTGCACCGAGTGGTCCACCACCAGGTTCACCGGCACCAGCGGCTCGATGATCTTCGGGTCCTTGCCCAGTTTGGCGGCGGTATCGCGCATCGCGGCAAGGTCGGCGAGCAGCGGCACGCCGGTGAAATCCTGCAGCACGATGCGCGCCACCACGAACGGGATCTCCTCGGTGCGCGGCGCGTCCGGTTGCCAGTTGGCGAGCTGGCGCACGTGCGCCTCGGTGATCTTCTTGCCGTCGCAGTTGCGCAGCACCGCTTCCAGCACGATGCGGATCGACACCGGCAGGCGCGAAATTTTGCCGACCGCGGCGGCTTCCAGCGCGGGTAGCGAACACAGTGTGCCCTGCCTGCCGTTGGCGAGTGTGAAGGACTGGCGGGTATTGAACAGGTTGTGTGTCATGACAGGACCTCCTCGTTGGTGGAATGCGTGACTACAAAACACCGGTAACGGACAATTACCCAAATAACGGCAATTAGCCACGGATACACACGGATTGCCACTGACAAAACAAGGTGTTGTTGGAAAGCCGCCATTCACCCGAAATATGCATTGGGGAAGAAAGCTAAGCCATTAATAATCCGTGTTCATCTGTGTTAATCCGTGGCTGAACTGTTTTTTTATAGGATTACTATTCGTCCTGCAATGCCTGGCCCGGAAACAGTTCTTCGGTAAAGCCGAATTGGGTCATGTCCCGGATGCGCATCGGATACAGGATGCCGTCGAGATGGTCGCATTCGTGCTGCACGACGCGCGCATGGAAACCGCTCACCGCCCTGTCGATCGGTACACCCTGTTCATCATAACCCTGATAGCGGATATTCCGGAAGCGCGGCACGAGCCCGCGCAAACCGGGCAGGCTCAGGCAACCTTCCCAGGCGTCCTCGGTTTCCTCGTCCTGCACGGTGATGATCGGATTGATGAGTACGGTTTCCGGCACCGCCTCCATATCGGGATAACGCGGGGATTTTTGCACCCCCAACACGGTGCGCGTAAGCGTCTGGTGCGGGAGGGGGTTGCAAGCGGCTGCTCCCGCAATCGGCTGCTGCGCATAACCAGCGACTTGGTCATCGTCTTTTGATGGCCTAGTCGAATGGCTAGTAGTTTTTTCAGTAACGTGTCGCAGCCGCACCCCGAAGATCACCACGCGCAAGTTCACGCCGATCTGCGGCGCAGCCAGCCCCACGCCGTCCAAGGCCTGCATGGTGTCGCGCATATCCGCCAGCAAGGCGCGAAGTTCGCCGCTGCCGAAACCGCTGACCGGCTCGGCGCGCCGCAACAGCCGCGCATCGTCCATGCGCAGCACCGGCCTAACGGGCATGGCAAATGCTTTCCTGATGAAGAAACCCGCCATGCCCGTCTCCCTCTCTCCTAGCTCTCTCCCTCAAGCGGGAGAGAGGGACGCAGTCTCGCTGCGCGAGTTTCATGTTAACCGCCATCGCAACTCACCGCGCATTCGAGGATGCTGCGCACCCGCTCCATAGCCGCACTGGCGGTGGCGTTGACCTGCTCCATGTTGACGCCTTGCCGGTTGTCGCCGCGCCCCGACGCATGATTCACGACCACGGCGATGGTGGCGTAATGCAGTTGCAGTTCCATCGCCAGCGCGGTCTCCGGCATACCGGTCATACCGACCATGTCTGCCCCGTCGCGCTCATAGCGGTTGATCTCCGCGATGCTGTCCAGGCGCGGCCCTTGCGTCGCGGCATACACGCCGCCATCCATGCAGGGCTGCTGCACGATGCCCGCACTGCGCAAAATACGGCCGCGCAACTCCGGGCAATAGGGCAAGGTGAAATTGGCGTTGGTATAGCTCGTGTCGCGCGTATCGTAAAAGGTGGCATCGCGCCCATGCGTGTAGTCGATGATCTGGTCCGGCACAACGATGGTGCCGGGCGTCAGATCGGCGCGGATGCCGCCCACCGTCGCAATCGAAATCACATTGTTCACGCCCTGTTCGCGCAACGCCCACAGATTGGCGCGATAGTTCACTAGGTGCGGCGGGATGGTGTGCCCAAAGCCGTGGCGCGCCAGGAAGATCACCTCGTGCTGGTTCAGCGTGCCGAACAGGAATGCGCCGGAGGGCTCGCCATAAGGCGTGCGCATGACCTGCCGGTGGGTGATTTTCAGGTTCGCGAGTTCGGTGAGGCCGCGACCGCCGATGATTGCCAACATAAAATTTCCTTTCCTTGCCGCTTATGGTGAGTAGGGAGTGGTGAGTGGGTAAGCCGCCCCCCACTTCCCACTTCCCACTTCCCACTTCCCACTTCCCACTTCCTACTTCCTAAGCCTTCACTGCATAAATGGCGGGCAGGTTGCGCCACGCCCCTTCGATATCCATGCCATAGCCGAACACGAAGCGGTCCGGCAACTCCACGCCGACAAAATCAGCATGGATCGGCTTGGCCCTGCCATGCCGCTTGTCGGCGAACACCGCGCTGTAGAATTTGCTCGCGCCCAATTCCAGCACGCGCTGGCGCAGCGCCGCCAGAGTATGTCCTTCATCGAGAATGTCGTCCAGCACCAGCACCGTGCGGCCGCGCACATTCTCGCATGGCTCGACTTTCCAGCGTATCTTTCCGCCGTGCCTTGCGTCGCCATAACGCGACACATGCACATAATCAAAATCCAGCGGAAAGTCGAGCAGCGGCAGCAACTGCCCGGTGAACACCACCGCACCGCCCATCACCGACAGCACCAGCGGATGCGCATCCGCCAGCGCGGCATTGACCTGCCGCGCGACCCGCTGCAGCGACGCCTGCACCTGCTCCGCCGGATACAGCAATTCGGCCTGTTGCAGGATGTCGCGGGAGCGCTGAACCGAAGTGTCCATGCGTTATTTCAGGCTGTCCAGATAGGCGGCAAACTCGCCGCGCACTTCGGGATGTTTCAGCCCCAGCGCCACGGTCGCCTGCAGATAACCCAGCTTCGAACCGCAGTCATAGCGCGTGCCCTTGAAGCGATAGGCGAGCATCTTCTCCTCGCGCATCAGCGCGGCGATGCCGTCGGTCAGCTGGATCTCCCCGCCTGCCCCGGCCTGCACCTTTTCCAGGTGATGGAAGATGCGCGGCGTGAGGATGTAGCGCCCCACCACCGCAAGCGTCGAGGGCGCGTCTTCCGGCTTGGGTTTCTCGACGATGGAGTTCACCGCCTCGATGTCCGACCCCAGCGGGGTGGCGCCGACGATGCCGTAACTCCGGGTCTGCTCGCGCGGCACGTCCTGCACACCCAGGATCGAGCACTGATGCTGCCGGAACACGTCCACCATCTGGCTGACGATGGGCGTATCACCGTCGATCAGGTCGTCCGCCAGGATCACCGCGAACGGCTCGTCCTGCACCACCGGCTGCGCGCGCAGCACCGCATGCCCCAGCCCCAGCGCCTCGGTCTGGCGGATGTAGATGCAATTGATGTGCGCGGGGATCACCTCGCGCACCACGCGCAGCAACTCTTCCTTGCCGCGCATCGCCAGCTCGGCTTCCAGCTCGTAGGCCTTGTCGAAATGATCCTCGATGGCGCGCTTGTTGCGCCCGGTGATGAACACCATGTCGGTGATGCCCGCCGCCACCGCCTCTTCCACCGCATACTGGATGAGCGGCTTGTCCACGATGGGCATCATCTCCTTCGGGCTGGCCTTGGTGGCCGGCAGGAAACGGCTGCCCATGCCGGCGACGGGGAACACCGCTTTGGTAATTTTTTTCATAAACCCCTTTCAACCAAAAAAGCGATCCAGCCACGGATTAACACCGATTGACACAGATGGCCGGCTTGTTTATCCGTGAATATCCGTGTTAATCCGTGGCCAATTTTATTTAACCGGATTCAGCAACTTCTTAAATCTATCTTCATTCAGCACCTCCACGTCCAGCTCGCGCGCCTTGTCCAGCTTGCTGCCCGCCTCGGCGCCCGCCACCACGTAGTCAGTCTTCTTCGACACCGAGCCCGCCACCTTCGCACCGAGCGCCTCTAGCCTTTCCTTGGCCTCGTCGCGCGTCATGCCGCTTAGGGTGCCGGTCAGCACGAAGGTCTTGCCGCTGAACGGCAGTTCCGCCGTCTGCCGCCGCTCATGTTCCGGCCAATGCACCCCGCTGGCGCGCAACTGTGCGATGACTTCGCAGTTGTGCGCTTCCGCCAGAAAGTCCACGAGGCTCTGCGCCACCACCGGCCCGACATCGCGTACCTGCTGCAGGCTCTCCGCATCGGCGGCGAGCAGATTATCCAACGAGCCGAAGTGCTGCGCCAGGTCTTTTGCCGTCGCCTCGCCGACATTGAGGATGCCGAGCGCATAGATGAAACGTGCCAGCGTGGTGCGCTTGCTCTGTGCTATCGCGTCCAGCAGGTTTTGCGCCGACTTTTCCCCCATCCGGTCGAGCGCCGCAAGCGTTTGCAAGTCCAGCTTCTGTCCATCATAGATGTCGGCGGGCGTGTTCACGATCCCTCTATCCACCAGCTGATCGACCAGTTTATAGCCCAGCCCTTCGATGTCCAGCGCGCTGCGGCCGGCGAAATGCAGCAGGGCCCGCTTGCGTTGTGCGGGGCAGAACAGGCCACCGGTGCAGTGCCAGTCGGCCTCGCCCTCCTCGCGCACGATACGGCTGCCGCACACCGGGCATTTTCCGTGCAGGCGATTGAACAGGTCGAACCGTCCCGATTCTTTCCGTTCGCCCTGAGGTATCGAAGGGTCAAGCACCACGCCCACCACCTCCGGGATCACATCGCCCGCGCGGCGCACGATCACCGTGTCGCCGATGCGCACGTCCTTGCGCCGTGTTTCGTCCTCGTTGTGCAGCGTGGCATTGGAAACCGTCGTACCACCGACGAACACCGGCTCCAGCTTGGCCACCGGCGTGAGCTTGCCGGTGCGCCCGACCTGGATGTCGATGCCGCGCACCACGGTGAGCTGCTCTTCCGCCGGGTATTTGTGCGCCACCGCCCAGCGCGGCTCGCGCGAAACGAAACCGAGCTCGACTTGCAGCGCGAGACTGTTGACCTTGTACACCACGCCGTCGATATCGAACGGCAACTGGTCGCGTTTTGCCGCGATGCGCTGATGAAAATCGACCAAGCCTTGCGCGCCCTGCACCACCGCGCGTTCGTCGCTCACCGGCACGCCCAGCGCCGCCAGCGCGCCCAGCACCGCATTGTGCGTCGCGGGCGATGCCCAGCCGCGCACCTCGCCGAGGCCGTAGGCAAAAAAAGACAGCGGGCGGCGCGCGGCCAGTGCCGGGTCGAGCTGGCGGATGCTGCCCGCCGCGCCGTTGCGCGGATTCACCAGCGTGGGCAGCCCCTGCGCGCGCTGCCGTTCGTTATAGCGTTCGAAATCGCGGCGCGACATGTACACCTCGCCGCGCACTTCCAGCACCTCGGCGGCGCAGCCTTTCAGGTGCAACGGGATGCAATGGATAGTGCGCACGTTCTGCGTCACATCCTCGCCGGTCTCGCCGTCGCCGCGCGTCGTGGCCTGCACCAGCACGCCGCGCTGATAGCGCAGGTTGATCGCGAGGCCGTCGAATTTCAGTTCGCAGGCGTACTCAATTGGCGCATCGTTCTCGCCCAGCCCCAGCTCCTTGCGCACCCGCGCGTCGAACGCGATCGCGCCTGTATCGCTGATGTCGGTCTCGGTGCGGATCGACAGCATCGGCACGGCATGGCGCACCGGCGCGAAGCCATCCAGCGGCTTGCCGCCGACGCGGCGGGTGGGCGAATCGGGAGCGGCGAGCTCGGGATGCTGTGCTTCGAGGGTCTGCAGTTCGCGGAACAGCCTGTCGTATTCCGCATCGGGGATGGTCGGCGCGTCCAGCACATAGTAGGCATGGTTGTGCCGCTCGACCTCGGCACGCAGGGCTGCGGTACGGTGTTTTATATCCGCGCTCATTCAGGAAGATTTGCCGCAAAGACCCCGTTCATGGTGAGCCTGTCGAACCATGAATAGCCCTTCGACAGGCTCAGGGCGAACGGGGGCAGAAGTAATGAGCTATATGGGTTCATGGGAAATTTAGGTGAACAGCCTGCGCGCCTGGCCACTGCCCGGCGCGATCCCATTGTCGCGCATCTTCGCCTCGACCTCGGCGATCTGCGCGCGGATGCGCGCCAGCCCGTTGTCGCTCAGCACCACGCGATGGTCGTCCACCAGGTTGGCCTGCAACTCCCGGCCCATCTCGTGCGCGATGCGCACCATCCGGTCGAACTGCACGGTCGGATCCTCCACGCGCGGCACATCGAGCAGCAAGGTGATGCCCGGCGTGCCAGAGGTCTCCAGTGTGTGGTGCTGGAACGGCCGGCTGTCCTGATTGATCAGGTTGAACGCGCTATGCCCCTGCGCATCCAGCGCATGGAAAGCGCCGTCCGCTTCCAGCGTCATGCCGTGCAGAGCGGCGGCCTGCGCGATCCTTGCGCCAAGCAATAAACGCTCGCCGGGCGCCACCAGGTTTATCCCGACCATCTGGTCCACCTCGGCGCAGAAGGCGTCCAGTTCGACCGCGCGGCGGTGCGTTTCATCGATATCCGGAACGGCGCTATCGGACTTGATATGTCTCGCGACACCCAGCACCAGGTCGCGGAAGTCCGCGAGCTTCGCCGCGCTGATCGCTCCGCCGCGATCCACCAGTTGCAGCGCAATGCGAAAGCGCTCGTACAGGGTCTGGCTCTCGGCGATGGCGCGCTCCCATTGCTGGCTCGATTTCTGTCCGGGCAACGTCAGCCCGCATACCTGCACCGGCTTGCCGAAATCGAACTTGCGCTGCCACAGGCCGTCCAGCACGCCGGCGGAGCTGGGCTCAATCAGATGCAGCTCGATGATGAAATCGCTGCGCACATCCAGCAAGGCGCATGTCCCGTCCAGCAGAGTGACGGCCGGCATCTCTGCGGCAGGGGTAATTCCCCCGGTTGCCGGAGTTGCCTCGCCCATTGCCTCTTCGGCCATGGGTTCCAGTTCCTGCCCTGCAGGTTTGGCGGCACTTTCCTGATACAGCGCGTCCGCATGTCTCGCCTTGAATGCCGCGCCGAACTTGCGCCGGTACTTGCGCTGCTGCCACCAGCCGAAGACATACACCACGACGATCACACCGGAACCGATTGCCAGTAAAGCTGCCTGTAATTCACTCATGCTCTGTATACCGGAAGGACATATATGAACCTTAAAACCTCAGTTAGCCACAGATTGACACGGATAAACACAGATAAAACATTGCATTGTGCGAGGTTAGCATCTCACCTGAATGGCACAGGGAAAATGTGGTGCAACCCGTTGTTCATCTGTGCCAACCCGTTGTTCATCTGTGCCAATCCGTGTTCATCCGTGACTCGATCGCGTTTTTCAGGATGAATTATCTCAAGCGGAATGGCATCACGCCAGCGGCAGTTCCGCGTTGCTCATGCCGATGGCGGCAACCTCGTCCAGCGCCTTGAGGAAGGCATGCTGCTCGTGCAGCCTGGCCAGCGATTCGGGATGCGTCTTGCCGCGCATCTGCGCGAGGCGCGCACGGCTGGTGGCGGGCATCTCGTAATGCAACCCTTGCAGCAATTCATCCGCCGATGTCGGCTTGTTGCACACCAGCACCATGTCGCAGCCGGCGTTCAGCGCGGCCTCGGCGCGCTGCACGATGCCGCCCGCGACCGTCGCCCCTTCCATGGAGAGGTCGTCGCTGAAGATGCAGCCCTCGAAGCCCAGCTGGCCGCGCAGCACCTGCTTCAGCCACACCGGCGAGAACCCCGCCGGGCGGCTGTCCACTTTCGGGTAGATGACGTGCGCGGGCATCACTGCGGTCAGGCCGTAATCCACCATTTGCCGGAACGGAATCAGGTCGCACATCTCTATGTCGACAAACGCGCGCTCGTCCACCGGAATGTCCAGATGCGAATCGGCCTGCACGAAACCGTGGCCGGGGAAATGCTTGCCGACGGAATGCATCCCGCCCTGCCTCAGGCCCAGCAGCAGGCTGTGCGCCAGCTCGGCGATCGCCTGCGGGTCGCTGTGGAACGCGCGGTCGCCGATCACGCTGCTCTGCCCGTAGTCCACGTCCAGCACCGGCGTAAAGCTGAAGTCCACGCCGCACGCGCGCAGCTCCGCCGCTAGCACATAGCCGACCTGCTGCGCCAGATGGCGCGCGCGCTGCGGATGCGCGTCCCAGATCCTGCCGAGCTCGCGCATTGCGGGAATCTTCGTGAAGCCCTCGCGGAAGCGCTGCACCCGCCCGCCCTCGTGGTCCACCGCGATCAGTAGCGGCGGCGTGCGCAGCGCGTGGATCGCCGCGGTCAGCTCGCACAGTTGCGACGGCGACTCGTAGTTGCGCGCGAACAGGATCACTCCGCCGACCAGCGGATGGCGCAGCCGCGCCTCGTCCTCCGCCGTCAGCGTCTTGCCCGCCACATCCAGCATCACCGGCCCCAGGCCCATAGCACTCCCCGATTGGTTAAATTCGAATGCGGCGGATTATACGGGGATTGGTGGAAAAATCGCGGCGGCGCTCATGCGCAAAATAGGCCGAACGGCATATTGCTTTTTGCAGGGAATGCTGGAACACTGCGCGGCAATGGGCAGAGGCGAGATGGCGGCTTATGTCGGGAACAATGTGAGCCTGGCCCGTTTTACTCGGCCCGTTTTACTCTCCGGTCACCTCTACGTTGGGCAATGATCGTAGCGGAGGAAGAATGAAGCACAAATCACTCGCGTGTTTTTTGTTATGTGTATCAGCTACTGCGGCTGCAGACGTCACATTGAAGTGTGAAGTCAACACGCGATGTGACGGCTACCTCAAGAACTGCGTCACCGAGCCATATTCGTTTTTAGTGAATATCGATCCTGACAACCACAGGGTCACTATGGGCAGCAGTCAAATCAAAGCGGATTTCTCCAATCCAGCGGAGGTCGTATTCCCCTTCACAAAATACACATTCCATATCAACAAATATGAATACTCAGCCATCTTGAGTGCGGAGAATGAGGTGCGACATGGTTGGTGCACAAAGGCGGAACCGGCGTGGTGACGGTTTTTTATGGGTGCGAAGAGCGTGCCCAACAAATCATTCCAGCGGACTGTCAAAAAGCTGCGCTTTTTGCCATCCGCTGAATTCAAACGTTGGGCTTGCATTATTGTGCGTGTCGAGCAGACTTTCGGCACTAAATTAGGAGATTAAAAATGAAGAGATCTATTACTTGTTTACTTGTTGCCGCACTAATTTTCTCCACCAGCGCTGGGGCTGCAACCCTTAAATCAGGCACATGTCATGGTATTTCTACGCCGCAGGGTTATAAATATGTTGGAACCTACTGCGTTGACTTCCAATGCTCAGTCACAACCACGCTAATGTTTGACTCCTGGTGTCCCTACAGTATTGACCTTTAAACCAAACAATTAATTGTGCTGCGCAATTAGGCCGGGAGGAGCTATGTCTGCAAAAGTCTGGTGTCGAATGGGAAATGGAACGGAGCACGAAGAACTGCACCCGAATGAGAAGGCAGCCGAGCAGTCTCTAGCTAGAATTCTAGAAAAACATCGAAACAAAGGCCACAGGGTTTCTGAAAAATCTCTAGAGCAAGAACCACGTCCGCAATACATTGCAACGGATAGTAGCGGGCTCTTTATCGCCATGTATCAGATTGTGGATTAAGGCAAAAAGGGGCAAAAAGGGGCTCAGGCTCGCTTTGTTTCTGAAGATATTCAGGAATAACCAAAGGTACGGAGTCGAATTATTTTTGAAGTATGAAGCCCGCGAGCGAATAATGAGGAGCAGACCCCGGCGCTTCTTGGTCTGCGCTGCAACTTCGTTATCTTTGGCCGTTCATGTTTCGATATGGCCTTCGGCCTACTGATGGAACTACTAACCATTCGACTAGGCTGCAAACAACCGCAGCCAAGTCGCTGGTTATCAACGCGAACGGATTTATTCGGCCGCTACACACTCTCCAGCACCACAAACGCCACCACTATCCCCCGCTCATCGCTGATCGAAACATGGTGCCCGGTAACGCCCAGCTGGGCAAGGTGCGTACGCAAGGTCTCGTCGAACTGCAACACCGGCTTGCCAAGCCCATCATGCGTGACGCCGATGCGATGGAAGCTGACGGGATGGCGCATGCCGCTGCCGACCGCCTTGGCGAAGGCCTCCTTGGCGGCGAAACGCTTCGCGAGCATCCTGGCTGGAGCGGGATGCAGGGCAAGCGCCGGCAGCTCGCTCTCGCTCAGGATGCGCGCTGCAAAGCGCTCGCCGTAGCGCACCCACAGCGCCTCGATGCGGGCGTATTCGACGATGTCGGTACCGATGCCGAAGATCATGCGCTGAACCAACGAACAACAGCACGTTCGCCCTGATGTATAGAAGGGCGTGCATCCCCGGAACCATGTGGGCTTCGATACCTCAGCCCGAACGGATTTCTTGAGCATAGCCCGTGATATTCAATTCCGGATTTGCCGCAATTCATCATGCCTGAATGTTCTGCACCGTCAGCAGCGCCTTCATCTTGCGCACCGCCGCATCCAGTCCGATGAACAGCGATTCGGAGATGATCGCGTGGCCGATGTTGAGTTCGACGATATCGGGGATCGCGACGATGGGCTGCACGTTGTGGTAATGCAGGCCATGCCCGGCATTCACCTGCAAGCCCTGCGCATGGGCGTGTTCCGCCGCGACGCGGATGCGTTCCAGTTCATGCTCGCGCTCCGGCACGCTGTCCGCCTCGGCGTATTGGCCGGTATGCAGCTCCACCATCGGCGCGCCGGTACGCCGCGCCGCATCGATCTGTTTCTGGTCGGGATCGATGAACAGCGACACGCGGATGCCTGCCGCCGCGCACCGCTCGCTGGCTGCCTTGACGGCATCGAAATAGCGCACCACGTCGAGTCCGCCTTCTGTGGTCAATTCCTCGCGGCGTTCCGGCACCAGGCACAAGTCGTGCGGCTTGATGCGCAAGGCGTTTTCGATCATTTCGTCGGTGACCGCGCACTCGAGGTTCATGCGCGTTTGCAGCATGTCGCGCAAGATCTCGACATCGCGATCCTGGATATGGCGGCGGTCTTCGCGCAGGTGCAAAGTGATCGCGTCGACGCCGGCCTCCTCGCAGATCAGCGCGGCGCGCACCACGTTGGGATAACGCGCCCCGCGCGTCTGGCGCAAGGTGGCGACATGGTCGATGTTCAGTCCTAATTTCATCATTCCAGCTTCCTTTGTTTGTCCGGCAGATTGCAACGGTTTTACCCCCATCCCGGCCTTCCCCCTTAAAGGTGAAAGGAGCCAGTCACCTCCCCCTGCAAGGTGAAGGGGGTATTGTCATAGTTTTTGCAAATCCTTGATCAGCTCGCGCGTGTGCAATGTCTTGCCGCCGAGATGGTGGTTCAGCAACATGCGCATCAGTTGCTTGCTCTGCTGCGCGGTCACCGGGTCGGCATAATCGTCCGCCGCCATGTCGAGCAGGGTCTTGCCCAGCACCGGCAGCCCGGTTTGCGTATCGCCGTTATCCGGCATGGCTCCGCGTTCCACGGCATAACGATAGCAGACTTCCGTCCGGATCGCCTTATCGCTGCCCGCCTCGCGTTCCAGCGCCAGCGCGTATCCCAGCTCCTGCAGCAGGTGTCTCTCGAAGCAGCGCAACGTGGCGGCATGGTCGGTTTCATGCGCCAGGCGGTGCAGGGTGGCGCGGTAATAATCGAACAGTTGCTCATGCGGGTCGTCGCGCGCCAGCAAATTGAGCAGCAGCTCGTTGAGATAGAAGCCGCACATCAGCGCCGTGCCTTGCAGATAGGGCTGCCCACCCTGCCATTCCGCACTGTGCAGCGTGCGCACCTCGCCCTTGCCGAACCAGGAGAGCAGCAGCGGCTGGAAATTCATCAGCACCCCGCGCAGGCTGGATTTTGGGCGCCGCGCGCCGCGCGCCATGACCGGCAGGCGCCCGTGCCTGCGGCTGAACACGTCGAGGATCAGGCTGGTTTCGCGAAACGGGTAGCTGTGCAGCACGAAGGCCGGCTCGTCCTGCTGTTTGTGCCTGTGTGGCTGGGACATTAAACCCCTCCTATCCTCCCTTTATCAGGGGAGGAACGGCTGGCCTCCCCTGACAAGGGGATGTCGGGAGGGGTTGGCTACTCATACCCCAGGCTCTTCAACACGCGCGCGTCATCCGCCCAGCCGCTGCGGACTTTGACGAACACTTCGAGGAACACCTTGCCGTCGAACAGTTTTTCCATGTCCAGTCGCGCCTGCGTGGCGATCTCCTTGAGCTTCTCGCCTTTCTTGCCGATCAGCATCGCCTTGTGCGCCTCCTTGTCCACCAGGATCGCCGCATGGATGCGGCGCAGCTTGCCTTCCAATTTGAATTGCTCGATCACCACGCTGACCGAATACGGCAGTTCTTCGCCGGTGAAGCGGAACACTTTCTCGCGCAGCAGTTCCGCCGCGAGAAAGCGTTCGCTGCGGTCGGTGATGTCATCTGCGTCATAGATCAATTCGCCCGGCGGCAGATGGCGGCGCAAGGCTTCGCGCAACTCGTCCAGCTTGCTGCCCAGCTTGGCGCTGACCGGCACGATCTCGGCAAACCCTTCGGCACGGCTCAGGACATGCTTGAAATCCGCCGCGACGCGCTCCGCGAATGCGAACAACTGGCCCTTGTCGGCCACTTCGTCGATCTTGTTGATGACCAGCAATACCGGGCGATTGTCCGGCAGCAGCTTGAGCACTTCCTGATCGCGCTCGTCATAACGCAACGCTTCCAGCACGAATACCACGACCTGCACGTCGCGCAGGCTGCTGGTCACAACGCGGTTCATGCCGCGGTTCAGCGCGTTCAGATGTTTGGTCTGGAAGCCCGGCGTATCGACAAACACGAATTGCGCATGCTCGTCGGTGTATATGCCGTGGATGCGATGGCGCGTGGTCTGCGCCTTGCGCGAGGTGATGCTGATCTTCTGCCCGACCAGGTGGTTGAGCAGCGTGGACTTGCCCACGTTGGGCCGCCCGACGATGGCGATGAAGCCGCTGCGGAACGGTTCGGGCGGGCTATCCGCAGTGCGGGTGTCCGCAAAATTTTCGGTCATATTGTCTGGGTTATCTGTTGGTAGGCGGTGGCAGCAGCCTGCTGTTCGGCATTGCGGCGGCTGCTGCCCGCGCCGCGCGTGGCGATCTTCAGCGACGGGATGGCGCACTCCACCTCGAAGGATTGTTCGTGTGCTTGGCCTTGCGTGGCAACCACGCTGTAGGTCGGCAAGGGAATGCGCTTGCCTTGCAGATATTCCTGCAACAGGGTCTTGGCATCCTTGCCCAGCGCCTGCACATCCGTTTTCGCGAGGTAGGGCACATACAGGCCCAGCACGACTTTCTCGGCGTCAGCAAAACCGCCATCCAGCAACACCGCGCCGAACAGCGCTTCCATCGCGTCCGCCAGGATGGAAGGACGACGAAAGCCGCCGCTCTTGCGCTCGCCTTCGCCCAGCCTTAAATGGCTGCCCAGGTCGAGTTGTTGTGCAAGCGACGCCAGCGTGTCTTCCCTGACCAGGTTGGAACGCAACCGCGACAGTTCACCCTCGCTCAACTGCGGGTAGCTGTCGTACAGGTGTTTGGCGATGACACAGCCCAGCACGCTGTCGCCCAGGAACTCCAGACGTTCGTTATGTTCCGGCGCATAGCTGCGATGAGTCAATGCGCGTTGCAACAATTGGGACTGCGCAAAAACATGCCCCAGTTGCCGGCACAGCGTGCTGCTCTGTTTATTTGGCACTGGTCGGGTTGAATTCCAGGTACAGGCTGACGTTGGCGACCAGCGGCACCTTGATGAAATAGCTCGCGCTCAATTCCAGACGACCGCCGCTGCTGGCGATCTCGATGTCATCCGCCTTGACAGCAGTGATATTGTCAATCGAAGAGCGTTTCATAAAGGACATGCGAATGTCGCGCGGACTGGCTTTCTGCATTTCCGGATCGCTGGCAATCACGGTAAAAACATTGGAAATTTTCGCATCCTCCATATAGGCCGGGATGAGCTTCAACCCGGTGATGCTGGCAAGCACCAGGACAAACGCCCCGAAGATAAACCCGAAAAAACTCAACCCACGCTGTTTCGCCGGCATTGCGTTGTTCATTTTACTCTCCCTTGCCTCAGTTGATAGACAGACCGATCCGTTTCAGATCGGAAAAATTCATCCAGATGAAAAATGCCTTGCCGACGATCTGGTTATCCGGCACGAACCCCCAATAACGGCTGTCGCGGCTATTGTCGCGATTGTCGCCGAGCATGAAGTAATGCCCGTCGGGTACCTTGCAGCGTACCATCTCATCGTCATAGCGGCAGTTTTCGCGCCCCTTGAACTCGGCCACCGCATCCAGACGCAGCGTTGGCACCTCGGGATTCACCAGCAACGCATGCCGGCGCCCGCCCAATGTTTCGAGGCGCTTTTCAGTATGCACAAAATTCAGGCCGGTCTCAACGTAATTGTAATCGCCATCCGGTTGCTGTGTTTGCTCGACGCCATTGATCCATAACCGCTTGTTGCGGTACTCGACGCTGTCTCCGGGAAGCGCGATCACGCGCTTGATGTAATCCAATGACGGATTTTCCGGATAGTGGAACACCATCACGTCGCCGCGCTGCGGGTTGTTGAGTTGCACCAGCTTCCGGTTGACGATGGGCAGGCGGATGCCGTAGGTGAATTTGTTCACCAGGATGAAGTCGCCCACCTGCAGGGTCGGGATCATCGAGCCGGAAGGTATCTTGAAGGGTTCGACCAGAAAGGAGCGGATGAAAAACACGATCAGGATGACCGGGAAGAAGCTCTTGGCATATTCCACCCACCACGGTTCGGCAATCCCCTCTCCACGCTTTCCCGCCAGGACGAAGCGGTCCAGCAGCCATATACCGCCGGTAACCAGCAGCAACACAAATAAAATCAGTGCGAAATCCATTGTTTCTTCCTATTCATCCACGCGCAGGATCGCCAGGAACGCTTCCTGCGGGATCTCCACGCTGCCCACCTGTTTCATGCGCTTCTTGCCGGCCTTCTGTTTCTCCAGCAGTTTCTTCTTGCGCGAAATGTCGCCGCCGTAACATTTGGCCAGCACGTTCTTGCGTAGCGCCTTGACGTTCTCGCGCGCGATGATGTTCGAGCCGATGGTCGCCTGGATCGCCACGTCGTACATCTGGCGCGGGATGAGTTCGCGCATCTTGGCCGCCACCTCGCGGCCGCGATACTGGCTGTTGGCGCGATGCACGATCACCGCCAGCGCATCCACCTTTTCGCCGTTGATCAGCATGTCCACCTTGACCACGTCTGCCGCGCGGTATTCCTTGAACTCGTAGTCCATCGACGCGTAGCCGCGCGACACCGATTTCAGCTTGTCGAAGAAGTCCAGCACGATCTCCGCCATCGGCATTTCGTACACCAGCATCACCTGCTTGCCGTGATAGCTCATGTTGATCTGCATGCCGCGCTTCTGCGTGCATAGCGTGATCACCGAACCGACATATTCCTGCGGCATGTACAGGTTGACCGTGACGATCGGCTCGCGGATCTCCTCGATCTTCGACGGGTCGGGCATCTTGGACGGATTGTCCACCATCACCACCGTGCCGTCGCGCAGCGCCACTTCGTAGATCACCGTCGGCGCGGTGGTGATCAGGTCCATGTCGAACTCGCGCTCCAGCCGTTCCTGCACGATTTCCATATGCAGCAGGCCGAGGAAACCGCAACGGAAGCCGAAGCCCAGCGCCTGCGATACCTCCGGCTCGTAGCGCAGCGCGGCGTCGTTCAGCTTGAGCTTTTCCAGCGAATCGCGCAGCGCCTCGTATTGGTTCGATTCCACCGGGAATAGTCCGGCAAACACCTGCGGCTGGATCTCCTTGAAGCCCGGCAACGCCTGCTGCGCAGGCCGGGCCTGATGGGTGATGGTATCGCCCACCTTGGCCGCTTTCAGTTCCTTGATGCCGGCAATCACGAAACCCACCTGGCCGGCGGACAGTGTCTCGCGCGGCTGCGATTTGGGCGTGAACACGCCGATATGTTCGGTCAGCTGCTGCGCCCCGGTGGCCATCAGCAGGATCTTTTCCTTGGGCTTGAGCGTACCGTTCATCACCCGTACCAGCATCACCACGCCGACATAATTATCGAACCATGAATCGACAATCAACGCCTGCAATGGCGCGTCCGGATCGCCCTTTGGCTCGGGCACTTTGGCGATCAGCGCTTCCAGCACGTCCTGCACGCCCTCGCCGGTCTTGGCGGAGCAACGCACCGCATCGTGCGCGTCGATGCCGATCACTTCCTCGATTTCTTCGATGGCGTTGTCCGGGTTGGCGGACGGCAGGTCGATCTTGTTCAGCACCGGCACCACTTCCACACCCAGATCCAGCGCGGTGTAGCAGTTCGCCACGGTCTGCGCTTCCACACCCTGCGAGGCATCCACCACCAGCAGCGCGCCTTCGCAGGCAGACAGCGAACGCGACACTTCGTAGGAAAAATCCACATGCCCGGGCGTGTCGATCAGGTTGAGATTGTAGACCTGGCCGTCGCGCGCCCGGTATTGCAGTGCGGCAGTCTGTGCCTTGATGGTGATGCCACGCTCGCGCTCCAGATCCATGGAGTCGAGCACCTGCGCTTCCATTTCGCGGTCGGACAACCCGCCGCACAGTTGAATGATGCGGTCTGCCAGCGTGGATTTGCCGTGGTCGATATGGGCGATGATGGAAAAGTTACGGATTAACTGCATGAGAACCTAAATAAACTTGGAAAATACAGTTAAACCACGGATGAACACGGATTGACACAGATAAATAATGGGCCGCATCTGCTTATTTCCAATACCGTTTGGAGAAATACCAGACCCGCGTAATGCAATACTTTATCCGTGCTTATCCGTGTAAATCTGTGGCTAACTAAGGTTTTAGCAAAAACGCTTGAACCGGCTGATTCGCAAAGCGCGAATTCTAGCCGATTTAGGAGGGACATGCAGGGTTGTGATTGCATTTACCACGAAGAACACGAAGCGCACGAAGAACCGAGTAAGGACAGGGCGCACCATACCCCTACTGCCTGTAAAGCGAATTCAAACCCCGCCTTCGTGTTCTTCGTGAGCTTCGTGGTGAATTGATTATGATTACTTCTCGTCAAGCCTGATCGCCACATACGAGGCGGCATCGCCGCGCCGCACCAGCAACGCGACATTCTTCCCCTTGGGAACCTGCCTGAGGATTTCGTTGAATTGATCGAGCGAGCGAATCGGTATATTGCCGATTGCCAGCAGCACATCCCCTTGCTGCAATCCGGCGGCGCGCGCCGCCGGACCTTTGACCTCCTCCACCAGCAGCCCGCCATTGATTTGCAGTTCCTGCAGCTGCTCTTTGCTCAGTTCGCTGACCGCAATGCCCAGGCGTGAAATCGCCTCGACCACATCGTCGGCCAGTTTCTTTGCGGCGCGCGCCAGCTTGCCCTCTTCCGGCATCTCCGCAATCTCCACGGTAACTTGTCTGGACCCACCTTTGCGCCACAAGTCGATCATTACCTTGCTGCCGGGCTTGCTCGCCGCCACCATGCGCGGCAAATCGCTGGAGCTGTTCACCGGCTTGCCGTCAAATTTGAGGATTACGTCGCTCGCCTCGATCCCCGCCTTGTCCGCCGGACCGTTCTTCTCCACATTGCTGATCAGCGCGCCGACCGGTTTGTTCAGGCCGAATGATTCGGCCAGTTCGCGTGTCAGCTCCTGGATCGTCACTCCGATACGCCCGCGCGTCACTTTGCCGCTGATGCGCAATTGCTCGGTCACTTGCGTCGCCACATCGATCGGGATGGCGAAAGACAAACCCATCGACCCGCCGGAACGGGTGTAAATCTGCGAGTTGATGCCGACCACTTCACCGTTCATATTGAACAACGGGCCGCCGGAATTGCCGGGATTGATCGCTACGTCGGTCTGGATGAACGGCACGAAATTATCTTGCGGCAGAGAGCGCCCCTTGGCGCTGACAATGCCCGCCGTCACGCTGCTGTCGAAACCGAATGGCGAACCGATGGCGACCACCCACTCGCCCACTTTCAGCTTGTTCGGGTCACCCACGGTGACATTCGGCAGGCCGGTCGCTTCGATTTTCAGCAAGGCCACATCGGTACGCTTGTCCGCGCCGATGACCTTGGCGCGAAACTCGCGCTTGTCGGTCAGGCGCACGGTGATCTTGTCGGCACTGTCCACCACATGCGCGTTGGTCATGATGTAGCCATCTGCGCTGATGATGAAACCCGAGCCCAACGATTGCGATTCCTGCTCGCGCGGCATCTGCGGCGCAAAACGGCGGAAGAATTCGTAAAAAGGGTCGCCTTCAGAAAGGTTAGGAAATCCCTGCGCATTGCGGATGATCTGCGTGGTGCTGATGTTGACCACTGCAGGACCTTGTTTTTCCACCAGATCGGTGAAGTCCGGGAGCTCCTTGGCGTGAGCCGCCATGCCTAGAATGATTCCAGCAATCAGCACCAGAAAACTAAACAATTTTTTTAGCATAAATTTTCCTTATATTAAAAAAATCAAACCCGTCCAATCCGGGAATTGTGCAAACGCGATGGGGTTTGCCCGAAAAATTCGGGTATCGTCAGAAACCACTTGATAAAAACAAACCGGCAACCCGCACTTTTACGGCGCGCACCTCAGCGTGATCACCTGCCGTTGTAGCGCACCGAATCGAGTACCTGCATCACCGTGCGCGGCGGAACTTCACCGACCACGGTAATTAAATGCTTATCCAGTACCTTGTGATACAAATTCACCGTACCACGGCTGGATAATCCATCTACGTCGTCTTCGTCCCCGTCGGCAGGCTCGATGAATATGGAAATCGCGCTCAGTCCGTCAGAGAACACGATTTGCGTCACGGGAGCATGCCTGCCGCGCATCGAGCGCTGAATTTCCATGGTTTTCCTGAATCCCGCCGGCAGTGCGTCCACCACCCAGCCGCTGTTTGTGGGTGTACCGCCCTTGGCCAACTCCGGGGACGTGGACGGTTCGGCATCGTGCTGCGCCTGGTTTTTCGCGCCAATCCAGGAACGGTCAATGCTTCCGCCGATTTGCAACTGGGTAAAGGCATATTGTTCGATCACCTGATTCTTATCGCCCAGCACGGCAGCCTTCAACAGCAAACCGGAATCGGTATGCGCCCAGATCTTGTGTGCGTAACGCAGGTTATCCCTGGGCTGAAACAGGATGACCTGAGTGTTGTACCCGGCCACGCGCTCCATCCCGGCTTCCTTGGCCCGATAGTTAGCGTCCATCGTGGACAACTGCTCGGGCAGCAAGGATGGAAACCTGCTGTGCCCCTGGTGGCTATCCACCTGTACCATCCTGTGGCTGATATAACACCAGACATGCCCGTGATGACGGATGATTTCGCGCTTGGGGCCATCCAGGCTCTCCAATTTTTCATATTCGCTATCCGGCTCGACGACATGGGTAATGCGCGAAGTCTCGACATGGTTGTCATACTGGTAAACAAACACCCCGCTGTAGTCGGTCTGATGGGCTGCAAAAGCAACGGTCTTCAACCAATCAAGACTGACCTGCCGCTCTCCTGCATAGGTGTTGGCAGCAGCCAACAGCAACCCACAAAACGCAACGCACATCCTCATCGTTATTTTCCCTCTGTATTATTTTTCATCGGTACTGTAAGAAACAGTACGGATATAGGAGGCGCCGCCATTCATGTCAATGCTGGGGGAGAATTCCTGGTGTGCCATTAAATAATCGTTGGACTTGGGTTGAATCTGCGCGCTGGCCGGGCGCAAACCGGACTGCTGCATCGCCATCTGCGGCACCGCTTCGGGGCCGATCTGCAACGACATCCATGCCACCACCCCGACTGCCACCAGCGAGGCGACCGCCGACAGCGCAACTGCGCGCATTTTCTGTTTCACCGCGCGACCGCGCGGCGCCAGCACGGTGTGCTCATCCCGCATGCGTTCGCGCACCTTCGCGCTCAAATCGCAGTGTATGTGCTCGGGTTGGCGCAGCACATCGCCGATCAAATGGTAAACCGCCCAATTCTGGTGTGCATCGGAATCCCGTTTGACCCGGTCGAGCAAATCCTCCGCCTCATCCTCGAACAACTCGCCGTCCATCAATGCAGAAATTTCCTGTTTCATATCTACCACCTATTACCCTTACTGGTTTCCAACAGCGGTCGCAGATTCTCTGCCACCGCCTCGCGTGCCCTGAAGATCCTCGACCGCACCGTGCCGATTGGGCAATTCATCACACTGGCGATTTCTTCATAGCTCAGACCCTCTATTTCGCGCAGCGTCAGCGCACTGCGCAAATCCTCCGGCAACTGCTGCAACGAAGCTTGCACCACATCGACAACCTGTTTGCTCATGAGTTCATTTTCCGGTGTGCTGACCTCATGCAGCAGACCGCCTTCCTCGAACGCCTCGGCTTCCTCCGCATCAAACGGCGTACTGGTCGGCACACGCCGTTTGTTCGCCAGCAAATGATTTTTCGCCGTATTGATACCGATGCGATAGAGCCAGGTATAAAACGCGCTCTCGCCGCGAAACCCGGGCAATGCGCGGTATGCCTTGATAAAAGCATCCTGCGTGACATCCTCGGCCTCGGCCGTATCCCGCACAAAACGGGAAATGAGCCGCCCGAGCTTGCGCTGGTACTTGGATACCAGCAAGTCAAAGGCGTGCTTGTCGCCGCGCTGGACGCGCTCCACCAACTGCTGATCGACTTCCCGGTCTGACATCCCTGACTATCCCAATTATTATTGTGGCTGCGCCAGGGTAGAACCGAAAGTCCCGGGCACCGTGCGGCGTCACCCCGTTAACTCCGCATCCTTGCGTGGCGAGGATAGTGGATCGCATGCCTTTGCTATGCGGGGCTGCCGTGCCATTTCACGGGATGCAAGTATAACCGCTTCGATTCAGGCGCGCGCATCAGTCCGCTACGATATATGCCCGGTTCGGCTCGATAACTGAAAATTAGTTCCCTTTCGCCGCAATCGGCAGCGTCTTCCGCCCTCAGTCTGCTATAGTTTTATCCTGAGCAGATGAATCGGGAATCCAATTGCTGCAATTTGACACACTGATCATCGGCAGCGGCTTGGCCGGATTGGCGTTGGCCATCAAGCTGGCCGATCGCCAAAAGGTAGGATTAATTACCAAGAAATCCTTGCTGGACGGTGCAAGCGGCCAAGCGCAGGGCGGCATTGCCGCCGTATTGTCCGAAGACGATACGCTGGACGCCCATATTCAGGACACCCTCACCGCCGGTGCCGGCCTGTGCGATGAAATTGTCACACGTTACGTTGTCGAGCATGGCAAACCCGCCATTGATTGGCTGATCAATCAAGGCGTGCCGTTCACCAGAAATGGCTCAAACAGCATGGGCTATCATCTCACCCGCGAAGGCGGGCATAGCCGCCGGCGCATCATTCATGCAGCGGACGCAACCGGGCATGCCGTGCAGGAAACGCTCGCCGCACGCGTGTTGAAACATCCGAACATCACGGTACTGGAAAATCACCTGTCGATCGACCTGATAACCGGCAGGCAACTCGGTATGCCGGACAAGCGCTGCTATGGCGCATACGCCTTGAACAGCCTGAGCGATGAAGTCATCACCATCGCCGCCATGGATACCATCCTTGCGACTGGCGGCACCGGCAAGGTCTATCTCTATACCACCAACCCCGACACGGCGACCGGCGACGGCATCGCGATGGCCTGGCGCGCCGGCTGCCGCGTGGCCAACATGGAGTTCATCCAGTTTCATCCGACCTGCCTGTACCACCCGCACGCGAAATCTTTTCTGATCAGCGAGGCGGTGCGCGGCGAGGGCGGCATCCTGAAGCTGCCCGATGGCACGCGCTTCATGCCCTGGCACGATGAGCGCGCCGAGCTTGCCCCGCGCGACGTGGTGGCCAGGGCAATCGACTTCGAAATGAAAAAGCGCGGGCTGGATTGCGTTTACCTGGATATCTCGCATCAATCGGTCGAATTCCTGCAGGAGCATTTCCCGACCATTTACGCGCGCTGTCTCAGCCTGGGCATCAACATCAGCAAGGAGCCGATTCCGGTGGTTCCCGCGGCGCACTACACCTGCGGCGGGATCGTCGCAGATCTGCATGCACGCACCGATGTGGAGAACCTCTATGCGGTAGGCGAAACCGCCTGCACCGGACTGCACGGCGCCAACCGGCTGGCCAGCAATTCCCTGCTGGAATGCCTCGTATTCGCGGATGCCGCCGTCCGCGACATTCTGGACAAGCCGCACCAGGCTCCGCCGCCCCTGCCCGCATGGGACGAAAGCCGCGTGACGGATGCGGACGAGCAAATCGTCATCTCGCACAACTGGGCGGAATTACGTCATTTCATGTGGGACTATGTGGGCATCGTGCGCACCAACAAGCGCCTGCAGCGCGCACAGCACCGCATCCAGTTGCTGCAGGACGAAATCCATGAGTACTACACCAACTTTCACGTCAGTTCAGACCTGCTGGAATTGCGCAACCTGGTGATGAACGCCGAATTGATCGTGCAAAGCGCCTTGTTGCGCCATGAGAGCCGCGGCCTGCATTTCAGCAAGGATTATCCGGAGATGCTGGCAAATCCGCGCCCCACCATTCTGACGCCCGCAAATTACTGAGCAAACCTCAGACGCACGCACAACTCGCGAAACGCGCCTGTGCCCAGTGCATCCGGGAAGATAGCCCGGAAAACCGGCAGGCGATGGCCCTCCCGTTCGACGCGCAAGACGGCAAAGTATGGGCTGGCCACAGTCCCGTCTGCGATCTCGCCGGAAAAGCCCGAGCCGTCCCGTGTGACCACCGACACGCGGCCTAACCCTCTCCTCAATCCTCTAATTAAACCACTAGCCATTCGACTAGGCGGCAAAGCCGCCAAGTCACTGGTTATCCCGCTTGCGGGAGAGGAGGCAATTGTCCCTTCTCCCGGAGGGAGAAGGTTAGGATGAGGGTGATTTTCGAACGATATCTCACACCATGAACCGGGGAAAAGCAGCAGAGCGTCGCGCGCCAGATAATAGAACAGGCTCAGCAGAATCGGCACAAGCATCGCCAGCCTGACTGCCAGCGGCATCACGGTCATATACACCACGATGGCAACCAGCGCATGGAACAGCAACAGCAACAGGGCAAGGCGCGGCGAAGGTTTGATCGCCATATTTTTAACTGTAAAGGTCAGGCCACCAGAATCGCAGCTATACCCAGCAATACCAGTACCACAACGGCAATCAGCATTAAATTGCCGCCGCCGGATCGTGCTATCGGCTCCGCCGGGATTTGGCGCGCAGCAGGGCGCGCAACGGCAGGCGAAGCCGGTCGGGGAGCTTTGGCCGCCGGAGCCGCCTGACTGATCGCCGCTGCACTCGGGCGCTCTATTTTCAAGGTCTTCGCCAATTCGTCCATATCTTCGCTGGTGCCTGTCAAAGCAGCCAACCGCATGGTCGCAGCGGCGGAATCGAAGGCCGGCGACAAAGCCGCCCCCGGCTTTACCTCTTCTTCCATGCCCCTGCGCCCGCTGATGTCGATCACATCGGGCAACTTCTTTTCGCCGCCGGGCGGCGAGACATCGATCTGCTTGCCGGAACGCGGCAAGGTATCGCGGCAAGCGCGCAAATCAACGGCAAAATCCTTGGCGTTCTGGTAGCGATCCTCCAGCTTTTTTGCCAAGGCCTTGGCCACAATATAATTGGTCATTTCCGGCACGGCAGGATTCAGTGTGCTGGGCGGCGCCGGTACCGCATTCAGGGTCTGGTACATGATGGCGTTGACGTTCTCGCCAGTGAAGGGGGCTTGCCCGGTCAGCATCTCGTAGAGCATCACCCCCAGCGAGAAAATATCCGACCGCTGGTCTATCGCCTTGCCCACCACTTGCTCAGGCGACATGTACTTAGGCGAGCCCAGCACCATGCCGGTCTGGGTGCGCACCGCCGAGGAGGCCATGCGTGCAATGCCGAAGTCGGTGATTTTTACGTGACCGTCACGCACCACCATGATGTTCGAAGGCTTGATATCGCGATGCACGATGTCGTGCTCGTGCGCATAAGCCAATCCTTGCGCCACTTGAGCGACAATATCCAGCACCTGATCGACCGGCAACAATCCGCTGTCGTTCATGATATCGCGCAACTCTCGCCCTTGCAGGAACTCCATGGCAATGTACGCCACGTCGCCGCTCTTGCCCACATCATAAATGGTCACAATATTCGGGTGGTTGAGCCGCCCGGCCGCCTTGGCTTCCTGATAGAAGCGGCCTTCATATTCTTCCTTCTCGTCCATCGCAAGCCCGAGGTTGATCGTCTTGATTGCGACCACGCGATCAATCAGCGGATCCGTGGCCTTGTAGACGATACCCATCGCGCCCTGACCGAGCTCGCCAAGCACCTCATAGCGCCCTATCTGGCTAATCATGGCAACCACCCGAATGAATCATCAACGTGAAACTCGCACAGCGATGCGTTCGCTCCCTCGCCCGCTTGCAGGATAACCAGCGACCTTGCGGTCTCATGCAGCCTAGTCGAATGGCTTGTTGCTCCATCCAGAGGGTTGGTGGGGTGAGGGGAACGGGCATGGCAAGTTTAATTTTCATGGATGATGCTCTTGCCATGCCCGTTGATTGCATATTCATTTGCATGAATCCGGTCGTCAGGAAAGTTTTCGCTAATCACAGAATTTCGGCCTGATATGCACCGTCTTGCCCGACATCACCTCAACACTTTGGGTGTGGAGAACGCCGCTTGCTGAACTCACAATCACCGTGTGTTTGCCCGGCGGAACCGCCACGGTCAGCCCCTTTTCAACCACCTTGCCCTTCAGCGCACCATCCACAAATAGCTGCGTTCCTTCCTTGCAGCTGATGGAGATGTGTGCTTCTGCGCCTTGTTCAGCGCTATCCTTGAGCGTCTCAATCCAGGTCTTCTTGTCGGTCGATGCTGATTCCCTGGCCTTGCGCTGGGCAGCCGGATGTTTGACCTGGTCACTTGCCTTTTTGCCGTCCGGCTTGCCCTCGATGCTCTTTCTCGCGTCAGGCTTGACCGCGACCTGGAGACTGCCTGTTCCTGCCGTTTTACTCTCTGCGGTCGCGGCAGGAACCACCGGAACAACCGCAGATGCCGACTGAATACCGCTTATCCCTTGTACCTGTCCGGCGCCTGGCAAGAAGGGTACTTTGCCGGTATGCACCAGCTTCAACACCAGCATGCCAACCAGCAGTACGGGCATAATGGCAGCCACAGCAATATACAGGTCGCGCTGCTTGGGGTCAGCCTGTCTGAACCGTTCCACGACGCTTTCCATCACGCCATCCAGCTTGGCAGCAGCACTATTCCAGGCATCTTTGATGGACGCAAATATTGACACTGGCGATTTGGCTTCTGCTTCCGCAAGCTCGCTTGCGGCCGCCAGTTCTGTCGTCTTGTCGCCACCCGGGTAACCGATGGCATACACCTCATGCTCACGCACATGCTTGTCGGTGCGCGAACCTTGGTAATGAAACATCCCGGCATATTGCGGTGAGAGGCGTGATACCGCATCGTAGTAGGAACGCGATACGAGGATCTGGCCGACCTCCGCAAAACCCATCACGCGCTGCGCGACGTTGATGCCGTCGCCGACAATGTTGGGCTGGCCGTTGATATCCCGCACCAAGCGAACCGGGCCAAGATTGATCCCTGCCCGAACCAGCAGCGGCGGGTCGAGATCAGGGTCTTCGTTGAGCATGCTTTCGCGCAGGTTAAGCGCCGCCTTCAATGCGTCTTCCACATCGCCGAGGAAATTGATTGCCGCTCCGTCGCCCGTGTCGAGGATGATCCGGTCGGCCATCGGCACATTGCTGATGGCCGCAGAAAGATAGCTGTTAAACCTGTCCTTCAGTGAAATCTGTCCAGCCACCGACTTCTTGGAATATTCCACAATATCCAAGAACAGCACACTGCACATGATGGTTTTGCCGCCGCGTTCTTCCATTCAGACTTCCAGTAACCTGCCTATTTTTCCCAAAGATTCCAGCCCAAATGAGTGGGCGGATACATCCTTGCAGATTTTAATGATAATCAGGGTTTTACACCAGTTTTACTTTTCCCTTGCCGGCCGACGCCTCGAACCGTTCCCACTGCAGCCGCCGGACGGCGCCCGGTTTTCCCGGATTGCGCCCGGTCAGCCCGGGGAGGAACCGTCGGCAAGTCCTGCTGAGATTCATCGCCGGCGGCGAGCCCTACCCAATCCAGCACCTGCGCCATCTCCTTTTCGCTCAGTTCGGCTGCCATGCCACGCTTCAGGCGCGGCGGCAGATTGATAATGCCGAAGCGCACGCGCATCAACCGGCTGACCGGCAACCCAAGCGCATCAAAGGTGCGGCGCACCACGCGATTGCGGCCTTCCTTTAGCATCACGCGATACCAGTGGTTGAAGCCTTCGCCACCGTGATCTTCAAGCTTTTCAAACTTCACCAGTCCGTCTTCCAGTTCGACACCCTGATTGAGCGCCTGATCCATTTGCACTTCCGTCATGGCTCCTTGCACACGCACCGCGTATTCGCGTTCGACCTCGAAACGCGGATGCATCAGGCGGTTCGCCAATTCGCCGGAAGTGGTGAAGATCAGCAAACCGCTGGTATTAAAATCCAATCGTCCGATGGCGATCCATTTCTGGCCGCGCAGCTTGGGTAATTTGTCAAACACGCTGGCGCGCTTTTCCGGATCGTCGCGGCTGACGATCTCGCCTTCCGGCTTGTGGTACAGCAACACGCGTATGGCACGATCCCTTTCGCCGACACGGATGGTACGGCGCTCCGCCTTTACCAGGTCGCCTTCCACCACACGCATGCCCAGGGTGGCCGGCTCACCGTTCACGCTGACACGCCCGGCGGCGATCCATTCTTCCATCATGCGGCGCGAACCAAAGCCGGCCTGTGCCAACACTTTCTGCAATTTTTCGCCTTGTTCGTTCATCTCAAAAACGCCAGTTGAACCACGAAGGACACGAAGAACGCGAAGAAGAGCAGAAGGTTATTTCGAGAATGCCAAGCACCCTGCGGGTGAACGTCAAATGGTATGCAACCATATGAGGAATCTTCGAGGTGAAATGTTCTTTTCAGGTTCATATCGATATTTCGCGCCGCTCCAGCATGGCCTGCGCCAGCGTACCGCTATCCACCTGCTCCAATTCACCGCCCACCGGCAAACCGCGTGCGATACGCGAAACCTTGACACCCTGCGCCTGCAACAAGGTCGCCAGATAATGTGCCGTCGCATCGCCCTCAACGGTGAAGTTGGTCGCCAGGATCACTTCACAGGACCGCTCCTGCACGCGCCTGACCAGACGATCGAAATGCAACTCGCGCGCGCCGATGCCGTCCAGCGGTGAAAGCCGCCCCATCAATACGAAGTACATGCCGCGATAGCACTGCGCCTGCTCCATCATCAGCAGGTCGGCCGGCATTTCGACCACGCACAGCAAATCCGCATCGCGTTTGGCCGATGCACACAACGCACACACCTCTTGCTCGGAAAAATTATTGCACTTGCTGCAGTGCCGGATATTGCTGGCGGCCGCCTCCAGGGAGCGTGCCAGACACAATGCTCCGGCACGGTCGCGCTGCAACAGATGATAAGCCATACGCTGCGCAGACTTAGGCCCGACGCCCGGCAGGCAACGCAGCGCAGCGATCAATTCTTCCAGATGGGATGGCGTCACCAAGGTGAATCCCGTCAGAACGGCAACTTCATTCCGGGCGGCAGACCCATGCCGGCAGTGAACCCGCCCATGCGCTGCTGCGAGATGGCTTCCGCTTTTTTCATCGCATCGTTAAGCGCCAAGACGAGCATATCTTCCAGCATTTCCTTGTCGTCGGATAACACGCTGTCATCCAGCGACACGCGGCGCACTTCATGCGCGCAAGTCATCGTCACCTTGACCAGCCCGGAGCCGGCCTGGCCCTCCACTTCCATGGTCGCCAATTCGGCCTGCGCCTTCTGCATGTTTTGCTGCATTTGCTGCGCCTGCTTCATCAAGCCGCCCAATCCGCCTTTCATCATTCTTGCATCCTCCTCAACCTAATTGTATTGACTTAATCGATTCTGTAATCAGATTCGCATCCAGTTGCGCCTGGGCCTCGCGCACAAAATCGTCCCGTGCGATCGAGTCGTTCGCCTGCTGCTGCCTGAGTTGTCTGGTCTGCTGTTCCATCACGGCAGGCGTCGCCGCTTCGGATTTGCCCAGCACGATACTCAGCCGGACCGGCTTGGCAAAATAATCGCCCAGTGCCGCCTGCAACTTGTCGGTTGCCATTCTGGTTTGCAGATGTTTGTGCTGCTGCGACAGGCATAAGGTGATTTGCCCGTCCGAGAAACTTTCCATCACGCAGTGCTTCGCCAGCTGTTGCGCCATGCTTTGCAAATTCAATTGCTGCAACAATATGCCCCAGTCCGGCTGACTGCCTGACATGACCCCACTACTTGCCGCGCCGCCGCTCGAAGCGTTGCTGATTGGCGCCGGTTCTGCCGGAACAGGTGCGGATTTTCCGGCGGGCGCAACAGGTCGTGCGGCGGGCGCAATCGATGCCGGCTGTGACATGGCCTTGGCAGGCGCAAATGCCAGCATGCGCAACAGCGTCATGGTAAAGCCGGCATATTCATCGGGAGCCAGGTCTATTTCATCGCGGCCGTGGATGGCGATCTGGTAAAACAATTGTATATCTTCCGGCGCGAACGCTTGCGCCAATTCCAGCAAACGCACCCGCTCCGGCTCGTCGTCGGCGATCGCCTGCGGTACGGTTTGCGCCAGCGCGATGCGATGCAACAATGTCGCCAGTTCCTGCAAAGCCCCGTCAAACGCCACGCTGCGTGCAGCCATGTTGCCGGCGATCTCAAGCAGCTTGACGCCGTTCCGCTCGAGCAATGCCGCCAGAAGATCGAACAGATAACCCTGGTCTATCGCACCCAGCATGGAACGTACCACCGCCTCTTCCACTTTTCCGGCGGAGAAAGCGATCGCTTGGTCCATCAGGCTCAACGCGTCGCGCATACTGCCCTGCGCGGCCCGCGCGACCAGGTTGACTGCCGCGGGCTCAAAGGAAAGCTGCTCCTGCTCCAGTACATACTGCAAGCGGGCCGCAATCAAGGCCGGCGGCAATTGCTTCAGGTTGAATTGCAGGCAACGCGACAATACCGTGACCGGAATCTTCTGCGGATCGGTCGTGGCAAGGATGAATTTCACATGCCCCGGCGGCTCTTCCAGCGTCTTCAGCATCGCATTGAAGGCCGACTTGGACAGCATGTGCACTTCGTCGATGATATATACCTTGAAACGTCCGCTGGTCGGCGCATACAGTGCGCTTTCAAGCAATTCGCGCATGTTGTCGACCTGCGTGTTGGACGCGGCATCCAGCTCGATCAGATCGACAAAGCGTCCGCTGTCGATTTCCTTGCAGGCACTGCATTCCCCGCACGGCGTGGCAGTGACGCCTGATACGCAATTCAGCGACTTGGCGAAAATACGCGCGATCGTGGTCTTGCCCACCCCGCGGGTGCCGGTGAACAGATAGGCGTGATGCAACCGGTTCTGGGTGAGTGCGTTGCTGAGCGCCTTGACGACGTGCTCCTGCCCCGCCAATTGCGCGAAGCTCTTAGGACGCCATTTGCGCGCGAGGACAGTTGTGGCCGACAAGTTACACCACGTCAGAAATGATAGGCAAAGCGGACTTGATTGAAGTTGATACCCTGGTTCGGTTTCTTGATGCCACCGTTGGAAAGATGCTGAAAGCGATACCCCAGGTCAAACTGACCATGATCGCCGAAGCGCACGCCGGCACCGACGTGATCGCCAAACTGAAAAGAGCTCCCGAAGTGCCGGTTGGCATAAATGAAGGTCGGCGTGATCAGGTGGAAGCCGATGGCGGCTTCCGCATAGGGGGCAAATCCACCTGGATTCTTTTGCTGCAAGCGGAACACCGGGGTAATGCCCACATCGGTAACGGTCTGGTTATTGCCGACCGCGCTGCGCCCGCGCCAACTGCCCAGCGATGCCTCCCAGAATCCGGTCACCAGCCAATCCCCGCCGGTAAACCATTGCTTATCCCAATTCCAGACGGCTCCGGCACGTGCCATGTCCGCTGTATCGCCATTACCATACTCAACGAATACGCCGTCCACGGCGGACACACTACCGCTGAAGAGCAGCGCGCCAATCAGCAAACCGATTTTTCTCATCACTCTCTCCAACGGCTCCATAATAGGAGGCGAGCCTTACCCCCGGCACTTGCAGTAATTGGCTGTGGCTGCTTCCTTCCGGACCTGACCAGGTTCACCAACCTGCAATGCGGGGAGACCCGCCAATTCTTTTACGCTTCCACCAATTCCGCACACCTTCAATCGATGCGACATGATAAATGAAGCGCTTGCTAAAATCCACGCCGAATGGAAATTATCGGCCTGGAACTCAACAAAAAAAGGACTTGGAGATCATCCAAGTCCTTATGTCTGGTGGGCCGTGAAGGATTTGAACCTTCGACCAATGGATTAAGAGTCCACTGCTCTACCAACTGAGCTAACGACCCGTTTTGATGCAAACATCAAAAGCGGCGCGCATTATCGGGAATGCCTGCCGATTTGTCAAAATAAAGCTATCGCAAACCGGCTCAGGGCTTCGCGTCTTTTCTGAATAACGCCGACTGGGCATGCGCCTGCAAGCCTTCGCCGAACGCCAGTGTAGCTGCGATCGCGCCCAGTTTCTGCGCGCCATGCGCGGAAACCTGGATCAGGCTGCTGCGCTTCTGGAAATCGTACACGCCCAGCGGCGAGGAGAAACGCGCGGTGCCGGAGGTGGGCAGGACATGGTTCGGCCCGGCACAGTAGTCGCCGAGCGATTCCGAAGTGTAGCGCCCCATGAAGATCGCGCCGGCATGTTTGAGTTTGGGCAGCAGGCTTTGCGGGTCTGCGACCGACAACTCCAGATGCTCCGGCGCGATGCGGTTGCTGATGATGCAGGCTTCGTCGAGGTCGGCGACCTGGATCAAGGCGCCGCGATTCTCCAGCGCGGTCCGGATGATGTCGCGGCGCGGCATCTGCTCCAGCAGGCGATTCGCGCTTTGCGCGACCGCGTTGATGAATTTCGCATCCGGCGACAGCAGGATCGCCTGCGCCAGTTCGTCGTGTTCGGCCTGCGAGAACAGGTCCATCGCAACCCAGTCCGGGTCGGTCTGCCCGTCGCAGATCACCAGGATTTCCGACGGCCCGGCGATCATGTCGATGCCGCACGCGCCGAACACGCGGCGCTTGGCGGAGGCCACATAGGCGTTGCCGGGGCCGACGATCTTGTCCACTTTCGGGATCGTCGCCGTGCCGTAGGCCAGCGCCGCCACCGCCTGCGCGCCGCCGATCGTGAACACGCGATCCACGCCGGACAGGTAAGCCGCCGCCAGCACCAGCTGGTTCTTCACGCCGTCCGGGGTCGGTACCACCATGATGAGTTCGGCCACTCCCGCCACCTTCGCGGGCAGCGCGTTCATCAGCACCGATGACGGGTAGGCCGCCTTGCCGCCCGGCACATACAGGCCGACGCGATCCAGCGGCGTCACCTGCTGGCCGAGCAGCGTGCCGTCTGTTTCGGTATAGCTCCACGAAGTCTGCACCTGCCTGCGGTGGTAATCGGTCACGCGCTGCGCGGCCTGTTCCAGCGCGCCGCGCTGTTCGGCGGGCAGGCCGTCGAATGCCGCGCGCAACTCGTGCTGCGGCAATTCCATCGCCGCGCCATGCTCCAGCGGCAGGCGGTCGAACCTGGCGGTGTATTCGAGCACGGCGGCATCGCCGCGCTTGCGCACGTCGGCAAGGATGGAAGCCACGGTCGCTTCCAGCTTTTCGTCCGCTGTTTCCTCGAAGGCCAGCAGCCTGGTCAACTCTTCATCGAAGTCCGCAGCGCGGCTGGAAAGTCGCCTGATGTTCATTTGGAAATCTTCCTTTATGTCCGTTACAAGATTAAAACCACCGGCTGCCGCATAAATCCCTCTCCCGCTGGAGCGATCGTAGGGCGGGTCACACCCGCCCTACGCTTCTGCCCCGGAATGACGATTCGTATTTATTTGCTGATCGCGCCCGCAAACGCATCCAGCATCGGCTGGATCATTCCATGTTTCAATTTCAGCGCGGCCTGATTCACCACCAGCCGCGACGAAATATCGGCGATATGCTCGACCGCCTTCAGATTGTTGGCCTTGAGCGTGCCGCCGCTGCTCACCAGATCGACGATCGCATCCGACAATCCCACCAGCGGGGCCAGCTCCATCGAGCCGTACAGCTTGATCAGGTCCACATGCACGCCCTTTGCGGCGAAGTGGTCCCTGGCGGTCTGCACATATTTGGTCGCCACGCGCAGGCGCGCGCCCTGGCGCACCGCGGATTCGTAATCGAAATCGTTGCGCACCGCCACCATCATGCGGCAGCGCGCGATATTCAGATCCAGCGGCTGATACAGCCCGATGCCGCCGTGCTCGTTGAGCACATCCTTGCCCGCCACGCCGAGATCCGCCGCGCCGTATTGCACATAGGTCGGCACATCGGAAGCGCGCACGATGATCAGCCGCACATCGGCGCGATTGGTCGGCAGGATCAGTTTGCGCGAAGACTCCGGGTCTTCCGGCGTGGCGATGCCCGCCGCGTTCAGCAGCGGCAGGGTCTCTTCGAAGATGCGTCCCTTGGACAGTGCGATGGTGATCATTTTAAAACCCCTACAAACCTACTGCGCAATTCGATAGCGGCGTTGCGCGGTGCTCGCTCATCGCCTACCCATAGGGTATGTCTCGTTCGCTGTGCTACGTACGCCTTGCTCTCGAAGTGGCGGCTGTGACACGTTACTGGCGAAGCCAGCCGATTGCGGGAACAACCGCCAGTTGCCACTCCCGCACCGGATGCTTCGCAACACCGTGTCGTGGCAACCCGGCTACGGTTTTTAGCGGTTTTCATACACTCTCCGATTTATTTGATCCTGCGTATCTGGGCGCCGAGCGCCGACAGTTTAGCCTCAATGTGTTCGTAACCGCGATCCAGGTGATAGATACGGTCTATCACGGTCTCGCCCTGCGCCACCAGTCCGGCGATGACCAGGCAAGCCGAAGCGCGCAAGTCGGTCGCCATGATCGCCGCTCCTTCCAGTTGCGCGCAGCCCCGGATCACGGCGGTGTTGCCCTCCACGTCGATCTGCGCGCCGAGGCGGCGCAGCTCCTGCACATGCATGAAGCGGTTCTCGAAGATCGTTTCGACCACCATCGAACTGCCTTCCGCGATGCAATTCATCGCCATGAACTGCGCCTGCATGTCGGTGGGAAACGCCGGATAGGGGGCGGTGCGCACGTTCACCGCCCTGGGGCGCTGGTTCATTTGCAGGTTGATCGTGCTGCCTGACACCTGGATCGTTGCGCCAGCCTCCTGCAGCTTCTCCAATACGTTGTCGAGGATGTCGGCGCGTGTATCGGTCAGGGTGATGTTGCCGCCTGCCGCGGCCGCCGCGACCAGAAACGTGCCGCTCTCGATGCGATCCGGCATGACGCGATGGCTTGCGCCGTGTAGTTTTTCCACGCCGGTGACGGTGATGGTGTCGCTGCCCGCACCTTCGATCCTGGCGCCCATCGCGATCAGGCAATGCGCCAGATCCACCACTTCCGGTTCGCGCGCCGCATTTTCCAGTACCGTCACGCCGTCCGCCAGCGTTGCGGCCATCATCAGGTTTTCCGTTCCGGTCACGCTGACCAGATCGAAGAATATCCGCGCACCCTTGAGCCGCCTGGCTTGGGCATGGATGTAGCCGTGCTCGATATGGATTTCCGCGCCCATCGCCTGCAAGCCCTTGATATGCAGGTCCACCGGGCGCGAGCCAATGGCGCAGCCGCCCGGCAATGAAACGCGCGCCTCGCCGAAGCGCGCCACCAGCGGCCCCAGCACCAGAATCGCGGCACGCATGGTTTTCACCATGTCGTAAGGCGCTTCGAGCTTGTCGATCTGCGCCGCAGACAAGGCCACCTGGCCGCCCTCCACCACTATCGCCACACCCATCTGCTGCAGCAGTTTGCGCATCGTAGCGACATCGTTCAGATCCGGCACGTTGCCAAGCTGTAACGGATCGCCGGTCAACAAGCTGGCACACAATATCGGCAGCGCCGCATTCTTGGCACCGGAGATGCGCACTTCACCATTGAGGCGGCTACCGCCCTGAATTGCCAGTTTTTGCATAAATTCAGTTGTCAGACGTAAGACGTAAGGCGTAGGTTGCGTAGCTAAAACAGCTACCAACTTACGACTTACGTCTTGCGACTATTTTCCCATTCTTGCGGCGTATAGGTTTTTATCGACAGCGCATGGATCTCGTCGCGCATCCGCTCACCCAGGGTTTGATACACCAACTGGTGGCGCTGTACGCGGCTCTTGCCGGCAAAGGCATCGCTGACCACCACCGCTTCGAAGTGACGCCCATCACCGTCCACGCTTAAATGCTCAGTCGCCATGTTTTGCGCGATGTTGAGTTGAATGCTTTCCGGAGTGACCATTATCCTGAATTCCTGATTTAAACCACAAAGAACACGAAGTGCACGAAGAAAAACAATGTATTACCCCAAAAATTGGAGTCGCCTTGCTGGCGAGCATCCCATGTCATGCAGTTCCATGATAAATCTTCGTGACCTCTGTTAACCAGCCATTTAGCGATCGTTGTTTGGTCGCTTAGTGGAATGGCTAGAGTTCCATCAGTCCTTCGTAATGGACCGTTTGTGAGAATCAAGCGGATTGCCGGGGCAGCAACTCGGCCACGCCATACAGGCGCGCCAAGCTGAGCAAATCGTCTGGAAGACCCGCCACGCGCAAAGTACGCTGGCTGCGCTGTGCGGCACGTAACCATCCCAGCAGCATGCTCACTGCAGCGGAGTCAACTGCCTCAACCTGCGAGAAATCCACCAGCAAATCTTCGCTGGTCAGATGCTGCAAGCCCGCTTCAAACAGGGCGGGCACGGTTGCGATGGTCAGGCGACCGCGTACCACCAGCCGCCCATCCTCGCGCGTGATCACTTTGTCTCTGCCTTCTGCAGCGCGACATTGGCAGCATTGGCATTCTTGTCGGACAGCATCTTGATCAGGCCGTCGATGCCGTTTTGCTGGATTTGCGTATCAAAGGTGCCGCGATAGCTGGTCACCATGCTGACGCCTTCTATGGCCACATCGAATGCCTTCCAGCCGTCGGTGGTTTTTTCCATTTCATAATCGACCGGGACTGGCGGAGCGCCCGGCTTGTTGATGGTGGTCTTGACGGTCGCTTCGGTCGCATCGGCAGCCATCTTGAACGGTTTTACTTCCACCGATTGGTCGCGATACACGGTGAATGCCTTGGTATAAGTACGCACCAGCATATTGCGGAACTCCGTCACCAACGCCTGCTTCTGTTCGTTGGTTGCGGTCCGCCAATGCTTGCCCACCGCCAGCCTTGTCATGCGCACAAAATCAAAATGCGGCAATACCTTGGCATCCACCAGATCCAGGATTTTTTTCTGGTTGCCTGCCTGGATATCCTTGTCTTGCTTGACAATCACGAGGACGTCCTGCGCGGTAGTCTTGATCAACTCATCCGGCGCGACCATCTCGGCCTGTGCAAAACCAATCATGCACAAAAAGCCTGCAATAACTTTCAACAACCCCTTCATTTCAAAAACTCCTTGATTATTTAGCTGGCTCTTCGGCCTTGCTGTACAAGAATTTGCCTATCAGATCTTCCAGCACCATGGCGGATTGCGTCTTCTTCAGTTGCTCCCCGTCCTTCAGCATTTCTTCATCGCCACCGGGCATCAAGCCGATGTACTGCTCGCCCAGCAAACCGGAAGTCAGGATATTGGCGAACGTATCCTTGGGAAACCGGTAACGCTTGTCCAGACTCATTACCACCTTGGCCTCGTAGCGTTCCGTATCCAGTGTAATGTCCGTCACACGCCCGACCAGCACGCCCGCGCTCTTGATGGATGCCTTGGGCTTCAGGCCGCCGATGTTCGAAAAGTAGGCATGCACCTGATAGGCCTCCGACACATTGTAGGTGCCCAGGTTCCCCACCTTCATCGCCAGCATCACCAATGCGGCAATGCCCGCCACTACAAATATCCCAACCCACAGATCAACCGTCGTGCGTTCCATAACTTAATTTCCCCTAAACATGATTGCGGTCAAAATAAAATCCAGCATCAGAATCGCCAGCGACGAGGTAACCACCGTTCGTGTCGTCGCACCGGATACGCCCTCCGCCGTAGGCGGCGCATCGTAGCCTTCGAACAGCGCAATCACCGTCACCACGATGCCAAACACGAAACTCTTGATCACGCCGTTCAGGATATCCTCGCGAAAATCCACGGCGGACTGCATCTGCGACCAGAACGACCCCTCATCCACACCGATCTGCACCACGCCGACCAGGTAACCGCCAAACACTCCCACCGCGCTGAACAGTGCGGCCAGCAACGGCATGGAAATCACGCCCGCCCAGAAACGCGGCGCAACGATGCGCGCGATCGGATTGACCGCCATCATTTCCATCGCGGAGATCTGCTCGGTCGCCTTCATCAGGCCGATTTCCGCCGTCATCGCCGAACCGGCGCGACTGGCAAACAACAGCGCGGCCACCACCGGCCCCAGTTCGCGCACCAGGCTCAGCGCCACCATGCTGCCCAGCGCCGATTCCGAGCCATAACGTTTAAGCGTCTCATAGCCCTGCAAGCCGAGCACCATGCCGACAAACAGCCCCGCCACGATGATGATGATCAGCGACATCACGCCGGTGGAAAACAACTCCTTGATGATCAGATGGAAGCGCCGGAAGCCGCTGCCCGAATGCGTCAACGTGAGCATGAAAAAGCGCGTCGCCACGCCGATGCGCCACACCGCATTGACGGTACGATGGCCAATTCCCTTGATTGCTTTAACTGCCGGCATTGTGTCAGCCTCCCAGATTCAGATCTTGACGGTAATCACCGCCGGGATAATGGAAGGGTACCGGACCATCCATCTCGCCATGCACGAACTGGTGCACAAAATCCTTGCCCGACGCGCGGATCTCGTCGGGCGTCCCCTCCGCTTCGATCACACCATTGGCCATGAAATAAACGTAGTCCACAATCTTCAGCGACTCCTGTATATCGTGCGTCACCACTATCGAGGTCGCACCCAGCGCGTCATTCAGGCGGCGGATCAGATCGCCGACCACCGTCAGCGAAATCGGATCCAGTCCGGCAAAGGGCTCGTCATACATGATCAGCATCGGGTCAAGCGCCACGGTACGCGCCAGGGCCACACGCCGCGCCATGCCGCCGGACAGCTCGGATGGCATCAGGTTATGCGTGCCGCGCAACCCCACCGCATGCAGTTTCATCAAGACCAGATCGTGAATGATCTCTTCCGGCAGGTCGGTATGTTCGCGCATCTGGAATGCCACGTTGTCGTATACCGACATATCGGTAAATAACGCGCCGAACTGGAACAGCATCCCCATCTTGCGCCGCATGGCATACAAACCGTCCTGGTCCAGCTCGTGAATCACCTGCCCGGCCACTTTGACACAACCCATGGTCGGTTTGAGCGCACCGCCGATATGTCGCAGCAGCGTGGTTTTACCGCAGCCGCTCAACCCCATGATGGCGATCAGCTTGCCCTTCGGAAAAACCATGTTGATACCCTGCAGGACGGGGCGTTTATCGTAGGCAAAATTAAGTTCGCAAATTTCGGCCGAAACAGATGAAGACAAAGTTGAAATCCAAAAAATCGGGAGGGCGCATTCTAAACCACAGCACGGCAAATCCTCAACAAATAGTCGCGCCTATGGATATCTATAGTCTTTTTCCCTATTGAGCTTGTAAGCGCTTACCGCTATGCTCAGCACCCGATACCAAATCTCCGTGAGCACAAATTGAACGCCCTTCCGACACATCCCAGCCTGATGATCGTCGATGACGACCCGCTGATTTGCGAAGGATTGGCGGCCGCGCTTGGCAACAGCTTTGAGATACACCAGGCCGGATCACGCGCCGCAGCCATAACCCTGTTGCGCAAATTGCCCGCCCCCCCGCAACTGGCACTGATCGATCTGGGGCTGCCGCCGACTCCGCACCGCCCGGATGAAGGTTTTCACCTGATTGCCGAATTACTGGCACATTCGCCGAAAATCAAGATCTTTGTCCTGTCCGGACAGAATGAACAAAGCAACGCGCGTCATGCTCGCGCGCTGGGTGCGGCGGATTTCATCGCCAAGCCATGTGCGCCGGAAAAAATCAGGAAATATCTAGACGACGCACTGGCTATCCGGGACAGCGAATCCGGCAATGACGAGCGTGACCGGCAGTCGCAGGGGATCGTCGGCCAGAGTCCGGCCATAAAGGCCCTGCGCAGCCAGATCATGATGTATGCCGCCATGCCCTATCCCGTGCTCATCGAGGGAGAATCCGGTTGCGGCAAGGAGCTGGTTGCCACCGCGGTTCAAAAGCTGTCTGGCAGCCCCGGCACGCCATTCAAAGTGCTCAACTGTGCCGCAATTTCCCCCACGCTGATCGAACCTACCCTGTTCGGCCACAGCAAGGGAGCCTTCACCGGCGCAATGAGCGCGCAATCCGGTTTTTTCGAGGACGCATCCGACGGCACGCTATTCCTCGACGAGATCGGCGAATTGGCTCTGGAGCTCCAAACCAAGCTGCTGAGAGTCCTGGAGAACGGCGAATACCAACGCATCGGCGAAACCACCACGCGCAAGAGCCGCGCACGTATCATCGCCGCGACCAATCGCAACCTGCGCAACGCAGTCAAGGCCGGAACGTTTCGCGATGACCTGTATCACCGCCTGAATGTATTTTCAATCACCGTTCCCGCATTGCGCGAGCTTGGCCAGGACAAGCTGGTCCTGCTCAACCATTTCCGCGCTTATTACGCCCAGCAAACCGGGCAGACACCTTTCGAACTGGACATGGAAGCTTTGCAGTGCTGGGAACGCTACAGCTTTCCCGGGAACACCCGTGAATTGCGCAACATCGTTATCCGATTGACCGCAAAATATCCCGGACAAAAGGTCAGCGCCATGCAATTACAGGAAGAATTCGACCCACTGGACACATCCGCGACAGGAGACACGGGACAGGTGCAACAAAGCCGCTTCGACGAACTCAGGGCGGGCAACTTCAACCTGGACCGGCATCTGCGCGAACAGGAAGGCCATTACATTGCCGCCGCACTGGAACTTGCCGCAGGCAATGTCAGCGAAGCGGCCAGGCTGCTCGGCATCAACCGCACCACGCTGCACAGCCGCATGGGTGCCCATGAAAAACCCAACCAATAGGACTTAGGCATGTACCTGGAACATTTCGGACTCAACGAGCCGCCGTTCAGAATCACGCCCGTGACGGTATTTTTCTTTTCCGGCGCCCATCGCGGCGAGATCCTCGAGGCGTTGATCTATTCGCTGAGCGAGGCCGAAGGCATCATCAAGGTCAGCGGCGAAGTCGGCAGCGGCAAAACCATGCTGTGCCGCATGCTGCTCGAACGGCTGCCCAAACATATCGAAACCATTTATCTCGCCAACCCGAGCCTGTCGCGCGAGGAAATGCTGTATGCGATCGCCGATGCGCTTGGCCTGAGCATCGACGGCAAGCGCGTCGGTATCATCATGCATAGCATCCAGAACAGACTCGAGGAGAAGGCCCGCGAAGGCAAGCGCATCGTCGTGCTGGTCGATGAAGCGCACGCTATGCCGCTGGATACGCTGGAAGAATTGCGCCTGCTCTACAACTTGCAGGTCGGCAATGCCAAGCTGCTGCAAATCATCCTGTTCGGGCAGCCGGAACTGAATGCCAAGCTGGACCAGCCGAACATGCGCCAGCTCAAGGATCGCATCATCCACCATTTTCATATACAGCCGCTGTCGCGCAATACCCTCGAGGACTACCTGATGTTCAGGATGCGCGCGGCCGGCTACCGCGGCCCGGACATTTTCTCGCCAAACGCCATCAAGCTCATCGCCAATGCGTCAAACGGATTGATGCGCCGCATCAACATCCTCGCGGACAAATCGCTGCTGGCTGCATTCGTGGAAGACACCCACAACATCGAGGCCCGCCATGTACAGGCGGCAATGCGTGACAGCGAACTCAAACCTGCCCGTTCACTGCCCGACAAAAAGCTGCTGATCGGAAGCGCGGCCAGCGTGTTGTTTGTGACGGGTTTGACGGCCTGGTGGCTGCTGAACAAGCCGCCAGCACCACTTCAACAAGTCGCTTCGACGAGCCACTTCGACGAGCTCAGGACAGGCTCGGGACAGGCTCAGGACAGGCCGACAGCAGCCCAGCCATCCCCGGTGCCGGATAACGCTCCTGCTCTCGCCATCAACGGGGGAACAAATCCGGCCGCCGTCACCGCGAGCCTGGCTTCCCTTCCCCGTCCGGCGGCAGATAATTTACCGCCGGCAGCCGCGTCCGCAGAGAAAGCGAGCAGCAGCCCGGCGGCCGGCAAATCAAGCCTGTTTGAACAGCGCCTGGCGGCGGGCAAACAATTGGCCGAACAGAAAAAAACCGTTGCCAGCATCCAATTGTTCTACAGCGAAGAGGTCAAGCAGGGGCGCATCGAAAACTTCCTGAAACGGGCAAAAGGGCTGGGCAGGCTCTCGGAAATCTATCTGCTGCCGGCCAAATTCGGTAGCAAGGACGGGCTGCGCGTACTCTACGGCGCATACCCATCGGCCAATGCGGCGCAGAATGCGATCGATGAATTGCCACAGCGTTATCAGGATGCTTTCATCGTATCCATTTATACTTTCTAGCATACCTGCCACCATGGGCATATTGAGCCAAATCCGCAAAGCTGTTAGGCTTCGCACCAATAAGGGATAGGGAGCAAAAGGATGCGCTTATGCAACATGTTTTATCTCTGCGCCGTCAGCATGATTCTTGCCGGTTGCGGCACCAAACCGATCCAGCCGTCGGATAAGCATATCCAACAACAAACCAGCCAGCCCTCCACCGCTACCGGCATTCCGCAAACCGTAAAACGCAGCATCGTTCTCCCGCCGCCCAAACCGGTGACCCGGGCAGAAACCTACAGCGTCGTCGTCACCAATATTCCCGCGCAGGAAATCCTGTTCGCCCTGGCGCGCGATGCAAAAATCAACCTGGACATCCATCCCGGCATCCAGGGCACAGTCACCCTGAACGCGCTCAACCAGACCCTGCCGCAAATCCTGACGCGCATCGCCAAGCAGGTGGACATGCGCTATGAACTGGATAACAACAATCTGATCGTGATGCCGGATGCGCCCTATCTGCGCCATTACAAGATCGATTATGTGAACATGGCGCGCGACACGGACGGCGCAATTTCCAACTCTTCACAGGTCGGCTCCGGCGCAACCAGCGGCACAGGATCGTCAACAGGCGGCGCGTCCGGCGCCAACAATTCGCAACTTGCGATCA
>JAGRPI010000008.1 GCA_019449635.1 Candidatus Ferrigenium bremense
ATGGTGATGCCGGGCGACAACGTCAGCATCACCGTCAACCTGATCAACCCGATCGCGATGGAAGAAGGCCTGCGCTTCGCGATCCGTGAGGGTGGCCGCACCGTCGGTGCAGGTGTGGTTGCAAAGATCATCGAGTAAGGCTACAATGCGCGCCCTCGCGTGGACTGGGCCACTGGCCTGAATCACGCGATTCGTTCTTTAATTAGCGGCATGGCCGCGTAAATGCAAGAGAAAATTATGCAAAGTCAAAAAATTCGCATTCGCCTCAAGGCGTTTGACTATCGCTTGATCGATCAGTCGGCAGCGCAGATTGTTGAGACTGCCAAGCGTACCGGCGCGGTGGTCAACGGACCGGTGCCGTTGCCAACCAAGATTGAGCGTTTCGATGTGTTGCGTTCGCCACACGTCAACAAGACTTCGCGCGATCAGTTTGAAATTCGTACCCATCTGCGCCTGATGGACATCGTCGATCCTACCGACAAGACGGTAGACGCGCTGATGAAGCTGGATTTGCCGGCTGGCGTGGATGTCGAGATCAAATTGCAGTAATTGTTGCGCCAAAAGGCGTAGGGGCGTAAGGCCTTACGCCCGTACTGATGTAAAAAATCGGTTGACCAATTGCAGTCAACCCCTTAACAAGAGGAAAATAAAATGAGCTTAGGACTTGTCGGTCGCAAGATTGGCATGACCCGCGTATTTACCGATGACGGTTCTTCGTTGCCGGTAACCGTGCTGGAAGTGTCCAATAATCGTGTCACCCAGGTTAAATCCGTCGATACCGATGGCTATACCGCTGTGCAATTGGCGCACGGTACACGCCGTCCGGGGCGCGTCAGCAAGGCTGCTGCCGGTCATTACGCCAAGGCTGGCGTCGAAGCCGGGAGTGCACTTAAAGAATTCACCGTATCCCCTGAACAGCTGGCTGGCCTGCAAGCAGGTTCCACAGTCAGTGTGGAAATCTTTCAGGCGGGTCAACTCGTTGATGTGACAGGCGTCTCCAAAGGTAAGGGTTACGCCGGCACCATCAAACGTCACCATTTCAAATCGGGTCGTGCCTCGCACGGTAACTCGAAGTCGCATAACGTGCCGGGCTCTATCGGTATGGCGCAAGATCCGGGCCGTGTGTTCCCGGGTAAGCGCATGACCGGTCATCTCGGTGATGTGCAAAGAACAGTGCAAAACCTGCAAATCGTGCGTGTTGATGTTGCGCGCCAGTTGTTGCTGGTAAAGGGCGCTGTTCCAGGTTGCATAAACAGCAGCATTATCGTGCGTCCCGCAGTGAAGGCAGGTGCGTAATGGAACTTAAAGTCATTAATGATAAAGGCCAGGCGACCGCAAACCTGAGCGCATCGGACGAATTGTTCGGCCGCGAATATAACGAAGACCTGGTGCATCAGCTGGTCAACGCTTATATGGCCAATGCGCGTGGTGGCAACAGCAAGCAAAAGGGCCGTAGCGAAATCGCCAAGAGCACGCGCAAACCATTTGCGCAAAAAGGCACCGGCCGTGCGCGCGCCGGTATGGCATCCAGCCCGCTGTGGCGTGGCGGCGGCAAGATTTTCCCGAACACCGGCGAAGAAAATTACACACAAAAAGTGAATCGCAAGATGTATCGCGCGGGTTTAGCATCCATCTTCTCGAAATTGGTCAGCGAGAACCGTCTGGTGGTAGTGGACAGTTTGACGGTCGATGCGCCTAAGACAAAACTGCTTGCGCAAAAGATCAAGGGGATGGGGCTGGATGGCCGTCTGCTGATCATCACCGACAGTGTGGACGAAAACCTGTATTTGTCCTCGCGTAACCTGCCCAACGTACTGGTGTTGGAAGCCAATCAGGCAGACCCGGTCAGCCTGGTGCGTTTCCCGAATGTGGTCGTCACGCGTAATGCCGTGGCAAAAATTGAGGAGATGTTCGCATGAGTACGCAACAGTTCAGCCAGGAGCGCTTGATGAAGGTGTTGCTCGCTCCGCAAATCTCCGAAAAGGCGACCTACGTTGCCGACAAGAACGAGCAAGTGATCTTCCGCGTCGTGCCGGATGCGACCAAGCCGGAAATCAAGGCTGCCGTTGAAATGATGTTCAAGGTGAGCGTGAATACCGTGCAAGTGGTCAACGTCAAGGGCAAGGTGAAACGCGCTGGCCGTTTCGTCGGTCGCCGCAACAACTGGAAGAAGGCTTATGTATGCTTGGCCGCTGGCCAGGAAATTAATTTTGCTGCAAATGAGCAAGGGTAATCATCATGGCATTGATTAAGCTAAAACCAACAACTCCGGGGCAGCGTGCGGTAGTGCGCGTTGTCAATCCAGACCTGCATAAAGGCAAGCCGGTTGCCGCGCTGCTCGAAAAGAAAAGCAAGACCGCCGGGCGTAACCACAACGGTCATATTACGACCCGTCATATGGGCGGTGGCCATAAGCAGCATTACCGTCTGGTCGACTTCAAGCGCAACAAGGACGGAATCCCGGCCACGGTGGAGCGTCTCGAATACGATCCAAACCGCAGTGCTAACCTGGCGCTGTTGTGCTACGCCGATGGCGAGCGTCGTTACATCATTGCGCCAAAGGGCGTTGCGGCCGGTGCCACTCTGGTGAGCGGTTCGGAAGCGCCGATCAAACCAGGCAATGCCTTGCCACTGCGCAATGTTCCGGTTGGTTCGACCATCCACTGCATCGAAATGTTGCCGGGTAAGGGTGCGCAGTTGGCGCGTTCCGCAGGCACTTCCGTGCAACTGTTGGCGCGTGAAGGCAGCTACGCACAATTGCGGTTGCGCTCCGGAGAAATCCGCAAAGTGCATATCGATTGCAAGGCAACCTTGGGCGAAGTGGGCAATTCTGAACACAGCCTGCGTTCCATCGGTAAGGCCGGCGCGATGCGTTGGCGCGGTGTCCGCCCGACCGTGCGCGGGGTGGTGATGAATCCGGTCGATCACCCGCATGGCGGTGGCGAAGGCAAGACTGCCGCTGGCCGTCATCCGGTCAGTCCATGGGGTGTGCCAGCCAAGGGCTTCCGCACACGTCGCAACAAGCGCACCAGCGGCATGATCGTACGCCGTCGCTTTCAGGTTTAAGGGGTAAGTAAACATGGCACGTTCCATTAAAAAAGGTCCATTTGTCGACGCCCACCTGCTCAAGAAGATTGAGACAGTGCGCGCCACTAACGATAAGCGCCCGGTGAAAACCTGGTCACGCCGTTCCACGGTGCTGCCTGAGTTTGTCGGCCTGACGATTGCGGTACACAACGGCAAGCAACATATTCCGGTGTATGTATCCGAAAACATGGTGGGTCACAAATTGGGTGAGTTTTCCCTGACGCGCACCTTCAAGGGTCATGCTGCTGATAAAAAAGCAGTGGTCAAGAAATAGGGAGGCATGATGACAACGACGATTGCAGTAGCAAGAAATATTCATCTTTCCGCGCAGAAGGGCCGCCTGGTTGCCGATCAAATTCGCGGTTTGCCGGTTGCGCAAGCGCTCAACATCCTGGCCTTCAGCCCGAAGAAGGGTGCGGGGATCATCAAGAAAGCCCTGGAATCAGCGATTGCGAATGCCGAGCATAACGATGGTGCGGATATCGATGAGCTGAAGGTGAAGACCATTTACATTGACAAGGCGACATCGCTGAAGCGTTTCATGGCGCGCGCCAAGGGTCGTGGCAACAAAATTGAAAAGCAGACCTGCCACATTACAGTCAGCGTCGGGAGCTAAGGGTAAATTATGGGACAGAAAATTCATCCAACCGGTTTTCGGTTGTGCGTTCGCAAAAACTGGGATTCCAAGTGGTTCGCAAACAGCAAGAATTTTGCTGACTTGCTTCTCAAGGATATTGAGGTTCGTGCTTTCCTGAAAAAGAAGCTGGCCTCCGCCGGGGTGTCCAAGGTAATTATCGAGCGCCCTGCCAAGAACGCCAAAGTGACTATTTACACCGCGCGTCCCGGGATGGTGATCGGCAAAAAAGGCGAGGATATCGAGGCGTTGCGCGCCGAATTGCGCAAGCGCATGGGTTTGCAATCCGTTGATGTCGCTATTGAAGAAGTGCGCAAGCCGGAAGTCGATGCGCAGTTGATCGCCGACAGCATCACCGCGCAACTGGAAAAGCGCATCATGTTCCGTCGTGCGATGAAACGTGCGATGCAGAATGCAATGCGCCTGGGCGCGCAAGGCATCAAGATCATGAGCGCCGGCCGTTTGAACGGGATTGAAATCGCCCGCACCGAATGGTATCGCGAAGGCCGTGTACCATTGCATACTTTGCGTGCCGATATCGATTACGGTACGTCAGAAGCGAAGACCACCTATGGCATCATAGGCGTAAAGGTTTGGGTATTCAAGGGCGAAATCGGCGGACAGGAAGTTGCCGCGCCGGTCATCGCTGAACCGGAAAAGAAAGTAAGAAAGTCGGGAGCAAAGCATGCTACAGCCAGCTAGAAGAAAATACCGCAAGGAACAAAAGGGCCGTAATACCGGCATTGCCACTCGAGGCAACAAGGTGAGTTTCGGTGAGTTTGGCCTGAAGGCGGTTGCGCGCGGCCGCTTGACGGCACGTCAGATTGAAGCCGCACGTCGTGCTATGACACGCCACATCAAACGCGGCGGACGCATCTGGATCCGTATTTTTCCGGATAAGCCGATCTCCAAAAAACCGGCCGAAGTCCGCATGGGTAATGGCAAGGGCAATCCCGAGTTCTACGTCGCCGAGATTCAACCCGGCAAGATGCTGTACGAGATGGATGGCGTGGATGAAACATTGGCTCGCGAAGCGTTCCGTTTGGCATCTGCGAAGTTGCCGATTGCGACCACATTCGTGATTAGACAGGTAGGTGCATAACATGAAGGCTAGTGAATTGAGAACCAAGTCTGAGGCAGATCTGCAACAGGAGATGCTGTCACTGACCAAGGCGCAATTTGGCCTGCGTATGCAAGTTGCGACGCAGCAAATGACAAATACCAGCGAATTGCGCAAAGTGCGCCGTGATATCGCCCGCGTGAAGACCGTATTGACAGAGAAGGGTGCCCAGAAATGAGCGAATCCAAACTGAAGCGTACCCTGACCGGTACTGTAACAAGCGACAAGATGGACAAGACCGTAACGGTTCTGGTCGAACGCAAAGTAAAACACCCATTGCTGGGCAAGATTATTCGCGTTTCCAAGAAATATCATGCCCATGATGAGGCCAATGAGTTTCATGCCGGCGACGTGGTGACCATCGAAGAATGCCGTCCGATTGCAAAAACAAAAAGCTGGCGCGTTGCCAAGTTGGTTGAAAAGGCCGCTGCAATTTAATTTAGCTTGCGTATTATCAAAATTTACATATAATGCGCGGCTTCGTTTCATCGCCGCAAGCGGCGACCTAACCCGAACGGGTTCCAAAACTGGCCGCCGTGAGCGGAAAAAGTTGGAGATTAAATAATGATACAAATGCAGTCTGTTTTAGATGTGGCTGACAATACCGGTGCGCGTTCCGTGATGTGCATCAAGGTATTGGGCGGTTCCAAGCGCCGTTATGCTTCCGTCGGCGATGTCATCAAGGTCAGCATCAAGGATGCGGCGCCGCGTGGCCGCGTAAAGAAGGGTGAAGTGTACAACGCTGTGGTGGTTCGTACCGCCAAGGGGGTGCGCCGCACGGATGGTTCCTTGATCAAGTTTGACGGCAATGCTGCAGTGCTGTTGAACGCCAAGCTGGAACCGATCGGCACGCGTATCTTCGGGCCGGTGACACGCGAGTTGCGTACCGAAAAGTTCATGAAGATCGTTTCGCTGGCACCTGAAGTGCTGTAAGCGGCAACGGATCTAGTCGAGGAAAATCATGCGCAAGATCAAGAAAAACGATGACGTTATCGTAATCACCGGTAAAGACAAGGGTAGCCGAGGCAATGTGCTGCGCGTGCTGGGTGAATACCTGCTGGTGAGCGGTATTAATAAAGTCAAGAAGCATCAGAAGCCTAACCCGGCAAAAGGCCTGACCGGCGGGATCGTGGAGAAGGAGTTGCCGATTCATATTTCGAATGTGGCGATCTACAACGCGGCTGCCAATAAGGGTGATCGGGTCGGTATTAAAACGCTGGAGGACGGGCGCAAGGCGCGCGTGTTCAAGTCCAGCGGCGAAATGATTGACGCTTAAGGGGTAAGGGCATGGCTCGTTTGTACGATTTTTACAAAGACAAGGTCACCAAGGACCTGATGAAGCAGTTTGGCTACAAGTCCGTCATGGAAGTGCCGCGCATCGAGAAGATCACCCTGAACATGGGTGTGGGCGAGGCGGTGGCGGACAAGAAAGTGATGGAATTTGCGGTTGGCGATATGCAAAAGATTGCCGGCCAGAAGCCGGTGGTCACGATGTCCAAGAAATCCATTGCCGGTTTCAAGATTCGCGAAGGCTATCCGGTCGGCTGCAAAGTGACGTTGCGCAAGGAGCGTATGTATGAGTTCCTGGATCGCCTGATTTCTGTCGCGATTCCGCGTATCCGCGATTTCCGCGGTATTTCGGGAAAGTCTTTTGATGGTCGTGGCAACTACAACATGGGCGTGAAAGAGCAGATCATTTTTCCGGAAATAGAGTATGAAAAAATTGATGCGTTGCGTGGCATGAACATTACCATCACCACCTCCGCGAAGACCGACGAAGAAGCCAAGGCGCTTCTGACGGCATTCAAACTCCCATTAAAGAAATGAGGGAATACTAATGGCTAAGATGGCATTGATTAACCGTGAACAAAAACGCCGTGACACAGTAAAGAAGTTTGCGGCCAAGCGCGCGGAATTGCTGGCTGCGATTTCCAACGTGAAGCTCAGCGATGAAGAGCGTGCTGATGCACGCTTGAAACTGCAAGCTTTGCCGCGCAACGCCAGTCCGGTTCGCCTGCGCAACCGTTGCGCGTTGACGGGGCGTCCGCGCGGCACTTTCAGGAAATTTGGTTTGGGGCGTATCAAGGTGCGTGAGTTCGCGATGCGCGGTGAAATTCCAGGTATCGTTAAGGCAAGCTGGTAGGAGCAATTATAAATGAGTATGAGTGATCCGATCTCCGACATGCTGACGCGTATTCGCAATGCGCAGCTTGCGGAAAAAACCACAGTGGTAATGCCTTCATCCAAGTTGAAGGTGGCAATTGCCGAGGTATTGAAAGACGAGGGCTATGTGGATGGCTTCAGCGTCATCAAGGGCGAAGGCGGCAAGGCCGCGCTGGAAATAGGCTTGAAGTATTACAGCGGTCGCCCGGTAATCGAAAAGATTCAGCGCATCAGTCGCCCTGGTCTGCGTATTTACAAGGGTTCCAATGACATTCCGAAGGTGATGAACGGTTTGGGGATTGCCATTGTGTCCACTTCCAAGGGTTTGATGACTGACCGCAAAGCGCGCGCCAATGGTATTGGCGGTGAAGTGCTGTGCGTAGTCGCGTAGCGAGGTAAATATGTCCAGAGTTGCCAAGAATCCTGTCGTTGTGCCGAGCGGTGTTGAAGTCGCATTGGCTGCGGGTGAAATTTCGATAAAAGGGCCGATGGGTACCCTCAAGCAAGCCTTGTCTGGCGATGTGAGCGTGGTACGCGAAGGCGACAGCCTGTTGTGCAAGGCTCAGAATGACTCCATGCAGGCCAATGCGATGTCCGGCACGATCCGCGCATTGCTGGCCAATATGGTGCAGGGCGTGAGCAAGGGCTTCGAGCGCAAGTTGAACCTGGTTGGTGTGGGTTACCGTGCGCAAGCCGCCGGGGATACGCTGAACCTGACTTTAGGTTTTTCCCATCCGGTCGCATACAAGATGCCCGCCGGTATCAAGGTCGAAACCCCGACGCAAACTGAAATCGTATTAAAGGGTGCCGACAAGCAGCGTGTCGGACAAGTTGCCGCCGAAATTCGTGCCTTCCGCGAACCAGAGCCGTACAAGGGCAAAGGGGTGCGTTATAGCGATGAAGTGGTGATTCTGAAAGAAACCAAGAAGAAATAACTGAGGCGGATATGTTGAACAAGAGAGAAGCGCGTCAGCGCAGGGCACGCAAAACCCGTGCTCGCATTGCTGAGAAAAAGACAGTACGTCTGGCTATTCACCGTACCAACTTGCACATCTACGCCCAGGTAATTTCTGCTTGCGGCAACAAGGTGCTGGCCAGTGCGTCCAGCGTCGAGGCGGAGGTTCGCAAGGATCTGGCGAATGGCGGCAACAAGGCTGCAGCAGCCGTGGTGGGCAAGCGTATCGCTGAAAAAGCGAAGACCGCGGGCATTACCGAGGTGGCATTCGACCGTTCCGGAAACCGGTATCATGGCCGTGTCAAGGCGTTGGCTGAAGCCGCGCGCGAACATGGTCTGCAGTTCTAATTGGAGTTGAGCAATGGCTAAGCCGCAAGGAAAAATGCAGCAGCAAGAAGAGCGTGATGACGGTCTGATCGAAAAGATGATCTCCGTGAACCGTGTCACCAAGGTGGTCAAGGGTGGCCGTATCATGGGATTCGCCGCACTGACGGTGGTTGGCGATGGCGATGGCCGCGTGGCGATGGGCAAGGGCAAGTCCAAGGAAGTTCCAGTCGCCGTGCAAAAGGCGATGGATGAGGCGCGCCGTAACCTGGTCAAGATAAGCCTGAGGAACGGCACGTTGCACCATACCGTGATTGGCAAGCATGGTGCAGCCAAGGTGTTGATGCAGCCGGCATCCGAAGGTACCGGCATTATCGCCGGGGGCGCGATGCGCGCGGTGTTCGAGGCGGTTGGCGTGCGCGATGTGCTGGCCAAATGTATCGGTTCCAGCAATCCGTACAACGTGGTGCGTGCCACACTGAACGGCTTGAAAGCGCTGAATTCGCCATCCGAGATTGCTGCCAAGCGCGGCAAGAATGTCGACGAGATTCTGGGGTAAGACATGACGCAAGCCAAAACAATCAAAGTGACGCAGATCAAAAGCCTGATCGGCACCAAGCAATCGCATCGCGACACGATTCGCGGCTTGGGTCTGCGCCGTATCAACCATACCGTGCAACTGGAAGACACTCCTTGCGTGCGCGGTATGATCAACAAGGTGTATTACCTGGTTAAGTGTGAGGCATAAAAGATGCAACTCAATAATATTCAATCTGCACAAGGTGCCAAGCATGCCAAGCGCCGCGTTGGCCGAGGTATCGGCTCCGGTTTGGGCAAGACTGCCGGTCGCGGCCACAAGGGGCAGAAATCCCGCTCCGGCGGCTTCCACAAGGTCGGTTTTGAAGGCGGCCAGATGCCGCTGCAACGCCGTTTGCCGAAGCGCGGTTTCGTCTCGCTGACACGCGATGACACGGCGCAGGTACGTTTGTCCGACCTGCAGAAGCTGCCGGTGGACAGCGTTGATTTGCTGGCTCTCAAGCAGGCAGGTGTTGTTCATCCCGGCGCATTGATCGCGAAAGTCATCTTGTGCGGTGAGATTTCCCGTGCAGTGAAGTTGCAGGGGCTGCTGGTAACCAAAGGTGCACGCGCGGCGATTGAAGCCGCTGGCGGCAGCATCGCCGAGTAAGGCTGTACGTGAGCACAGTGGCCAAGGGCGCAAGCAAGGGCAAGTATGGCGATTTAGGTCAGCGCCTCTGGTTTTTGCTGGGTGCGCTGGTGGTATTCCGCATCGGTGCGCATATTCCGGTGCCGGGGATTGATCCGACGGTATTGGCGGATTTGTTCAAGTCGCAGAAAAACGGCATCCTGGGCATGTTCAATATGTTCTCGGGCGGCGCGTTGTCGCGTTTCACGATTTTTGCCTTGGGGATCATGCCGTATATCTCCGCGTCGATCATCATGCAATTGGCAGCGATAGCGGTTCCGCACCTTGAGCAATTGAAGAAAGAAGGCGAAGCAGGCCGCCGCAAGATCACGCAGTACACCCGCTACGGCACATTGGCTCTGGCCATGTTTCAGGCATTTGGCATTTCGGTGGCGTTGCAGACGCAGCCCGGATTGGTGCCGAATCCCGGCGCAATGTTCCAGTTGACCTCGGTGATTACCCTGGTGACCGGCACGATGTTCCTGATGTGGCTCGGCGAACAGATTACCGAACGCGGGTTGGGTAATGGTATTTCACTGATTATTTTTGCCGGTATCGCGGCGGGATTGCCCAACGCGATCGGCAGCACTCTGGAATTGACGCGCACCGGGGCATTCTCCATCCCGTTGGTGCTGTTGCTGTTCTTCGGGGCGATCGCGGTCACGGCTTTGGTGGTGTTCGTTGAACGTGGCCAGCGCAAGATTCTGGTGAACTATGCCAAACGGCAAGTGGGTAACAAGGTGTATGGCGGGCAAAGTTCACATCTGCCGCTGAAGCTGAATATGGCCGGCGTGATCCCGCCGATCTTCGCCTCCAGCATCATCCTGTTCCCGGCGACGATCGCCGGCTGGTTTGGAAGCGGTCAGGGCATGAATTGGCTGAAGGATATCAGCACTATGCTGTCTCCCGGCCAACCGGTTTATGTGCTGGTGTATGCGGCAGCAATTATTTTCTTCTGTTTCTTCTACACGGCGCTGGTGTTCAGCCCGAAAGAAACGGCAGACAACCTGAAGAAGAGCGGCGCATTTTTGCCCGGCATACGCCCCGGCGAGCAGACTGCGCGCTACGTTGAAAAGATCATGCTGCGCCTGACCATGGTTGGCGCGGTGTATATCACCCTGGTTTGCTTGCTGCCGGAATTTTTGGTGGTGAAGTGGAACGTGCCGTTTTATTTTGGCGGTACATCGCTGTTGATTCTGGTGGTGGTGACGATGGACTTCATGGCGCAAGTGCAGTCTTATCTGATGACGCACCAGTATGAAAACCTGCTGAAAAAAGCCAATTTCAAGGGTGGGCTTGCGCGCTAATGGCTAAAGAAGATGTGATTCAGATGCAGGGCGAGATAGAGGAGTCGTTGCCGAACGCGACGTTCCGGATCAAGCTGGAAAATGGTCATGTGGTGTTGGGTCATATCTCGGGAAAAATGCGTATGCACTACATTCGCATCCTGCCCGGCGACAAGGTGACCGTGGAGTTGACACCGTATGATTTGAGCAAGGCGCGCATTGTGTTCCGCGCCAAATAGTTGAGCGAGTAAGGAGAAGAAAAATGAGAGTACAAGCATCAGTAAAAAAGATCTGCCGCAACTGCAAGATCGTTATCCGCAAGCGCGTGGTACGCGTCATTTGCGCGGAGCCGCGGCACAAGCAACGTCAGGGCTAATTGAATAAAATCGGCTCTCAGTGGTATAATTTTCGACTTTCAAAGATAGGGTAGCTGCATGGCACGTATTGCAGGGGTCAATATCCCCAACCATCAACACGCTGTGATTGCCTTGACTGCAATCTACGGTATCGGGCGCTCGCGTTCGCAAGATATTTGCGTGGCGGCTGGCGTGAATTCCAGCACCAAGATGAAAGACTTGACTGACGCAGAGGTTGAAAAGCTGCGCGAACAAGTCGCCAAGTTCACGGTGGAAGGTGATCTGCGTCGCGAAACGACGATGAACATCAAGCGCCTGATGGACCTGGGCTGCTATCGTGGCCTGCGACATCGCCGCGGATTGCCGTGCCGCGGCCAGCGTACTCGCACCAATGCACGCACCCGCAAGGGTCCGCGCAAGGCGATCGCCGGCGCCAAGAAGTAAGTTTGCTATAACGCATTAGAGGATTAGATTATGGTCAAGCCAAGCACGAAGGTGCGCAAGAAAGTCAAAAAGAACGTAGCCGAAGGTATCGCGCACGTTCACGCTTCCTTTAACAACACCATCGTCACCATCACCGATCGCCAGGGCAATACCCTGGCATGGTCGACCAGTGGTGCGCAGGGTTTCAAGGGTTCGCGCAAGAGCACGCCGTTCGCGGCTCAGGTTGCGGCTGAGACAGTGGGCAAGTCTGCTGTCGAATGCGGCGTGAAGAATCTTGAAGTGCGCATCAAGGGACCTGGCCCCGGCCGTGAATCCGCTGTGCGCGCGTTGAATGCGGCTGGTTTTAAGATCACCAGCATTTCCGATATTACACCGGTGCCGCATAACGGCTGCCGTCCGCCTAAAAAGCGTCGTATCTAAATTTTTGGGAGTCGATCTTGGCTAGAAATCTTGATGCAAAATGCCGTCAGTGCCGCCGCGAAGGCGAGAAGCTGTTCCTGAAGGGCGAAAAATGTTTCACCGACAAATGCGCCGTTGAACGCAGGGCCTATCCGCCCGGCCAGCACGGCCAGAAAAAGAACACCCGGCTGTCCGAGTACGGCGGCCAGTTGCGCGAGAAGCAGAAGGTTCGCCGCATTTACGGCGTGCTGGAGAAGCAATTCCGCCTGACCTACAAACAAGCGGAAAGCCAACGCGGCATTACCGGCGAGAACCTGTTGCAAAACCTGGAGTCGCGTCTGGACAATGTGTCCTATCGCATGGGCTTCGGCGCATCGCGTGCCGAGGCGCGCCAAGTGGTTCGCCACAATGGCGTCATGGTGAATGGCAAGCGCGTCAATATTCCTTCCTATCAAGTGCGTCCCGGCGACGTGGTTGAAGTGGCCGAGAAGTCCAAGTCGCATCTGCGTATCAAGGCGGCACTCGCTGCGGCCGAGCAGCGCGGTTTCCCGGAATGGATCGAAATGGACACCAAAGCGCTCAAGGGAACATACAAAGCCAAGCCACAACGTGCCGAACTGCCTGCAACCATCAACGAGCATCTCGTGGTTGAGTTGTATTCCAAGTAATCCACGCGGAGTAGCGTATGCCTAAGAATGAATTTTTGAAGCCCCGCATCATCGATGTGCAAAAGATTTCCGCCACCCAGGCCAAGGTGGTGATGGAGCCTTTTGAGCGCGGCTACGGCCACACATTGGGCAATGCATTGCGTCGTATCCTGCTGTCTTCCATGCCCGGCGCCGCGCCGACCGAAGTAAAGATGGCCGGCGTGTTGCACGAATATGCAACCATCGACGGCGTGCAGGAAGATGTCGTGGACATCCTGTTGAACCTGAAGGGCGTGGTGTTGCGCCTGCATAACGTACCGGAAGTCGTACTGACTATCAAGAAAGAAGGCCAGGGCGTGGTGACGGCCGCCGATATCAGCGGCAATGCCGATGTCGAGATCGTCAATCCGGATCATGTGATCGCGCATCTGACGGCCGGCGGGAAACTGGACATGCAGATCAAGGTCGAGCAGGGCCGCGGCTATGTTTCGGCGACGTCACGCCAGGTATCGAGTGAATCGCGTGCAGTCGGGCATATCGCGCTGGACGCATCGTACAGCCCGGTCAGCCGCGTCAGCTATGCGGTCGAAAGCGCGCGCGTCGAGCAGCGCACCGACCTGGATAAGCTGGTGATGAGCATCGAAACCAATGGTGCCATCGACCCTGAGCAGGCGATTCGCAACGCTGCGCGCATTCTGGTCGATCAATTCTCCGTGTTCGCCGCCCTGGAAGGCACCGAGCCGGTTGTCGAGAAGGTGCAGGCGCCCAAGGTCGATCCGATCCTGCTGCGTCCGGTGGATGATCTGGAACTGACCCCACGTTCTTCCAACTGCCTCAAGGCGCAAAGCATCCATTACATCGGCGACCTGATCCAGTACACCGAGAACGACCTGCTGCGCACCCCGAATCTGGGCCGCAAGTCGCTCAACGAAATCAAGCAGGTTCTTGCAGAGCACAACTTGTCGCTGGGCATGAAGCTGGAAAACTGGCCTGTAGCCGCCGCTTAAAGCGGCGCAATAAAACAGAAGCCCAAGAAAATCAGAAGTTAAGAGAGGCAAATCATGCGTCACCGTTCAGGTTTAAGAAAACTCAACCGTACCAGCAGCCACCGTCTGGCGATGTTCCGCAACATGACCGTGTCGTTGTTGCGCCACGAAGTCATCAAGACCACGCTGCCCAAGGCCAAGGAACTGCGCCGTGTCGCGGAGCCCATCCTGACGCTGGGCAAGACCCCGAGCCTGGCCAATCGCCGTCTGGCATTTGCCCGTCTGCGCGATCGCGAAATGGTCGTCAAGCTGTTCGACGAACTCGGCCCGCGCTATGCGGCACGCAACGGCGGCTATCTGCGCATCCTCAAGTTCGGTTTCCGCCAGGGAGACAACGCCCCGATGGCGCTGATCGAGTTGATGGATCGCCCGGCCGAAGCTTCGGCCGTTGATGCCGAGTAACTAGCGCATCCGCTCATCCTGAGCTCGTCGAAGGATGTTGCAGCGTTAAACAAAAAGCCGGACGTGTCCGGCTTTTTGTGTTTTCGACACACATAAACTGGAGACACTCATGGCAGACTGGTTCGCAGACAACTCCCTATCCATAGGCCGCACGCCGCTGGTGCGCCTTAACCGCATCACCGATGGCGCACCCGCCACCATCCTCGCCAAGATTGAAGGGCGCAATCCCGCCTACTCCGTCAAATGCCGTATCGGTGCGGCGATGGTCGCGGATGCCGAAAAACGCGGCCTGCTTGGTCCCGGCAAACACATCGTCGAGCCGACCAGCGGCAACACCGGCATTGCACTGGCGTTTGTCGCCGCCGCGCGCGGTATCCCGCTCACCCTGACCATGCCGGAAACCATGAGCATCGAACGGCGCAAACTGCTGGTTGCGTTCGGCGCCACGCTGGTGCTGACCGAAGGCGCCAAAGGCATGAGCGGTGCGATAGCCAGGGCCGAAGAGATCGCCGCCTCCGACTCCCGGTACGTGCTGCTGCAACAGTTCAGGAACCCGGCCAACCCTGCCATCCATGAACAAACCACCGGACCGGAAATCTGGAACGATACCGACGGCAAGGTCGATATTTTCGTCTCCGGCGTCGGCACCGGCGGAACGATCACCGGCGTATCACGCTACATCAAGCAGACTAGGGGCAAGGCCATCACCTCGGTTGCGGTCGAACCGTCCGCCAGCCCGGTCCTTACCCAGCAGCGTGCCGGCGAGCCGCTGAAGCCCGCTCCGCACAAGATTCAGGGCATAGGCGCAGGCTTCGTGCCGGACACGCTCGACATGTCGCTGGTGGACGAGGTCGAGCAAGTGACCAACGAAGACGCTGTACTGTATGCCCGCCGCCTGACGCGTGAAGAGGGCATCCTGTCCGGCATCTCCTGCGGTGCGGCGGTCGCCGCCGCCGTGCGTCAGGCCAAGCGCCCGGAGAACGCGGGCAAGACCATCGTCGTCATCCTGCCCGATTCCGGCGAACGCTACCTCAGCTCGATCCTGTTCGAGGGGATGTTTGACGAGAAGGGCATGGCCGTTTAGGCGAGCCGGGAATATCTGCAGCTTGGGTTAGTAGCGCAGTTTGTAGTGCGCAATAACCAACGGGCATTGCGCCGTATGTATTTATCGATCATTCGGCGCAATGCGCTTCGCTTATTGACGCCCTACGGCTGAGGAGATCACCGCTATTCATCGACTTTGCCGCGCAACACCTTCAGTTGTCCGCGCTGCGCCTTGCTCTCCAGTCGCCTCGTTCTTGATGCCTTCGTCGGCTTGGTTGCGGTGCGCTTCCTGGGCGTGACGGTCGCGCTACCGATCAGGGCCTGCAGCCGCGCAAGCGCATCTTCCCGGTTCTTCTCCTGGCTGCGATAGCGCTGCGCCTTGATGATGATCACCCCGTCGCCGGAAATGCGCCGGTCGGTCAGCTGCCTGAGCTTTTCCTTGCAGTCTTCCGGCAGCGACGACGCATTGATGTCGAAGCGCAGATGGATCGCGGTGGAGACCTTGTTGACGTTCTGCCCGCCCGCACCCTGCGCCCGGATCGCATGCAGCTCGATCTCGGCATCGGGGATGGCAATGTGCATGGATATTCTCAACATCGGTTGCGCTATGCCTTTATTGGGTTTGTAGGGCGCAATAACCAACGGGCATTGCGCCGTATGTGTTGATGTTCGCTCGGCGCAATGCGCTTCGCTTATTGACGCCCTACGGTTTACGCGATGACAGGCTCTATTGCTTGCCCAGCACCGGCTTCAGATACTTGCCCGTCGCGCTGTCCTTGTTTTTGGCGATGTCCTTCGGCGAGCCTTCGGCGATGATGCGGCCGCCGCCTTCACCGCCTTCGGGGCCGAGGTCGATCACCCAGTCCGCAGTCTTGACCACGTCGAGGTTGTGCTCGATCACCACCACGGTGTTGCCCTGATCGCGCAGCTTGTGGATCACCTTGAGCAGCAAGGCGATGTCGTGGAAGTGCAGCCCGGTGGTCGGCTCGTCGAGGATATACAGCGTGCGCCCGGTGTCGCGTTTTGACAGTTCCAGCGACAGCTTGACGCGCTGCGCCTCGCCGCCGGACAGCGTGGTGGCGGACTGCCCCAGCGTGATGTAGCCGAGCCCCACATCCAATAAAGTTTGCAGCTTGCGCGCGACGACCGGCACGGGCTTGAAGAATTCATGCGCCTGCTCGACGGTCATCTGCAGGATCTGGTGGATGTTCCTGCCCTTGTACTGGATCTCCAGCGTCTCGCGGTTGTAGCGCTGGCCGTGGCACACGTCGCACGGCACGTACACGTCCGGCAGGAAGTGCATCTCGACCTTGATCACGCCGTCGCCCTGGCAGGATTCGCAGCGCCCGCCCTTGACGTTGAACGAGAAGCGCCCCGGCCCGTAGCCGCGTTCGCGCGCCGCCGGCACGCCGGAGAACAGCTCGCGGATCGGCGTGAACAGGCCGGTGTAGGTGGCGGGATTGGAGCGCGGCGTGCGCCCGATCGGCGACTGGTCGACGTTGATCACCTTGTCGAAGAATTCCAGCCCGCCGATCTCGGCGAACGGCGCCGGTTCGGCGCTGCTGCCGTACAGGTGCTGCGCCACGGCGGGATACAGCGTGTCGTTGATCAGCGTGGACTTGCCCGAGCCGGACACGCCGGTGACGCACACCAGCAGGCCGACCGGCAGGTTCAGCGTGATGCCTTTCAGGTTGTTGCCCGAAGCGCCGACGATTTGCAGCATGCGCTGCGCATCCGGCTTGCGGGATTTCTCCGGCGCGGGAATGCTGCGGCGTCCGGTCAGGTAATCGCCGGTGAGCGACTGCTTGCTCGCGCAGATATCCTGCGGCGTACCCTGCGCCACGACCAGCCCGCCGTGCTCGCCCGCGCCCGGTCCCATGTCCACCACGTAGTCGGCGGCGCGGATCGCCTCCTCGTCGTGCTCGACCACGATCACGCTGTTGCCCATGTCGCGCAGCTTCTTCAGCGTGGCCAGCAGGCGGTCGTTGTCGCGCTGGTGCAGGCCGATGGAAGGCTCGTCCAGCACGTACATCACGCCGGTCAGGCCCGAGCCGATCTGCGACGCGAGGCGGATGCGCTGCGCCTCGCCGCCGGATAGCGTTTCGGCGGAGCGTTCCAGCGACAGGTAATCCAGCCCGACGTTGTTGAGGAAGGTCAGGCGGCTGGCGATCTCCAGTACGATCTTTTCCGCAATCGCCTGCTTGTGGCCGGGCAGCGTCAGTCTTTGGAAGAAAGTCAGCGCCTGCTTCAGCGGCAGCGCGCTGATCTCGTACAGGTTCATTTCCGCGACGCGCACATGGCGCGCTTCCAGGCGCAGGCGCGTGCCCTTGCATTCCGGGCAGGGGCAGCTGTTCAGGTATTTCGCCAGCTCCTCGCGCACGGCGGGCGAGTCGGTCTCCTTGTAGCGGCGTTCCAGATTATTGACGATGCCCTCGAAGGCATGTTCGCGCAGCATCGGCTTGCCGCGCTCGTTGATATATTGGAACGCGATCTCGGTCTTGCCGCTGCCGTACAGGATCACCTGCTGAATCTTCTCCGGCAGGCTCTCGAACGACTGCTCGATGTCGAAACCGTAATGCTTCGCCAGGCCGGCGAGCAACTGGTGATAAAACTGGTTGCGCCGATCCCAGCCCTTGATCGCGCCGGAGCTTAACGACATCTGCGGGAAGGCGACGATGCGCTTCGGGTCGAAGAAGCTGATGTTGCCGAGGCCGTCGCACTTGGGGCATGCGCCCATCGGATTGTTGAACGAGAACAGGCGCGGCTCCAGTTCCGGCAGCGAGTAGCTGCAGATCGGGCAGGCGAATTTCGCCGAGAACAGATGCTCTTTGTCCGTATCCATTTCCACCGCCAGAGCGCGGCCTTCGGCGTGGCGCAGCGCGGTTTCGAACGATTCGGCCAAGCGCTGTTTGGCTTCCGCACTGACCTTCAGCCTGTCCACCACGATCTCGACGGTGTGCTTTTTGGTTTTCTGCAACGCCGGCAATGCGTCGATCTCGTAAACCTTGCCGTTGATGCGCAGCCGCGTGAAGCCCTGCGCGCGCAGCTCGTCGAACAGATCCAGTTGCTCGCCCTTGCGTTCCACCACCAGCGGCGACAGGATCATGATCTTCGTGCCTTCCGGCAGATTCAGCACATGATCCACCATCTGCCCGACCGACTGTGCCGCCAGCACCAGGTCGTGCTGCGGGCAATACGGGTCGCCCGCGCGCGCGAACAGCAGGCGCAGGTAATCGTGTATCTCGGTGACCGTGCCGACCGTCGAGCGCGGGTTGTGCGACGTGGCCTTCTGCTCGATCGCGATCGCGGGCGACAGGCCCTCGATCAGATCCACGTCGGGCTTTTCCATCAGCTGCAAAAACTGCCGCGCGTACGCCGACAGCGATTCGACATAGCGCCGCTGCCCCTCGGCATACAAGGTGTCGAAAGCGAGTGAGGACTTGCCCGAACCGGACAGCCCGGTGATCACCACCAGCTTGTGGCGCGGCAAATCGAGGTTGATGTTTTTGAGGTTATGCGTGCGTGCGCCGCGTATCCGTATCTGTTCCATGCTTTTCCAGTGTTGAGTCCGTTCGCCCGTACCCTCAAGACCGTTCGTCCTGAGCGTAGCGCAGCGAAGTCGAAGGGCGACCGAGCAGTTTACGCGAATTTTCAGGCTTTCCCAACCCACAGTTCGCTCCCTTCTCCCGCAGGCGGGAGAAGGGTTGGGGATGAGGGATCGCGGGCTTGCGTTTACGCTGCAAATTGTTGAAACTTCAATTTGTTTGGAGGAAGCCATGCGTACAAGGTTAAGAAAAGTGGGAAACTCCCGTGGAGTCATCATTCCCGCAACGCTATTGGCTGCCTGCGAGATGGGTGACGAGGTGGACATCAGGCTGGAGGGCAAAAACCTGGTGATAGCGCCCATCAAGGCGCCTCGTGCGGGTTGGTTCGATAGCTACAAGCCTGAAACCGATTCCGAGCCGCTCGCCGCGCTGCCTGCGGATGAAGGAAGCGAGGAATGGGTATGGTAAAGCGCGGTGAAGTGTATTGGGCCAATCTCGACGACCATTGCCGGCAATTCGCTTGCCGGTGTCTTTTTGCGGTATTACAATGCGTAAACAGGTAATACATAAACGAGGCTGCCATGACCACCACACTCACCAGCAAGGGCCAAGTCACCATTCCCAAGCAGATTCGCGACGCGCTCGACATGTCGCCGGGATGCTCGGTGCAGTTTGCCGTCAATCGTGAAGGCGATGTCGTGATCCACAAGGTCGGCGCACGCGCCAAGCGCAAGCCGGATCGCTTCGAAGCGGCTCGCGGCAAGGCAGACATCAAATGGCGCACCGACGACCTGATGGCACTGCTGCGCGGCAGCGATTGATGCTGCTCGTCGATACCAATGTCCTGATCGACGTTCTGGAAGACGAACCGGAGTGGGCAGACTGGTCGATAGCCCAGCTCCGCGCCCAGGCCAAGATTCACCCGCTGACGATCAACCCCATCATCTACGCGGAGTTGTCGCTGACATTCTCCACCGTGGAAGCGCTGGATGAGGCCATCGAAAACCTCGGCCTGACGGTATTGGAAATACCTCGCCCCGCCTTGTTTCTGGCGGGCAAGGCATTCGCGCAATACCGGCAAAAGGGCGGGAAGGCCAACAACGTGCTGGCCGATTTCTTCATCGGCGCACACGCCGCCGTGCTCGGTTGCCCGTTGCTGACGCGCGATGCGCGGCGATACCGGGCTTACTTTCCCCGCCTGGAATTGATTACGCCGTGAGAGCCGTCATGCAAAAACCAGGCGTGACCCTGAGGCCTCGACCAGGCCGAAATATATAGGCATTTTGGCATATTGACTGTCAGCGGTTTCGCTGTGACACTGCATGCCAAGGTGCGGGAGGTAGAGGTGTTGTCTGGATAACTCGAGCCTGAGCCTGGCCCCTTTTACTCCCTTTTACTCCTCTTCCAACAGGTTCGGCGCCACCGGCAGGTTGTGTTTCGAGTCTGTCGTAACCTTGAAACGCCGCTTGTGCTTGGCTTTGATGCCGTTTTCCTGCATCAGCCGCTCCACGCGCTCCACGCGCTCCTTGCTGGCCGGGAAGCC
>JAGRPI010000009.1 GCA_019449635.1 Candidatus Ferrigenium bremense
CGGACACGGTGCGGCGCAGCCGGCGGTGCGGGAAGGGTCGCTAGCCGCGAATAAACTGGCCTGTGATCAGACTGCGGTCTGTCTGAGCGGCGTGGCATCGGACACGGTGCGGCGCAGCCGGCGGTGCGGGAAGGGTCGCTGGCGGCTGTTCCCGCAAACGGCTGGCTTGCGCCATAACCAGCGACTTGGCGAGCGTAGTTGGCTCGCCTAGTCGAATGGCTAGTAGTTCCATCAGTAACGTGTCACAGCCGCACCCCGACACGGTGCGGAAGGTGGTAAGCGCATTGCGGAGTTCCGCTGGCCTGACATAGAATCAGCCGAAAGAATAACTTGGCAGCGTGTCATCCATACGGGAGCGCTTCATGGCGGCAGATAGCGAAATACACATGGCAGATCTGGATTCGATACTGGATCGCTATGCCCGCAATCCAAACGCCTTGCTGCAGGTATTGCGCGAGGTGCAGGAGCTGCACGGTTACATTCGCCCGGCCGCTATCAGTCATATCAGCGTAAAGCTCGGCATTCCGCGCGCGCGGATCGAAGGCGTCGCCGGCTTCTATTCCTTCCTGCATCTGCAGCCGCACGGCGAATACCGCGTGCTGTTCTCCGACAACATCACCGACCGCATGCAGGGCAGCCAGGCGCTGATGGAGCAGATGTGCCGGCAGTTATGGCTGCAACCGGGCAAGGTCTCGGAAGACGGGCTGGTCAGCATCAACACCACGTCCTGCACCGGCATGTGCGATCAGGGGCCGGCGATGCTGGTCAACGGCCGCGCCGTCACGCGCCTGACCCATCAGCGCGTGCAGGAGATCGGCAGCCTGATCCGCAACCGCACCCCGCTGACCGACTGGCCTGCCGACTTTTTCCGTGTCGAAGACAACATCCGCCGCCGCGGCCCGCTGCTCGACAACAGCATCGCTCCCGGCGACGTACTGCGCACTGTACTCTCCTTACCCGTTCGCCCTGAGCTTGTCGAAGGGCGGCGTGGTTCGACAATCTCACCACGAACGGAGATTGGTGCGGACATCGTCGAAGCGGTCAAGAACTCAGGCCTGCGCGGCCGCGGCGGCGCGGGCTTTCCCACCGGGCTGAAATGGGAGGCATGCCGCAACGCGCCGGGCGAGGCGCGCCATGTGGTGTGCAACGCCGACGAGGGCGAGCCCGGCACCTTCAAGGATCGCGTATTGCTCACCTCCTATGCCGACCTGGTGTTCGAAGGCATGACGCTGTGCGCGCTGGCCATCGGCGCGCAGCATGGCTATCTTTACCTGCGCGGCGAATACCGCTATCTGCTCGAACCGTTGCAGGCCGTCCTGCAACGCCGCCGCGACAACAAGCTGCTGGGCAGGAACATCCTCGGCCAGCAAGGTTTCGACTTCGATATCGTCATCCACCTCGGCGCGGGCGCCTACATCTGCGGCGAGGAATCGGCGCTGATCGAATCACTCGAAGGCAAGCGCGGCGTGCCGCGCAACCGTCCGCCGTTCCCGGTGACGCACGGCTACCTGCAACAGCCGACCGCCGTGGACAACGTCGAGACCTTTTGCAGCGCCGCGCTGGCGATACAGATGGGCGCTGAGAACTACCGCGCCATCGGCACGCAGAAATCCTCCGGCAGCAAGCTGATCTCGGTGTCCGGCGACTGCCCGCGCCCCGGCATCTACGAATATCCGTTCGGCGTGTCGGTGCGCGAGGTGCTGGACGATTGCGGCGCGGCGAATGCACGCGCGGTGCAGGTCAGCGGCCCTTCCGGCGTGTGCGTCGCCGAGCATGAATTCGACCGCAAACTGGGCTTCGAGGATTTGCCCACCGCCGGCGCGTTCATGGTGTTCGACGACAGCCGCGACCTGTTCGAGGTGGCGCGCAACTTCGTGCATTTCTTCGCGCACGAGAGCTGCGGCTTCTGCACGCCGTGCCGTGTCGGCACCTCGCTCCTCAAGCAGACCATGGACAAGATCGCCGCCGGGCTCGGCACGCAGTATGACCTGAACGAGATCGAGCATCTCGATCACGTGTTGCAGACCAGCTCCCACTGCGGGCTGGGGCGCACCGCCTGCAACCCGGTGCTGCACACGCTCAGGCATTTCCGCCCGGCGTACGAGAACCGCCTGAAGTCGCTGGTGTTCTCACCGGCCTTCGATCTCGACGGCGCTTTGGCGCGCGCGCGCCAGATGACCGGGCGCGACGATGCCGGCGCACACCTCAAACCGGAGGGAACATGAGCGACAGTTTTCAACTGGATGGCGCATCTGTATCCTTTGAGGCAGGGCAGACCGTGATGCAGGCCGCGCTGGCTGCCGGGCGTTACATCCCGCACCTGTGCTACCACCCGGAATTCAAGCCGCACGGCAGTTGCAAGCTGTGCACGGTCAAGGTCGGCGGCCGCACCATGGCCGCCTGCACCATGCCCGCCGAGGCCGGGCTCAACGTGGAAAGCAACATCGAGGAATTGAATGGCCTGCGCCGCACGCTGGTGCAGATGCTGTTTGTCGAAGGCAACCACTTCTGCCCATCCTGCGAGGCCAGCGGCAACTGCCAGCTCCAAGCCACCGCCTACGAACTGCAGGTGATGACGCCGCGTTTCAATGAATTCTATCCGGATCGCCCGCTGGATGGCTCGCATCCGGACATCCTGCTCGACTTCAACCGCTGCATCTTGTGCGAGCTGTGCGTGCGCGCCTCCAGCGAGGTGGACGGCAAGAACGTGTTCGCCCTGTCCGGGCGCGGCATCACCAAGCACCTCATCGTCAATGCCGAATCGGGCCTGCTGAAAGACACCGACATGGCGCTCACCGACAAGGCGATGCAGGTCTGCCCGGTGGGGGTGATCCTGAAAAAAGGCAGGGGCTTCAGCGTGCCGATCGGCCAGCGCCGCTATGACCAGCGTCCGGTCAGCGCGCAGGCGCTCGACGATGCGCCGCGCCAGGCCGATGCCGGAGGCGGTTGCTCCGCCTGCGAGGGAACGCCATGAGTGAGTTATATCAATCCCCGTTCGCCCTGAGCCTGTCGAAGGGTGAACGGCTGGGAAAAACATAATGTTCTGGGTTTACATCCTGCGTTGTGCCGATGGCAGCTACTACACCGGGCATACCGATAATCTGGAAAAACGTATGAACCAGTACCATACTGACGAATGTGAAGTTTATATCGCTGCACGCCGTCCGGTGGAACTGGCTTGGTCGCAAGAGTGCGCCACGCGATATGAAGTCTTGTCGGCAGAACAGCAGATCAAGGGTTGGAGTCGCAGGAAAAAGGAAGCCATGATGCATGGTGATTGGGAGGAGGTTTCCAGATTGGCACGAAATAAATCTGAAACCGTTCGTGGTGAGCCTGTCGAACCACAAACTGCTGTCGGCCAATCCGCCCATCCTTCGACAAGCTCAGGACGAACGGATTCACTATTTTTGCCTGAGGCTTTTAGCCATGAGCCAGTCGAAGGGGCAGGACGAACGGATTTATTGCCTTCACTAGCAGAAGGTGTCAAGCCATGAAGCAAAAACTGAAAATCGCCACCACTTCGCTGGCCGGCTGCTTCGGCTGCCACATGTCTTTGCTCGACATCGACGAGCGGCTGTTTCCGCTGCTCGATCTTGTGGAATTCGACCGTTCGCCGCTTACCGACATCAAGCATTGTTCGCCGTGCGATATCGGCCTGATCGAGGGCGGCATCTGCAACGCGGAGAACGTGCATGTGCTGCGCGAATTCAGGAAGAACTGCAAGATCCTCATCGCCATCGGCGCGTGCGCCGTCACCGGTGGCCTGCCCGCGCAGCGCAACCATCTCGATCTCGGGAGCTGCCTGACCGAGGTGTATCTCACCGAGCCGGGGCTGGCGCACGGCCATATCCCCAACGACCCGGAGCTGCCGCTGCCGCTGGACAAGGTGCATCCGCTGCACGAGGTGGTGAAGATCGATTACTTCATTCCGGGCTGTCCGCCCTCGGGCGACGCCATCTGGAAATTCCTCACCGACCTGATCGCGGGCAAGACGCCGGAACTGGGACACGGACTCATCAAATATGACTGACGCAATCAACAATCTGGAAACCGCCGCGCACCCGGAGAACCTGCGCCGCGTCGTGATCGACCCGGTGTCGCGGGTCGAGGGGCACGGCAAGGTGACGCTGCTGCTCGACGAGAACGACCGCGTGCATCAGGTGCGGCTGCACATCGTGGAGTTTCGCGGCTTCGAGAAGTTTGTGCAGGGACGGCCCTACTGGGAGGCGCCGGTGATGGTGCAGCGGCTGTGCGGCATCTGCCCTGTGAGCCACCATATCGCCGCATCCAAGGCGATGGACATGATCGTGGGGGCGACAATCACGCCCACGGCGGAGAAGGTGCGGCGGCTGATGCACTACGGGCAGATACTGCAATCGCATGCGCTGCATTTCTTCCACCTGTCCGCGCCCGATTTATTATTCGGCTTCGACTCGGATATCGCCAAGCGCAATATCGTCGGCATTGCCGCCGCCTATCCGGAAATAGCCAAACAGGGTGTGCTGCTGCGCAAGTACGGGCAGGAGGTGATCTGCGTCACGGCGGGCAAGCGTATCCACGGCACCGGTGCTATCCCCGGCGGGGTGAACAAGAACGTCAGCGCGGAAGAGCGCGATTACCTGCTGAAGGACATCGGGCAGATGATCGAATGGAGCCGCGCGTCGGTCGGCATCGCGCGGCAATTGTTCGAGCAGAACCTCGATCTCTACAACAACTTCGGGCGCTTCGAGGCGCACACGCTCAACCTGGTGCGCGCCGACGGCGCGCTGGACCTATACCACGGCGGCTTGCGTGCGCGCGACAAGAGCGGCAACACGCTGTTCGACCACTACGATTACCGCCATTACTGGGACGTGATCTTCGAGGACGTGAAGCCGTGGTCATACATGAAGTTTCCGTTCCTGCGCAGTCTCGGGCCGGAAACCGGATGGTATCGCGTCGGCCCCTTGAGCCGCGTGACGCAGTGCGACTTCATTCCCTCGCCGCTGGCGGAAGAACAGCGCAAGGTGTTCATGGCGTTTAACGGCGGCTCGGCGACGGGCGCAACGCTGGGTTTCCACTGGGCGCGCATGATCGAGATGCTGCATGCCGCCGAGGTCATCCAGGAACTGCTGCACGATCCAGACCTGCAGGGCACCGATCTGGTCAATACCGGCAAGCGCCAGGAACGCGGCGTCGGCGTGATCGAGGCGCCGCGCGGCACGCTGATCCATCACTACAAGGTGGACGAGCACGACCAGATCGTGCGCTGCAACCTGATCGTATCCACCACGCACAACAACCAGGCGATGAACGAGGCCATCCGCCAGGTGGCGCGGCAATACATCGACGGACGCAAGCTCACCGAGGGCCTGCTCAACCACATCGAGGTCGCGATCCGCGCCTTCGATCCGTGCCTGTCCTGCGCGACCCATGCGCTGGGCAAGATGCCGCTTGAAGTGGAACTGCTGGATGCAGAGGGTAGTATCGTCTCTACGCTTACTCGCTCGGCAGATGGAGTATTCAATTGACCGAACGGCAATTCAGCCACGGATTGACACGGATGTTCACGGATGAAAATCTGAAATTGACGACGAATACCTATCGGCCAAGAGGAACATACCAGTTTGATGCCGGTTTCTTAATCCGTGCTTATCCGTGTCAATCCGTGGCCGAGTGATTTTTTATAATTGATGCCCACACCTGCCCTGATCTTCGCTATCGGCAACGAATCGCGCGGCGACGATGCGCTTGCGCCGTTGCTGCTGCGCGACCTGGAAGAATCAGCTGATGCGGCAGGGCGGGTCGAGCTGATCGAGGATTATCAGTTGCAGGTCGAGAATGTCACCGACCTGATCGGACGCAGCGCGGTGTTGTTCGTCGACGCCGATATGTCTTGCGCCGAACCGTTCCATTTTTCAGAAATTGCTGCCGAGAAGGACAGCAGCTACACCAGTCATGCGATGACCCCGTTCGCGCTGCTGCATACCTACCGGCAGGTGTATGGAACGGATGCGCCGCCCGCCTTCCTGCTGCGCATTCGCGGCTACGATTTCGAGTTGGGCAAGCCGTTGAGTGATAAGGCAGCAGCCAATCTGGAGGCGGCAACGGAGCGGATGCGCGAATTGTGTGCGGATGGCGATCTGCAACGCTGGCGGCAGCGCTTGGTAAATGCCTGACGCCATGTATAGTAAGCTTCGCCTGAATCTCAATCCCGCAATGTCGAAAAAATTTCCATGAAAGAAGGCTACGCGAAAACCCTGGAGTGGCTGAAGACGAACCCATCCCTGGATGAGCTTTGCGCCAGATACCCCGGAGAATGGGCGGCGGTGCAACAGGATATCTCCGTCATCGTCGAGCGCGGTGCCGCAGAAGAATTGAAGGCCTACCTGGAGCGCCTGTCCGCACAGACAGCGTTGGGCAAGCCTTCTTCCGGAAACCGGCAGCAGAACAGGGAAACCGCTCTGTCGCAATTTATCCGCAGCCGTATGGCGCATGAATCCATCAAGAAGCTTTGCCTGTCTACGCTGGCCGCCGATGCGGGCGCAACGAAAGGAAAGCTGCGCTTCAATCTGCTCAATGGCTATATCGCCCAGAAACTGTTGTTCTCCAGGGGGCTGGAGCGCAAACCGGTTTCGCTGTTCTGGTTCCGCCTGTTCTGGCCGCTGGTCTGGCAGAAAAAACGGCTCATGCCGCTGGTGCAACCGAGGGGAATCTACTGTTTCTATTCGCGCGAACTGGTCGAGGCGCTGGCCGGGATGATCGCTTCCAGAAGCTGCCTGGAGATCGGCGCGGGAGACGGAACCCTGACGCGCTACCTGAAGGATAGGGGTATAGCGCTCACCGCAACGGACAATCACGGCTGGAATAATGCCGTGGCGTATCCCGACTGGGTCATCAGGCTCGATGCCCGCGAGGCGCTGGCCGCCTATGCTCCTGAGGTGGTCATCTGTTCGTGGCCGCCGTCGCAGAACGATTTCGAGCGCCACGTGTTCACCACGCCCGGCGTGCAGCTTTATATCGTCATCGGCAGCCGCCACCAGTTCGCCTTCGGCAACTGGAAAGACTACCGGCAGCAATCCGCTTTCGAGCTTGAGGAGGACAAGGAGCTGGGCGCGCTGGTGTTGCCGCCCGAACTGGATTCAGTCGTCTATGTGTTCCGGCGAAAGAACCATCATGCATGAGATGTCGCTAGCCGAAAACATGCTGCAGATCATCGAGGATGCTGCGCATCAGCAGGGATTCACGCGGGTCAGGACGGTGTGGCTGGAAATCGGCCAACTGGCCTGCGTGGAGCAGGAATCCTTGCGTTTCGGCTTCGATGTGGTGGCGCGCGGCAGCATCGCGGAACATGCGCGGCTGGAGATCGTCGAGGAAGCAGGGCAGGGCTGGTGCGAAAAATGTGCGCAAAATTTCCCGCTCACCGCACTTTACGAGGCGTGCCCGGAATGCGGGAGCTATGATATCAAGGTGACCGGCGGCGACGGGATGCGCGTCAAGGAACTCGAGGTGGAATGATGTGTACAACATGCGGATGCGGGATTGGCCAGACGCTCATTAACGGAAAGCCGTTGCATAAGCCACGCCAGCATGGCGGGCCAATGCGCTTTCGTGCGCACGAGGCGGATACACATGCCCCAGACGTTTGTGTTGGGGATGTGAGCGCTTCCCGCATCGTGAAGCTCGAACAGGACCTCCTCGCGAAGAACAACGGCTACGCCGAGGCAAACCGCCGCTACCTGTTGGCGCACGGCATCTTCGCGCTCAATCTGGTGTCCAGCCCCGGCTCGGGCAAGACCACCCTGCTGGTGAAGACCATCGAGGCACTGAATGGCACGCAGCCGCTCGCGGTCATCGAGGGTGACCAGCAGACCGAGAACGATGCGGCGCGCATCCGCACCGCCGGTGCGCCGGCCATCCAGATCAACACCGGCAAGGGCTGCCATCTGGATGCGCAGATGGTCGGCCAGGCCATGCAGCGGCTGGGCCTGCAGGACGACAGCCTGCTGCTGATCGAGAACGTCGGCAACCTGGTCTGCCCGGCGAGCTTCGATCTCGGTGAGGCGCACAAGGTGGTGATCCTGTCGGTGACCGAGGGCGAAGACAAGCCGCTCAAATATCCCGACATGTTCCGCGCGGCAAGCCTGATGTTGCTCAACAAATGCGATCTGTTGCCGTACCTGGACTTCGATGCCGATCTCGCCATCGACTACGCGAACCGCATCAACCCCAAGCTGCAAGTGGTCCGCATTTCGGCAAGCAGCGGCGCAGGCATGGCGGAATGGCTGGAGTGGATCAGGGAAGGCTGCCGCAATGCGGTTGCCGCAAAACCGGAAGTGTCATTTGGATAAGACTATTGCGTTGCCGTTTTCCGGACCGTCGATCCTGGCCTGCGGAGCCTGGCTGAAGAACACTGTCTGCATCACGCGCGGCAGCGAGGCGCATGTCTCGCAACTGATCGGCGACCTGGACAGCGCCGAGGCGCGGCAGATGCTCGACGACAGCGTAGCGCGCCTGTGCAATTCACTCGATGTGCAGCCCGGGATCGTGGCGTACGACCTGCATCCCGATTTCTACAGCACCCAGTTCGCCCATGCCTATGCCGCGCAGCGCGGCCTGCCGATGGTCGCCGTGCAGCATCATCACGCGCATATCGCCGCGATCTGTGCCGAACATCACGTCAATGGCGCCGTACTCGGGCTGGCACTGGACGGCGTGGGGCTGGGCACCGATGACACGCCGTGGGGCGGCGAGCTGCTGCGCGCGGAGGGCGCGGGCTTCGAGCGCCTCGGGCACCTTATGCCGCTCCGCCTGCCCGGTGGTGACCGTGCCGCGCGCGAGCCTTGGCGCATGGCGGCGGCGGTACTGTTCCGGCTGGGCAGGAGCGACGAGATCGCGCAGCGTTTCCCCAGCCAGCCGGCAGCGCAGACGGTGGCAACGATGCTGCAACGCGACCTGAACTGCCCGATCACCTCCAGCATGGGGCGGCTGTTCGATGCCGCCGCAGGATTGCTGGGCGTAAACGAGATACAGGCTTTCGAGGCGCAGGCCGCGATCCTATTGCAGGAACTGGCGCAGCGCCACGGAGAGGTCGCGCCGCTGGAGGGGGGCTGGCGGATCGATGAAAAAGGCGTGCTGGATTTTTCGCCGTTACTCGCGGTGCTGGCCGATTGCCCGAAAGCAAACATTGGCGCAGGCTATGGCGCGGCCCTGTTCCATGCCACGCTCACCGCAGGCTTGGCCGATTGGGTGGAACGTGCCGCCCGCCGGCACAACATCGCCGCTGTCGCGCTGGGCGGCGGCTGTTTTCACAATGACAGTCTGCTGCGCACCCTGTCCGACAGGCTTGCTGCGCAAGGGCTGCGGGTTCTGACTGCGCAGCGGATGCAGCCTAACGACAGCGCGATCTCGCTCGGACAGGCGTGGGTCGCACTGCAATCCATCAAACAGGAAATATAAATATGTGCCTCGCGATTCCCGCCTGTGTCGAACAGCTCATTGCCGGAGACAGCGCCATCGTCAATCTCGGCGGGGTGCGCAAGGAAATATCCCTGGCGCTGGTCGAGGATGTCGCAGTGGGCGATTACGTGATCGTGCATGTTGGGTTCGCGTTGCAGAAGCTCGACCCGGAAGAGGCGGCGCAGACGCTGGCGCTGTTTGCGGAAATCGGTGCGAAGTGAATAGCTATGACGATCACAGCACAAGCATTTCAGGTTTTCCAAAATATCCAACCCCCCGCACCCCCCTTATCAGGGGGGCTGAGTAGCTCCTCCCCTGACAAGGGGAGGCTGGGAGGGGTTAGGCTTTTAGACACGCAGCTTCAATGAGATTTGTTGACGAATTCCGCGACGGCGCGCTGGCCCGGAACATTGCCGCGAACATCGCGCGCGAAGCCGATCCGCGCCGCCGCTATCACCTGATGGAATTCTGCGGCGGCCACACCCACGCCATCTCGCGCTACGGCATCGCCGACCTGCTGCCTGCCAACGTGCGCATGATCCACGGCCCGGGTTGCCCCGTGTGCGTGCTGCCGGCGGGGCGCGTGGAGAACGCCATCCGGCTCACACAGACGCCGGGCGTGACGCTGTGCTGTTACGGCGACCTGCTGCGCGTGCCGGCCGCGGACGGCATGAGCCTGCTGAAAGCCAAGGCGCGCGGCGCGGATGTGCGCATGGTGTATTCCAGCGCCGACGCGGTGAAGATCGCGCAGGAAAACCCGCAGCGGCAGGTGGTGTTTTTCGCGATCGGTTTCGAGACCACCACGCCGCCGACGGCGGTGGCGATCCTGCAGGCGCAGGCGCTCGGCCTCGCCAATTTCAGCGTGTTCTGCAACCATGTGCTGACCCCGTCGGCCATTTCGCACATCCTGCAATCGCCTGAAATCCGCCAGCTCGGCGTGCTGTCGCTGGACGGCTTCATCGGGCCGGCGCATGTCTCGACGGTGATCGGCAGCCGCCCTTACGAATATTTCGCCGAGGAATTCCAGAAGCCGGTGGTGATCGCCGGGTTCGAGCCGCTCGACGTGATGCAGGCGATATTGATGCTGGTGCGCCAGCTGAACGAAGGCCGCGCCGAAGTGGAGAACGAATTCTCCCGCGCGGTGACACGCGACGGAAACGTCAAGGCGCAGTTGCTGGTCGCGGAAGTGTTCGAGTTGCGCCGTATATTCGAATGGCGCGGCCTCGGCCTGGTGCCCTACAGCGCGCTGCGCATCAAGGCACCCTACGCGGATTACGATGCCGAATTGCGCTTCCAGATACCGGCGGTTTCGATCGCGGACAACAAGGCATGCGAATGCGGCGCGATCCTGCGCGGTGTGAAGCACCCACGGGACTGCAAGCTGTTCGGCACGGTATGCACGCCGGATAATCCGGTCGGTTCGTGCATGGTATCAAGTGAAGGAGCGTGTGCGGCGCATTACAGCTATGGAAGATTCAGGGAGGTAAGATGATCGAACATGGAACTTTCTTCTGGAACCAGTTGGTCACGACAGACCAGAAGAAGAGTGGCGACTTCTACTGCGAACTTTTCGGATGGAGCCGACGGGAAGTGGATGCCGGGCCGTTCGGGAGCTACACATTGTTCCAGCATGACGGCAAGGACGTGGGCGGCATGATGAATCCGACTACTGACTATTCGCGTTCACGGCCATCGTGGTGGCAGGCTTTCATCGCAGTCGCTGACGTGGATGCCTGTGCCGTACGCATTATGCAACTCGGCGGCGCAGTTATCGAGCCGCCCCATGACATCCCTGGCGTTGGCCGGGCCTGTCTGCTTGCCGATCCAATGGGTGCGCCGGTGTGCCTGATGACTCCCGTTGCCCAAGAGTAAAGACATGACCAAACCCAAAACCGGCTACACGCGCCCGCTTGATTTCAAGCACGGCCGCGTGGACATGACCCATGGCAGCGGCGGGCGCGCGATGGCGCAGTTGATCGACGAGCTGTTTGTGGCGGCGTTCGACAACGAGTTCCTGCGCCAGATGAACGACCAGGCACGCTTTCCCGCGCCACAGGGACGTATGGTGATGTCCACCGACAGCCACGTGGTGTCGCCGCTGTTCTTTCCCGGCGGCGACATCGGCTGCCTGTCGGTACACGGCACGATCAACGACGTGGCGATGTCGGGTGCGCGGCCGCTGTATCTTTCCGCCAGCTTCATTCTGGAGGAGGGTTTTCCGCTCGCCGACCTCAGGCGCATCGTCGAGTCGATGGCACAGGCGGCGCGGGATGCCGGCGTGGCTATCGTCACCGGCGACACCAAGGTGGTGGAGCAGGGCAAGGGCGATGGCGTATTCATCACCACCACCGGCATCGGCGTGGTGCCGGACGGCGTCGACATCTCCGGCGAGCGTGCCCTTCCGGGCGACAAGATACTGGTGTCCGGGACGCTGGGCGACCACGGCGTGGCGGTGATGTCGCTGCGCGAAAATCTGACCTTCCACACCAGCATCCAGTCTGATACGGCGGCACTGCATGGGCTGGTGGCGGCGATGGTCGCGGCGGTGCCGGCCATCCGCGTGCTGCGCGATCCAACGCGCGGCGGGCTCGCCACCACGCTCAACGAAATCGCGCGCCAGTCGGCGGTGGGCATGATGCTGCATGAAAACAAGTTGCCGATCCGCGAGCAGGTCAAGGCGGCGTGCGAATTCCTCGGACTCGATCCGCTGTATGTCGCCAATGAAGGCAAGCTCGCGGCGATCTGCGCGCCGCAGGACGCCGAGCGCCTGCTGCAGGTGATGCGCGCGCATCCGCTGGGATGCGATGCCGCCATCGTGGGCGAGGTGATCGAAGACCCGCACCATTTCGTGCAGATGGAGACCGCGTTCGGCGGGCGTCGCGTGGTCGACTGGCTGACCGGCGAGCAACTGCCGAGGATTTGTTAAAACCTTGAAAACACACTTCACCACAAAGAACACAGAGGCCACGAAGGCAAATCAGGGTGTCGCGCGGCGCATTCACCGGCAAGGCGGCTTCCACTCTTAAAGTGTCAGCCAGTTTCTCTTCGTGCTCTTCGTGTTCTTCGTGGTTTAACTGATGGATTTAGAACCATATCGCAATGAAAATCCTCTTCCTCACCCACAGCTTCAACAGCCTCGCGCAGCGCCTGTATATCGAGCTGGCGCGGCGCGGGCATGAGGTGTCCATCGAGTTCGACATCAACGATGCAGTCACGGTGCAGGCGGTCGAACTCTATCGCCCCGACCTCATCGTTGCGCCGTTCCTCAAGCGCATTATTCCCGAGGCGGTGTGGCGCAACCATGTTTGTTTCGTGGTGCATCCCGGCATCGTCGGCGACCGTGGGCCGTCGGCGCTGGACTGGGTGATCATGCACGATTGCGCGGAATGGGGCGTCACGGTGCTGCAGGCCAATGGTGAGATCGACGCCGGCGACATCTGGGCGGCGGAAACCTTCCCGATGCGGCTGGCGAAGAAGAGCAGCCTGTACCGCAACGAGGTGGTCGAGGCAGCGGTGCGCGCGGTGCTGGCGGCGGTGGAGCGTTTCCAGTCTGGCAATTACAAACCGATGCCGCTGGATTATTCCCGTCCCGAGGTGCGCGGCCGGTTGCACGCTCCGATCCGTCAGGTCGACCGCGTCATCGACTGGCAGAGCGACGACACGCGCGCGGTGCTGAAAAAGATCCATGCCGCCGACGGCTTCCCCGGCGTACTCGACGCGCTGTACGGCGAGGCCTATTACCTGTTCGATGCCTGCGCCGAGGACACGCTGTGCGGCGGCGAACCGGGAGCGATCATTGCCCGGCGCAACGGCGCGATCTGCCGCGCCACGCGCGACGGCGCGGTGTGGATTGGCCACCTGAAGCGCAAAAACGAAGGGGCATACACGTTTGACCAGAATTACTTGGGCTCAAACCCCTCCCAGCCTCCCCAACCCACCCCAGCCCTCCCTTGTCAGGGAGGGAGCGGGGGAGGGGGGTCCTCTGCTCTCCCCCTGACAAGGGGGAGTTGGAGGGGGTTTGGGTCTAATGGATTATCCGAGCTCAAGTTACCAGCCGTCCTGGCGCTGGAAGGGCGCCTTGCCGACGTGCCGGAAGCGCCGCTCGATCCATTTTCAGGAAACGCTGGCGAGACTTACCGCGACATCTGGTTCGAGCAGAAGAACGATGTCGGCTACCTGCATTTCGCGTTCTACAACGGCGCGATGAGCACTGAGCAATGTATGCGGCTGCGCGAGGCTTATCTTGCGGCAACGCAACGCGAGGTGCGCGTGATCGTGCTGATGGGCGGCGCGGACTTCTGGTCGAACGGCATCAATCTCAACTGCATCGAGAATGCCGCCAGCCCGGCGGACGAATCCTGGCGCAACATCAACGCGATGGACGACCTGACACGCGCCATCGCCGCCACCGGCAGCCAGCTCACCATCGCCGCGCTGCAGGGCAATGCCGGGGCGGGCGGCGTGTTCCTGTCGCTGGCGGCGGATCACGTCTATGCGCGCGAGGGCGTGGTGTTCAACCCGCACTACAAGGGCATGGGCAATTTGTACGGCTCGGAATACTGGACCTACCTGCTGCCGCGACGTGTCGGCGAGGCGAGGGCGGCGGCGCTGACGCAGAACCGCCTGCCGGTGGGCGCGGCGGAGGCGCGCGAGATGGGTCTGATCGACGGCTGCTTCGGGACTGACCGGGAAGATTTTCTGGCGAGGATAGAACAGCTCGCCGAAGGGCTGGCCGCCAGCCCGGATTATCCCTCGCTATTGCGTGAGAAGATCGCGCGGCGCGAACGCGACGAGCGGGAGAAGCCGCTGGACGCTTACCGCGCCGAAGAACTGCAACACATGAAGCTCAACTTCTACGGCTTCGATCCAAGCTACCACGTGGCGCGCTACAACTTCGTCTACAAGGTTCCCCACGCCTGGACGCCGCTGTATCTGGCGCGGCACCGCCGTATTGCTTCTTCTTTGGCGTAGTTTTCAGGATGGGTTGAGCGCAGCGATACCCATCACGCTTACTATGCGAAGCTATCCGCCTGCAGGGATTTACATGCGGCGCAATGCGCTTCGCTTATTGACGCCCTACGCGGGCTTGCTGCAAGCTGAACGCAATCATCATCAACACCCTGCTAGAATGCCCCAGGTTCCGGATGATGGGCAGGCGAGGCGGATATGGCGAAGAACGTAGCGAAGCCGCAACATGCAACCCGCAGCAAGGATTGGGGGAGTAACCTTGTTGCGGCCGGGAAATCCCGGACCGTGAAGCGCATCGGCAAATATGAGATCGTCCGGGAGTTGGGAAGCGGTGCGACCAGCAGGGTATATCTGGCGCTGGATCAGTTCAACAACCAGCAGGTGGCGCTCAAACTGTTCAATCCCGGCCCTTTGCGCGATGCGATGCGCGCCAATGCATACCGCAAATTGCTGCTTACCGAGGCCTCCCTGGCTGGCAAATTGTCGCATCCGCATATCGTGAAGATATTCGATGCGGTGCTGGCCGGCGAGCTGAATTACATGGTGATGGAATACGTCGAGGGGGAGACGCTGGAGAAATACACCGAAGTCGACTACCTCCTGCCGATCAGCACGGTTGCGGAAATCATCTACAAATGCGGCAATGCGCTGGAATACGCGCACCGGCAGGGGGTGATACACCGCGATATTAAGCCGGCGAACATTTTGATGCAGCGCGGAGGCGACATCAAGATCACGGACTTCGGCGCGGCGTTGATCGAAAGCCAGCAGGTGTCGCAGCAGTTGACCCAGGTGTCGGGTGTGGGCTCTCCCGCCTATATGTCGCCGGAGCAGATCCAGGAATGGCCGTTGACCAACCAGACGGACATTTATTCGCTGGGCGTGACGCTATTCAAGCTGTTGACCGGCAAGCTGCCGTTCTATGCGGATAACAGCTACAGCCTGCTCTACCAGATCATGAATATCGATCCACCGCTCCCGCAGACCTTTCGACACGACATTCCGGAACAACTGGGGAACATTGTGCGGCGCGCGATGCAAAAGGATTTGTCGCTGCGCTACCAGACCTGCGGGGATTTTACGCGCGACCTGGTGAATTTCTTCAACTGCGGCGTCGAGGCTCAGACGGAAATCTACGATACGGAAAAATTCGCCACCCTGCGCTCGCTGCATTTTTTCCGGAACGTCGGCGATACCGTGCTATGGGAGATCCTGCACATCAGCGACTGGCGCAAGGTGTCGCTGGGCGAATGCATTCTGCGTGAGGGCGACCGGGATTGCGCATTTTTCATCCTCGCCGGCGGCATGGTGAGAGTGACCAAGGAGGGGCATGCGCTGAATACGCTGCAAAAAGGAGACTGCTTTGGCGAAATGAAGCGTTTTCCGGACAGCAATTATCTGCGCGCCACGTCGATCTATGCCGAAACCGATGTCACCCTGATCGAGATCAACCTGGATGTGCTGGCAAAAGCCTCGGTGGAATGCCGTTTCCAGTTCGACGACGCCTTCCTGTACATCCTGCTCAAGCGCCTGGACGCGGCGAACGCGCGCATTTCGAGTTTGCTGCATGACCGAACGGCCTGACAACGGGCAGCGCAGTCTGCGAATGGCGGATCCCTACAGCGGCTTGCTCACCTTCACGATGCCCTGATCCTCACCGCTGGTCTTGGCGGCGAAGCCGAGGCGTGCCATGAGCTTGAGCATCTTGTGGTTGTTGCTCAGCACTTCGCCTTCGATCACCGACAGCCCGTTGGCGCGCGCGGCTTCCATCAGCGCGACCATGAGCTTCTGCCCCAGCCCCTTGCCCTGCATGCTGTCCGCGACCACCAGCGCGAATTCGCAGGTGTCGCCGTCCGGGTTGATGGCATAGCGCGCCACGCCGAGTTCGACCTCCTGCCCCTGTTCGACGGCTACGGCGATCAGCGCCATCTCGCGGCTGTAGTCGATCTGGGTGAAGCGAACCAGCATGGTCTCGGTGAGCTCCTGGATGCTGTTCATGAAGCGGAAATATTTGGATTCCTCCGACAGGTCATGCACGAAACGCTGCACCAGCTCGGCGTCTTCCGGGCGGATCGGGCGTATCGTGATGTCGGTGCCGTCGGCGAGTTGCCACTGGCTGACCAGTTGCGTGGGGTAGGGGTAGATCGCCATGTGCGCGTAGCGGTCGGCGCTGGGCTGGCGGTATTCCACCACCACGCGCGCATCGGCGGCCAGCGCGCCGTGCTCGTCGAGGATCAGCGGATTGATGTCCATCTCCTTGAGCAACGGCAGTTCGCAGACAATTTCCGAGACGCGCAGCAGCACGTCCTCCAGCGCTTCCATATTGGCGGGCGCCATGTTGCGGAAGGCGCCGAGCATCCTGGCGATGCGCGTATCCTGGATCAGTTCGCGCACCAGGAAATTGTTCAGCGGCGGCAGTGCGATGGCGCGGTCGCCCATGATCTCGACAGCCGTGCCGCCCGCACCGAATGTGATCACCGGGCCGAACGCCGGGTCGCTGGTCACGCCGATCATCAGCTCGCGGCCGTTCGGCTTGACGATCATCGGTTCGATGGAGATGCCGTCCACCTTCGCGTTGGGGCGGTTGTGCTGCACGTTGTCGATGATGTGCTGGTAGGCGGCGCGCACCTCATGGGCATTGTTCAGGTTGAGTATCACGCCGCCGGCATCGCTCTTGTGCGTGATGTCGGGCGAATTGACCTTCATCGCCACCGGGAAACCCAGTTGCTGCGCGATCAGCAGTGCTTCGTTGGGCGAATGTGCGACCATGGTGCGCGCCACGGGGATGTTGAAGGCGGACAGCAGCGCCTTGGATTCCATCTCGGTCAGCACCTTGCGGTGCTCCTGCATCGCGCCCTCGATGATCAGGCGCGCGCTTTCCACATCCGGCTCGACATGGTGCGAGAACGGCCCGGGCATCTGCATCAGCAGTTTCTGGTTGCGGTAGTAGGCGGACAGGTGCGAGAACACTTCGACCGCCGGTTCCGGCGTGCGGAAATGCGGGCGGTGTGCTTGGGTAAACGCATCGCGCGCGGCGGCGACCTGCGTCTCGCCCATCCAGCAGGTCAGCAGCGGCTTGCTGTGCGTGTCGGCCAGTTCGATCAGCGTCTGCGCCGATTCGAGCGGTCTGGTCATCGCCTGCGGCGTGAGGATGGTCAGCACGCCGTCCACGTTGTCGTCCTCGAGGCAGGCCTTGACGGCGTGGTGGTAGCGCTCCGCGGGCGCGTCGCCGATCACGTCCACCGGGTTGCCGTGCGACCAGTTCGGCGGCAGGTACTGGTTGAGGTATTCGATGGTGGCGTCCGACAAGGTGGCCATCGCGAGCCCGAGGTCGGCGGCACGGTCGGCGGCCATCACGCCGGGGCCGCCGCCGTTGGTGACGATGGCGAGGCGGTTGCCGACCGGGCGGAAGCCGCACGACAGCGCCTTGGCGGCGGTGAACAGCTGCGTGACGGTCTGCACGCGCACCACGCCGACGCGGCTCACCGCGGCATCGAACACGTCGTCCGCCCCGACCAGCGAAGCGGTGTGCGATAGCGCCGCCTTCGAGCCCGCCGCATGGCGGCCGACCTTGATGAGGATCACCGGCTTGATGCGCGCCGCGGCGCGCAGCGCGCTCATGAAGCGGCGCGCGTTGCGGATACCCTCGATGTACATCAGGATGCTGGTGGTGCTGGCGTCGGACACCAGGAAGTCGAGGATCTCGCCGAAGTCCACGTCGGTCGATGAGCCCATCGACACCACGCTGGAGAAGCCGACGTCGTTGCTCTGCGCCCAGTCGAGGATCGCGGTGCACAGCGCGCCGGACTGCGAGACGAAGGCAATGTTGCCAGCGTTCGCGCCGCCCTTGTTGAAGGTGGCATTCAGGCCGATGGACGGGCGCATGATGCCCAGGCAGTTCGGCCCGATCAGGCGGATGTTGTAGCGGCGCGCGGCCTCCAGCAATTCCTTTTCCAGCGCCGCGCCTGCCGCGCCGGCTTCGCCGAATCCGGCAGTGATGATGACCGCCGCCTTCACGCCGTGGATGCCGCACTCCTCGATGAGGCCCGGCACGGTCTGCGGCGGCGTGGCGATCACCGCCAGTTCCACCGGCTCGCCTATGTCGGCGATGCAGGCATAGGCGCGCCTGTCTTGCACCTCGGGGTTTTTCACGTTGATCGGGTAGAGCGCGCCCTGAAAGCCGCTTTCCAGCATGTTCTTGAACACGATCTGGCCGACCGAGTCGGGCCGGTCGCTCGCGCCGAACACTGCGACGGACCTGGGAGCGAACAGGGTGCTGAGGTAGTGCTTGCCCATGACATCTTTCCTCAGAGGGTGGGGATGTTGCGTATGATAGCACCGTGCCATTGCCGGGGTTCTATTGAACCGGCACAAGCAACCTTTCTATTTCCGTTCGGGCTGAGGTATCGAAGCCCCCTGTTTTGTGACGCTCCCCCTTCGATACCTCAGGGCGAACGTGATATTTTATTCATGCCGGATCGATAACATGCAAACCGCCTATATCACTCACCCGCTCTGCCTCAAGCACGACATGGGCGCTTATCACCCGGAATCTCCGGCGCGCATCCACGCCATCGAGGACCAGTTAATCGCCTCCAGGCTGTTCGATTATCTGCAGCGCCACGACGCGCCGGAGGCGACGCGCGAACAGTTGTTGCGCGCGCATGCTGCGGGCTATGTCGATTTCATCGAATCCAGCGCGCCGCAGCAGGGCATGGTGCAGCTCGATCCCGACACTGCGATGAACCCGTTCAGCTATCCGGCCGCATTGCGTGCGGCCGGCGCCGTGGTGCTGGGTGTGGACCTGGTGATGGCGGGCAAGGCCGAGAATGCCTTCTGCAACATCCGCCCGCCCGGCCATCATGCAGAGCGCGCGCGTGCGATGGGCTTCTGCATCTTCAACAACGTCGCGGTCGGCGCGGCGCACGCGCTGGCGCAGCACGGCTTGCGGCGCGTGGCGATCGCGGATTTCGACGTGCATCACGGCAACGGCACGGAGAACATCTTTCACGACGAGCCGCGCGTGATGCTGTGCTCCACCTTCCAGCATCCGTTCTATCCGTATTGCGGTGCGGACAGCGGCAACGACCACATCATCAACGTGCCGCTTGCTGCCGGGTCGGGCGGCGCGGAATTCCGCGCTGCGGTCACGCGGCACTGGCTGCCCGCGCTGGAACGTTTCCAGCCGGAACTGCTGCTGGTTTCGGCGGGATTCGATGCGCACCGCGACGACGATATGGCGATGCTGCGGCTCGCCGAAGCGGACTATGCGTGGGTGACGGAGGAAATTAAACGCATCGGGGAAAAATACGCGCAACGGCGCATCGTATCGGTGCTCGAAGGCGGCTATGAACTGTCCGCGCTGGGGCGCAGCGCGCTGGCTCATATCAAGTCTTTAAGCGGTCTTTAAAAACCCCGGTCAGCCACGGATTAACACGGATAAGCACGGATAAGCACGGATAAAAACGTCACACCATGCCTTCTATCCGGCTTTCTTCCAGAAAAAGCCGGTGCAACCTGTTGTTATCTGTGTCAATCCGTGTTCATCCGTGGCTCAATCGCGTTTTTCAGGTTGATTCGATCACCTCTTCAAAATAACCCGATTTTCCCGCTCTGTTCCGTGCTTTGCCTGCTAGCCGAACTGTTATCTTGACGGTGTATTGATGAGTCCGGAGTTGGTGCAATCGCGCATCAACCAGCACAAGGGGGCAGCGCCATGTCAAAACCAGCCGTAATCCGGTTAGTCAGCAACGACAACGAGGAATATATCGCCGAATCGCAGGCCATCCAGGAGGCGCGAGCGCGCCTCGAGGCCGAAATGCAGGCGGATATCTCCGCGCAGGCGCGCGCCCGTGCCGAGGCGCATGCGCGGGCGGTGGCCCAGGCGCGCGCCCGAACCGAGGCGGAGTTGACCACGCTGATCGAGGCCAACAGCAAGGATGAGGCGCGGCTTGCGGAGATCGTCCAACTCAAGCTCGAGACAGAGAAGAGACTGGCTCGCGAATTGCAGGAGAAGCTGGCTTGCGAACTGAAGCTCCAGGAAGAAAATCAGGCAAGGTTGCGTGCCGAACAGCAGGCGCAGGATGAGCTGAACCAGCGCCTCCAGCAGGAGCAATTCGCCCGCGCTGCCGCCGAGAGCAAGACCAAGGCAGAACGCGAGCTGGCGGCGCTGCTCGAGCAGCAACGCAAGGCGGAGCATGATGCCAGGTTGCGCGCTGAAGCCGAAATCCGCTCCATTCAGGCGGCCATCGCGGAAATAACGGCGCGTGCCGAGCAGGCCAATGCAGAGCGCCGCGCGGCTGAGCAGGCGCAAAAGGAGCATGCCGAGGAAAAGCTGAGGCTGGAATCCCAGTTGCGCGATGCGGCCGTACAGCGCGCCGCAGCGCAAGCCGAAGAAGTGCGCCTGGCAAAGGCCAGGGCCGATGCCGAGTTGGCCGAACTGGAGCAAGTCAGCAAGCGCGTCGAGGCCGAGCAGCGCGCCGCCCAGGCGGCGGGGAATCGCGCCAGGATGGAGCAGGAGTTTGCCAAGCTCGCCCAGGAAAAAGAATCGACGGATCAGGCGATCACGCGCGCCATCGAAGAGAAGGTCAACAAGGAGCAGCAGGTCGCCGCGCTATCCGGCTCCAAGCTCAAGGCCGAGCAGGCCGCCGCCGAAGCGGCGGATGCGCGTGCGCGCGCCGAAGCACTGGCGCTGGGCGAGATCGAACAGCGGCTGGTCGCTTTCCGGGAGGCCGAGCAGGCCGCGCTGGCGCGCGCGACGGTGGATCAGGCCGCCGCGGAGCTTGCCGCCCAGCGCAAGCTTGCCGAAGATCAGGCGAGGGCCGATGCCGAAGCGCGCGAGCACAATGAGCGCCTGGCTTATGAGGCGGCCAGGCAACGCGCCGAAGCGGAGGCGGCCGCGCGGGTCGGTGCGGAACGAAAACTCAAGGCCGAACAGGAGACGGCTGCGTTGTTGCAGGCCCAGGCCGATGCCGACAGGAAGACAGTACAGCAGCGCGAGGAAACCAATGCCCTGCTGCGCCAGGTCGAGCAGGAGGCGAAAGAGCGCTTGGCTGCCGAAACCCTGGCCAACCAGGCAGCCGCGCACAAGCTCCAGGCGGAGCAGGATATGGCTGTGCTTGCGCAGCAGCGCGCCGAAGCGGAATTGCTTGCCGCACACGAGATGGACGCCAAGCTGCAGGCTGAAACACGGGAGATCGCCGCGGCAAACGTGCGCGCCGCAGCGGCGCGGGAGGCGCTTCAGGTAGCCGAGCAGAACATCGAGGCCGAGAAGCAAACGCTCGCGGCGATCGAAGCGCGCATGGCTGCCGACCTGCGTGCCATCGAGGCATACAACGAGCAGATTGAGCTCGAGGTTCGCGCCTGTGAGGCTGTCGAGGCAACGGGAAGACTGAATGAACAGGCCGTGCAAGCAGCGCGGGAGAAGGAGCAGGCGGCGGTGCGTGCGATGAACATGGCGCAGGCACGCGTGGATGCGGAAAACCGGGCTATTCAGGCGGCGGAAGAAAAAATCCGTGCCGAGGCGCTTGCCGCAGTGGCCTTTCGCGAACAGATCGCCGAAGCGGAATTGGCGCGCGATACCGCGATGGCGCGTGCGGAGAACATGGCGAAGCTGCATGCCGAGGAAATTCGCAAAGCCGCCGAAGCGGAACAGGAACGCCTCCGTTGCGAAGCGCGGGCTGCCGTTGTCGCGCGCAAGCGCAGTGAGGCTGCCGAGCTCGCGCGGCTGGAAATCACGCAACGCAACAAGATCGAAATCCAGTTGCTGGCGCAACAACAGCGTCATCTCGAGCAGGAGCGCGAATTGCTGGCGCAAGTCGCACAGCGCCAGGCTGCGGCGGAGGAAGCGGAGCAGGCCATGCAGGCGCGTATCGATGCGGAGCGCCTGGCAGCGCAGGTTGAACAGGATAAGGCTGCGGCGAAACAAGCCGCCCTGAATCGTGCCAATGAGCTTGTCGAATCGGCCAAACGGCAGTGCGAAGAAACCATGCTGATGGTCACGGAAGCCGCCGAACAACGGGCCGCCGAACAGCGGCGGGCTGCCGAGGCAGAACATGCCCATCTGCAAGCCGAGCAGGCTGCGCAGCAGGCAGCTTCAGAGCGGGCGGCCATTGCGGAACAGGCCAAACAGCTCGCCCTGCGCCAGTGCGAAGAGGAACAAAAGCTCCTGGCGCAGCAACAGGCGAAACTGGAGAGCGAACAGCGTGCGCTGGCCGAGATCGAAATGCGCGTAAAGGTCGAAGCGCAGGCCAGCGCGGCTTTGGAAGAACGTGAAATCGCCGAGCAGCGCGCCCGCGAAGCGGCGCGAACCAGGGCGATTCTGGCGCATGAGGCAACGCTGGCCGCGCGGCGGCGCGCCGAACTGGAAGAGCAGGAGAGCGCGCAGCTTCGCGTACAAACCGAGCAGTCGCACGTCGAAGCGGATGCACTTCAAGCGAAAGCGCTTCAGCTCAGGAGCCGGAAGATCGGCTGGCTGGCGAAAGGCGCCGGACTGGTTGCTGCCGTGGCGGCAATCATCGGGCTTACCCTGGCGGTGCTGCATACACAGGAAAACAAGCCAGCTCCCGCACCGTCAGCCGCCTTACAGCCAGCCGAGGCCAGTCAGTCCATCCAGCCTATCATGGCGCAGGCGGATGAAAATCTGGCTGCCGCTCAGGGCGAGCCGACAATCGGGCAATTCAAGCCGGAAACGCATCTGGTTATGGGTGATTTGAAGATGACCGACCGGCTTGGGCAGAAAGAAGTAGCGGAGTAAAAACCGGCTTCAGCAGGTTTTACCCTGAGAAAGTGTAATTGAGCCGCGGATGAACGCGGATTTGCACAGATGAGCAGCGGATTGTCTCTGATTGCACTCAGACCGTATGTGCAAAATACCAATCCATCGTGCGCAATGTTTTATCCGTGCTTATCCGTGCAAATCAGTGGCTAACTGCGGATTTTCGAGTTTATTGGCCACCGCAAACTTTTCAACAGATCATCATTCCTTCAGCAAGGCATTGCGCAAAGCCTCCATTTGCTCGGGTTGCGCGAGCGTTGCCCCGCTGACCCAGAACACGTCTTCGGCGCGGCTGCCCAAGGTGTTGATCTTGGCGCGGTGCAGGCGGATGTTGTGCCTGTCCAGGATCAGCGCGATGCGTGCCAGCAGGCCGGGGCGGTCTCCGGCAACCAGCGACAGCACATACATTCCCTTGTTGTCCGGCCTGACCTCGACCTCGGTGTCGATCGGGAAGTGCTTGAGTTGCCGGCTGACGCGCCCCGGCGCGGCGAGCACGACCGGAGCGGCCTGCGCGATCTGCTGCGCCAGTTCGAATTCGATGTAGGTCATGATGTCGCGGTATGCCGCATCGCCGCGCGCTGCCTCCATGATCTGGAAACTGTCCAGCGCGTAGCCGTGCCGCGTGGTGTGGATCTTGGCCTCGACGATGGTGTAATTCATGCGCGCAAAAAAATTACAGATGCGCGCGAACAGGCCGCGCTGGTCCGGGCAGTACACCATCACCTGCAAACCTTCGCCGGCGCGGCTCAGGCGCGCCTTCACGATGGGTGCTGCGGGGTTCACCTTGAATGCCAGCAGGCGGGTATGCCAGGCGATCTCCTGCGGTGCGTGATCCAGAAAGTAGCTGTCGTCGAGCTGCGCCCATAGCAACTGGTAGGCATCGGGCGTCAACGCATAAAGGTTGAGGGCGTCGGCCGACGCGCGGCGGATCTCCCCGAGCTGGTCGGCAACCTTGCCGTCGCTCAGGTAGCGGCGCGTCAGGCGGAACAGGTCTTCCATCAGCTTGGCTTTCCAGGCGTTCCAGATTTCCGGGTTGGTGCCGCGCACGTCCGCGACGGTAAGCAGGTACAGCGCGACCAGGTAGCGGTCGTTTTTGATCTTACCGGCAAAACTTGCGATCACCTCGGGGTCGGACAGATCCTGCTTCTGCGCGGTGGCGGAAAGGATGAGATGGTGCTCCACGAGCCACACGATCAGGCTGGTGTCGGCGCTGCCAAGCTGATGCTGGATGCAGAATGCGCGCGCATCCTTCTTGCCCAGTTGCGAATGGTCGCCGCCGCGCCCCTTGGCGATGTCATGGAACAGCCCGGCGATATACAGCACTTCCGGGCGGGCGAATTCGCCCATCAACTGGCTGCACAGCGGGATTTCCTGCGCGTATTCCGCTGCGGCGAAGCGGCGCAGGTTGCGCACCACCATCAGGATATGCTCGTCCACCGTGTAGACATGGAACAGGTCGTGCTGCATCTGCCCGACGATGCGCCCGAAGGCGGGGAGATAGCGGCCGAGTATGCCGTACTGGTTCATGCGCCGCAGCGCGTGGAGGACTCCCTGCGGCTGGCTCAGGATTTCCATGAAGCGCGCCCGGTTCAGCGGGTTGCGGCGGAACTCTGCATCGACCCGGCGCTGCGCGCGCCACAGCGCGCGCAGCGTCCTTGCGCTGGGATCGCTCAGTTCGCCGTGTTGCTCCATCAGCAGGAACGACTCGAAGATCGCTTCGGGCGTGTGCTCGAACAACTGCTCATCGCGGATGTCCAGCAGCGTGCCGACTATCCTGAACCGCTCGTTCAGGATGCGCCGCACCGGCGTTTCGCCGAACAGATAGTCATGCAGGTTCTGCAGCATGATGGCGTTGAACTGGCGCACCGCCAGTTTGGTGCGGTAATAGCGTTGCATCAGGTGCTCGCTCGCGCGGCGGTTGGCTGAGGCGCGTATGCCCATCTGTTCGGCGAGCTGGGTCTGGAAGTCGAACAGCAGGCGGTCTTCGTGCCGTTTGGCGAGGTAATGCAGACGGATGCGCAGTGTCGCCAGCAGCGCGCTGTGGCGCGCGACCTGGCGTGCCTCGGCCGCCATGAGCAGCCCGATCTGCGCGAGCTCGCTCCAGTGTGTTCCCAGGCCGGCCGCACGTGCGATCCAGGTGACGGTCTGCAGGTCGCGCAGGCCGCCCGGGCTTTCTTTCAGGTTCGGCTCAAGATTGTAATCGGCTTCCGTATAGCGCGCGTGGCGTCGCTGCTGCTCTTGCAGTTTGGCAAGATAAAAGGCATGCAGGTCGAGGTGTTGTTGCACGCTGGCGCACAATTCCTTGAACAGTTCCTTGTTGCCGCACAGCAGGCGCGCTTCGAGGAGGTTGGTCTGTACGGTGATGTCGGCGGATTCCTCCATGCATTGCTTGACGGTGCGGACGCTGTGCCCGACTTCCAGCCCGATATCCCATAGCATCCCGACCAGCTGATGCAATTGTTGCCGCAAGGCCTCGTCCGGCGGGTGCCCGGCCATAACCAGCGACTTGGCGAGTGTTGTTTGCTCGTCTGGTCGAATGGCTAGTGGTTCCATCAGGAGTTTTTCGGATTCGGCATCCAGCAGGATCAGCAGATCGATGTCCGATCTGGGGTAGAGCCTGCCGCGTGCGTAGCCGCCCACCGCCGCCAGCGCGATATGCTGCGGCATGGCGAGTTGCCGCCAGACGCGGCGCAGGTAACGGTCGATCAGCCGGGTGTGTGCAGCGAGCAGACGTGCCGCATTGTCATGTTTCAGGAAGCTCTGCTCGAGTGCCGCGCGATCGCTGCGCAATGACTCGCGCAGCGCGGCTATATCATCATGACCAATGACTTGGCGAGTGTCGTTTGCTCGCCCAGTCAGATGGCCAGTAGTTTCATCACGGGGATGGCGGGGGAGGGCATCCATCGGAAACGGTCAATACTTCGAAGCCGGTCTCGGTGACGAGGATGGTGTGTTCGTATTGCGCCGACAGGCTGTGATCCTTGGTCACCACCGTCCAGCCGTCCCCGAGATGCTTGATGGCTGCTTTGCCGGCGTTGATCATCGGCTCGATCGTGAAGGTCATGCCGGCCTCGAGCCGGATCCCCGTTCTGGGGCGGCCGTAATGCAACACCTGCGGTTCTTCATGGAAACGCCTGCCGATGCCATGGCCGCAGAACTCGCGCACCACGCTGTAGCCGAGCGGCTCGACGAAGCTCTGGATGGCATGGCCGATGTCGCCAAGGTACGCGCCAGGCTTGACCGTGCGGATGCCGTGCCATAGCGCCTGCCAGGTGGCTTCGCAGAGCCGTCGTGCCTGGATCGAGGGTTCGCCGACATAGAACATCCGGCTGCTGTCGCCGTGATAGTTGTCCTTGATGACGGTGATGTCCAGGTTGACGATGTCGCCGTTCTTGAGCGCCTTGTCGCCCGGCACGCCGTGGCAGACCTGGTGGTTGATCGAGGTGCAGATCGATTTGGGGTAGGGCGCATGCCCCTGCGGCGCGTAATCGAGCGGTGCGGGAATGCCGTGTTGCACATTGACGATGAAGTCATGGCACAGCTTGTCCAGATCGTTGGTGGTTACGCCTGCCTTGACAAACGGTGTGATGTAGTCGAGCACTTCGCTGGTCAGGCGGCCGGCAACGCGCATCTTCTCGATTTCTTGCGGGGTCTTGATGAGTACGGGCATATGGTTCGTGCTTGATTCGTGATGTTTCTTTCAGGATGGCCGAGAATATCACGTGGCCCGGATTGCCGACAATCGGGATTGCCGATAATCGCGATCATGAACTAAACTTGCGCCGCATTTGACTAACCGGTGCAACAGATCCTGGGTAATGCGGTAGACTAAAATCATTTGGATAGCGGAGACAACATGAAAAAATCGTTAGCAATCGCCTTGTTTCTTTCAGTCAGCGTGAATGCCTATGCCGTGGATAGCGGCGCGGTGGTAGGCGGCGCGGTCGGCGGTGCAGCCGGCGCGGCGATCGGCCATAACATGGGCGGCAGAGATGGTGCGATCATCGGTGCGGCGATCGGCGGCGCAACCGGTGCGGCGATCGGTAGCCGCGACAGCGCGCCTGCGGCCAAACCGGCTCCGGTGCAGACGGTAGCTTCCCGCGCAGCGGAAAGCGACGACGACCATCGGCGTCACGACAACGGGCTTCATCTAGGGCAGCAGAAGAAAAAGCACAAGAACAAACATGACCGGCACGAGGAAGACTGATTAACCTAGGAATCCGCTAAGGAACCTCTGATTAAGTCCAAAACTGTGGTTCGATACATTTCCCGTTCGCCCCGAGTGCCGCGCCAACGCGGTGTATCGAGGGGTGAGAACGGAAAATACTCACCACGAACGGACTTAATCAGAGATTCCCTAACCGCTTTTCCGGGTTAACCTGATTCGTAGCAGACGAGAGGTGCGGCAACGCGCCTTTTGTATTGCCGGTGCCGATAGCGCAATGCTTCGACCGCATCGAGTTTTGCGGCCTTCCTTGCGGGGGTATCTATTGCAGTGTTGTTGTGCTGACTTGCAGCATACCTCTGGCTTCGGCAAGCTGATCTGCATGATGGGACAGGAAATTCTGGCAGCCTGCGGTAGAGTATCCCAATCTCTCGGCAGCCAGGACGTTATTCCATGCGACGAACTTCGCAGCGCCCTGTATTTGCAGATTTGCCATCGTCACTACGTCGACATAATCCGCTAAATCGGAATTGCTGGCGCGTTGCAGGTTTTCGTGGCCGGCAATGACCTCGACCAGCGTATCCGGAAAATTCCAGGTTTGCAGCAGACTGGTGCCGACGGTAGCAGAAAATCTGCACACCAGTTCCCCCAGCATTTCCTGATCAAAATACGAATGATGACGGTCGGCGTAGAGATATAGCGGCAATGCGCCAATGTCATGTACCATCCCTGCCAGCATCGCCTGTTCCGGTTTGAGGTGCTTATGCTGGCGTGCCAGCACGTAACTGATAGCTGCCACTTCGCGGCTGTGTTCCCATAATTCTTTCAGTTGCTGTTTGATGAGCGGGCTTTTGGCTTTAAACAGATTGTTTGTGGTAACGCTCATTATTATATTGTAAAGCCTCCGGTAGCCGAGGCGGGAAATTGCGCTGCGCAGGCTGCTCACCGGAATATCATAGGCGAATGCCGTACTGTTGGCCGCTCTGATGATGTGCATGGAGATCGCCGGGCACGCGGAGATCAGGTGGACCAACTCGTCCGCAGAAACATTGTGGTCATCGATCGAATACTGGATCTTGCGTGCGATCTCGGGCTGTGTAGGCAAGTCCAGTTGGTTGGCCATCAGCGCGGCGCGCACTTCGGCGGCAACGGTGGCAATGGCCTGTTCTGTGCCGGTATGCGCGTGCGGCGGCAAATGAATTGCATTAAATGGCTGTCCGGCGATATCCATAATCAACTCTGCACCCATATTTTCAACATTTAGCCAGTTGAACTTCGCTATTCAAACGCGTCTTGATCAACCAGCGCGCTAGCGTTGACTGACCAGGATGCGATTAGAGCAGCTTAATCTACGAAAAACCATAGGCCGAAATACCTAGGTATTTCGGCCTATTTTCTATGTATTCCGGACTATTGACTGTGCAGGGTGAATCTGGTAGGGATGATTCGGTTTACTGATAGCGTAGCGCTTCGATCGGATCGAGTTGCGCTGCCTTCCTTGCCGGGTAGAAGCCGAAGAAGATGCCCACCGTCGCCGCCACGCCGAAGGCCACGACGGCCGAGCTGCCCGAGATGACGACCATCATGCCGGTCAGCGCATTGACCAGCAGCGCGCCGCCGATGCCGAGCAGCAGGCCGATGAAGCAGCCAGCCAGCGAGATGATGATGGCTTCCAGCAGGAACTGCAGCAGGATGTCGCGTTCGCGCGCGCCGACCGCCATGCGGATGCCGATCTCGCGGGTGCGCTCGGTGACCGAGACCAGCATGATGTTCATGATGCCGATGCCGCCCACCAGCAGCGACACCGAGGCGATCGCGCCGAGCAGCAGCGACATCACGCGCGTGCTTTCCTCGGCGGAGTCGGCCACGGCAGTGAGGTTGCGCAGGAAGAAGTCGTTATCCATCCCCTCGCGGATGCGGTGCCGCTGGCGCAACAGCTCGGTCATGGATCTTTCGACGGCAGGCATGGCTTCCTGGGTGGCGGCCTGTACCATGATCAGGCGCACCGACCCCGGGAACTGGGAACCGAACACCTGGCGCTGCGCGGTGGTGAGCGGGATGATGATGGTGTCGTCCTGGTCGCGCCCGTCCATGCTTTGACCCTTGACCGCCAGGGTGCCGAGGATGACGAACGGGCTTTGCCGGATGCGGATGGTCTTGCCGACCGGGTCTTCGTCGCCGAACAGGTTTTGCGCGGCGGTCTTGCCGATCAGCGCGACGCGCGTGGCGGAGCGTACGTCGGAAATGGTGAATTCCGCCCCCGAAGCTATTTGCCAGGAGCGCGCCTCCAGAAAGCCCGGCGTGGTGCCGATGACGGAGGTGTTCCAGTTGTTCGGCCCATACACGATCTGGGCATTGCCGGGATGCATCGGCGCGACGGTCTGTACGCCGGGCAGCTCGGCAACAGCCTCGGCATCGCTGACCGTCAGCGTGAAATTACCGCCGCTGCCGGTGCGTACCCCGCCGGATGTCGTGCTGCCGGAATGCAATATGAACAGGTTGCTGCCCATCGCGCTGATGGTCTGCTTGATGGCATATTGCGCGCCCTGTCCGATGGACATCATCAGCACCACCGCGCCGACGCCGATCACCATGCCGAGCATGGTCAGCAGCGTGCGCAGCCGGTTCGCGCCCATCGCGCGCCATGCCTCGCCGAGCATCGCGAACATCATGCTCATGTGGCGTGTTCCGGTGTGGGCTGGTCGCTGACGATGCGCCCGTCGAAGAAGCGCACCTGGCGCTTGGCGTGGTGCGCGATGTCAGCCTCGTGGGTGACCAGCACGATGGTGATGCCTTCGCGGTTGAGTTCCTCGAACAGCGCCATGATCTCCTCGCTGGTATGGCTGTCGAGGTTGCCGGTCGGCTCGTCGGCCAGCAGCAGGCGCGGATGGTTGACCAGCGCGCGGGCGATCGCCACGCGCTGTTGCTGTCCGCCGGAGATCTTGTTGGGCATGGAGTCCGCCTTGTCTTCCAGGCCGACCCTGGCGAGCAGGTCACGGGCGCGCCGCCGGCGTTCCCCGTGTTCCACGCCGCAATAGATCAGCGGCAAGGCGACATTGTCCAGCAGCGACATGCGCGGCAGCAGGTTGAAGCCCTGGAACACGAAGCCGATGGTGCGGTTGCGCAGCCAGGCCAGTTCGTCCTTGCCCAGTTCCGCGATGCTGCGGCCGTCCAGCGTATAGCGCCCGGCGCTCGGCTTGTCGAGGCAGCCGAGGATGTTCATGAAAGTGGATTTTCCCGAACCGGACTGTCCCATGATCGCGACGAAGTCGCCGGCGGCGATGCCGAGGCTGACGTCCTTCAGCGCCGGGAACAGGCCGGCAGAAGTCTCATAGGACTTGTGCAGGCCTTCGATGCGAATGACCGTGTCCGTCATCAGAACATTCTTATCGGCGGCGTGCTGCCGGTTTTTGGTTTGCCGGTTGCCTGTGTTTCGCCGACCACCACCTGATCGCCTGCCTTGATGTCGCCGCCGGTGATTTCGGTGTTGCGGCTGTCGGTGATGCCGAGCGTGACATTGACGGGAACGAGTTCGCCCTGTTCCAGCACGTGCACCTTGCCGGAAAAAGCATCCGGCTTGGGCGTCACGCCGCCGCCCGGTGCGCCGCCGGGGTGGCCGCTGCGCTTTTGGTTGTCGGCATTGGCCGGCTTGAAGCGCAACGCGGCGTTGGGAACCAGCAGCGCGCCCTTGCGTTCGGCCACCGCGATGCTGACATAGGCGGTCATGCCGGGCAGCAGGATCTGCTCGGGATTGTCCACGTTGACCACCACGTCGTAGGTGACCACGTTCTGCTGCGTGGTCGGGTTGAGGCGTATCTGCATCACCTCGCCCTGGAAGTTGCGCCCCGCGAAGGCATCCACGGTGAAGCGCACCGTCTGGCCGACACGGATGCTGCCGATGTCCGCTTCGGCGAAGTTGGCGTGGATCTGCATCTTGGACAAGTCCTGCGCGATCTTGAACAGCGTCGGGGTCTGCAGGCTGGCGGCGACGGTCTGCCCGACATCCACCGCGCGGTCCACCACGACGCCGGACACCGGCGAGCGGATCACCGAATAGGCCAGGTTGGCGCTGTCCTTTTCCACCGCCGCGCGCGCCAGTAGCAATTGAGCCTCGGCAGCCTTCCTGGCCTGGATGGCGACATCCAGTTCCTGGCGCGAAACGTATTCCTGTGCAAACAGGCTGCGCATGCGCACTTCATTGGCAGTGGCCAGTTCCAGCGACGCGACAGCGCTTTGCACATTGGCCAGGCTTTGTTTTTGCTGTGCGGCAAGCAGGGCATCGTCCAGCTCCAGCAACACTTGGCCTTTTTCAACTTTGCTGTTGAAATCCACATACAGTTTTTTCACAGTGCCGGAAACCTGTGTGCCGACATTGACCAGCGTCACCGGATTGATCGTGCCGTTGGCGGAAACGGTCTGGGTGAGATCGCCTTTTTCCACGGCCTGCAAGCGGTATTGCTGTTCCGGCGCGACCAGATATACCTGTCGGTAGGTGGCGATGCCCGCGGTGATGACGGCAATGACGATGAAGAACAGGGCGATCGGAGTGTGCAATAGCTTTTTCATGGCTGGTTTTTCTTCTGTTGGGGACTCGCGCCGGGCTGTTGGCTACCGCCTGATAAATCCTGCAACAAGCTTGTGTCCAGATTGCCCATTGCCTGAGCGAGTGCGGCGCGGTTGATGTTCCAGTTGAACGTGGACTGGATGCGCTGCTGGCGCGCGCTGGCCAGGGCGCTTTGTGCATTCAGCACATCCAATATGCTGCCCACCCCGGCTTTGTAGCGTCCGAGCGCGACGCGTTCGGATTGTTCGGCGCTGTTCAGCAGATCGGCGGTAGTGCGCAACGATTGTGTCGCGGTAATGAGGGTTTGGTATGCCGTCCATACATCCAGCGCCACCTGCAGGCGCAAGCGCTCCAGTTGCGCGGTTTGTGCTTCCACTTGCGCTTCGGCAGCGCGTATCCGGTAAGTCGGCGCGAAACCGGAAAAAAGCGGCACGCTCAGGTTGATGCCGACTGACGAACCGTGAGAGGTAATGCCCGCGCTGCTGGTCTGGTTGGTTGAAGCGGTCAGTGAGACCGACGGCTTACCCGATGCGCGTGCCGCATCGACACTGGCTTGAGCGGCTTTTACCTGTGCGGAGGCAGCTTGCAGGTCAGGGCGGCGCAGCCTGGCTTCCTCGATCAGCGCATTGATATCGCTGTCGAAACTTGCGGGAACGGCTGCGGTATTCGCCGCCACCAATGCGATGTTCCTGTGTGCATCCAGCCCGAGTATGTTCGCCATGCCGCCTTTTGTATTTTTCAGGCTGCCATCGGCGGTAATGCGGTTCAGCGTCGCTTGCGAGTAGGCAGTCTGCGCCTGCAGCTTGTCAGCAGGTGTCGCGCTTCCGGCAGCGTAGCGTGCCTCGGCGGCGGCAAAGCTTTCCTTTGCTGCGCGTTCCGATTCAAGAGCGGCATTCAACGCGGCTTGCGATGCCTGAGTCTGGTAAAAGAACTGCACCGCCTGGAGGAAAACGGCCTGCACCGTGCTGTCCTGTGTGGCAGTCGCCGCATCCAGCAATTGGCGCGCATTTTCCAGATTGGCCGCACGTGTGCCGAAGTCATACAGCAGATAGGAAAGCGTCAGGCCATAACTGCGCTGGCCCGTACCGGGCGAAGTGCGACTGCCTGAAGCGCTCAAGTTTGCGCTGGGCAGGTAACTCGCCTTGCTCACGCCGACCTGCGCCGCCTGCACTAGCGAGCTGGCCCACACCGCGCGGGTTTGCGGGTTGTTGCACAGCGCGAGGTTGACCACCTCCAGCAGGTTGAGCGCGCCAGTTGGCATGGCTTCCGCACAGGGGTCGCCAACCACACCTTCCAGGCGCAATGCAGGTTTGAGCGGCAGCATCGTTTCCGTGTTGAACGGATCGAGAGTTGTTTCAGCCAGCGCCACGCTGCTCCACAGGCAGAGCAGGGCGCAAACGTGATGTATCGGGCGAGGGCGCATGAACAGGAAATCGAGTTTTCTTTTTTTCCAGTATAGCGGCTCGGCATTATCCATACCGGATTTTTTGTAAGAAATTGTATTCACGACAAGCCTCGCAAAAATAGGGGTGCGAAATTGCGGCTCTGACATTTCATCCTGCGACAGATTGTGGTTACGACATAACATCCCGCTCCGCAGGATGATTAGCCTTCACCGTATACGATCTTTCATGGGCTTCAGCCCATAGAAAGTCGGAATCCCCTTGTGGGGCAAAATGTCGCCGCATGCCATGCTGTGACATTTTGTCACGCGACAATATGTCACATTCCCAAGCTGTTTTTTCATCCCTACAATCCGCCCGCTTCAATTTTTTGACAATAACTATCGTTCAGGGAGATGCAGGATGAAAGGGCAAAAGGTTTTTGCATTGGGCGCGCTCGCGCTCGCGATCAGCCAGGCGGTGTACGCCGAGGAGGGCATGTTGCCGGAGGTGAGCGTCACCTCCACGACGATCGACGACCGCTTCGATTCCAAGCGTGGCGAGCCGAGCAACATCAACAACATCAGCGGCAAAAAAGTTGATGAAGAGCACGGCAAGAACATCACGGAGATACTCGATTCCATACCGGGCGTGACGGCCGAGCTGCAGAGCGGCGACTCGGTGAAGATATTGCTGCGCGGCGTAGAGGCACAGCGTTACATGGGCGAAAAGCCGGGTGTGGCGATCGTGATCGACGGTGTGCCGGTGAATGAGCGTACCGGGCGCGTCAACATCGACCTGGACAACATCGATTCCATCAAGGTCATCAAGGGCGGTGCTTCCTACCTGTTCGGCGAGGACGCACTGTCCGGCGCGGTGATCATCACCACCAAGCGCGGCGCGAAGATGGCGGGATTTACCGCAAGCACCGAAAGGGGCAGTTTCGGCTACAACAAATATCTGGCGCGAGCCGGGTTTTCCGAGGGGGACTGGGTCGGGCATATCCAGACCACCAAGGCGTTCGCGTACGATTATTACGACCAAGGTGCCTATTCCAGGCAATACTGGGACGGCAAGCTGCAATACCTGATCGACGAGACCAGCGACATCTCCTTCGGCTTCGAGCAGTCGGTGCGCGCCAAGGACAGCCACGGGACGGTGACGGGCGTGACCAATGCCTGGCTGGATCCGCGCAGCGCGACTTCCGGCGGCAAGGACTATGCGCGCATGTACGATGTCAACCTGGACAAGATGAACCTCAACTACGCCAAGGACTTCGGCGCGGGCGGCAACCTGATGGTGGCGGCTTACCAGTACCTGGATCACACCACCTATAAATCCAATCCCAGCGGCTATTTGCGGACGGCTGGCGGGGCTTATTTGTACGGGACGGCCGCAGCCAGCGACATGAGGAATTTCAGGGATGCCTATGTCAATCTGAACGACGGCAACCAGGTGCAGCAGGGGGTCAAGTCCGAGTGGCGCAAGGGCGGCGAGAAAGTCGGCCTGATGGCGGGGCTGGATATTCGCAAGGATACGGACCGGACATTGGCCACCAATCTGGTGAACTACACAGCTACCACTACATCAGTGCTGAACCTGGCGGGAGAGGTATCCACCAACAGTATGGTGACGACCGACACCAACGGGTTGTATGGTGAGCTGAAATGGCAGGCAACCGACCCACTTACACTGACTCTGAATGCGCGCTATGACGATATAGGTGCGGGCTTCAATAGTTACATTCCGTTGACTGCCGCTCAGATCACTGCCGGTAAGGTTGCTTCTGGGCAAAAGAGTTTCCGCGTCTGGTCGGAACGGCTGGGTGCCAATTACGCGCTGACACCGGATCGCGAGATCTACGTCAACCTTTCCACCGGCTTCCGTGTTCCAACGGCTACCCAGCTCTACGGCAGCACGATCACACCGACTGGTTCAGTATTGGCCAATCCGAACCTGAAACCCGAGGAATCGCTGAACCAGGAGATCGGTCTGCGCGCCAAGAGCGAATTTTTCGGCATTGCGCTGGACCTGGATATTGCGGCCTACCAGATCGACCGCAAGGACTTCATCCTGAGCAGCGTCGGGCAATACTATTCCGATAGAACCGCTCCATTGACCGAACAATTCCAGAACATCGGCGGCGTGCGCAATCGCGGTGTCGAGCTGGGCGTGAAGACGGATGCCCAAAACACATGGTCAGGGGATGTGGCCTATACCTACCTGAATGCCATTTTTACCAAGAATGATACCTACTGGATGACCATGGGAACCGGCGCCGTTGGTTCAAATGGTTTGGGTGCTTCCCGGCTTTACAACAACACCAACCATACCGTGCCGCGCTCTCCCAGACACAAGGTCAACCTGAGCGGGCGTTACCGCGCTACCGAGGCGTGGTCGTTCTCGGCCGAGGTGAATGCGCAGAGCGGTATCTATGCCGACGAGGTGAATATCGTCTGGATCGGCGGGCGCAGTGTAGCCAACCTGGCGACCAACTATGAACTCAAATCGGCGGGTGGATACAAGCTGTCGCTGTTCGGGCGCATCGACAACCTGTTCGACCGCTTCTACTACACCACCATTCGCGGCGGATCGGATAGCGACGGCAGCGGTGTCTATAACGCGAACGACCCGTCCATCACGGTCAATGCCGGCCGTGTCTGGACAGCCGGCCTGACGTTGAACTTCTAAGGGAGGATGACATGCAGAAAAATATTTTGCTGAGTGCGATATACCTGGCTGTACCGCTGATGTTCCCGTCATTGGCACTTGCCGCAGCAAGCGCGCCAGCGGCGACACAGACCCGGCAGGGCGTGGCTGCGGAAGACCATGCCGGTCATGTCGAGCCTGCCAATACGGGTGCGGCGGTAGATAAGGGTGGTATGGCGGGAGGTGCGGGCCGGCCCATGGCATGGACTGCATTTCCCACTTTGAAAACCAGAATGAGCGGCGAAGGCCGTGAGCGCAGGGTAGTCACGGTCATTCCTCAAGGCATCGTGGCAAACAGCATCGATGCCTACTCCAACAACATCAAGGATGAAAATGGGCACCGCCAGCTTCCGCTCGACATGGCGGGAGCCAAGCTGGATAAGCCGGCAGCCGGCGGTTTCCACTGGCTGGCGGCGCGCGAAGAGCAGGCCAGTCAGGTGCGCGTGGCTTCCACGCTATATTTTTTCAGCGATCGTGGCGGCAAGAACCCGACCGCCCTTTTCATGCAGCAGAAACATGAACTGGAAATCATCCCGCAACCTTATCCGCGCGAGCATTCCCGTTATCGCGCCAATGAGGACTGGAAGTTTCTGGTGCGCTTCAACGGCAAGCCGTTGCCCAGCCAGAAGATCAATCTGGAAACCGCTAACGGCACCAAAGCCGAACTGGTCAGTGACGCACATGGCGTTGTCGCATGGCATGTCCCGGATGATTTTATGACCGAGGCTGCGCAGAAAGCGTCGGGTGGACATAACCACGGGAGGCGCAGCGCGGATTTCGTATTGGCAACCGAACATGCCGAGGGCGGCAAGGGTTATCTGACCGCATTCAACGGCAGCTACGGCCCGGATGCCTTCGATCAGCGCAGCCTCGCGATGGGGCTGGGATTCACCTTGCTGGGCATGATAGGCGCCACACCGTTGTTGCGCCAGCGCAAGGATGCGAAGCAGGCGGTCGATAGCAAGCCGGCAGGAAATGAAACCGCCAAGAACGAGGAGGCCTAACATGTTGAAGACCATTTTTCCGACGCTGACACGTTTCCGTTTCACCATCCAGCTTCTCATGCTGTTCGTCACCGTGTACGGCGGTGCGTTGCTGGGCGGTTATGTCAGCGATCGCATTTCCCAGGCTTTGCCCTCGCTGGCCTGCGCATACGACAAGCAGACCGGCGACCAATGCATCCTGATCGTCAACCAGCACCAGTTGCATCACCGCATCGGCGAGGCGCTGGCCAAGGCGCAGGAGATTACCTATACGGTATTCATCCCGACGCTGATCTCGGTGGCGGTCTTTTTCTCCTTCTTCTTTTTCCTCAACAAGGCGTTCTGCGGCTGGGTATGTCCGATGGGCACGGTGCAGGAGATCGTCTATCGCATCGGCAGAAGATTGGGGAGGCCGCTGAACCGCCTCAACCAGGACAATGTCGGCGTGGTGCGCCCGGTCAAGTGGCTGATGTTGCTGGTGCTGGTGCTCGGCTTGCCGTTGCTGGCCGGCATGGGCACCGTATCCAATGAACTGGGTGACCCGTATTGCCAGGTATGCCCATCGCGTATCGCGACCACGCTGCTGACTGCCGATACCGAGCAGATCGCATTGCGGACTTCGACGGGCATCAACTTTTTCCTCGGTGCGGTCGGCAACGCCTTGTTCGGCTTCGTCATCATCGCCGCCTTGGCGGTGCGCCAGCCGTTCTGCCGCATCTGCCCGCTGTTGTCGTGGAACGCGCTGTTCCAGCGGTTCTCACCGATGCAACTGGTGAAGAAGCAGCATGACAAGTGCGACAAGTGCAGTGTGTGCGAAAAAGCCTGCCCGATGGACATCCACGAGATCGGACGGGAGCACGGCAGGAAGGCGTTCCACGAGGACTGCACCATGTGCGGCCGCTGCGTCGAATACTGCCCGGACGACGATGTGATCCAGATCAAGTTCTTCGGCGTCCCCCTGTTCAAGTCATCGCGCGAGTATTACAAGCAGCGCGTCAAGCTGGAGACCCCGGAAGGCTTGCCGAAGAACAAGGTGATCTGGCTGACTCCCGCGAAGGAAAACCAGCATGGATGAGTTCTTCGATCCGGCGCTGATCCCGCAGGAGACCACGCTGTTCGCCGTCTGGCTGCTCGGCCTGTCGCTCGGGCTGACCGCCTGCACCGTCACCTGCTTGCCGTTCATGGGCACCTGGGTGCTGGGGCGCGGCGGTTCGCAAAGACAGGCGCTGTATGACACGGCCATGTTCGTGTCGGGCCGCATCATCGCCTACTCTATGCTCGGCGCGATCGCCGGCGGGGCAGGGGCTTGGCTGTCGGAAGCGATGCGTGGCGGGACCGGCAATGCGGTGATCGGCCTGGCCTCCATCGCGGCCGGGATATGGCTGCTGCGCGGCGACAAGCCGCACTCTCCCTGCGGTGCGGTGCGTGGCGCGGGCAGCACGCCGCCCTTGCTGATGGGCTTCTCGCTGAGCCTGACACCGTGCGCGCCGCTGGCTTCGCTGCTGGCAGTATGCGCCGCGGCCGGCAGCATCAAACTGGGCATGACCAATGGCATGGTGTTCGGGCTGGGTGCGGCACTGACCCCATTGCTGATCCTGCTGCCACTGATCAGCCTGCTCGGCAAGAGCCTGCGCGACAACCGCGAGTGGATCGCGCGCTGGATGCGCTGGGGCGCAGCTGCAGTGCTGATTCTGCTGGGGTTGCGGAGATTGTTGCTGGTGTTGTGATTTTTTCCTGTATTTCATCGGCAGGGCCATTGGGTTTCTTGGTGAACGATTAGTCGCACCCTTGCATACTGCCGGGTTATACTCGAACCGGCAGCACATGCTCCTGGTTCTTGTGGCAGCGTGTTTATGCCCGGTTTACCAGCCTACGTTCACCAACTTTACTTTGGGAGACTCATCATGGACAGAAGAGAATTGCTTATAGGAGCAGCCGGAGGCCTGATACTTGCCGCCGCCGGGAATACGGCATTTGCCGCAGAAAAAACCAAACAACCCGCCGTTCATCAGCACTCACATGTGCAAAATAAATACCAGAGCCTGATCGATGCCGCCGCCGATAGCGTGAAGAAAGGCCAGGCATGCCTTAGTCATGGCCTTTACATGTTGAGCGAACGCGAATACAAGGAGATGGCCATATGCGCCATGCGCGTCAGCGACATGGTTGCCGCATGCACCGCGCTTGGGCAGCTTGCCACCTACAACTCGCCAAACCTCATCAATATGGCAAAGGTGGTGATGGATATTTGCAAAGACTGCGAAAAGGAATGCCGCAAGTTCGAGAAGGAGGAGGTAATTTGCAAGCAAACGGCAGATTCCTGCGTCACTTGTTTCAATGAATGCAAAAAAATAACGGTTTGATGTAAACCTGCCGGGGCAGTTGTCCCGCCATTGTTGTTAAACGCCCCGCATGTCTGCCATGCGGGGCGTTCTTTTTTGGAGGTTGCGCCATACCATGTGCTGCGCGCATATTTTGCTTTCCCCGCAAAATATCGCACCACAGACGGGTGTGACAATATGTCACATTCCCAGACTGATTTTTCGTCCATACAATTCGCCCACTTTGATTTTGACAATAACTATCGCTGGGGGGATGCAGGATGGAAGGGAAACAGATATTCGTATTGAGCATGGTTACACTGGCGGTCAGCCAGGCAGTGTATGGGGCGGATGACCAGCAAATGACTCTTGAGCCGGTTGTCGTCACATCCCGGCGTGTCGAGACCAAACTTAATGATGCACCGCAACGGATCGAGGTCGTCAAGAGCAAGGATATTGATAAGACGTTCCAGAATGATCTCACCGACCTGCTGAAGAAGAACGCAAGCGTCGATGTTATCCAATATCCCGGTGGCCTCTCTGGTATTGGTATTCGAGGATTCACGCCGGAGTACGGCGGCATCAATAAGCGCTCTGTCCTGCTCATTGACGGCAGGCCCGTTTCGGCAGACAACCTGGCGACAATCAATTCAGGTTCGATCGAGCAAGTTGAGGTAATGAAAGGTCCGGGCTCGGCCCTGTATGGCTCCGGCGCGATGGGCGGGGTCGTCAGTATGGTTTCCCGTCAGAGCAGGGGAGATATTCGCGGGCAGGCGAACTTGTCACTAGGTCAGTTTAGTACCAGCGAAGCCAAATTGAGGGCAGGCGGAAACATTACCCAGTCACTGGACTTCGATTACGCTGGTTCTTTAATCAAAGCGGGTGATTTCAAACTGGGCAACGGTCAGGTCAGGTCAGCCACCGGATATGAGATGGACAATCACTCGATCCGGGGCGGTCTTGATATCAATAACGAGTGGCGGCTCGTCGGGAAATGGAAGGAGTGGAAGGGGCGGGACGTTTATTCTCCGGGTGATCTTGCTTATGGCACCAATGCTCAGCAACGGAAGCAGATGGCAAACTCTGATCGCGACCTTCAGCTGACGGGGCGCATGGGCAATCATTCCATGAGTGCCACAGTCTTCTCGGGTACGCAGTTCTCCGAGTCGGCGACGCTGACCTCGACGACTGCTTTGTACCGTCCACAACTGCCCGCCGTCAGTTTTATCGGGAATCTGTCGTTCTCCGGCTGGCAAGCCCAAGATGCATGGGCCTGGTCGGATGGCAGCGTTCTGCTCTTCGGGATTGACAATCAAAAAGCAAAGTCCGAGTCACGGCTTTTCAATTTGGCTGTGGCCGGAGTGCCCGAAAAAGCGCCCGGCACGGCAAACAATCAGCGGATATCGACGGGTGTTTTCGCAGAAAACAGCTGGGCTTTTAACGAGGGGAATAGCACAGCCTATGTTGGAATACGACGCGACAACATCACCGTCGAGACCCTCTATACTCCCCTCAAAACCGGCTTTACACCATCGAAGACCGATTTCACCGCAACCAACCCGAGCGCGGGTTTCAAGCACCTGATCGCTGCGGGCTGGAATCTTCACGCCACGATTGGCAAGGCTTTTGTCGCGCCCGATGCGTTATACGTGACAGGCAATCACCAGACTCCGAGAACGCTCCCTGGCGGCGCAGTAGTGATTGACACCACAACAGGCAACCCGAACATCAGGCCGGAAAACTCGCTATCCAAAGATATTGGTGTGGAATGGAGCGCCCCCGGTTTCAGTGTTGACCTGACGGTATTTGATACCAAAGTCAAAGACAAGATCGTCGCGGTCAAGACGACCAACCCGGATCAAAGCGTAGCCACGACATATACCAATGCACAAGACGGAAGTATCCAGGGCATAGAACTGCAAAGTCGCTGGGCGTTTGCCAGGAACTATAAGCTGACATTGGGCGGCACCCAGTATTTCCACGACTGGACGATGACGAATAACCAGCATGTGGATGCCAACGTCGTTCCCAAGCAGGCTTTTAAAATCGCGCTCGACGCGGATCATGGCCCATGGACTGGCCGGCTCAGTGCCCGTTACCGTGGCCGGATGAAAGACCAGGACTGGGTAACAGGCGGTGGAAGACAGGTGGAGTTCGGCGGGTTTACTGTGGCTGATCTGGATGTTCGTTACCGCATCGATAAGGCTCAGACTGTGGCACTCTCGGTTGAAAATCTCACGGATCGTTTCTACACCGAAAAGTTTGGCTACAACATGTCAGGGAGAAACATGCGTGCCAATTATCGGTATGAGTTCTGACCCATGTTGCATTCAAAACGATGCTTGACAGGTTTTATCGCGCCGTTTGTTTGTTTCTTCATCACTCCTCCTGTTTGGGCTGAAGAGCCGCAGACACTTCAGGAGGTTAGGGTAACCGGCAAGAGGGATGATGTGGCAGAACGGCGCGAATCCAGTACGCAAAAGATCGTGCTGGAGCGCAGGGAGATCGAGAACCTGGGCGTGATGACCATCGGTGAAGTGGTCGGCAAATTGCCCGGCGTAGAAGTGGGAAGCGGCTCGGCTGGCCAGCGCGCACGCGGTATGTCGCGGGATTCGGTGCAGATTCTGGTGGACGGGGAACGTCAGGCCGGCGGTTCACTGGTGGTGTCCGGCGCATTGGGGAGGCTCCCTTCAGGCGATCTGGAGCGCGTCGAAATCCTGCGCGGCTCTTCTCCCGAATTCGGCGGTTCCGCACCTATCACTGTCAACCTGGTCATCAAGAAGGCATTGCCCAAACGCTCGACGGAATTCAGGGCTGGCCTCGGCTTGCGCGGTGCGGAGCCAAACTATCAATTGTCATGGACAGAAAATGGCGGCGAGGGTGGGTTTGCCTGGTCGCTGCCGGTCTCGTTGATCTTTAACAATTCGCCGTCTGATTCTTCGCTTGACCGGCAGGATACAGCGGCGGGGACACGCACCCTGTGGCAGCAAGAGAACACGACCGGCTCAGGCAAAATGGGACATCATGCGATATCGCCGCGCATGACATGGAAGGCCGGCAGCGATAGCCTGACCATTGCGCCGCTATTCTTTTATGGTCCGATGGACCGTAACACCAATGCGGCATTGACTGCCTACGCCAATCCGGCAGCGGGCACCGGATTGTCGTACAACGGCGAGCGCAACAGCCGCGAAAATACCCTGAATCGCCTGCTGCGGCTGCGTGCCGAGGGAGAAAAGCACTTGGGCGATTCCAAATTGACCGGGCGTACGGCGATCAATAACGGGACGCGCACGGTGGACATGGTGCGCGATGCATACAATGCAGCCAACGTATTGACGGCTTCGACCGAGAGCACGCGCAGCGACGACAACGAATTCAACCTGGCGTTGCGTCTGGACCGCCCTCTTGGCGAGCATCTGCTTGCGCTGGGTGTGGAGCATGTCAATCTGCATCGCACCGAAGACCAGAACTTCACGGGTAGCTTTGTTTCCGTTTCCTCATCTCGGGCGCAGGAACGGCAAAACATCATCTGGGCGCAGGACGACTGGATGGTGCGGCCTGATGTTACCTTCACCTATGGCCTGCGCGGCGAAGCCATTGCCTTGAGTTCCGCAGCCGCCTCGCAACAGCAGTCGCGCCTGCTGCCCTCTGTCGCCGCACGCTGGGAGCCGGTGGACAAGCTGGTGATACGTTCCTCACTGGGCGCGGGCTTGAAGATGCCCAAACTGGACGAGATCAGCAATGCTGCCTCCCCGAGTATTGCCGCCAATACGCCGGTGGAGGCCGACCGGCGCGGGAATCCGAATCTGCGCCCGGAACGCAGCGTCAATTTTGAGGCAGTCATCGAACGTTATCTCGATGGGGATGCGGGCGTGATCGGTGCGAACCTGTACGCACGCTCCACGCAGGATTTCACCGAACGGTGCGTGCAGCTCGAAGGCGTGCGCTGGGTGGATCGCCCATACAACGAAGGCCGGGCGATGCATTGGGGGTGGGAGCTTGACGGCAAAATGCGTACCGACAGTTGGGGATGGAAAGGCGCAACTGTGAAAGCCCATCTCACCTTACCGCATGCGCAAGTGAACGATACGCGCCTCGGTATCCGGCGCATGGCACGTGACACGCCACGCTATGTACTGTCGGCGGGCGTGGATCAGAGCCTGCCCAAGCTACAATCCAGCTATGGCGTCTCTTTGCAACATTCCGCGCTGAGCGAAACTGCCATTCCGGGAGAACAACGTGGCATGACCAGGGCGCGCACGGTGCTTGATGCCTTCTGGCTCTACAAGCTGACACCACGGTTCAATCTGCGCATGGCCGGGCAAAACCTGCTGAAGGCCGATACGGTGCGCCAGAACATCATTACCTCGGCAGGGAACGAATGGCAATTGAGCAATACCGACCGTGGGTACAGAAGTGTGTTATTCACTGTGGAAGGACGCTGGTAGCTGCAGCTTATGGGAGTGCGACAATTCGTCACATTCCCAAGCTGATTTTTCATCCATACAATCCGCCAACTTTAATTTGCTGGGAGGCAAATATGCAACTGAGAAAACTCTGGTTCAATATCCATCTCTACATCAGCCTGGTGCTGGGAGTGGTGATCGTCCTGATAGGTCTGACCGGCAGCATCATCACCTTCGACAAGGAGATCGACCGCCTGCTCAATCCCGAATTGCTCACGGTGCAACCACAGGGGCAGCAGCGGCAGATGATGGAGATCGTTGCTGCGGCAAAGGCATTACATCCGGAAAAGATCGCCGGCGGTGTGAATCCGCCGTTGGCTGAGGATGAGGTAGCCATGGTGTGGTTCAGGGTTCCGGAGCCAGTCGTGCCCGGCATGGAAGAGGATAAGCATGCCTGCTGCAAGGGGATTTGGCACCAGGTCATGGTGAACCCGTACACCGCGCAGATTCTGGGCAGCCGCGACACCAGCAAATACGGATTGAACAGCGAATATTTCATAAGGACCATGCATCACCTGCATTCCCGGGTACTGCTGGGCGAATGGGGCAAGAATTTCATCGGTATCGTCGGCATACTGTGGCTGATCGTATGTTTCACCGGCGTTTACCTGTGGTGGCCGAAACTGGCCAAGCTGAAACTGGCGCTTTCCATTAAGCGCGGGGCAGGGAATGCCCGCTTCATTTTTGACTTGCACCGGGCGACCGGCATCTACAGCGTCATTGTCCTGGTCGTCGTCACGTTCAGCGGCGTCTATTTTATATTCCCCAACTATGTCAGGCCGATGGTGGGCGTTTTCTCGCCGGTGCCAGAACCGCTTGCGAAAGTGGAATCGGCCATCCAGCCCGGAGCCAGGGCAATCTCCGTGGAGGAGGCGGTGACGATTGGCAGCCGCATTTTCCCGGACGCCGGATTGCGGCGGGTCGGGCTGCCCGGCGACCAGAGCGGGAGCTACCGGATCTCCATGCGCCAGGAGGGGGAAGTGGGCAGTGCCTCCAGAGCGGCGACCAGCGTCTGGATTGACCAATACAGCGGCAAGGTGCTGGAGGTGCACGACTCGCAGAAAATGACCGGCGGCGAAGTATTCCTGGCATGGCAAATGCCTTTGCACAACGGCACCGCATTCGGCCTGACCGGCCGCATCATCATCTTCGCCTCGGGAATTGTGCCATTGATCCTGGCAGCCACTGGAACGCTTATGTGGCTGCGGAAAAGACGGGCGAGGCGGCAGAAAGCCCTTGTGGCAGAAAATGCAACAGCCGCTGGCAGAGAATTGGGGCTGGCCGCTGGTGAAGGTGGTCTGGCTTAGCGGTAACTGCACCCCCGAGCCTGACCCCGTGCGCGCCGCTGGCTTCGCTGCTCGCGGTGCTGATTCTGCTGGGCTTGAGGCGGTTGCTGCTGGTCTTATGAGATAGAGATAATTGTCTTTGTCATGCCAGATATGCGGACGTTTTCTTGGGGTGCGACAATTTGTCGCATTCCCATGTTGCCTTTCCGTATGTAATATCCACGCGCTTTTTAGTTGTAAAAATTTGTAACTATAAAAAAATATGGGGAGAGGTAGCAATGACAAAGCAGTTGATTGGCATCGGAAAATTATTTGCGCTGAGTTGTATCTATATGAGCGTGGCGAATGCGGCGTTTGCGGCGGATGAACCGCAGACATTGGATGAAGTGGTGGTGAGCGGCTCACGCACGGCCACCAAGCTGTCAGAAACACCCGTGGCGATTGGTGTGGTGGGTGATAAGGCGCTGAAGCGCGATAAGCCAAAAACCATGGGTGAGGTAATCAATCGCATTGCTGGCGTGAGCTGGAATGATCTGGGCAACGAGCAGCACAGCATGGGTATCCGCCAGCCGAATAGCACCAATGCGGTATATCAATATCTGGAAGACGGCATCCCCATTCGCCCCTTGGGCGTGTTCAACCACAATTCGCTGAATGAAATGAATCTGGCAGGGTCAGAGAGCGTCGAGGTGGTGAAGGGTGCGGCGTCTTCCCTGTATGGCAGCAATGCGGTGGGAGGGGCAGTGAACTTCATGACTGCACGTCCTTCGCTCACGCCTTACGCCACCGCAGGTCTGCGACATGACAATACGGCGGGCTTTAGCCGCCTGGATACGGGAGCCAGTAACACATGGGGTGATTTTGGCGTGCGCTTTTCCCATTACAGCTCGCGCCGCGACGCCAACAACTGGCAAAACTATAGCAATGCCGACAAAGATTCCTTCACTCTGCGCGGCGATTATGTCCTAGGTGCCTCGTCGCTTGTTCATGCGACGTTGACGCACAACAATCTGGATAGCGCCATGACGGGTAGTTTGTTTGAAAATGACTATCAAACTCGTCCAGGCTTCAGCTACAACTCGTTCACCTATCGCAAGGACAAGACGACGCGGATGAATGTCGCTTGGGAAGGCGAAACTACCCGCAATGGTCAGACTAGTGTCACCTTATTCGCACGTCAAAATGACCACGGCCAGATACCGAGCTACACTATTACCGGTTGTGCAGGGGCAACTTGCAAAGGCACGATCAACAATAACCACGTAAGTTCATTGGGCTTTGATGCAAAGCATCAGCAAGAGTTCGACTGGCTGGCTTCGCGTCTGATTGCCGGGGTGTATTTCGATCAAACATCGAATCCTTATGTCAGCGACAATCTGAGCATCGTGAGAGATGTGGCTACAGGCAGATACCTTAGCTATACCATTTCAAGTGCGACAGTCCCTTTAGGTGTGCGGAATTATCAGACCGACATCAAGAATACGGCGTTGTTTGCCCAGTGGGAATTATCACCGCTGGAGAAGATGCGCGTGGTACTCGGCGGGCGTTCGGACAAAATCAATTACGACTATAAAAATAATTTGACCCCCGGTGCCAATTTTGGGGCAGCCTCTGAATCGCGCAGCTTTTCGCACTTCAGCCCAAAGATCGGCGCAACCTATTCTATAAGCAACAATAGCAGCGTGTACGCCAATATAAGCGAAGGTTTTACTCCCCCCGAGGTGAGTGCCTTGTATGGCAAGTCCGCGGTACCGAATCTCAAGCCGTCCACTTACAATAACTATGAGCTCGGGCTGCGTATGGCGCTGCTGGATGGTGCGCTCAAGCTGGATTCTGCGCTGTATCGTTTGGATGGGCGCGACACTATTGTCAGTTACACTATTGCACCGGGTAACAGCGAAAACCGCAATGCCGGTCGTACGCGCAGCCAAGGTTTAGAACTAGGCTTGGGCTGGGAAAGCGGCGTATTTGATGCGCGTTTTGGCACTACTATAGCGGTTCATCGTTTCATGCAATATCAAGCATCCGCTACGCTCAATTACAGCGGTAAGGAAATGCCGCAAGCGCCGAGCAATACCACTACGGCAGAGATTGGCTACAGGCCGATGCAGGGTGCGCGAGTAGCGCTGGAACTGGTCAATCAAGGTGCGTATTGGATGAATAACGCGAACACTGTACGTTATTCCGGACACGCCCTGTTTAACCTGCGTGGCAATTATCAGTTCGCGGGCGGTTGGGAAGCGTGGTTGCAAGGCCGTAATTTGACCGATAAACATTATTCCGATTCGGCTTCCAGCTCGTATTCCGGCACGGGTGCATATACTCCTAACACCCAAAATCAGTACACCGTGGGTGCCCCGCGAAGTTTGATGGTTGGGCTCACTTACAGCTTTGACGGCAAGAAGTAATGGCAGTGGCAGCCTTCTGGCTGCCGCCCGTTAAACCCTGAATTGCATGGTGTTTGGTCTAACCAAGCAGTGCAGTATCTCGTCAGGATGGACAGCCTGAACAGCCTACTATGTTGCTCATCACATGCCTCAGAGTTCCATGCCGAATTGAAGTATGATTCCTGTCCTGTCTCAAGGAAATAACCTGACGTGCGAGAAATAATTTTGAACTGTAGAGAGTGGGATAAATGAACAAAATATTGCTTACCTTGCTGCTCGTCACAATTGGGCTGGGGCAGGTTCAAGCTGCACCACAGCCTACTCCGAAACAACCTCATGACATGGCGAAGATGTGGCAAACATCTCTTGCTCGCCAGCCGCTTGCTGCCACCGCTACCTTCGATGTAAAAGGCCGGCTGTGGCTGGTGTCCGTGAAGGATGGTCATCTCATGGTGAATTATTCCGAAAATCAGGGCAAGACTTTTAGTGCACCAGTCATCGTGAATTCGGAGCCGGAATTTATTGCAGCGGACGGTGAAAACCGTCCAAAAATTCTGGTAGCTAGTAACGGTAATATTTATGTTTCCTATACTCAAAGTTTGGAAACGCCTTTTTCCGGCAACGTCCGTTTCAGCCGCTCAGTGGATGGCGGGAAGAGTTTTTCGGTACCGGTCACGGTGAATGACAATCTCGAGCTTTTTACACACCGTTTTGATTCGATGGGGATAAACGGGCGCGGCCAGGTTTACATCGCCTGGCTGGACAAGCGTGACGCTGCCGCCGCCAATAAAAAAGGGGAGAAATACAGCGGTATTGCCGTCTATCACACCGTCTCCAACGATGAGGGCAAGAGCTTCCGCCCCAATGCCAAAGTTGCGGATCACACCTGTGAGTGTTGCCGTATCGCGATGGCGGTGGATACCGATGGTTATCCGGTCATCGCTTGGCGTCATGTCTATGAGACCAACATCCGCGACCATGCGCTGGTCAAGCTGGACGGCAAGATGGCGCCGGTACGGCTCAGCCACGAGAACTGGAACATCGCCGCCTGCCCGCATCACGGGCCGTCTCTCTCCATCGCCCCGGACGGTGTCTATCACGCTGCCTGGTTCAGCAATGCGCCGCAGCGGCACGGCCTGTTCTACGCGCACTCGGCCGATCAGGGTAAGACCTTCTCGGCTCCGCTGAATTTCGGCAACCCAGAGGCGCAACCGGCGCATCCCTATGTGCTCAGCCTGGGCAGCCGTGTCCATCTCGCCTGGAAGGAATTCGACGGGGAGAGTACCGGCATTTTTGGCATGCATTCCGGCGATGGCGGGAAATCCTGGTCTGCGCCGGAAAAACTGGCGAGCACTTCCGATGTATCGGACTGGCCGCTGCTGATCAGCGGGAACGATCAAGTCTACTTGTCCTGGAATTCCAAAAATGAAGGCTACCGCCTGATCGAAATAGGCGGGCACAAGTGAAGCGATTAGGCATTCTGGCGGCGCTGTGCCTTGTCGTGCTGTTCTCTGCTCCGGTGCAGGCTGCGCAGGAGATAAAACCCATGATTCGCGGCAGCTACCAGCAGATCGTTGCCGCGCATCAGGGCAAGCCCTTCATCGTCAACTTCTGGTCGCTGACTTGCAGCTATTGTGTGATCGAATTTGGCATGCTCAAGAAGCTGGTGAAGAAATACCCCAGGCTTGATCTGGTGCTGGTCTCCACCGATACGCCGGAAGAAGAAAGAGAGATTGCCGCCATGCTGGCGAAATATTCCCTTAGCAAGGCGGAGGCTTGGGTATTTGCCGACAGCTATGCGGAACGCCTGCGCTTCGAGGTCGACAAGTACTGGCAGGGCGAATTGCCGCGCACCTATTTCTTCAGCCCCGGGCATGAAGTGACTGCCATCAGCGGCAAGCTCGAATACAAAGAAGTGGAACAGTGGATCAAAGAACAATATGCTCCATAATGCATTATGAGTTCACTGGCTTACCCACCCCTATTGACTATCATGAATCCGGCAGATGTGCAGTTGCGCGACCGTTCGCTGATCGTGGCTTTTGTGGTATTGGCGCATGTCTTGCTGCTGTGGCTTCTGATGGCCATGCCCAGTCTTCCCGCATCGAAACGTCAGGATATGTCGGTCAGCTTCGCGGCCATGCCCAGCCCGCCGCAACCCGCTGCAGCAGAGCCGAAACCGGAGCCCAAGCCCGAGCCGAAGCCCAAACCCAAACCGGTCGAGCGGCGCCCGCAGCCCACACCCGAGGTCGTGACGCCGGTCGTGCCTACCGAAGCGCCCGTGCCGACGGAAGTCAGCAGCGCACCCCCACAACCCGTGGCCGCGCCGCCCAGCCTGCCGGATCGCGAGCCGGATTATCAGGCGGCCTACCTGAACAACCCGGTTCCCGCCTACCCGATGGTGGCGCGGCGCATGGGCTGGCAGGGCAGGGTGGTGCTGAACGTCGAGGTGCTGGCGAGCGGCCAGCCCGGCCAGGTCAGGCTGCACCAGAGCAGCGGGCATGACGTGCTGGATAATGCCGCGATGCAGGCGGTGCGCGGCTGGCGGTTTGTCGCGGCGCGCCAGAGCGGGCAGATGGTCACCAAGTGGTTCCTGGTTCCGATTCCGTTTATTTTGAAAGAGGATTGATGATGCAGTTATTCGGCAGTGATTCGATTGTTGTCAGCATTACACTTTTGGTGCTGCTTTTATGTTCCGTGGCCACTTGGTCGATCGTGGTTTACAAGCTGTTGCAGCGAAGCCGTAACGGCAAGCTGAACAGGGCTTTTGCGCAGCAATTCTGGGATTCGCCGGACTGGAAGAGCGCCGAACGGGTGAGCGAGCAGCATGAGGGACAGCTTGCGAGCCTCGCGCGCAGCGCTTTTACTGCATTGAAAGAAATGGCCAGCGGCAAGACTGACCTCAAGCATGCGGGCGCACCGCAGGAGCTGATGGAAAACGCCCTGCGCCAGCAGATACGCAACCTGCAGCGCAACGGGGAGAGCGGCCTGGCCGAGCTGGCTGGCGTTGGCTCTACTTCTCCCTTCATCGGGCTGTTCGGCACGGTATGGGGCATCATGCATGCGCTGCAGGAGATCGGCAAGACCGGCTCGGCCAGCCTGGATGTGGTGGCGGGGCCGATCGGCGAGGCGTTGATCGCGACCGCATTCGGCATCGCGACCGCGTTGCCCGCGGTGCTGGCATACAACTATTTCCTGCGCCGCCTGCGGCTGAACCTCACGGATTTCGAGAATTTCGCGGATGACTTCGCGAGGCTTGCGCGCAAGTACGACTACAAGGTGTGACATGGCCTTCCAGACCCAATCCGATCAGGAGATGATGAGCGAGATCAACGTCACGCCGCTGGTGGACGTGATGCTGGTGCTATTGGTGGTGTTCATCGTCACCGCGCCGCTGCTGTCGCAGTCGCTGGAAGTGAAGCTGCCCAAGACGGCCGCAGTACAAACGCGCATGGATACCAAGCAGCAGGTGGTCACCATCAATGCAGAAGGGAAGATCACGCTGGAAAGCGTGGCGCTGAGCGATGAAAAGCTGGCGCAGCAACTCGCCGATTCTGCGGCAGGAAGGGATGACTTCGAGCTGCATGTCCACGCCGACGAGGCCGTCCCCTACGGGCGCGTGGCGCAGGTCATGGCCATCGCGCAACATGCCGGCGTCAGCAAGCTGTCGTTCATGACGATGGCGGGACAGTAGCTGGCGCTCCTCATTCACAACCCGATAATAAAAAAGGCACGCTGAGCGTGCCTTTTTTATTTCTGAAAATCGCAGTCAGCCACTGATTTACACGGATAAGCACGGATAAAACCCTGCTGGAGGCAACCCATGGTTTATCCGTGTCAATCCGTGTTCATCCGTGGCCCAATTGCAATTCTTACGGGCTAACTCCTCTTACCACTTATTGCCGCTGTTGTGGCCGCGCCCCAGAGCGTAGCTCGGGCGGTCGCCGTTGCGGCGCGGGGCATTGCTGGCGCCGCGATTGGCGTTACCGAAGCTGCGCTCCTGGCTGCGCGGCTGGGCGGTGTTGCCGTTGGCCTGACCGTGCCATTGACCATGGCCTTCCTTGCGTCCGGCATGGTTATGACGGCTGTCCGGCGCGCTATGGTGGAATCCTGTGCCGCGAGCCGGTCCTGAGCCTCTTGAGGTATCGAAAGACGAAGGATTGCCATTGCCGGTAAAGGCAGCGCTACGGTTGCCACCGAAACCGCCGGTATTGCCACCAAATCCGCCGCCACTGCGACGCGGGCCGCCATTGCCGCGCGGACGATCCGAAGATGGGCCGGTGCGCAGTTTGTATTTCGGCTCCAGCCCTTCGATGGTATGCATCTTGATGCTTTGCTCGGTATAGCGTTCGATGCGCTTCAGCAATTGTGCGTCGCGGTTCGAAGCGAACGAGATGGCGATGCCGGAGGAGCCGCCACGGCCGGTGCGGCCGATGCGGTGCACATAGTCTTCGGCGAACTTGGGCAGATCGAAGTTGATCACGTGCGAGATGCCGCGCACGTCAAGGCCGCGTGCCGCCACATCGGTGGCGACCAGGATACGCACGTTACCGTTGCGCATGTTGAGCAGAGTGCGGTTGCGTTCGCGCTGGTTCATGTCGCCGTGCAATGCCGCGACGGAATGGCCTTGTGCGGACAATTGGTCGGCGAGGCTGTCGGCGTCGCGCTTGGTGGCGGTGAACACCAGCGCCTGGTTCATATCCACATCGGTCAGCAGATGGCTGAGCAGCTTGTTCTTGTGCGCCACGTCGTCGGCGAACATCATGCGTTGTTCGATGTTTTCGTGCTTGTCCTTGGCCGCCGAGACGGAGATCTTCTTCGGCTCCTTGAGCAGGCGCGAGGCCAGGTTGCCGACCACGCCTTCCAGCGTCGCGGAGAACAGCAGGGTCTGGCGTGTCTTGGGCGTGGCCTGCGCGATGCGTTCCACATCATCGACGAAACCCATGTCCAGCATGCGATCCGCCTCGTCGAGGATCAGCATTTCCAGGCGCGAGAAGTCGATGCGTCCGCGTTCCAGATGGTCGATCAGACGTCCCGGCGTGGCGACCAGAATATCCACATGGCTGGACAGCAAACGGTTCTGCACCGGGTAAGGCATGCCGCCCAGGATGCTGATGATCTTGAAGCGCATGTTCTTGCCGTATTTGGTTGCGGCATCGCATACCTGTTGCGCCAGTTCGCGGGTCGGGGTCAGCACCAGCACGCGCGGGCCCTTGCCGGGCATTGCGGAAGGCGTGGCCAGACGGTTCAGCGCGGGCAGGATGAAGGCGGCGGTCTTGCCGCTGCCGGTCTGCGCCGAAGCCATCAGGTCGTGGCCGGCGATGATTTCTGGAATGGCCTGCGCCTGGATCGGCGTAGGTTCGGTGTAGCCGGTTTCGGCAATCGCCTTGAGAATGGCGGTGTTTAATTTCAGTTCTTCGAATGACATGGTGCTTCCTTTTAGAATCAAAGGGAATTCGTTTCGCCATGACGGACTTGATCCGGCATGATGAATTTTTGAGTTCCCCAAGGTAAACGCAGGCAGTTATAACTGCCCGTTGAACGGGCAGGGGATAGACCGGCGCAAAACATCGTCGCTAACCGGAAAACCCAGAATTTCTTGATGAGTTTTTTAGACAGGCGCGATTTGCATGCGCGCGAGAGATAGGTCAGAAAACGATGAACCAATGCCGCAAAGTGCGGCAAGGCGCGCATTATACGAATAAAAAAAATAAAAGCCAGCGATATTTTCGTGCGGTGGTGCACGCGGAGGTGCGATGGCGGACCTATTTGCGAAGTGCCCGCTGTTATAATCCTGTTGGCCTCATTTTTTAGAAGCGGCATATTCGTTAATATGTCAGGCGATTTGGCATCACCTCAAACACAGACGAATCGGTACGACAATAAAAAATGGATCTTCATAAAATCATCAGCTTGGTACCGGGGATCGTCTATCAGTTCCGCTTGCGCCCCGATGGCAGTAGCTGCGTTCCTTATGCCAGTGAAGCCATCCGCGAGATATATCGTCTCGGTCCGGAAGAAGTCCGCGAGGATGTATCCAAGGTTTTTGCCGTGGTGCACCCGGATGATCTGGAGAAACACCTGGCTTCCATCCGGGCATCGGCTCATGACTTGACGCCGTGGCAGAACGAGTACCGGCTGAAGTTCGGCGATGGCACGGTGCACTGGCTATACGGCAATGCGCTACCGCAGCGCGAAGCTGACGGCTCCACTCTCTGGCATGGTTTCATCACCGACATCACCGAACGCAAGCGGGCCGAGCAGGCACTGGTCGAGAGCGAGAGCCGCTTCCGCGAGATATTCAACACCATCAGCGATGCTATCTTCATTCACGATGCTGAAACGGGACGCATTACCGATGTCAATCAACGCATGCTCGAGATGTACGGCCTTACCCATGAAGAAGCGCTTGCCTGCGGTCCCGACGACCTGAGCGCCGGTGCGCCGCCTTTCTCATCTGCCGAGGCCATTGAAAAAATTCGCCTGGCACGCGCCGAGGGCCCGCAGACGTTTGAATGGCTGGCGCGTACCCGTGACGGACGTCTCTTCTGGGTCGAGGTAAGCCTTCGATTTGCGCTTGTCGGTAGCCAGCAGCGGATTCTGGCCGTGGTGCGCGACATCACCGAACGCAAAAAAGCGGAGGCAGCCCTGCAGGAGAGCGAAAATCGCTGGAAGTTCGCCCTCGAAGGCGCCGGCGACGGCCTCTGGGACTGGAATATGGCGGATGACACCGTGTATTTCTCCAAGCGCTGGAAAGAGATGCTGGGTTTTGCCGAAGACGAGATCGGCAACAGCCTGGACGAATGGGAAAAACGCATACACCCTGACGACAAGGCGGAAACTCTTGCCACTGTGCAAGCGTATCTTGACGGCAAGACTCCGGCATACCACAGCGAGCACCGCGTAAGTTGCAAGGACGGCAGTTGGAAATGGATACTTGACCGGGGCATGGTGGTCAGCCGCAGCGAAGATGGCAAGCCATTACGCATGATTGGAACACATGCCGATATTACCGAGCGCAAACATGCGGAAGAGCAGATTCACAATCTGGCGTTCTATGATGCATTGACGCAACTGCCCAACCGCCGCATGTTGAACGACCGGACGACTCAGGCAATGGCCTCCAGCAAGCGTAGCGGACGTTATAGTGCACTGCTGTTCATCGATCTGGATAACTTCAAACCGCTCAATGACAGGTATGGGCATGCGGTTGGCGACCTGCTGCTGAAGGAAGTGGCGCGCCGTATCAGCAGTTGCGTGCGTGAGATGGACACGGTCGCGCGTTTTGGCGGAGACGAGTTTGTGGTGATGCTCAGCGAACTGGATTCGGATAAAGTGGAATCGACCGCACAAGCCGGGATCGTTGCCGAAAAAATCCGCATCATTCTGGCCGGACCTTATGTGCTGAAATTCCAGCAAGAGGGCAATGCGGAAATCACTATCGAACACCGCTGCACGTCTAGCATCGGCGTGGCGCTGTTCATCAATCACGAAGCCGGCCCGGAAGAAGTTCTGAAGTGGGCCGATATCGCGATGTACCAGGCGAAAGAGGGCGGGCGCAACCGGGTGCATTTCTACGGTTCGTGACCTCGGCGCCTCTTGAAAACTTCCGGGCAATCCTCAGATACAGAAGCACCCTTATATCCCAAAAACGTAATAGCCACGGATTAACACGGATATCCACAGATGATTTATCGAGGAATCGGCTGAATGGCTGCCAAGTTGTTAAGAGCCTATTCCTTTAGCGGTTTTATCAGTGTCAATCCGTGTTCATCTGTGGCTAATCGCTTTTTCTGGTTTATCAATTAAACGGAGGAAACATGACTAAAAACGCAACAACCAGCCGCGAGACCATGGGCTTCCAGGCCGAGGTGAAGCAGCTGCTGCAACTGATGATCCACTCGCTGTATTCCAACCGCGAGATTTTCCTGCGCGAACTGATTTCCAACGCTTCCGATGCATGCGACAAGCTGCGCTTCGAAGGGCTGCACAATGCGGCATTGTTCGAGAACGATTCGGACATGGCTATCCGTATCGGCTACGACAAGGCGGCGCGTACGCTGACCGTGAGCGACAGCGGCATCGGTATGAGCCGCGACGAGACCATCAACAACCTCGGCACCATCGCCAAGTCGGGCACGCGCGAGTTCTTCTCGCGGCTGTCCGGCGACCAGCAGAAGGATGCGCACCTGATCGGCCAGTTTGGCGTGGGTTTCTATTCCGCGTTCATCGTCGCGGACAGGGTGACGGTGCTGACGCGCCGCGCCGGCGAGAATGCCGACCAGGGCGTGCGCTGGGAGTCGGACGGTGGCGGCGAATTCTCTATCGAGATGGTGGAGAAGAAGTTGCGCGGCACCGAGATCACGCTGCACCTGCGCGACGGGCAGGATGACATGCTGGACGGATACAAGTTGCGCGGCATCATCCGCAAGTATTCCAATCACATCGTCCAGCCCATCCTGATGAACAAGGAAGAATGGAAGGACGGACAACAGCAGATCACCGATGAGGACGAGACCGTCAACCAGGCCTCGGCCTTGTGGGCGCGCAACAAGAACGAGATCAGCGACGAGCAGTATAAGGAATTCTACAAGCATGTCGGGCACGACTACGACGACCCTCTGGCATGGACGCATGCGCGCGTCGAAGGCCGCCAGGAATACACGCAACTGCTTTATATCCCGGCGCACGCGCCGTTCGATCTGTGGGATCGCAACGCCCGCCACGGCATCAAGCTGTATGTGCGGCGCGTGTTCATCATGGACGACGCCGAGCAGTTGATGCCGCAGTACCTGCGTTTCGTGCGCGGGGTGGTCGATTCCAGCGACCTGCCGCTCAATGTGTCGCGCGAGATATTGCAGGAATCGAAGGACATTGAGGCGATCCGCGCCGGTTGTACCAAGAAGGTATTGGGGCTGCTGGAGGAGATGGTCGAGAACGACAAGGAGAAATACGCGCAGTTCTGGGGCGAGTTCGGCAAGGCGCTGAAGGAAGGCATCGGCGAGGACTCCGCCAGCAAGGACAGGATCGCCGGGTTGCTGCGCTTCGCCTCGACCCATGCCGACACGCCGGATGAGACCATCTCGCTGAAGGATTACATCGGCCGCATGAAGGAAGGGCAGGAGAAGATCTACTACGTCACCGCCGAGGCCTTCAATGCGGCGAAAAACAGTCCGCATCTGGAGGTGTTCCGCAAGAAAGGCATCGAGGTGCTGCTGATGTCCGACCGCGTGGATGAATGGGCATTGAGTTACCTCACCGAATTCGACGGCAAGCCGCTGGTATCGGTGGCAAAGGGCGGTCTCGACCTGGGTAAGCTGGAGGATGAGGCCGAGAAGCAGGCGCAGGAAAAAGAGGCGGGCGAATTCAGGGAACTGACCGGCAGGATCAAGGCCAGCCTCGCCGAACGGGTCAAGGAAGTGCGCGTCACGCACCGCCTGACCGAATCCCCGGCCTGCCTGGTGGCCGACGAGCATGATCTGAGCGGCAACCTGGCGCGGATGCTCAAGGCTGCCGGCCAGAAGGCGCCGGTCTCGCAGCCGATCCTGGAGATCAATCCGCAGCATCCGGTGGTGCTGCGCCTGAAATCCGAGGAAAAACGCTTCGACGACTGGGCGGCGGTGCTGTTCGATCAGGCCTTGCTGGCCGAAGGCGGACAGCTCGACGACCCGGCAACTTTCGTCAGGCGCGTCAATCAGTTGATGCTGGAGATGCGTGGCTGACCCGTAAAGCCTGTTTTTACCACGAAGGCCACGAAGAATTCCAGGCGCACATTAAAAAGCGGCCCGGCCGCAAAATGGCTTTTTTCTTCGTGCGCTTCGTGTTCTTCGTGGTGAAACGCTTTTTCAGTTTCATGCTGGGTAGCTCATCCCCTTGTGCTAGAATGCGCGCCCTTTTCATATAGCAAGGCTGTTTCCATGTCCCGCGAAATCCGTAATATCGCCATCATCGCTCACGTTGACCACGGCAAGACCACCATGGTGGACAAACTGCTCAGCCAGGCTGGCACGTTTGCCTCCCACCAGCATGTCGCCGAGCGCGTCATGGACAGCAACGACCTGGAAAAAGAGCGCGGCATCACCATTCTGGCGAAGAACTGCGCGGTCGATTACGAAGGCGTGCATATCAATATCGTCGACACCCCCGGTCATGCCGACTTCGGCGGCGAGGTGGAGCGCGTGCTGGGCATGGTGGACAGCGTACTGTTGCTGGTGGACGCGGTGGAAGGCCCGATGCCGCAGACCCGTTTTGTCACCAAGAAGGCGCTGGCATTGGGCCTGCGACCCATCGTGGTGATCAATAAGGTGGATCGCGACGGCGCCCGTTGCGATTGGGTGATCAACCAGACCTTCGATCTGTTCGACAAACTCGGCGCGACCGACGAGCAACTGGATTTCCCGGTGGTGTATGCGTCGGCGCTGAATGGTTATGCCACACTGGATATGGCCAAGCCCAGCCCGGATATGCGCCCGTTGTTCGATGCGGTACTCAAGCATGTGCCCGCTCCGGATACTGATGTGGATGCGCCGCTGCAATTGCAGATATCCGCGCTGGATTATTCCAGCTTCGTCGGTCGCATCGGCGTGGGACGCGTGCGCCGCGGTCGCATCAAGCCCGGCCAGGATGTGATGGTATTGAACGGCAACAACCCGCCGAAACGCGCACGCATCAACCAGGTATTGGGATTTCGCGGCATTGAACGCGTGCCGTTGGCGGAAGCCTTGGCAGGCGATATCGTGCTGATCAACGGTATCGATGAAATCGGTATCGGTGTGACGCTGGCCGATGTGAATCAACCGGAAGCCTTGCCGATGCCCAAGGTCGATGAACCGACGCTGACCATGAATCTGATGGTGAATACTTCGCCATTGTGTGGACAGGAAGGCAAATTCATCACCAGCCGCCAGATCCGCGATCGCCTGACCAAGGAATTGCTGGTGAACGTGGCGCTGCGTGTCGATGAAACGGACAACACCGACGTGTTCCTGTTGGCCGGGCGCGGCGAATTGCATCTGACCATTTTGCTGGAAAACATGCGCCGGGAAGGTTTTGAAATGGGCGTGGGCAAGCCGCGCGTGGTGTACCGTGAGATCAACGGCGAGAAGTGCGAGCCTTTCGAGGTGCTGACCGTGGATGTGGAAGATACCAACCAGGGCGCGGTGATGGAAGAGCTGGGGCGCCGACGCGGCGACTTGCAGGACATGCAGCCGGACGGTCATGGCCGCGTGCGCCTGGAATACCGCATTCCGGCACGCGGACTGATCGGCTTCCAGTCCGAATTCATGACGATGACGCGCGGTACCGGCATCATGGCGCACGTGTTCGACGACTACGCACCGGTCAAGGCCGATATGCCCGGCCGCCGCAACGGCGTGCTGATTTCGGCTGAACAAGGCGAGGCGGTGGCTTACGCGTTGTGGAAGCTGGAAGACCGCGGTCGCATGTTCGTCTCGCCCGGCGACAAGTTGTACGAAGGCATGGTTATCGGCATACACAGCCGCGACAACGATCTGGTGGTCAATCCGATCAAGGGCAAACAACTGACCAACGTGCGCGCCTCGGGTACCGATGAAGCGGTGCGTCTGACCCCACCGGTTCGCCTGACACTGGAATCCGCAGTCGAGTTTATTGACGATGATGAGCTGGTGGAAATCACCCCGTTATCCGTCCGCATACGTAAACGCTACTTGTCGGAAATCGAACGCAAGCGCGCGTCGCGCTCTTGAGTTGGTGAGGTCATAGGCGAAGTAAAAGGGGCGCGCAGGCGCCCCTTTTCATTCGGATTGGCTGATTGGTTTATACTGGTACATAGTTCTAAGTGGAACCGATATTCATGGAACAATTGATCTATTTTTTTGCCTCCCTTTTCGTTGGCCTGCTTGTTGGCGCGGCTGCCATTTGGCTGGTTTTGCGTGCCCGCATTTCATCTGCCGGGATGCAGGCAAAAGGAGAAAGCCAGGTCGAGATAGCCCGGATCAACGAGCGGCTGACCGCATCGCAGGAAGACAGCAAGCGTCTCGAAATGGAGAAAGAAAGTCTCGCCGCATTGCGCGACCAGCTCATCGCAGAGCGGCAACGCTTGAGCAACCACGTTGCCGAACTGACCACTGCTCTGGAATCCGAACGTTCCCAGAGCGCAGAAAAAATCGAGCTTTTGAAGAACGCCGAGGAGCAGTTATCCAACCGCTTCAAAACTCTGGCCAGCGAGATTCTGGAAGATAAAACCAAGCGTTTTACCGAGCAGAACAAGACCAACCTCGATCGGTTGCTGGAACCGCTCAAGGTCAAGATCACCGAGTTTCAGGGCAAGGTGCAGGAGGTCTATGTTCAGGAAGGCAAGGACCGCTCTGCCTTGGCAGAGCAGGTCAAGCAGCTGATGGCGCTTAACAACCAGCTATCGAAGGACGCCCACAATCTTACCAGCGCCCTCAAAGGCCAGGCCAAGGCGCAGGGAAATTGGGGCGAGCTGATTCTGGAGCGCGTGCTGGAAGCTTCCGGCTTGCGCAAAGGCCATGAATATGACGTGCAGGAGAGTCACACCCGCGCAGACGGCTCGCGTGCCCAACCAGATGTAGTGATCCATCTGCCGGAAGACAAGCATTTAATCGTCGATGCCAAGGTATCGCTCACTGCTTATGAGGAGCACGCCAATGCAGAAACCGATCATCAGCGCAATGCCGCCTTGAAGCGCCACCTGGATTCGGTGCGTGCACATATCAGGGAGCTGTCCGAGAAAAATTACCAGCAGCTTTATGGTTTGCAGTCGCTGGATTTCGTGTTGATGTTCATCCCGGTGGAGCCGGCATTCATGCTGGCCATCGCGCATGACAGCGAGCTATGGCAGGACGCATGGAAGAAGAACGTCTTGCTGGTGAGCCCCAGCACCTTGCTGTTCGTGGTGCGCACCGTGGCACATCTGTGGCGGCAGGAGCAGCAGAATCGCAACGCGCAGGAGATTGCCAGTCGCGGTGCCGAGCTCTATGACAAACTGGTCGGTTTCGTGGAAGACCTGGACAGCTTGGGTGCAAAACTGCATCAAGCACAGAAGGCCTACGATGGGGCATATAACAAGTTTACCGGGGGGCGAGGCAATGCCATTCGTCAGGCGGAAATGCTCAAGGAGCTGGGTGTGAAACCCACCAAGCAACTGCCGCAGAAGCTGATTGATTCGGCATCGGATGAGCACCCCCCTTTGCCTTCCCATGATTCTTTGCAATCAACCACACAGTTGAATGAATAAAACATGAAACTCGCAATCGCACAAATCAATTGCACAGTCGGCGACCTGGCCGACAATGCCGCCAGGATTCTCGCCTGCGCCGAACAGGCCAAACAGCAAGGCGCGCAACTGTTATTGGCCCCAGAACTCAGCCTGTGCGGTTATCCGCCGGAAGACCTGCTGCTGCGCGATGGGTTTTACCGGGTATGCGCACAGGCATTGGCCGAACTCGCCGGGAAAATCTCCGGTATCGCCGTGGTGGTGGGACATCCGCATGAGCAGGACGGGAAACGCTACAACGCGGCCTCGCTGCTGCGCGACGGCGCAATCGCCATGACCTATCTCAAGCATGAGCTGCCGAATTATGCGGTGTTCGACGAAAAACGCTATTTCGACCACGGCAGCGAGCCTTGCATGTTCGAGATGGAAGGCATCCGCTTTGCCCTGAATATCTGTGGCGATGTCTGGGAGCCCGATACCGCACGCCAAGCGCGCAATGCCGGTGCGCAGGTGCTGCTGGTGCCCAATGCCTCGCCCTATGCGATCGGCAAGCAGGAGGCGCGTTACGGCGTCGTACGCGAGCGCATTGCGGAAACCGGGCTCGCGGTGGTTTATGCCAATCTCGCGGGCGGTCAGGATGAGCTGGTTTTCGACGGCGGCTCGTTCGCCATGGATTGCAATGGTGATCTGACTGCGCAGGGGCCGCGCTTCGAAGAGGCCTTGCTGATGCTGGAAATCCGGGACGATTTGCGTCCTGTGGGCGAGATGGCCAAGGCGCTGGGTGAGGAAGTCGAGGTTTATCGCGCGCTGTGCCTCGGCGTGCGCGACTATGTCGGCAAGAACCGCTTTCCGGGCGTATTGCTGGGGTTATCCGGCGGGATCGATTCCGCATTGACCCTGGCGATCGCGGCCGATGCGCTGGGTGCGGACAAGGTCCACGCGGTCATGATGCCGTCGCCCTATACCGCGCAGATCAGCCTGGACGATTCGCGCGAGATGGTGAAAACCCTCGGCGTGCGCTATGACGAACTTTCCATCGAAGCGATGTTCCAGAGCTATTTGACTGCACTGCATCCCGCTTTCGCCGGGCGCGCGGCGGATGTCACCGAGGAGAATTTGCAGGCGCGCATCCGCGGCAACTTGCTGATGGCCCTGTCGAACAAATTCGGCTCGCTGGTGCTGACCACCGGCAACAAGTCCGAAATGACCGTAGGCTATGCCACGCTCTACGGCGACATGGCGGGTGGCTTCGCGGTGCTGAAGGATGTCAGCAAAACGCTGGTGTATCGCCTGGCGCGTTACCGCAATACGCTGGGGCAGGTGATCCCGGAGCGCATCATCACGCGCGCGCCGAGCGCCGAATTGCGCGCGGACCAGACCGACCAGGACAGCCTGCCGCCTTACGAAGTGCTGGATGCCGTCATGGAATGCTATGTCGAACAAAACCTCGCGATTCCGGAAATCATCGCGCGCGGCTATGCGGAAGCCGACGTGCGCCGGGTGGTGCATCTGATCCGCATCAGCGAATACAAGCGCCGCCAATCCGCGGTGGGCATCCGAGTCACCGAACGCAGTTACGGCAAGGACTGGCGCTATCCGATTACGGTGCGCTACCAGGATAACTTCTAAGGAACCTCTGATTAAGTCCAAAACTGTGGTTCGATACATTTCCCGTTCGCCCCGAGTGCCGTGCCAACGCGGTGTATCGAGGTGTGAGAACGGAAAATACTGATGAAACTACTGGTGAAACAACTAGCCATCTGACTAGGC
>JAGRPI010000010.1 GCA_019449635.1 Candidatus Ferrigenium bremense
ACTGGTGAAACAACTAGCCATCTGACTAGGCTGTCCAACGACGACAGCCAAGTCATTGGTTATAGCCATTCGACTAGGCTGCCAAAAAACGTCAGCCAAGTCGCTGGTTATCACCACGAACGGACTTAATCAGAGGTTCCCAAGATTATTGCAATCACCTCTGCAACAAGCTGGATGTGCCGCGCAACCATGGGCTTCGAATACTGGGAGTTGCGGAATGACCGCTATTCGCCAATAAGTCATGCTGCAACAGGAGCCGCCGGAGAATATAAGGATGTTTTATATCTTTAATTGATGATGGCAGCGGCGGGCAAGGCTATTGGCGGATGAAAGTTGACACCCGCCTGATTACCAACAAACTACTATTAAGATATGGATTGCCCGCATGAACGACCAACAACTGCTGCGCTATAGCCGGCACATCCTGCTGCCGGAGATCGGCATCGAGGGGCAGCAGCGCCTGCTCGATGCCAGGGTGCTGATCATCGGCCTCGGCGGACTCGGCTCGCCCGCCGCGCTGTACCTGGCCGCCAGCGGCGTCGGGCAACTGATTTTGTGCGACCATGACACGGTGGATTTCAGCAACCTGCAACGCCAGATCATCCATCGCACCGCATCGGTCGGCCAGTCCAAAGTAACCTCCGCGCAGGCCGTGTTGCGCGACATCAACCCCGAAGTCGAGTGCATCGCGCTGCCGGTGCGCGCCGATGAAGCGCAACTGCGCGATCTGGTCGAGCAGGCCGATGTGGTGCTGGATTGCAGCGACAATTTCGCCACGCGCTACGCCGTCAACCGCGCTTGCCTGGCGCAGCGCAAACCGCTGGTGTCGGGCGCGGCGATCCAGTTCGACGGGCAGGTTTCGGTATTCGATTTTCGCGGCCCGGAGGCGTCTTTTCAGGAAGGTGCATCTGGCAAGGCAGATGCGCCCTGCTATAACTGCCTGTTCCCCGAAGACAGCCAGGCTGCCGAGTTGCGCTGCGCGACCACCGGGGTGTTCGCCCCGCTGGTCGGCATCATCGGCACGCTGCAGGCGGCGGAAGCCCTCAAGTTGCTGATGGGGGTGGCACGCGGCCTGAGCGGCAAGCTGCTGACGGTCAACGCGCTGGACATGCACGTCATGCGCAGCAACTTGAGCAAGGACCCCGCCTGCCGCGCCTGTGGCGGCTCGCTTTCACAGTTCGGATAGGAAATTAACATGGACGAATTGACGCATTTTTCCGCTGCAGGCCGGGCGCGCATGGTGGATGTCTCGGCAAAACCGGATACGCAGCGCGTCGCGATCGCCAGCGGCGTCCTGCGCATGCAGCCCGCGACGCTGGAGCGGATCAGGGCAGGCAAGATCGCCAAGGGCGACGTGCTGACGGTGGCCGATGTCGGCGCGGTCATGGCGGCGAAGCGCACCTCCGACATGCTCCCGATGTGCCATCCCGTCGCGCTGACCGGCGTGGAGGTCGAGTTCGGCGAGATCGCCGAGCCTGACGCAAGCGGCTGCGTGGGCATCAGGGTCGTTGCCACGGCGGGCTGTGTCGGCCAGACCGGCGTCGAGATGGAGGCGTTGTGCGCCGTCAGCGTGGCGCTGCTGACCATTTACGACATGTGCAAGGCGATCGACCGGGGCATGCGCATCGAGTGCGTACAACTGGAGGAGAAGCGCGGCGGCAAGAGCGGGATATGGCTTCGGGAAGATCCGGGGCTTAGGGAAGACTCGGGAAAGCGTGGAGAGGTGAAATGATCAAGGTATTGTTTTTCGGCCCGGTCGCGGAGCGCATCGGCAAAAATACGCTGCAAGTCGAACATCGTCCCGGCATCCGATTGCAGGACGTGCGCGACAAGCTGGCGGCGCAATACCCGCAGGCATTCGAGATCGTCTGCTTCGCCGCGGCCAACGGCGAGCATGTGCGCGACCTGTCGCTGCCCCTCTCGGATAACAGCGAAGTGGCCTTCATGGCCAGGTTTTCCGGTGGGTAGAATGAAAGCTGCAGTCCGGATCCGGCAGGAGGATTTTCCCGGGACGATGAGATCAGGGCATGGCAGGTCGGCGCTGAACAGCGCGCGCCCGCTCTGGAAGAAATAGGTCATGCCGCAGGACGATGCAAATTATTCTTATAATGCGGTCCGGGTTTCGTGTGGCGACGCACTTTTTTTGGTAGCTGTTCTATACAACTTGTGGGAATAACAATGTATTTCGATAAAGAGCTGAACGTGCGTAATGTGTCCTGTCCCTTGCTCATCGTGAAGACCAAGAAGGCGCTTGCCGACATGTTTTCCGGACTGGTGCTCAAAGTCATTGCGACAGACAGCGGCTTGCTGAAGGATATGGCGGCATTCTCCGAGCAGACCGGCAATCCGTTGCTGTCCAGCTCCGAAAAGAACGGCGAATATATCTTCTTCGTGCAAAAGAAGTAACACGCCCATATTCGATTCACTTCCAAAGGGGAGCATGGCTACCAAAAAAATGGCGATCATCGCCACCAAAGGCACGCTGGACATGGCGTATCCGCCATTCATCCTGGCTTCGACGGCTGCAGCGCTGGGTTATGACGTTCAGGTGTTCTTCACCTTCTACGGCCTGCAGTTGCTGCGCAAGGACTTGTCCGACGTGAAGATCAGCCCGCTGGGCAACCCGGCCATGCCGATGCCCGTGCCGATGCCGGTGATGGTGCAGATGCTGCCCGGGATGGAATCCATGGCGACCATGATGATGAAACAGAAGCTCAAGAAGCATGGCGTGGCCCCGCTGGAAGAGTTGCGCGACCTGTGCCTGGAGGCGGACGTGAAATTCATCGCCTGCCAGATGACCGTCGATCTGTTTGAGATCGATAAGAGTGAATTTATCGATAACGTCGAATATGGCGGTGCGGCGACGTTTATCGGATTTGCGGGAGAGACCGACATCTGCCTGTTTATTTAGGGCGCCGGAGGGTTTTTATCGCGTAGCAGAAGTGCTGATCGTTGTTATGTATCCTACACGCAGAGAGAGCCTCATGATGGTGAAAAAGCTGGTTGCTTCAAGGTTCGCTGTCGGAATGAAAGCGTCGCCGCTGGCAAATGCCAACGACGGCTTTTTTCGCACGGCTGCGGCTTGAAGCGCTGAAGCCGCTGATCCTGAAGGCGATGCAATAGCATGGATTTTCTGCCGATTTTCCTGAACGTCAAAGGCAAACTGTGCCTGGTGGTGGGCGGCGGCGAAGTCGCCAGGCGCAAGGCATGCGTATTGCTGGAAGCGGGCGCGCGAGTGCGCGTGGTCGCGCCCGAGTTCAATCCTGACCTGGCGGGACAGCAAGGCGTCGAGTGTGTTGTCGCCCGTTTCGAAGCGCGGCACCTCGAAGGCGCGACGCTGGTCATCGCGGCCACCAGCGACCGCAGCGTCAACCGGCAAGTCTCCGAATTGGCGCAGGCACGCAACATCCCGGTGAACGTGGTGGACGACCCGGAGCTGTGCAGCTTCGTCATGCCCGCCATACTCGACCGCTCGCCATTGATGGTGGCATTCTCCAGCGGCGGCGCCTCGCCGGTGCTGACGCGCATGCTGCGCGGCAAGCTGGAGACTTCCATCCCGCAGAATTACAGCCGCCTCGCCGCGTTTGCGGAACGCTTCCGCGAACCGGTCAAGCGGCGTGTCACCGATCCGGCCAAGCGCCGCATCTTCTGGGAGAACGTGTTCGAGGGCGTCATCGCCGAGAAGGTGCTGGCCGGCGACGAAGCAGCCGCCGAGACCATGCTGCAACAGATGCTGGCGGACGAGGACAATATCCAGCGCGGCGAGGTGTATCTGGTCGGCGCCGGTCCCGGCGACCCCGACCTGCTGACTTTCCGCGCCTTGCGCCTGATGCAGAAGGCCGATGCGGTGGTGTACGACAATCTGGTGTCGGATCCCATCGTCGACATGGTGCGGCGCGATGCGCAGCGCATCTTCGTCGGCAAGAAACGCGCCGACCATACGCTGTGCCAGGAAGAGATCAACGAGCTGCTGGTGCGGCTCGCCAAGGAGGGCAAGCGCGTGCTGCGCCTCAAGGGCGGCGACCCGTTCATCTTCGGGCGCGGCGGCGAGGAGATCGAGACGCTGGCAGCGCAGGGCATCCCGTTCCAGGTCGTGCCCGGCATCACTGCGGCCTCCGGCGTGGCGTCTTACGCGGGCATCCCGCTGACCCACCGCGACCATGCGCAGTCCTGCATGTTCGTCACCGGCCACCTGAAGGACGGCACGATGAACCTCGACTGGGATGCGCTGTCCAGGCCGAGGCAGACCGTGGTGGTGTACATGGGGCTGCACGGGCTGGGTATGCTGTGTGCCAAGCTCATTGAACACGGCCTGCCTGACAGCACGCCCATTGCCATCGTGCAGCAGGGCACCACGCCGAACCAGCGCGTCATCACCGGAACGCTGGCGACGCTGCCCGGCATCGCCGAGCGTGAGCAGCCGCAGGCGCCGACGCTGATCATCGTCGGCGGCGTGGTCACGTTGCGCGACAAATTGGACTGGTTTCATCCGCAAAAGCCTTGAAGATCTATGCGCAGTCCGACTCGAGACAAGCAGAGGCATGATGAAACCCAGGAGTATGTCCGGGATATGTCGCTGCCCCTCGTGGATAACGGCGAAGTGGCCTTCATGGCCAGGTTTTCGGGAGAATAGGATGAAAGCGGCGGTCAGGATCCAGCAGGAAGATTTTTCCCAGGACGAGGAAATCCGGGCATTGCAGTCCGGCTCGAAACGCATCGGCGGCATCGCCACGTTTCTCGGCTGCGCGCGCGATTTCTCGGAAGGCCGCGAGGTCTCGGAGATCAGCTTCGATGCCTACGGCAGCATGGCGCTGTCGGAGCTGAACAAATTGCGCCGCGACGCGATCGAAAAATACGGCCTGCTGGATGCGCGCATCGTGCACCGCATCGGTACGGTCAGGGGCGGCGACAACATCGTGTTCATCGCGGCGGGCGCGGAGCACCGCGTCGCCGCTTTGGAAGCCTGCCGCTGGATGATAGACGAGTTGAAGCAGCGCGTGCCGATCTGGAAAAAAGAGATCACGCCGCAGGGCGAGTCATGGGTGACGCCGCACCCCTAAAAGCTTTAGAGCACCTCTAAAATTCATATTTCGTCATTCCAGCGAAGGCCGGAATCCAGTGTTTTAAATTAACTGGGCATCGGCCTGCGCCGGTGCGACGAATTATTAGAGGTTCAATTTCAGTAGTGTCCGGTTAAAAATCGAACAAATTTAGTTGGTTAACAAATTCTGTCTGATCTTGAAATAGCCCACCTCCCGCAAGAGCTTGAGATAGTTGGGTTTTCTCAAAAACAGACACCGATAAAATCTGCAGCAAAGA
>JAGRPI010000011.1 GCA_019449635.1 Candidatus Ferrigenium bremense
GCCGTATTGCACGATCACGCCGAGGGGTGTTTCCACCGCCACGATCTCCAGCACATCTTCCAGCGTCAGCGGCTCGAAATACAGGCGGTCGGAAGTATCGTAATCGGTGGACACGGTCTCCGGGTTGCAGTTGACCATGATGGTCTCGTAACCGTCCTCGCGCATCGCCAGTGCGGCATGCACGCAGCAATAGTCGAACTCGATGCCCTGGCCGATGCGGTTCGGCCCGCCGCCCAGCACCATGATCTTCTTCCTGGCGGTCGGTTGCGATTCGCATTCTTCCTCGTAGGTGGAATACATATAGGCGGTATTGGTGGCGAACTCGGCTGCGCAGGTATCGACGCGCTTGAACACCGGGCGCACGCCCAGCGCATGGCGATAGGCGCGCAATGCGGCCGCATCGGTATCCAGCAGTACCGCCAGGCGCGCATCGGCGAAACCGCTACGCTTCAGTACGCGCATCTCGTCAGCACTCAGGCTCTCAAGCGTGCGGCCAGACAGCGCTTGTTCCTGACGGATCAGGTCTGCGATCTGCACCAGGAACCACGGGTCGATCTTGCTGACATTGAACACTTCGTCCATACTCATGCCGAGGCGGAAGGCATCGCTCACCGCCCAGATACGATCCGGGCCGGGGTTGCCAAGTTCGGCGCAGATCGCTTCGCGGTCGGCGTACTTTGTATCCAATCCATTCACGCCCACTTCCAGTCCACGCAAGGCTTTCTGGAATGATTCCTGGAAGGTGCGGCCGATCGCCATCACCTCGCCCACCGATTTCATCTGCGTGGTCAGGCGGTCGTTGGCCTGCGGGAATTTTTCGAAGGCGAAACGCGGGATCTTGGTCACCACATAGTCGATGGTCGGCTCGAACGAGGCAGGGGTCGCGCCGCCGGTGATGTCGTTCTTCAGTTCGTCGAGCGTGTAGCCTACAGCAAGTTTGGCTGCCACCTTCGCAATAGGAAAACCGGTCGCCTTGGAAGCCAGCGCGGAAGAGCGTGACACGCGCGGGTTCATCTCGATCACCACCATGCGCCCGTCATCCGGGTTGACCGCGAACTGCACGTTGGAGCCGCCGGTGTCCACGCCGATCTCGCGCAGCACCGCCAGGCTTGCATCGCGCATGATCTGGTATTCCTTGTCGGTCAGCGTCTGTGCCGGCGCCACGGTGATCGAATCGCCGGTATGCACGCCCATCGGGTCGAGGTTCTCGATGGAACAGATGATGATGCAGTTGTCGGCGCGGTCGCGCACCACTTCCATCTCGAACTCTTTCCAGCCGAGCAGCGATTCCTCGATCAGCAGCTCGCGCGTCGGCGAGGCTTCCAGCCCGCGTTCGCAGATCTCGACGAACTCCTCGCGGTTGTAGGCGATGCCGCCGCCTGATCCGCCCATGGTGAACGACGGGCGGATGATGGTCGGATAGCCCATCGCCTGCTGCACCTGCAACGCCTCTTCCATGCTGTGCGCGATGGCGGAACGCGCCGATGCCAGGCCGATCTTGTTCATCGCCTGCTTGAATTTCTCGCGGTCTTCCGCCTTGTCGATCGCTTCGCGCGATGCGCCGATCATTTCCACCTGGTGTTTTTCCAGCACGCCGTGCTTTGCCAGATCCAGCGCGCAATTCAGCGCGGTCTGCCCGCCCATCGTCGGCAGGATCGCATCCGGTTTTTCCTTGGCGATGATCTTCGCCACCATCTGCCAGGTGATCGGCTCGATATAGGTCGCATCTGCCATGTCCGGGTCGGTCATGATGGTGGCAGGGTTCGAGTTCACCAGGATGACGCGGTAGCCTTCCTCGCGCAGCGCCTTGCAGGCTTGTGCCCCGGAATAATCGAACTCGCACGCCTGCCCGATGACGATGGGGCCGGCGCCGATGATCAGGATGCTTTTTATGTCTGTACGCTTTGCCATTTATTTGCCCATCATCGCCACGAAGCGATCAAACAGATAATCCACGTCTTGCGGCCCAGGGCTCGCTTCGGGATGTCCTTGGAAACAGAACGCCGGTTTGTCGGTCAGCTCGAAGCCCTGCAGTGTGCCGTCGAACAGCGAAAGGTGCGTGACGCGCGCATTGGCCGGCAGCGTCGTTGCATCCACAGCAAAGCCGTGGTTCTGGCTGGTGATCATCACGCGCTTGTTCTGCATGTCCTGCACCGGATGGTTCGCACCGCGATGGCCGAACTTCATCTTCACCGTCTGCGCACCCACTGCCAGCCCCATCAACTGGTGCCCGAGGCAGATGCCGAACAGCGGTACGCCTACATCGATGAACTTGCGCGTCGCGTCGATCGCGTAATCGCACGGCTCCGGGTCGCCGGGGCCGTTGGACAGCAACACGCCGTCCGGTTCCAGCGCCAGCACCTCGGCAGCCGGGGTCTGCGCCGGCACCACGGTGATGCGGCAGCCGCGCTCGGCGAGCTTGCGCAGGATGTTATTCTTGACGCCGAAATCGTAGGCGACCACGTGGAATTTGCTGTGCGTCACCTCGGGATATCCAACCCCAAGCTCCCATTCGCGCTGCGTCCACGAGTAGGATGTGGCGCAGCTCACTTCCTTGGCCAGATCCATTCCGGCCAATCCGGCGAAGCCGCGCGCCGCTGCGAGCGCTGCCGCCTCGTCCGTGCCGGTGGCGATGCAGCCGTTCTGCGCGCCCTTGGAGCGCAGGATGCGCGTCAGCTTGCGCGTATCGATCCCGGTGATCGCCACCACGTTGTTGGTCTTGAGATAGTCCGGCAGAGACTGCGTGTTGCGCCAGTTGCTCACCGTCAGCGACAGGTCGCGGATCACCAGCCCGCTGGCGAACACCCGGCGCGACTCCACGTCTTCGGTATTCACCCCGACGTTGCCGATATGCGGATAGGTCAGTGTGACGATCTGCTTGCAGTAGGAAGGGTCGGTGAGGATTTCCTGATAGCCGGTCATCGAGGTATTGAACACTACCTCGCCGACGCTGCTGCCGGAAGCTCCGATGGCAATGCCCCGAAATACCGTGCCATCGGCAAGAACAAGAATGGCGGGGTTCGTTTGCAGCACCGGAATACTCCCAAAGCGGATTACATAAAGAAGCGGGACGAACCGTGTGTCCATCCCGCTTTGAATTGTCGCGCATTATAGCGGATTAGCGGTGAGGCATCAAATGCCTGGACCTATTTTGGGGACTCGCCTGGGCGGACACAGGTCGCATTGGCATGCTCATCGAGGAAACCCTCCAATATCTTGATCCAGGATTCACGCATGAATATGAAGCCGTCGTTATGCCCGCCGGCAAGTTCGAGGAATCGCTTGGGCGGATTGGCCGCAGCAAAGAGCGTGCGCCCGTGCTCGAAGGGGATGATCTCATCCTCCGGGCTGTGGGCGATCAGCACCGGCGCGGCGACTGCCTGCAGGTTCTTCTCGGTATCGTAGCTGAGGCGCGCCAGCCACCTTACCGGCAGATACGGATAGAAGTGCCGCGCCAGATCCGGCACGGAAGTGAAGCCTGAAGCGATCACCAGGACCGCCGGTTTTTGCCGGGCGGCCAGCCATGCGCCGATGGCTCCGCCCAGCGATTCACCGAACAGCACGATGCGGCAGGCGGGGATATGCCGCTGCTCGGTCAGGTAGCGCCAGGCGGCCTCGGCATCCCGGTAGGTACCCTGCTCGGAAGGTGTGCCATCGCTGTTCCCGTAGCCGCGGTAATCGAAGATCAGCGTGCTGTAACCCAGGCGATGGAACATCTGCAGCGAATCGATCCGGTGGGAGATGTTGCCGGCGTTGCCGTGCAGGAATAGCACCGTGCCGCGCGGCTGCGCGGCCGGAACGTACCAGCCGTGAAGACCGAGGCCATCGCTGGTGGTCAATCGGACATCCTTGTACGGCAAACCGGCCTGGCCGGGGGTGGCGATGATCTCGCGCCCGGTTTCCGGATAGAACACCAGACGCTCCTGGAAGAGATACAGCACCAGCGCAAGTCCGCCATAGGCCGCGGCGAGGATGCCCAGGATGTGCCAGATCACGCGCATCCTGAAGCTGCCTTAAAAATTGCTGCGGATGGCACCTGCGGCGTTGCGCGGTACGCGCAATCCTCATGTACTCCCGTGTACATTCCGGTTGCTGTGTTGACCAGCGACTTGGCTGGCGTTTTTGCCAGCTTAGTCGAATGGCCATGCAACGCCCGTGCGTTCCTTCGAACCCGCTCAGGACAGGCTTGCATTCATCTCTCCTCGCAAATTTTTAAGTCAGCTTCCCAGAATTTATGCGTAGCACCGGGTCCTGTCGGTAAAAAGCGGCCAGTTGCCGGTACACGTCCGGATATTCCTGTCGCAGGGCATGGGGCGTTTCGAAGAACGCCTCGCTGGTCACGGCGAAGAATTCGGCCGGATTTTCGGCTCCATAGGGGTCAAGCGCCATTTCCATGTCCCTTTCCGCCTTGGCGCGGAAGTCGGCGAAAGCCGCGCTAAAGGATTGCGCCCACCGTTCGGAGGACATCCCCAGATGCAATGGCGGGAAACCGTTCATCGCACCGTTCAGCATATCCAGTTTGTGGGCCAATTCGTGGATCACTACGTTGGTGCCATCGTGCCCGCCGCAGTGCATGGCATCGGCAGCGGACAGAATCACCGGCCCGCGTTCCCATGATTCTCCCATCGTCGCGACGCGGACGACATGCACCACACCGGCCTCGTCCATGAATTCGTGTTCCGGCACGAATTCGCCGGGATAGACGATCACCGACACCCAGCCCGCATAATAATCCAGACCGAGATTGAGGATCGGCAGACAAGCCTGTGCGGCGATCCTGATCCGCGTCTCGTCGTCCAGGGAAAAACCGCCGGCCGCGACCATCTGCTTTTCATCCAGGAACAGGGTTGTGAGTTCGCGCAGCCGCTCCAGTTCATCTTCCGACAGCCCGTGCAAGGCCGACAGGCTGGAGACTGCGCTGCGCCATGCGTCTTCCGGCAACGTTGCGCGTCGCAGGACATGACGCCTGCGCCAGTTCTTCAAGCTCCAGTCCATATTCTTTCAAACAGCCCTGTGTGAATGGCAAGCAAGATGGTTTATCAAAGAACCTCTGATCAAGCCGGCTTTCTGTTTTAGAATCCAAATATGGATAGTAGCGTAGCACGATGGTGTGTCACGCGGGATTTGCCGGGGAAATGGATAGGCAGAGGTTCGTCGGAGTTATTTCTTAAGGAGGTTTTCATGAAGTCACAGTGGAACGGTATCGCGGCAGTTGCAATGGCGTTGATGTTTGCCGGTCCGGTCGATGCGGCGGTGGATGCAGCTGCATTCAAGGCGTTGGCCAAGAAGAAAGGCTGCTTCAATTGTCATGGCATGGACAGGCCGATCCTGGGCCCGTCGCTGAGGGATATCGGCAGGAAGTACGGCAGCGATGCCGGCGCGCAAGCCAGACTGGCCGGGATAATCAAGAACGGCAGCAAGGGCGGGGTGTGGGGCAAGGATGCCATGCCGGCCTATGCGCGGCTTGGCGACGAAGACATCAAGACCTTGGTGCAGTTTATCCTGTCCCTCAAGTGATCGCGAGGGAAGTTGCCGTTGCGCCACGGCGTGGCGCAACGGCGGCCGGCAAGCTATTTGGCAGGCGGTTGTTTTTCCTGCTCACCGGGTTTCCGGGTGGCATGGGTCAACCTGACATTGAGTGCTTCGATCTTTTCCTCGATGTACTCGCTGCCCTGGTCGAAACGCCATGCCCATGCAGAGGAGCGTTTGGTTTTGAATGTTGTGTCAGTCCAGAATTTTCCGGGCAGTGATTCCGGGAAGTAGGCTTTGGGAAGGGTAGGTCCGGGGTAAAAAACGCCTTCGTCCACGATGGTACCCAGTTCAAAATGGCTGGGCATATACCAGTCGGTGAAGCCGCAAAGTTTTTCCACATTGACCGCCTTGGTGTAGGACTCGGTATCGCAATCGCTGCCGGTGCATGTTCCGCCATTGGCTCTGCCCGCAAAACCGCCGTTGCTGTCTTTATTCGAGTCGTACCAGCTGTAAGTATTGTTGATGCTATGCAAGCCGGGTTCAGGTCGCTTCACTTCCCAGACCAGGCCTGACTGTTTGTCCAGTACGCATGCCCAGGGTTGTTTGGCGTAGTCCTTGCCGTCATTCACGCTGCCATCCTGATTAAGGAATGTCATGTCGAATACGTGAGGCTTGAGGGCGGTGATGTTGTCGCAGCCTGCGATTGCCAGAGGGCACAGCAGCGCCAGCACCATGCGGCGGCAAGAAGAGGCGAAATTCTTTGATGGCATACTTTTGCTGGTTACTTCTTTCATTTGGGGCACCCGGAAATTAAGCAGAATTACCTGTTCGGTAAAGGGCGGGCATTATCATGGAATTGCGCGGGCAGTTCAAGGCAGCAGATCTGGTTCAAGCAATCCACATTCATTCAGAAAGCGCCCCAGGTGGCGGTCATCATAAGTTAAATGGTTCATCAGCCGGCTGAGCAGGAATAGATGGATGCGCAGTCCGAGAAACAAGCGGTTCTCGATTTGCGCCTCGATATCGTTCTTTAACTCAAGGAAATTGTTTGTGTAAGAATTGTGGTGCGCAATGTGGTCGGACGTGAAGGGATAGAAATGATTTCTCATCAGATCTTCTTCAAATTCGAAATGCACCTGAATATGCTTGCCTAAGGAATCTGCTGTTGCTGATATGGCGCCCCAATTTTTTCCGGCCATTACCGCTTCATACAATTCCCGGATATGGGCCAGCAATTCCTGATGCTGGTGGTCTATCTCGGCAAAACCGGTTTGATACTCACCGCTGCAGTTTACTTCACCGAAAGACTCTTCAGCGCCGACATAGTTGCCTGTCTCGAGGTAATCATTGCAACGCTTTAGATACATTTTCGCAGGGTTGTCATCAGGATTTTCCCGCACGATCCCTTCCAGTATGGGAAGAGCCCTTGCGACCTCGCGGCTGTGATAATAGATGACCGCCTCCTCGAATTTTTTCAGGGATTTTGTCTTCAGCTCCTTGACATGCGGAGCGTCATAATCAAACACTTCATAGATTGATTCTGCGGGAGTTTTTTCGGAGATCTTGACTCTTCCCAAATAGCGTATCGAGAAACGCCGCGGATCGGCTAGACTGCAAAACGTGTATTCGCTGATCAGCAAGTGCGTGCCATAGATTTTGGTGAAAGACTCGAGGCGCGACGCCAGATTGACCGTACGGCCGACCACGGTGCCTTCCATCCGGTTGCCACCACCGATGATGCCGAGCATCAGCAAGCCGGTATTGATGCCAATGCCGATCTGGATCGGACGGTACCCGGCCCTCAACCGGCCGGCATTGTATTCCTTGAGCCGAGCCAGCATCGATAGGGCAGTGGAGAGTGCGTCCTCGGATGATGTGGGGAACAGCACCATGATCGCATCGCCTATGTACTTGTCGATGATTCCCTGATGAGCGCTGATGATCGGGTTCATCATCGACAGGTAGGAGTTGAGCATGTTGAAGGTTTGCTGCGATGTCATGTTTTCCGATAAGGTGGTGAAATCGCGCATATCGGTGAACATCACGGCCATCTTTTTCTCAACCTGATCGCCCAGCGAAATATTGAACAGGCTGCCCTTGTTCAAAAGAGAAATCATGTCCCGTGGAACGAAATTCAGCAATTTGCTTTCAAGCAGTTTTAATCTTGCGCGGGTTCCTGCATGAGCTTCGCGCTCGAACGCCAGTTCCGCAGCGGCATCCGTGGGGGTGCCCTCGTTAATATCAAAGCTTGAATTCATGGTCTACCACGCATGTGAGTGTCGACTGGACATATTATGGACGGATTGACCCGGTTTGTCTCGAGTCTGCCGGGGTGGCTGTCCTGAACGGCTCTCAAGGCCCTGCTGGCGGATTTGGGATAATTCCACGTCTGGGGCCGAATGCCGCATCTGGTGCCCAACTCTTTGTTATTGCCATGGCAGGCCTTTTGTGGGACCTGTCCCGTGGCCGGGAAGGCGTTGCTATCGATGCCGTGTTGCGCCGACTTCCGGCATCTCTTTAGCCGATTTCCAGCATCCCTTTGACTACAGCGAGTTGATCTGCATGATTGGACAGGAAATTCTGGCAGTCTGTGGCACAGTAGCCCAATCTCCCGGCCGCATTGACGTTTTTCCAGGCAACCAGTTTTACGCTACCCGGCATTTGTAGATTGGCCATCGTTACCACATCGACATAATCCGCCAAATTGGAATTGCTGGTGCGTTGCAGGTTTTCATGGCCGGCAACGACGTCGATCAGTTCATCCGGAAAATTCCAGCTTTGCAGCAGCTTGGTACCGATGACGGTGGAAAATTTGTGTATCAGCCCTTCCAGTGTCGTTTGCTCGAGGTGCGCATGGTAGCGATCCGCATAAAGATAGAGCGGCAGTGCGCCGATATCATGCACCAATCCTGCCAGCATCGCTTGATCCGGTTTGAGGTGCCTTTGCTGTTGTGCCAGCACATAACTGATCGCCGCCACTTCGCGGCTATGCTTCCATAATGCCTTCAGTTGCTGATTGACCAACGGGCTGCGGGCCTGGAACAGTTTGGTCATGGTGACATTCATCACTATGCTGCGCAGCATCCGGTAACCCAGGCGGGAAATGGCGTTGCGCAGATTGCTCACCGGGGTGATATTTGACAATGCCGCAGTGTTGGCGGCCTTGATGATATACATGGATATAGCCGGATCCGACGAGAGCAGGTTGACTACCTTGTCCGCAGAAACATTGGGATCGTCGATCAGATTCTGAATCTTGATCGCCATGTCCGGCAAGGTAGGCAAGTCCAGACGATTGGCTTCCAGCGCATCATGTATCTCGGCGACAATCGCATGTTCGGCGCTTGCTGAAGGGGGGGGCGATAGATTAGTCATATTAGTCGCGTTATATGCTTGCCCGGCAATATCCATAATAGATTCTACATTCATGACGGCCCCATTAATCGATTCTTGTCACACCAAGCGTTCGAATTACCATGTTTTTAATTAGAGCAGCCTGCCGCATAAAAAACAATATGCCAATCGGCCTATATATTCCGGCTTATTGACAACGCAAGGTTCGTTGATTTTGAAGCCTGAAGCGGCTGCCGGGGTGGCTCGAGATAGCCTGGAGCCGGCTTGGCGGACTTCGTGATGTATGCCGCCCCGTGGCGTGGAAGGGCGAATGAGGCGGATTGTCGGCATGGGCGGCGAATCAGCATTTTGCGCCCCAACCCCTTGCCTTGGTACACCACCATCCAGGATTTATCGGCTTTCCCCGTCGCTACGTGGGATAATCATCCCGCTCCAGCAGCTTATCCGCTCAATCTGTGCAACCTGATGTAACTACTAGCCATTCGACTATGCTGCCAAAATACGCCAGCCAAGTCGCTGGTTATGCGGACCATAGCTAACCCAATGATTGACTGAACAAACATGAAAACAGACGTGATTATTATCGGCTCCGGCGCGGCGGGGATGATGTGTGCCATGCAGGCCGGGCAGCGCGGGCGTTCCGTGGTGCTGCTCGACCATGCCAAAAAGCTAGCGGAGAAGATCCGCATCTCCGGCGGCGGGCATTGCAACTTCACCAACCTCGACAGCGGGCCGGAGAATTTCATCTCCGGCAACCCGGCTTTCTGCCGCTCGGCGCTGGCGCGCTACACGCCGCGAGATTTCATCGTGCTGCTGCAAAAGCACCGCATCGGCTATCACAAGAAGACACTCGGGCAATTGTTCTGCGACGACGAAGCGGAAGTGCTCATCACGATGCTCAGGGAAGAATGCGATGCGGCGGGCGTGAAGCGCTTCATGTCCTGCAAGATCGAAAAGATCGAGCGTTCCCCTCTACCTTCGGGAGAGGGTGCAGGGGTGAGGGAGAAAGCGCCAGCTTTCCAAGTCAGCACCTCACGCGGCGAATTCGAGGCGAAGTCGCTGGTGATCGCCACCGGCGGCCTGTCCATCCCCAAGACCGGCGCGACCCCGTTCGGCTATCACGTCGCCGAGCAGTTCGGCGTTCCCATCGCCAAACTCAAGCCCGGGCTGGTGCCGCTGAGCTTCGCTCCGGACGACTGGAAGCCTTATGCCGACCTGACCGGTGTTTCGCTCGATGTATCGGTGAGTTTCGAAAAACACTCGTTCCGCGAAAACATGCTGGTCACCCACCGCGGCCTGAGCGGCCCGGCGATATTGCAGATATCCTCCTACTGGCAGCATGGCCAGCCGCTGCATATCGACCTGTTACCGGATTGCGACATGGCTGCCCTGCTGGACGAGCAGAAGGGTAGCAAGAAACTGCTCAGCAATTACCTGACGCAATGGTTTCCGAAGAACTTTACCGACGTGTGGTGCGCGCAGTTGGCCGAGCGCACACAAATCGGGAACAAGCCGCTCAACCAATACAACGACAAGCAGCGCAAGCAGATCGCCGCAGCCCTGCACGACTGGCAGATCACCCCGTCCGGCACGCTGGGCTACACCAAGGCCGAGGTGACCTGCGGCGGAATTGACACGCGCGCGCTGTCGTCGAAGACCATGGAATGCAACGACGTGCCCGGCCTGTATTTCATCGGCGAGGTGGTGGACGTGACCGGGCAGCTCGGCGGCCATAATTTCCAGTGGGCGTGGGCCTCGGGCTATGCCGCCGGACAGGCGGTTTAGAAAACCTACTGCGCGACTCGATTGCGGCGTTGCGCGGTGCTCGCTTCCTCGCCTACCCATGGGGTATGTCTCGTCGCTGTGCTCCGTGCGTCTTGCACTCGAGCCGCTCGCTACGGTTTTCTAGCACCGTAGGGCGCATTAGCCGCAAGGCGTAATGCGCCGAATGCTCGAACCATCCGGCGGGTTACGCTACGCTAACCCGCCCTACAAATCGGGTTCGGTGCTATAGTTTCCGCGTATTTTCTGATATTCAATTCGGAGGAACCGATGATGCGTACCTTATGGATTGTTTTACTGGCGTTGGTGTTGAGCGGCTGCGGCTACAACACATTTCAAACAACCGATGAGCAGATCAAGGCGAGCTGGTCTGAGGTGCTGAACCAGTACCAGCGGCGCGCCGACCTGATCCCCAACCTGGTCAACACCGTCAAGGGCTTCGCCGCGCAGGAGCAGACCGTGCTGCTGGGCGTCACCGAGGCGCGCGCCAGGGTCGGCAGCATCCAGGCCACACCCGAGCTGATCAACGATGCTCAGGCCTTCGCCAGGTTCCAGGCCGCGCAGGGCCAGCTGACTTCCGCATTGAGCCGCCTGCTGGTGGTGGCGGAGAATTATCCGCAGTTGAAATCCGACGCGAATTTCCGCGACCTGCAGGCGCAACTGGAAGGCACCGAAAACCGCATCACCGTGGCGCGCAACCGCTACATCAAGGCGGTGCAGGAATACAACGTCACGGTGCGCTCTTTCCCGAGCAATTTGACCGCGATGCTGTTCGGCTATAGCGTCAAGCCAAACTTCACGGTGGAGAACGAGAAGGAAATCTCCCGCCCGCCGGCAGTCAGTTTTGACACTCCCAAAGCGACTCCGCCAAACGCTGCAGCTCCGGCAAAATAAATGAAATTGCCGGTCATGCCGTCACACCGGCGGAGGCCGGTGTCCAGTTGGTTTAAGGCACTGGATTCCGGCCTTCGCCGGAATGACGGATCCGGATTCGTTCAGCGCTTCTTGTCCATGCTCTGGATTTTCATGCTTGCGCTGCTGCTCACCGGCGCGGCGCAGGCCGAGATTGCCGTGCCGCCGCTGGGCGCACGCGTCACCGACCTCACCGCGACGCTGGATGCGGGACAAATACAAACACTTGAGGCGCGCCTCGCCGCATTCGAAGCGAAAAAAGGCGCGCAGCTTGCCGTGCTGATCATCCCCACCACCCAACCGGAAACCATCGAACAGTTCGGCATGCGCGTCGTCGAGGCGTGGAAGCTCGGGCGCAAGGGCGTGGATGACGGCGCACTGCTGCTCGTCGTCAAAGATGACCGCGCGCTGCGCATCGAGGTCGGCTACGGTCTGGAAGGCGCGCTGAACGATGCCACGGCAAAACGCATCATCGCCGAGATCATCACGCCCTTTTTCCGGCGCGGCGAGTTCTATGCGGGGATCGATGCCGGCACAGCGGCGATGATGCGGGTGATCGACGGCGAACCCCTGCCGCCGCCGCGTGCCGCCGCAAGCGGCAGCTACGATATCGAGTCGCTGCTGTTCATCGCCTTCGGGCTGGTGGTGGTCGTGGGCGGCATGCTGCGCGCGCTGCTCGGGCGCTTTCCCGCCGCGATGCTGATGGGCGGAGGGCTGGGCGTGCTGGCCTGGCTGACGGTCGCGCCGTTGCTGATCGCGCTGCTGGTCGGGCTGATGGCATTCGTGTTCGTGCTGCTGGGCGGATCGGGGCGCGGCTTCGGCGGTCATGGCAGAGGCGGATTCGGGCATGGCGGTTTCGGCGGGGGCGGAGGCTTCGGCGGAGGAGGCGGTTTCAGCGGCGGGGGTGGCGGGTTTGGCGGCGGTGGTGCGTCAGGAAGGTGGTGACATGGACTTGAAACGCATCATGCAACATCTATCCAGCGGCCGCGCGGCGATGCGCCGCGCCTTTCCGCAGCGCGCGCTGGATGCGATCGAGCGCGCCATCCGTGAAGCCGAGGTGCGGCACGCCGGGCAGATCCGCTTCGCGGTCGAGGCTGCGCTAGACCTGCCGCCGCTGCTCGCCGGCCAGACGGCGCGGGGCCGCGCCATCGATGTGTTCTCCCAACTGCGCGTCTGGGATACCGAACACAACAACGGCGTGCTGATCTATCTGCTGCTGGCGGACCGCGACGTCGAGATCGTCGCCGACCGCGGCATCCATGCGAGGCTCGGTGCGGAAACCTGGGAAGCGATCTGCCGCGAGATGGAAGCGGCGTTCCGCAACGGACAGTTCGAGGCAGGCGTGCTGGCCGGGATACACGCGGTGGGCGAACATCTGGCGCGCCACTTCCCGCCACGCGGCGAGAAACCCAACGAAATGCCGGATCGTCCGGTGGTGTTGCAGTGAAACGGGACGTGATATTTTTGTGTTCTTCAATGATGCCTACTGTGGAGGGATAGATCATGCCAATCGGAGAAATTTGTAACCGCGAAGTGGTTATCGTGCAGCGCGACACGACTGTAGCAGAAGCCGCCCGGCTGATGCGCGAGCATCATGTCGGTGCGCTGGTGGTGGTCAAGGAAGTATCCGGTAAGCGCAAGCCGGTCGGCCTGGTCACCGACCGCGATCTGGTCGTCGAGGTGCTGGCGACGCAACTGGATGCCGCGGTGATCACCGTGGGCGACATCATGCTTCAGGAACTGGGCACCGTCCCGGAGAGCAGCGGCGTGTTCGAGGCCATCCAGTTCATGCGTGCCAAGGCGGTGCGGCGTCTGCCGGTGGTGGACGGGCATGGTGTGCTGGTCGGGATCGTGGCGCTGGATGATCTGCTGACGTTGCTGGCCGAGGAGTTGAGCGAGCTGGCCGCCCTGATATCGCGCGAACAGGAGAAGGAGTCGCGCGCCCGGCACTGAAGCGCGGCTTCAGGCGGCGCAGGCCAGGCGCGCCTCGAACGCAGCCCAGGGCGCGGCGGCCGTTCGCAGCGTATCGGTAGCGCCGTTGTTGGTGAAAATCGCGGCGGCGGCGAGCTCCTCATCCTGCAGTGGCTCCTGGGTAGCCTGCAGGGTGCGCAGTACCGCGGCATCGGCTTCGGATGCGTCGTCGGCGCGGCTGCGCCGTTGCGCCAGCCGCTCCTTCAGCACCGCTGCGTCGGCCTGCAGGCTGGCAATGACGAAGGGCGCGCTCATTTTCCGCGCCAGCATACGAAAATTTTCGCGTTCGGCGTGGCGCAGGAATGCGGCATCGACGATGACGGGAAACCCTGCGGCGAGCAGGCCGCTCGCCAGTTCATGCAGGCGCGCGTAGATGCGGCGTGTGGCCTCCTCGCTGTAGATGCCGGTGCCGGTTTGCGAGCGGCTGTCTGCCAGCGCATCGAGACCGAACAGCCGCTTGCGCTCCACATCCGAGCGGATGCGGATCGCACCGAGGCGCTCCAGCGCGATCTGCGCAAAGGTGCTCTTGCCGCAGCCGGGCAGCCCGTGCGTGATGATCAGGGCGGGCCGGCGGCGCGCCAGACAATCGTGGGCGAGCGCGAGATAGCCGCGGCAGGCCGCCAGTTCATGTGGCGCTTGCGCCGGGTCTTCCTGACCGGCACGGATCGCGGCGACCTTGGCGCGCACCATCGCGCGGTAGGCCAGGTAGAAACGCAACACCCCGGCCCCGGAATAATCGCCGCTATTCTCCAGATAGGCGTTGAGGAAACGCCACGCCAGTTGCGGCCGGCCGCGCTGCAGCAGGTCCATCACCGTGAAGACGATCTCGCTGATCATATCGATCCAGCGCAGCGTCGCGCTGAACTCGATGCCGTCGAAAGGCACGGGCGTGTCGTCCAGCAGCACGATGTTGCCGAGATGCAGGTCGCCGTGGCACTCGCGCACGCAGCCGGCGGCCTTGCGCTGCCGGAACAGCGGCTCGCAGGCGGCGAACTCGAGCGCGCTGGCCAGGCGCACCTTTTCCAGCATCGCGAGGTCTTCGGGCGTGGCGAGCAGCTGCGCGAGCTGCGCGAAATTCTCCAGCACCGCATCCTGGATCGCGGCAGGCGAGCCGTAAGGCGAATCCGCCGCGGCGGGCGGCAGCGCGGCGTGGAAGCGGGCGATGGTGGCGGCCAGTTGGTCGATATGCGCCGTGGTGACGAGGCCATCTTCCAGCAGGCGATCCATCATGGCGGAGCGCGGGAAGCGGCGCATGTGCACCGCATACTCGATGGCGGGCTCGCCGCCCAGCACCGGTTGCTCCGGACTGCCGCCGATGGTAATTACGTCGAGATAGAGATCGGGGGCTAGGCGGCGGTTGAGGCGCAGCTCCTCGGTGCAATAGAAGCGACGCAGCTCCAGCGTGGAAAAATCGAGGAAGCCGAGGTCGAGCGATTTCTTGATCTTGTAGGCATCGCACCCGGCCAGCAGCACCCAGGAGATATGCGTCTCTTCAATTCTGGAACGGCGCGGAAAATATCCGCGCGCGCACAGCGCATCCACCAGTTGCCGCTGGCGCAACAGATCCGGTGAGGGTGGTACAGGCATCATGGGCAGAACTTGCTTCATGTGTTACAGGCCTTCATGCGTTGCAGGCAGCGTACTCTAGCATGGCGCAGGCCGTTGCCGCGCGGGATAAATGGGGGCACAATCAATCCGGTTTTCACGAGAAGGGAGTCCGCATGGCCGCCGCCCGCTGGGAGCACTTTCCCCACCAAGCCGATATCGGCGTGCGCGGTGTGAGCGCGACCCTTGAGCAGGCTTTCGAGCAGGCGGCCATGGCGCTGACGGCGGTGATCACCGATCCCGCGACCGTCGCGCCCAGAGAGATGATCCGGCTTTCCTGCGAGGCGCCCGATGCCGAGTTGCTGCTGGTCGACTGGCTCAACCTGCTGATCTACGAGATGGCGACGCGCAACATGCTGTTCGGCCGCTTCGAGGTGCATCTGCAAGGAAACCGCCTCGCCGCGCAGGCGTGGGGCGAGGCGCTGGAACCGGCGCGCCATCATCCCGCCGTCGAGGTGAAAGGCGCGACCTATACCGCGCTGAGAGTCGCGCAACAACCGGATGAAAGCTGGGTTGCGCAGTGCGTGGTGGACGTATAGCAATCTATGGATATTTTGATAGTTCATGATGCGGCATATACAACTGCCGTCATTCCGGCGCAGGCCGGAATCCAGACAATTAATAACGCTCCCACGAAGTGGGACAATAACCAACAAATTTTTGTTCGCTACGCGAAGTTATATTACAAACTGGATTCCGGCCTGCGCCGGAATGACGGAGAAGCACATGGACCTTGCCCTGTTTGAACGCGTATCCGAATTCGAATGGCGCATCAGGCCGTTCGGCAGGATGCGCGTGCCCGGCGTGATCTTCGCCAGCGAGGCGCTGATGCGCGAGATGGACGCCAAGGTCTACGAGCAGGTCACCAATGTCGCGATGCTGCCCGGCATCGTCGGGGCCTCCTTCGCGATGCCGGACGCCCACTGGGGCTACGGCTTCCCGATCGGCGGCGTGGCGGCGTTCGATGCCGACGCGGGCGGCGTGGTGTCGGCGGGCGGCGTGGGCTTCGACATCTCCTGCGGCGTGCGCACGCTGCTCACCGGCCTGCATGGCGAAGACCTCGACGCGGTGAAAGAGCGGCTCGCGGAGGCGCTGTATCACGCCATCCCCGCCGGCATGGGCAGCACCGGCGCGATCCGGCTGGATGCCGTCGAGATGGACAGGATGCTGAAGGGCGGTGCGCGCTGGGCGGTGGAGCGCGGCTTCGGCAGCGCGGCCGACCTGGAGCGCATCGAGGAGGGCGGCTGCATGAAGGGCGCCGACCCATCGCAGGTTTCCGACCAGGCCAAGAAGCGCCAGCGCGACGAGATGGGCACGCTTGGCTCCGGCAACCATTACCTCGAGATCCAGCAGGTGACCGAGGTGTATGCGCCGGAGATCGCCGCGGCATTCGGTGTGGGCGAGGGCGATATCGTGGTCAGCATCCATTGCGGCTCGCGCGGCCTCGGCCACCAGATCGGCACCGAATTCCTCAAACGCATGGTGATCGCCGCCCCCGGTTATGGCATCGAGCTGCCCGACCGCGAGCTGGCCTGCGCGCCGATCGCTTCGCCGCTCGGGCAGGAATATCTCGGCGCGATGCGTGCGGCGATCAACTGCGCGCTGGCCAACCGCCAGATCCTCACCCACCTCACGCGCCAGGTGTTCTCGGAAGTGCTGCCGCAGGCGCGCCTGCCGCTGCTCTACGACGTGTCGCACAACACCTGCAAGGTGGAGGAGCACAAGGTGGACGGGCGGCTGAAAAAACTCCACGTGCACCGCAAGGGCGCCACGCGCGCCTTCGGCCCGGGGCATCCCGACCTGCCGCGCGATCTGCGCGATGCCGGCCAGCCGGTGCTGATCGGCGGCAGCATGGGCACCTCTTCCTATATCCTGGCCGGGACGGAAGCCGGCATGCAGCGCGCCTTCGGCTCCGCCTGCCACGGCGCGGGGCGCGCGATGAGCCGCCACCAGGCGCTGCGCAACTGGAGCGGGCGCAAGGTGGTGGACGATCTTGCCGGGCACGGCATCCTGATCCGCAGCCTCTCGATGCGCGGCGTCGCCGAAGAAGCGCCGGGCGCGTACAAGGATGTCGGTGAGGTGGTCGATGCCGCCGATCACGCCGGCCGGGCGCGCAAGGTGGCGCGGGTAAAGCCGCTGGTTTGTATTAAGGGGTAGGTTGGGTTAGGCGCGGTGTTTTGCGCCGTAACCCAACATAATGCTGTATTGATTGGCTGAAAATCTGGCGGTATTGAAAGCGCAGTTTGTTGGGTTACGCGATAAAGCTGCTAACCCAACCTACATAACTACGTTTTTCAACACCCTGTTGAAGGTGCGCACGATGAATACCGCAAATCAGAATAACTTGCATCCCCAACGAGGCGACGCGCTGCTGATCGTCGATGTACAGAACGACTTCATGCCCGGCGGCAGTCTAGCAGTGCCGCGCGGCGACGAGGTGGTGCCGGTGCTCAATCGTTACCTGACCTTCTTCACTGCAAAAGGCCTGCCGGTGTATGCGACGCGCGACTGGCATCCCGAGCGGCATTGCTCCTTCCGCGCGCAGGGCGGTATCTGGCCGCCGCATTGCGTCGCGGGAACAAACGGCGCGGAGTTCGCGGCGGCGCTGCAACTGCCGCCTTCCGCCGTGATCGTCTCCAAGGCGGCCACCGCGGAACAGGATGCCTACTCCGGCTTCCAGGGCACCGGCCTCGATGCGCAGCTGCGCGCCGCCAATATCCGCCGCCTGTTCATCGGCGGGCTCGCCACCGACTACTGCGTGCTCAACACCGTGCGCGATGCGCTGCGGCTCGGCTACCGGGTGTGGCTGCTGAGCGATGCGATCCGCGCGGTGGATGTCCAGCCCGTCACCACCGAAGGGATCGCCACATGAAAGATAGCGCGCTGCTCACCGACCTCTACCAGCTCACCATGCTGCAGGGCTACCACGATTCCGGCATGGAAGAGGTCGCCGTGTTCGAGTTTTTCGTGCGCAAGCTGCGCCCCGGGCGCGGCTTCCTGATGGCGGCGGGGCTCGAACAATCGCTGCAATTCCTCGAAGGGCTGCACTTCTCTTCGGAAGAGCTTGCCTGGCTCGCATCCACCGGCCGCTTCAGCAACGGCTTCCTCGTGCAGCTCGAAACATTGCGCTTCACCGGCGACGTGCACGCGATGCCGGAAGGCACGGTGTTCTTTCCGAACGAGCCGATCCTGCGCGTCACTGCGCCGATCGCGCAGGCGCAACTGGTCGAAACGCGCCTCATCAACCTGCTGCACTTCCAGACGCTGATCGCCTCCAAGACGGCGCGCATCGCGCTGATGGCCCCGGACAAGCTGCTGGTGGACTTCGGCCTGCGCCGCGCGCACGGCGCGGAAGCCGGGCTGCTCGCGGCGCGCGCCAGCTACCTCGCCGGCTTCACCGGCACGTCGACGGTGCAGGCCGGCATGCAGTTCGGCATCCCGCTGTTCGGCACGATGGCGCACTCCTTCGTGCAGGCGCACGCCGGCGAGACGCTCGCCTTCGAGCATTTCGCCCATGCACAGCCGGACAACGTCGTGCTGCTGATCGACACCTACGACACCGAGGCGGCGGCGCGCAAGGTGGTGGCGCTCGCGCCGCAACTGGAAAGCCAGGGCATTCGCATCAAGGGCGTGCGCATCGATTCCGGCGACCTCGCCGACCATGCGCGCCGGGTGCGGCAGATCCTCGACGCGGGCGGGCTCCGGCAGGTCACCATCTTCGCCAGCGGCGACCTCGACGAATACCTGCTGCGCGACATGCTCGCCGCGGGCGCGCCGGTGGACGGCTTCGGCGTCGGCACGCGCATGGACACCTCGAGCGACGTGCCCTATCTCGACTGCGCCTACAAGCTGCAGGAATACGCCGGCCAGGCGCGCCGCAAGCGTTCCGAAGGCAAGCAGACCTGGCCGGGGCGCAAGCAGGTGTACCGCAGCTACGGCGCCGACGGCCGCATGGCCGCGGATGTCGTGACCATCGAAGGCGATGCGCAGCCCGGCGAGCCGCTGCTCAGGCAGGTGCTGCAAGGCGGCCGGCGTCTCGCCGCGCCGTCGCTGGAGGACAGCCGCAGCCATGCCGCCGCCGATCTCGCGCGCCTGCCCGAGCCGCTGCGCCAGCTGCAGGAACCCTATGCTTACCAAGTGGAGATTTCTGCCGCGCTGCACCGGCTCGCGGAGCAGGTTGACCGGGGACTGTAGGTCGGGTTTCAATCCACTCTGCACCTGATAAATAGCCAGCCGATTATCCCCTCTCCCGCTGGCGGGAGAGGGCTAGGGAGAGGGTTGAGGGCTGGGGTTTTGATAATTTTGCAACTGACAGAGGACACCCATGAAGATCGGCATTCCAAAAGAGATCAAGACCAACGAGAACCGCGTCGCGCTGGTGCCCTCCGGCGCGGCGGCGCTGGTGGCGGACGGCCACGCCGTCATCGTCGAGACCGGCGCGGGGCAGGGCAGCGGCTTCGGCGATGCCGAATACCGGGAGGCGGGCGCGCAGATCGCGCCGGATGCCGCCACGGTCTGGGCGGCGGCCGACCTGATCGTCAAGGTGAAGGAGCCCATCGAACCGGAATGGCCGCGCATCCGCCCCGGCCAGTGCATCTTCACCTACTTCCATTTCGCCGCCAGCGAAGCGCTGACCCGCGCGCACCTCGCCTCCGGCGCGGTGTGCATCGCCTACGAGACGGTCGAGCTGCCGTCTCGCGAACTGCCGCTGCTCACGCCGATGTCCGAAGTGGCCGGGCGCATGGCCGTGCAGGAAGGCGCGAAATACCTCGAGAAACTCTACGGCGGGCGCGGCGTGCTGCTCGCCGGCGTGCCCGGCGTCGCGCCCGGCAAGGTGGTGATCCTCGGCGGCGGCGTAGTCGGCGAGAATGCCGCCAAGATCGCCGCCGGCATCGGCGCGCAGGTCGTCCTGCTCGACATCTCGGTGCAGCGGCTGCGCCACCTCAGCGACATCCTGCCCGTCAACGTGCAGCTGATCCACTCCAACCGCCACAACCTGCTGCGGCATATCGCCAACGCCGACCTAGTCATCGGCGCGGTGCTGATCCACGGCGCGGCGGCGCCCAAGCTGATCCTGCGCGAAGACCTCAAGGCCATGCGCCCCGGCACGGTCATCGTCGACGTCTCCGTCGACCAGGGCGGCTGCGTCGAGACGATACGCCCGACCACCCACGAGAACCCCACCTTCATCGTCGACGGCATCGTCCACTACGGCGTCGCCAACATGCCAGGCGGCGTGCCGCTCACCGCCACGCTGGCACTGACCAACGCGACCCTGCCCTATGTGCAGCAGCTCGCCGCCAGGGGCTGCAAACAGGCGCTCCGCGAAAATGCCGCACTGCTCAACGGCCTCAACATCATCGATGGAAAAGTGACGCACCGGAAGGTCGCCGAGGCGTTCGGGCTGGACTATCACCCGGCGGAATCCATTGTCGACTGACCCAGCCCGTTGCTTGATTGTTTGTGGTGAATGGCATAAAGTAAGGATTCCTTACTTTTGCGAATTGGATATCTGCCATGCTTGCCAAGATGACCTCTAAAAACCAGCTCACCCTGCCCAAGAGCGTGACCGCCGCCGTTGGCACGGCGGAATACTTCGACGTGGAAGCTCGCAACGGCCAGATCGTGCTCACCCCGGTGCGCATCCAGCGTGGCGACGCCGTGCGCGCCAAACTGGCCGAGCTGGACTTGAGCGAGCAGGACATTGCCGATGCGGTCGCATGGGCGCGAAAATCGCCTGCAACTAAAAATTCACGCAAGAAATGACCCGTTCCCCACGACCGCCCCGCGTGGTGATCGACACCAATCTGGTGTTATCCGCGCTGATATTTGCGCAGGGCCGGCTGACGCCACTGCGACACGCATGGCAAGGCGCTCACTGTCAGCCGCTTGTATCAAGCGTCACTACCGCAGAGCTTATACGTGTGCTCGCATACCCGAAATTCAAACTCACGGCCGCAGATCAACAGGAGCTGCTTGCCGACTATCTGCCCTATTGCGCCACAGTGCGCATGCCCGTCAAGCCACCCGCAACGCCCGCCTGCCGCGACGCGTTCGACTTGCCTTTTTTGCAACTCGCCGTCGCGGGCAAGGCGAAATACCTGGTAACCGGTGACCAGGATCTGCTGAGCCTCACTGGCCAGTTTGTCTGCCCCATTATTGCCGCAGATCAATTCATCAAAACGCTGAACTTGTGATTCCGCTGGAACCCAGGAAACAAACACCCCATCGGTTTTGCGCCGTGGGAGAAAAACAGTGCTGGCCTATTGAGCTTCTGTGTATAGACAATGTTGACACATATGCCGGGTGCTCCTAAACTGCCGGCAGTCCGATTTCTGGAGTACGCATCATGGAAGTCATCGTGAAAAAATGGGGTAACAGCGCGGCGGTGCGCATCCCCGCCGCGGTCATGGCGGCGGCGCATGTCGAATTGGATCAATCCGTCGAAGTGCGCGAGGAGCAGGGGCGCATCGTCATCGAACCGATCCGCCGCAAGGCATACAAGCTGGACGAACTGCTGGGCGGCATCACCGGCAAGAACCTGCACAAACCCATCGACACCGGCGCGCCGGTCGGCAAGGAAGTCTGGTAATGGCGCGCCGCTTCGTGCCGGAAGCGGGCGACATCGTCTGGCTGGAATTCTCCCCGCAGGCCGGCCACGAACAAGCCGGGCATCGCCCGGCGCTGGTACTCAGCCCCGCCGCCTACAACAGCAAGACCGGCACCATGCTGTGCTGCCCGATGACCACGCAGATAAAAGGCTACCCGTTCGAAGTCATCATTCATGGCAAAGACGTAAGCGGCGCGGTGCTGTCCGACCAGGTCAAGAATCTCGACTGGCGCGTCCGCAAGGCTACGCCCAAAGGTAAGGCATCAGCCGAAGAGCTGGACGAAGTGCGTGCCAAAATCGCCGCGTTGCTTGGGATGCGGTGAATATAGACATCGAGAAGCATTTACCTACTTGATGTCGCAAATTGTGACCTCAAGTTTAAGATCGCAATTTGCGACCTTGGCCTGAAATTGCAAGAACAGGACTCATGAACAAAGACCAACTCAAGGAACTGGAAGCCGCCAAGCCCGGAATGACGGCAAGAAGCGATGCAATGTATAATTCCGGCAACAACACCCACCGCGCCTCTCCACGATGCGCATTAAGTGGGCTACTTATTCGGAGACAACCATGCAGATAACTGCCAGCCTGAATAAAAAAATCAGCAAAGCTGTTCAGACCTCCATGCAGATCGAAGGCTATAAACCCACAAAGTCGCCCGCCATCAAGGCACAGGTCAAGGCCCTCATGGAACAGCACCGTGTCCAAGTATCAGTTCCACGCAAGTGATATCTACCTTCCCGGCACGGACATCCCCAGAAACCGCTTGGGGATAACCGAGCCGGAACTGCTGCACGAAGTCGAAGAAACGCTGTTGCAGCAGGCATACCAAACCTTCATCGCCGAATGCGAACCTACCACCCGCTTCGACGAAACCTTCTTCAAGTCCTTGCACAAAAGAACCTTTGAAACGCTCTACGACTGGGCGGGCGTGTACCGCACAGTGGACATGAGCAAGGGTGGCTCCATGTTCTGTCGCGCCGCCTATCTTGAACAGGAATCGCAGCGCATTTTTCGCCAACTGAAAGAAGAAAGTTTTTTGCAGCAAGGCAGGGATGGGCAGCCGGAAAGATTCGCCGAACGGCTGGCGCACTACCAATCCGAATTGATCGCGCTGCACCCTTTCTACGAACTCAACGGACGCATCACCCGATTGTTCTTCGACCTGATAGCCGTTGCCAACGGCTATGCCCCGATTGATTACAGCAATGCACTGGCCGGGCAACCGATGAATGCCTATGTGCAAGCCTCCATCGCCTGCGTGCAGCAAGCCGATCCGCAACAGCTCTATCAGATCATCTTGCAGGGGTTGACCAAACTGGATGCCACCGCATGAACCTGATGGAACCACTGATATGACTACTAGCCACCTGACTAACCCAGCAAAAGACGCTGGGTAAGTCATTGGTTATAGTCATTCGACTAGGCGGTCAAACAACGCCCGCCAAGTCGCTGGTTATGCCGCGCTATTCCGAATACAGAGGCAGGGGTGCGGTGCTGTCCGACCAGGTCAAGAATCTCGACTGGCGCACCCGCAAGGCTACGCCCAAAGGCAAGGCTTCAGCCGAAGAACTGGACGAAGTGCGCGCCAAGATCGCCGCGTTGCTGGTATTGTAAGAAGCTGTATCCTTCCATGGGCTGAGTGATGTATTGGCGGTATCATGCGCAAGCTGCACGACTGCGAAAGGGTGGCGGCGAAGTCGCCGGGCACCCACCGGCGTACTCCTCGCGGGTGCAAGCAGAAAGGGGATAGGTGATCACATATTGTGACTACCTCGTCAAACAAAAAAATTACCAACTTGAGATGCCAGGTTGACACATCAAACTTGAAGTCACAATTTGTGATTTCAAGTTTAAGATCACAAAAAGTGACCTTACGATTTGGAAGAGGGCAGAGCCGAAGAAGAAACGTCCCATCGGTTTTGCGCCGTGGAAAGAAAAATGATGCTGCACCATTTGCCAGTCTAAAATAACCGCTATGACAAACAAGACACCACAAGCCGGGAATGCGCCAGAGCGCCTGCCGCTGACATCAATGGACATGACCGATGCGCTCATCAATCAACTGCGCGACGCCGCGCCGCAGATTTTCAGCGAAGGCCGCGTGGACTTTGCCAAGCTGCAAACGGCGCTGGGCGAGCACATAGACAGCAACCCGGAACGCTACGGCCTCACCTGGGCAGGCAAGCGCGACGCGTTCCGCAACGTGCAAGTGCCCAGCGTCGCCACGCTGCGCCCGCAGCCGGAAGAAAGCGTCAACTGGGACAGCACCGAAAACCTCATCATCGAGGGCGACAATCTCGAAGTGCTCAAGCTGTTGCAAAAGCCCTACCACGCCAAGGTCAAGATGATCTACATCGACCCGCCCTACAACACCGGCAACGAATTCATCTACCCCGACAACTACCGCGAAGGGCTGGACGAATACCTGCGCTACACCGGGCAATTGGGCGAGGACGGCACCGCCACCAGCACCAATAAAGATACCAGCGGACGCTACCACTCCAACTGGCTGAACATGATGTACCCGCGCCTGTTTCTCGCGCGCAACCTGCTGAAAGAAGATGGTGTGATTTTCGTCAGCATAGACGACCACGAGGTGCACAACCTGCGGCTACTAATGGATGAGGTGTTTGGGGAAGAGAATTTTGTTGGAAGCTTCATTTGGCATAAAAAACTTACCGGTGGATATGACAACAAAAATATCAATAGTCAGCATGACTACATATTGACCTATGCTAGAAGCATACAAAACTTTGATGCGGTGCCAGAAATTAAAGAAAGCAATTACAAACTGATTGATGAGCATGGAAAAAAATTCAAGTGGGATAGCTTGTGGAATATAGGCGGGCTAACTTATTCAGCTTCGCTTGATTACCCCATAACAGCACCAGATGGTAGTGAGATATGGCCTATTGGAGAGCGTGGTATTGCCTTCTGGTTATGGAGTAGAAAAAAAGTGGAGAGCGAAAGGTCTCAACTTAAATTCGAGAAGGATAAGAACGGGTTGTGGAAAGTTTATAAGCGAGTGTATGCGTCAGATGGTGTGGTTCCAGGCTCAATGCTGGATAAAGAGATAGTAAAAGGGAATACACATTCCTCTGCTGAAATGAAAAATATTTTTGACGGTAATAAAATATTTGATTACGCAAAGCCAACGCCACTTATAAAATATCTCGCAGCGAGAGCAATGAAGCAAGAAGATATAGTTCTCGACTTCTTCGCAGGCTCTGGCACCACCGCCCACGCGGTGCTCGATCTCAACCAGGAAGACGGCGGCAACCGTCGATTCATCCTCGTCCAGCTCCCCGAAAAAACCGATAACCCGCAATACCCAACCATCGCGCACATCACCCGCGAGCGCGTGCGGCGGGTGATCGCGAAGCTGCAGGAGAATCGTCATTCCAGCGCAGGCCGGAATCCAGTAATTCAAGAAGCTTTTGATTTAAACCCACTGGATTCCGGCCTGCGCCGGAATGACGGCGACTTGGGTTTTCGCGCCTTCAAACTTGATTCGAGCAATTTTAAAATCTGGCGTTCTGACCAGGCGCCGCAATCCGCCGAGCAACTGGCGGAGCAGTTGAGCCTGTACGCGGACAATGTGCTGGCGGAACGCGGCGATCAAGACCGCCTGTACGAGCTGATCCTGAAATGCGGGATGCCGCTGTCGGCAAGGGTGGAGGAAATACCTCTACCCATTAGCTCCAGCCCTTCGACAGGCTCAGGGCGAACGGCCTGTTCTGTATCCGACGGCAACTTGTTAATCTGCCTCGAACCGCATCTCGACCGCGACACGCTGCGCGCCCTGTTCGCGCGCAAGCCGCAGATGGTGCTGTGCCTCGACACCGCGTTCGACGGCAACGATGCGCTGAAAACCAACACCGTGCTGGAAGCGCAGACGCACGGGATTATTTTCAAGACGGTGTAGGAAGCAACCATGCAAAAACAAGCCCCTTGTACTCCGCCCGCGCTTCCGGTCACCGATCTCGACTGGCGGCGGTTGGTGCCGTTGGTGGGCAAAGCCAATGCCGCGCTGGCACGGTATGACGGCATGTTGCAGGCGTTGCCTAATCCTGCCGTGCTGCTTTCCCCGATTACGGCGAATGAGGCGGTGTTGTCGTCCCGCATCGAGGGCACGCAGGCCACATTGGAAGAGGTGTTGCAACAGGATGCCGGTATTGAGCAGGCGCAATCGCGCCACGCCGACATCGAGGAGATTTCCAATTACCGTGCCGCGATGCGCGATGCCGAGCAGGCTTTGGCGCATCGCCCGCTCTCGTTATCGCTGATCAAGGGAGTGCATCAACGGCTGATGCAGGGCGTGCGCGGTTCCGACAAAACACCCGGTGAGTTTCGCATCGACCAGAACTGGATAGGCCGCCAAGGCTTTCCCATGAGTGCCGCCCGGTTTGTGCCGCCCAATCCGGTGGTGTTGCCGCAGGCTCTCGATATCTGGGCAAATTATCTGGCGTCGGAGGCCGAAGATCCGGTTCTTCAGGTGGCGGTCGCGCACGCACAGTTCGAGATTCTGCACCCGTTCAAAGACGGTAATGGCCGTATTGGACGCATGCTGATTCCGCTGCTGCTGTTCCAGCGCAAGACGTTGTCGCGCCCGATGTTTTATTTGTCCGAATATCTGGAAGCTCACCGCGACCAATATTACGATGGGCTGCTGGCGATTACCGATGAGGGTAACTGGCAAGGCTGGATCGAGTTTTTTCTGGGAGCGATTGTTTTGCAAGCGGATGCCAATCTGGCCAAGGCCAAGCAAATTCTAGAGTTGTACGATACGTTGAAGCGGCGCTTTATCGAATCAACACATTCGCAGTTTGCGGTTCCCGCGTTGGATGCGTTTTTTGAGAGGCCGATTTTGAACGCTACCGATTTCAGCCGATTGGCGGGGATAGAAAACCGCATGACCGCTAATGGCATCCTCAGCCATATTAAGCAAGACGGGCTGATTATTCGCCTGCGCGAATCTTCGGGAAGAACCCCCGCCGTATTTGCGTTACCAGCTCTTATCAATATCGCCGAAGGGAGAAAGGTGATCGGATAATTGTGTATACCCTGACAACGTCTATGGCATTTGTGTAAAGTATAAACTGTTTTAGCTTACACAAATGCCATTGTGTAAGGTGGACTTAACGTAATTATCGGTTTGGTAGATATGCTGTTGAAAACAGGAAGTAACAATGAAAATCAAGTTCGATAGCAACCAGCAATACCAGCGTGATGCCACTGACGCAGTGCTCGGCCTGTTCGATGGGCAGCCGTTGAGCGGCGGCGCGTTCGAGTTTGCCTTGTCCGATGTGGGTTCGCTGGCTGGCCTGACGGAGCTGGGCGTGGGCAACCGGCTCTCACTGGATGAGGCGGCGCTGCTGCACAACCTGCAAGCGGTGCAACAGGTCAGCAAGCTTGTACCCAGCGCGGCGCTGGACGGCATGAACTTTTCGGTGGAGATGGAAACTGGCACGGGCAAGACTTACGTTTACCTGCGCTCGATTTTCGAGCTGCATCAGCGCTACGGTTTCAGCAAGTTCATCATCGTGGTGCCGAGCGTTGCGATCCGCGAAGGTGTCATCACCAGCTTGCGTTTGATGAAGGAACATTTTCAGGCGCTGTTCGGCAATGTGGCGTTCGATAGCTGGGTGTATGACTCGAAACAGTATTCCAGGCTGCGCCAGTTCGCGCAGAGCAGCACGCTGCAAATTCTGGTGATGAACATCGACGCTTTCAACAAGAAGGATGTGGCGGTCATCCATCAGGAGAAAGACCAGCTTTCCGGACGCAGGCCGATCGAGTTTGTGCAGGCGGCGCGGCCCATCGTGGTGATGGATGAACCGCAAAATATGGAAACGCCGACCGCAAAGGAAGCGATTGCCAGCCTGAACCCGCTTTGCACGTTGCGCTATTCGGCAACGCATCGCAATCCCTATAACCTCGTTTACAAGCTCGACCCGGTGCAGGCTTACGACCTGAAACTGGTAAAGCGCATCGAGGTCAGCTCGGTGCTGGATGATCCCGATTTCAACCAGCCGTTCATCCAGGTGCAGAGCATCAGCGCGACCAAGACCAAGGTGACCGCCAAGCTACTGATAGACGTTAACGAAAAATCCGGGCCGCAACGCAAGAGTATTTCCATCAGTGCGGGCGGCGTGGATTTGTTCGATAAATCCAACCAGCGCAGCAACTATGCCGATCACATCATTGATGAAATTAATGCTGCGGACGGATATGTGAGTTTCACCAACGGGCTGGTGCTGAATGTCGGGCAGACGCACGGCGGACGCGGCGACGATGTGATGCGTGTGCAGATACGCGAAACCGTGCGCGAGCATTTTGACAAGGAGCTGCGCATCAGGAGACTGCTGCCCGATATTGCGGGAGCCGATGCGCGGCTGAAAGTGCTGTCGCTGTTCTTCATCGACCGCGTGGCGAACTACGCCACCGAGGATGGCAAGATACGTCACTGGTTCATTGAGGCTTACACAGAAGTGGCGGCTTTGCCGAAGTACCGCGAGCTGTCGCCGCTGCCTGTAGAGAAAGTCCACAACGGTTACTTTGCGGCTGTCAAAGGCATGGCGAAAGATACGCGCGGCGATACGGCGGCAGACGATGAAGCTTACGCGCTCATCATGCAGGACAAGGAGCGGTTGTTGTCGCCAGACGAGCCGCTGCGCTTCATTTTCAGCCATTCCGCACTGCGAGAAGGCTGGGACAACCCGAACGTGTTCCAGATTTGTACGCTGAACGAAACCAGATCCGAAATCAAGAAACGTCAGGAGATAGGCCGGGGCTTGCGTTTGCCGGTACTGGAAAGCGGTGAGCGCTGTTTCGACGCCAGCATCAACCGGCTGACGGTGATTGCTAACGAGCATTACGACGAGTTTGCCGCGAAACTGCAAACCGAGATTGAAGATGAGTGCGGTGTGAAGTTTGCCGGGCGTATAGTCAACAAGAAAGAAGCGCGTACCGCGAAGCTGAAAACAGGTTGGCGGCTGAATGAAGATTTCAAGGAACTGTGGGCGCGCATCAAGTACAAGACCCGCTATGCGGTGGATTATCAGACGGATGTGCTGATCGAGTGCGCGGCAAAGAACCTGGCGGCGCGCGAAAAGATTGCACCGAGCAGATTGAGCGTACAGCGCGGTGGCATCGTCATGACCGGCGAGGGGGTGGGTGCGCAGTTGCTGGGCGTGCGCGAAGCGGAGGCCAAGGATTACAGCGCGGTCAATGTGCCCGATATGCTCGGTTACTTGCAGGCCAGAACCGAGCTGACGCGCAAAACCATAGCCGCGATTTTGTTGCGCTCAGGTCGCTTGGGCGAAATTCAGAATAACCCGCAGCAATTCCTGGAGCAAGCCCAGCAAGCCATCGAGGCCGAGTTGCATGGCCTGATGATAGATGGCATCAAATATGAGCGCATCAACGGCCAGGAATACGAGATGATGCTGTTTGAAACCGAGGAAATTATCGGCGCGCTGACCAGCATGATCGAGGTGGACAACAGCATCTACGATGCCGTGCTGTTTGAGTCGGAGGTGGAACGCAATTTCGCCGAGGCGATGAGCAAGCGTGAGGACATCAAGCTGTTCATCAAGCTGCCCGGCTGGTTCAAGATCGAAACGCCCATCGGCACCTACAACCCGGATTGGGCGATTGTGAAGCAGGACGATGCCAAGGTGTATCTGATGCGCGAAACGAAAGCTACCAAGGATCAATTGAAACTGCGCGGCTCGGAGTGGGCAAAGATTCAGTGTGGCAAGGCGCACTTCGATTCATTGCAGGTGGATTTTGCGCATGTGACGACTGCAAATGAAATATAGGTTTTTGGCTGATTTTTCTATCACTACTAGCACTGCGTGAGCGGGCGAAGTTATAACCCTGGAGTCGTGACATGATACCGAAAACAATCCAGATATTTCTGCCGGGCGGCGATCCTCAGGGTATCCGCATAGCTGAGATTACCACGCGCATTGTGCAGGAACGAATAATCAGCGAATAATCAGGGACAGACCACGGTTTATTAAAGGTCAGCTGGTTTGGCGCGCGTCTTGGCGGCAATGTAGTCTCCATGGGAGATGTGGAGCAGGTCGGCCATCCTGCGCATCAGGTGGTTTTCGTGCGCGCTGATTTGCCTGTCGGCATAGGCGACTTGCCACATGTATTCGATGATGCGAACCTTTTCGGACGATTCCAGCTCCCGGTTGATGAGAGACGTGAACTGGTGAAGGTCATTGGCGACCTTTGCCGTCCGGTGTCCCAGTACGGACAGTTGCGCCACTTCTGCATCCGCTAGCTGAAACCGCTCCTTGAGGATGTTCAGGATCGTGGCCTGTTCTTCGTCTGTGCTATCGGCATCCGAGCGCATGACTTCGATCAACAGCACGGCAGTGGCCAGTTGCAGGGTGTGTTCGGGACGGCTCTCGGCGCTGGCGGGGGCGATGATCGCAGACAGAAAGTCATTCAGTTTGTTCAGCATGGCTAATCGTTTAACTCTTGCATTTCCAACAGTAAAAAATAGTAAAAAGCAGGGACGTAGTCAGTGCTGTTCACTTTGCCGTTCGTGGTGAGGTTTGAACCACTTGATGTACACCCTTCGATACCTCAGGGCGAACGGTTTGGTGTCAAGTGAACAGCATAGGGGACGTAGCCCGATATTCATGGCAGCGGGGCTGCCTACTAATAATGCGGCGGCCTTTCGTTCGCGGGCATCCTCTCGTTCCCTGCTTCAGCCAGCGATTGGATGCGTCTTGCGAGCGCTTCGCAGACCGCTTCAAGGTGGTCCAGCTTTTGTTGCTGCTGATAGACCGTTTTGTTCAGTTCCTCGATGAGGTCTTCCTGGAAGGTGATTTTCGCTTCGATGTTTACTAGACGTTCTTCAATCATGGGAGGGCTCTGAAAGTTCGGCGACTGGCCGTGGGATGGCGCTCATTCTAGCGCGGGACCGGAATCCATGCCCGGTGAGAGCGAACGATCAGGGGCAGCCCATGGATACGGTTCAGGCAAAAGCCTCGCGTGATGCGAGGCTTTTTTGTTGCCGGACGGGGCGGAGTTGCGGGGGCGCGATCAGCGCTTCCGGATATGGAGCTCGGGATCGTTGATGAGGTCGTATTCAAGCTGGGTAGCCAGGCTGTCGATCAGGGACTTTTGCGCCTCGGGCGTGAACAGGTTTGGATTGTCCAGATGGGCCTGATAGCTGGCCACGGAGATCTGGTGTCCGTCCGCGCCGAACGCGGCGACATGGGCGGTGGTCGAGTGTATCCAGGATTCGATCGTGACGGTCCTTCCGTCTCCGAGACGGAAATCATTTCTCTTTGCGCGATGGTGGATCATTTGGAACTCCTTTCCTTCGATGGTTGCACAAGGGGCGCTTCCAGGCTCGTTCCAACAGTGTCCTGCCGGACGGTTGCGTCCGGGCGGCAATGCTGGCGTCCATAGTGCTCCGTCATCATCGGTTGCGCAATAGGGCTATTCCCGCCATTTCCCAATCGAGAGGCCCGGTAGAGTGATCGGGGTTCATGGGGTCGTCCTCGCATGTCTGCTTTGGTGATTCGGCACGAACAGAGTTTCTACTCCGTTCGGCCTGATAACCAGCGACTTGGCTGCCGTCTTTTGGCAGCTTAGTCGAATGGCTAGTAGTTCCTTCAGTCTGTCGAAGGCGCGTCGCCATTCATGTTTCGACAAGCTCAACACGAACGGCCTGCTACTTTATAGGTGCCGGATCAATAGTGGGCAGGGATGTGAGATAGAATGGGCCAGGTTCGATCCATTTTTCACCGGCCAGGAAAACAATCTCTACCCGGACACCCATGCAGCTCATCAGCCCGCGCACACTGCACATCCTGAGAAACCCCGTCGTCTTCGCGCGCCAGGTGCTGAAGGCATTCCGCGCGAACCAAGGCATGCTGCTTGCGGGTGCGGTGGCTTTCTATGCGCTGCTCTCCATCGTGCCGCTGCTCATCCTCATGGTGATCGTGCTGTCGCAGGTGATCGATCAGGACACGTTGCTGACGACGCTGCACAGGGCGCTGGAATACGTGCTGCCGGGCGAGAGCGGGGCGGTGGTGGTGGAGCTGAAGGCGTTCCTCGACCACCGCGCGGTGATCGGCTGGGTGCTGCTGATCATGATGCTGTTTTTCAGCTCGCTGGGCTTCAAGGTGCTGGAGAACGCGATGTCGGTGATCTTTCGGCACCGTGTGCAGATGCGCAGGCGGCACTACCTCGTTTCCCTGATGTTGCCCTTCGGTTACATCATCTTCATCGGCACGGTGCTGTTCCTCGGCGCCTTCGTGATCGCCGACCTGATGGCGATGGGTGCCGAGAGCTTTGTCCTGCTGGGGCATAGCTGGTCGCTGACCGGCTTCGCGCACTTGCTGATCTATGGCGCAGGCCTCCTCGGGGAGATCTTCCTCATCTCCGCGATCTATTACTTCATGCCGGTAGGCAGGCTGTCGGTGCATCATGCGCTGGTTGGCGGCGTCACGGCAGCCCTGCTGTGGGAACTGGTGCGCTTCGCGCTGCGCTGGTATTTCCTCACGCTGTCGCAGGTGAGCGTGGTGTACGGCTCGCTGACCACCTCCATCGTCGTGCTGATCAGCCTGGATGTGGGCGCCGTGCTGCTGTTGCTGGGCGCGCAGGTGATCGCGGAATACGAACGCATCGAGGTCGGCGAGGCCACGATGATAGAGATGCGCATGCGCACCAAGCCCAAGTCGCGGTAACAGGGTCATTGGATGGACCACGCACACCTGGAGCTGCTGGTGACCCGCAAGATGCCGTTCGGCAAATACCAGGGCCGCCTGATCGCCGACCTGCCCGGCCAGTACCTCAACTGGTTCGCGCGCAAGGGCTTCCCGCCCGGCGAGATCGGCCTGCTGCTGGCGCTGATGCAGGAACTGGATCACAACGGTCTGTCGTCGCTGCTGGACCCGTTGCGCAGGCGATGAAACATCGGGAAATCAAAGGCTGTCGGGGTGGATGACCGGGCAGCAAGATCCTTGTGTCGCGGGCTAGGTGTTCAATCCGATGATCTCATACAGCTTGTATGTGCCGCTCTTACCCTTCAGCGCCGAATCGGCGAACTCCCTGCCGACACGGGCCTGTTGCCGGATCTCATCGTAAGCATGCCCGGAAACGAGCAATCGTGTCCCATATTCCTTGTTGGCCTGCTCGATGCGACTGGCGACGTTGACCGCATCCCCTATGGCAGTCATCCGCCGTGCATCTCTGGCGCCTATGCTGCCAATGACGACCTCTCCGTAATGCACGCCGATACCGATCTGGAAACTCATCGCGTAGATGTTTTCCAGATAATCACCGAGCTGTTCGACGGCTTCGAGCATGCCCAGCCCGGCCCTTGTGGCCCTGAGCGCAGCCTCCTGCGGGTCGTCGACGCCGAATAGCGCCATCAGGCCATCGCCCATGTAATTGTCGATATACCCGCCGTTCCGGTTGATCACCTTGCCCATCTGGTCGAAATAGCGGTTCAGCACATGGATGACATCGTAAGGCGGAAGGGATCCGGAAAACGCGGTGAATCTGCGGATATCGGCGAACAGGATGGCGATCTTTTTCTCTTCCCCCGCGGTGATGGGAGTCTTGTCCGGCGTCAGCTGGCTGGTGAGTTCCACGTCTGCTGCATCCAGCACCAGGCGGCGCACGGTCACGGGACCGGTGATCAAGGTCTGACAGGCGAGGCGGATCTGCGGAGTGAAGTGCAGGCAATTGACGAGCGCCCGTTCTTTGCTGTTGCGCGGCAAGCAGTTCTCCAGCCCATCCAGGATGATGACGCGGCAGGTGGAGCAGCGCGCGTTTCCGCCGCATACGTGGGTATGGGGGATCCCGTGCCGCAAGGAGGTCTGGAGGATGGTTTCGCCTTGCTCCGCTTCGACGCTCTTGTTGTCCGGCAAGTAAGTGATGGTAGGCATGGGAATAATGACTCCGTATGGTTACGCTGCCGTCTAAAGGGCCGGCTTCGTTTCGCGATACCTGCGCTATGCGGCAGCCGCTGCGCTACTCGTAGCGCAGGAAATTCTCCGCCAGGGCTTCGGCGTCGGAACGCTCGATCAGTTCTTCGATTTCGGGCATCAGCATGTCGGCCTCATCCTCTTCCAGAACGCCGTCGCCGATCAGGCGGGCGGCGAGGCCGCTGGCCAGCGCTTCCCTGATGGTCCCGAGAGTGGGCGGGTTTTCCCGGTTCTCGTCGTTCAGGACGGTCTCGATCGCCCGCGAGAGCGGTTCGCTGGCAAACGCCGAGACGAAGTCGATTGCCGCCGCCGATTCGCCGAAGCCCTCGATCAGCGCATCCAGTTCGTCGACGAGCGATTCGCACGTGTCGAAGCGGTGCAGGTGTTCGTCTTCGCTGAGGTTGACAGGCAGTTCGTTTTCGATGAATGAGCGGACTGCGGCGAGCGTCACCGGCTCGTCGGAGTCCAGCTGGTTGACGATGGCTTCGATGAGGCCGGACAGTTCCGGGCTGGTGCGGCTGGCGATGTCGATCGGGTTGCGGATCATGATATATCCTCCTGGTGGGTGTGGCTAAATCATAGTACTGCTCAAAAATAACAAAATCAAAGGGAGCTGCATCGATATTCTCATCCCTGCTCACGCGCATCGTGAAATGCCGCGCTTGCGCGCTTCGATGCGCTTCAGGAACACGCCCATCACTTCGCGGTACAGCGCGTCCCTGAGCACGCTGTCCTCGTTGCCTGCATCCACGTTGGGGTTGTCGTTGATCTCGATGACGTAGAGGCGGCGGCCGACCTGCTTGATGTCCACGCCGTAGAAGCCGTCGCCGATCAGCCTGGCCGCGCGGAGCGCCATCTTCACCACACGGTCCGGCGCTTCGCCGACGGACAGCGCCTCCGTCTTGCCTTCGACGAAATCGTGCTTCTCGTCTCCGTGCCGGATGATTTGCCAGTGGCCGGGCGCCATGAAGTATTTTGCGACGAACAGCGCCCGCCCGTCGAGGATGCCGACGCGCCAGTCGAACCCGGTGGGCAGGTATTCCTGCGCGACGATAAGCTCCGATTTGTCGAGCAGGCCGTTCACTTTCGCAAGCAGCTCCTGTTCCGTCTCCACCTTCACCACGCCCAGCGAGAACGAGCTGTCCGGCTGCTTGAGCACGCAGGGCAACCCGAGCGCCGGGACGATCCGGTTCACGTTGTCGCGTTGCACCAGCAGGGTCTTCGGGGCGGGGATGCGGTGCCGCGCGAGGATCTCGGCGAGATAGACCTTGTTGTTGCACTTCAGGATGGAATCGGGATCGTCGATCACCACCAGCCCTTCGGCGGCCGCGCGCCGCGAGAAGCGGAAGGTGTAGTGGTTGGCGAAGGTGGTGTCGCGGATGAACAGCGCGTCGAACTCGGTCAGCCTGCCGTAGTCCGCCCTGGTGATGAGCTCCACATGCAGGCCGAGCGCCTGCGCCGCTTTCTCGAACTTCTGTAGCGCCTTCGCATTGGAGGCCGGCTCGGGGTTGTCCGGGTCGTGCAGGATGGCGAGGTTGTAGCGCGGCGCGGCGCGCCTCGCCGTGCGCCGTCTGCGGCCCATGAAGTATTCCGTGGTGGCCTGCACCGCGAATTCCTGATGCTGCGGCGTGATGTCGCTGGCGGCGATCGGCCGCACGCTGCGGATGCGCCAGTGATGGCCGCGGCGCTCGAATTCGGCGCGCAGCAGCGGTGCCTGCAGAAGGCTGAACAGCTGCCTGCTGAGCTGTTCGTGGCGGCTCGCCGCGCTGCGGCCGAAGTAGATGCTGAGCTCGAAGGTGTCCGACTTGATAGCCTTCAGCGATTTCTGGATCAGTTCGTCCAGCCCCTCGGTCAGCAGCCGCACCATGTTCTGCGATTGCAGGTCCTCAATGGTGGTCGTGCGCGGCAGCGGCTTGTGGCCGCGCGCCTCGGCGAGCAGCGATACGTAGTAGCCGAGCGTCTGGTAGCGGTAGCTCTTGCACAGGTTGAACACCCGGGCCGCGCGGTCGCCGCCATAAGCCGGGTCGGTCAGGTAGGCGCGCGCCGGCACGACGCTCACGCCGGGAATGTCGAGCGGCCAGTCGCGCGGATTGTTGACGACGATGAGGTTGCTCACAACACCTCCTTCTCTGAGGATCGCCCATGGCGCGACTCCGCGCGGCGCAGGCGCAGCCCTGCTCTTACCAGCGCCGCTTCGAAATCGGCGAAGCTCTGCGCCGCTTGTCCGTCATTGGCCCATGCCTGCTGCAATCGCGCCAGCGCCGTTCCTTCGGCCTCGCGGCCATGCCTGAGGTAGCCGAGTTCCTGCGCCGCGGTCAGCGCCAGCGGCGACAGCGGCGGCGCGGCCTTGCTCCAGATACCGCGCAGCTCGCGCAGGAAAATCGCGGCGGTCGTGTCGCCGATACCCTTGCCGAGCGCCTTGAGCCGCGCTTCCAGGTCGCGCGGACCGCTTGCGGCGGCATGCAGCGCATCGAGATCGCCGGAATAGTCGCGCAGCAGTGTAGCGCATACCGCGAGCAGCTTGGTGGCGGTCTTGAAGTCGTAGCGCGTGTAGCCGCCGGAGTCGAGGATCGCGACCAGTCCATCCCAGCCGGTATCCTGGATGCGCTGCGGCATGAGCACGCCGCTTGCGGCAAACTCGCGCCAGGTGCGGGTGGCGAGCGGTTCCGAAATGCGCGTCCCGTACAGGATTGCGGCGAGAAACCACTTGAAGCGCTCGCCTCTGTCCTTGGCAAGTTCGATGCCGAGCGCCGCGGCATAGCGTCCGCCATGGCTGTGCACCAGCTCGCCGGGGGTGATCGGCATCACGGGGTGGACTCCCAGGCCAGCCTGTCGTCGCGGCGCATCAACTTCGTGCCGAATTCGGCGCTGAGCATTTCCATGCGCGTACAGATTGCCTCAAATTCCGCGCCGCGCGCCAATGCGACATGCGCCACGCTCAGCGAAACCGGCAGCATTTCGATGCGGCACAATTTCTTCTGGTCGAACATCACCTTGAACAAACAGGAGCGGTCGTTGCGCAGCAGCGGATGGACGGCGTAGTCGTCGATGAAATTGCCGGTGTCGTAGAGGATCGCTTTGCCATGGTGGATTTCGATGCCCTGGCAGATATGCGCGCTGTGTCCGTAGTAGATGTCGGCGCCGAGTTCGATCACGCGCCTGGCGAAGCCGCGGAACATGGAGGAGGGGCGTTCGACGAAATTGGCGCCCCAGTGGTTGGAGAACACCACCAGGTTGGCGCCCTGTGCGCGCGCCTCTGCGATGGCGTTCGCGATGCGCGCCAGCGCTTCTTCGCGCAGCGAGACTTCCAGATAGTTGGTGCCGGGGTGTTGGGCAGTTGCGGCGAAGTCCGGCTGGTTGTCGGTGCAGGAGAGCAGCGCGACGCGGCAGGGTGCTTCAAGAATGGCCGGGGCGGCGGCCTCTGCGGCGTTGGTGCCGGCGCCGGCATAACGGATGCCGGCCGTTCTGAGCACACGCAATGTGTCGCGCAGGCCGCGCTCTTCGTAGTCGAGGATGTGGTTGTTGGCGAGCGCACAGGCATCGATGCGCGCCGCCTGCAACACGCGCACCGCGGCAGGGTCGGCACGGAAATGGAACATTTTTTCGCTGCGCGTCCATTGGCCGAGATGGCTGGTCAGGGCGCATTCCAGATTGGCGATGCGCAGATCGGCCTGCACGAGGTGCGGCAGCACATCGCCCCACGCTTCTTCCGGCTGCATGTCCTTGAGCCTGTCGTTGACCAGGCGGCCGAGCATTACATCTCCAGTAAAGGCCAGCGTCAGCATGGTTACCCCAATTCCTGATAGAAACGATCACTGTGTTGGCTTCGTCTTTGGCTCCTGATACTGCAACTTTGAAATTGCGTTGTATTCCCTCCCCTTCAAGGGGAGGGGTAGGGTGGGGATGGGGCGGTTTGCCAGGAACCCATCCCCCTCCTAGCCTCCCCCTTGAAGGGGGAGGAACTTCTGAAGCATCACTTTCATGCCAATAATCACATGGTGCGCCTGAGCAGCTTGCGCAATGCGGCTAATGAACGCGTGTTGAGCACGTCGGCTTTTTCCAGCCAGCCGCGCCGCGCCTGCCCGACGCCGTAGCGCAGGTTGCTGAAGTCGAAGGTGCTGTGCGCGTCCGAGTCGATGCTGACCAGCACGCCTTCCTCCCTCGCGCTCTGGCAGTGGCTGTCGAGCAGGTCGAGGCGTTCCGGGTGGGCGTTCAGTTCGAGGAAGCAGCCGCGCTGCCTGGCGTAGCGGATGATGCGCAGCATGTCCACGTCGTAGGGCTCGCGCTGCTCGATCAGGCGGCCGCTGGGATGGGCGAGCAGCGTGAAGTGCGGGTGATCCATCGCGCGCAGGATGCGCTCGGTCTGCTTCGCGCGCGACAGGCCGAAGCGGCTGTGCACCGCGCCCACCACCAGGTCGAGCCGTGCCAGCACCGAGTCAGGCAGGTCGAGGCTGCCGTCTTCGAGGATGTCCACCTCGATGCCCTTGAGCAGGGTGATGCCATCCAGTTGCGCGTTGAGCCGGTCGATCTCGTCGCACTGTCGCATGAGTTGCACCGGGTCGAGGCCATGCGCGACGGTGAGGCGGCGCGAGTGCTCGGTGATCGCGAGGTACTCCAGCCCGAGCGCCCTGGCCGCCAGCGCCATGTCGCGCAGGCTGTCGTGGCCGTCGCTGGCCTTGCTGTGCGCATGCAGGTCGCCCCTGAGGTCGGACAGTTCCACCAGCTGCGGCAGTCGCCCGGCGCGTGCCGCCTCGATTTCACCGCGATCCTCGCGCAACTCCGGGGGAATGAACGGCAGGCCGACGGCGCGGTACACCGATTCCTCGCTGTCCCCGGCGATGCGCCGCGCGCCTCTGAACACGCCGTATTCGTTGACCTTCAGGCCGAGCTGCTGCGCGATGCGGCGGATCGCGATGTTGTGCGCCTTGGAGCCGGTGAAGTAGTGCAACGCCGCGCCATAGCTAGCTTGCGCCACCACGCGCAAGTCGACCTGCATGCCGCATTTGAGCAGGATGCTGGCGCGCGTTTCACCCGCGGAGAATACCTCGGCCACTTCGTCATAGGCGGTGAAGCGCTGCATCACCGGGCTGTGCATAACTGCACTATCTGGGGCGGCGGTCACCAGGATGTCGAGGTCGCCCACGGTCTCGCGCATGCGCCGGAAGCTGCCGGCGACGGCAACCTGAAGCACGCCGGGGATGGCTTGCAGAAAGGCGCACAGCGCATCGGCATATTGCGCCGCCGTGGCGAGTTTGAAGCGCCGGCTCTGGCTGGCATGGGCCTCCACGGCCTGCAGGATGTTCTGTTCGGTTTTTTCGCCGAAGCCGGGCAGCGCGCGGATGCGGCCATCCTGCGCGGCGCGATGCAGCTGCTCGACGGTCTGCACGTCGAGATCGTGATACAGCGCCTTGACCCGCTTCGGGCCGAGGCCGGGAATTTTCAGCAGCTCGGTGATCGCGGGCGGCAACTCGCGGCGCAAACGATCCAGCAGGCTGCAATGCCCGGTGGTGATGATTTCGGAAATCTTGCCGGCTAGGTCGGCGCCGATGCCGGGTAAACGAGTCAAATCGTCACCTTTCTCTACCAGTGTGCGCGCCTCCTGCGGCAGGTCGCCCAGGATGCGCGCGGCATTGCGATAGGCGCGGATGCGGAACGGGTTCGCCCCCTGGATCTCCAGCAGGTCGGCGATCTCTTCGAATAGGGTGGTGATGTCGGCGTTATGGACCGGCATTCGGATACCTCCATAAACCTGAAAACATAGATTCAAGCCACAGAGATCACAGAGCACACAGAGGGGATGGCAGCTTGGTTTGTTTTTGCGAGTTGGGCGACAAGTCGCCCATTCCTGCTTCCCCCAACTCCTCTGTGATCTCTGTGTTCTCTGATGTAGCCACTAGCCATTCGACTAAGCTGCCAAAAGACGCCAGCCAAGTCGATGGTTATGTGGCTAGATGCTTTTTTAGGCAAGCCATAATTGGCGCAGCATTGAATCAGTGGGAGATTATTCGTCGCTGAGGTGCGGCTGCAAACTCTCTGCCGGTTCACCGGTTTCCGGATCGGTCCAGCCGGCGATGCCGATTTCCGCTTCCGCCTCTTCCAGCGACTCGCCTTCTCCGTAGCCGGTATCGTCCTGGCCTTGCATGTCCTGCACCGCTTCGAGCAGCGTCAAGAAGGGGCCGTACAATTCGTCGCTGGGTTTGTCCTGCCAGTAGAAACCGTCCGGGCGCTCGATCACGCGCGTTTGGTCATAATCGGGCGGGGTTTGTTGAATGGGTATAGTAGGGGTCATCATCATCTCCAATCGGAATGCATTTCATTCTGGAAACCTCGCTTGTACCACGAGGAGCACGGAGGGCACGAAAAAAATCAAACGATTGCTACTCGTTCCTGATTCACCGGGCAGGTGAACGATGCTCACGCCGCAACGTCTTGAAAACGCTTCGTGTCCTCGGTGCCCTTCGTGGTGAACTGCCTTTTTCATGTTCATTCGGCGCGAACCAGCAGCACCGGGACCGACGCGCTGCGCACCACGCCTTCGGCAATGCTGCCCAACAGCAAACGGCTCAGGCTGGAACGTCCATGCGTGCCGATCACGATCAGGTCGGCATGCCATTGCCGGGCCTCGCCCTCGATCACGCTGGCAATGCGCTCCCCCTTCGCTTCAAGCAGCTCGATCTCCGCCGACTTACCCGCCTGCCGCACTTTTTCCGCAGCCTGTGCAAGAGCGCGTTCTCCGGTAAGCCGCACGGCTTCCTGCAGGGTAACGTAATCGATAGAGGCATAGCCCTCGGGATCGAGCGGAAAGGTTTCCTCGAGCACATACACCAGGCGCAATCGGGTTTTGCCGTCCGTCAGTTTGATGGCCTCCTGCAATGCGCGTTCGGAAGTTGCACTGCCGTCGATCGGAACCAGAATACGTTGATAGATGGACATCATCACTCCTCCCTCTTTGAGAAGCTAAGGTACACGTCGCTGCGATTCGATTCTATACCTCTTTTGAATCCGGAACGGTGCGCATGATTTTCGAGTAGCCGGGCACGGGTCGGCGGCGTTATTTGCGCAAGCGTTTGCGCTCGGTCTTGGTGTGTTCCGATGCCTGGACCGAGCGGCGGTAGGCCAGCAGGGTCTTCTGGGCGTGGCCGAGCACGCTGCCGCGCGGGTAATTGCCCTCATCGTTCACTATGCCTGCCGGCAAGCCGGTGAGCAACTCGATGCCTTCGGTGGCATGTTCCGCGGTGTAGATATGGAACAGGCCCTGTTCGACGGCCTCGGCGACCTTGCGCTCCAGCATCAGGTGGCGGCGGTTGCGCTGCGGGATCAGCACACCGTGGCTGCCGTCCAGCCCGGCGGTTGCGCAGACTCGAAAGTAACCCTCGATCTTCTCGTTGATGCCGCCGACGGGTAATACTTCGCCATGTTGATTGACCGCGCCGGTCACCGCGATGCCCTGCTTGAGCGGCAGCCCCGACAGAGACGAGAGCAACGCGTACAGTTCGGCGCAGGAAGCCGAGTCACCCTCCACGCCGCTGTATTCCTGTTCGAACACGACTGATGCGTTGAGCGCGAGCGGCGCGTTGTGGGCAAACAGCGCGGACAGGTAGCTTTGCAGGATCAGCACGCCCTTGTCGTGGATCGGCCCGGACATCTCCACTTCGCGCTCGATGTTGAGCAGGCCGTCCTCGCCGGCGTAGGTGTGGGACGTGACGCGCACCGGGAAGCCGAAGCGGTAGTCTCCCAGGTCGATCTGGGTCAGGCCGTTGAGCTGGCCGATCTTCTCGCCATGCAACGCGATCAGCAGATCGCCCTCGGCGATGGCCTCCTGCAGGCGCTGGTCGGGGTAATCGTGGCGCAGGGTGCGCGCCGCCACAGCCGCTTCGACATCCTGCTCTTCAACAATTGGCGCCTCGGCCAGGCGGCCGGCGCGGGCGCTGCACAGGGCGGCGCTTTCCATCACCAGCGCCTCGGCGCGCGCGAAGATCGCGCTCTGGCGCGACTGGTCGTCCGCCTCGCGGTGCCCATCCTCCAGCAGGCGCGCGACGGCGGCAGCGGAAAAATGCGGCAGCCCCAGTCTGCGGCAGGTATGGGCGACGAAGATGGCCGAGGCGCGCCGTGTCTCGGCGCTGGACGAAAAGCTTTCGGCAAAATCCACCTTGACGCGGAAGCTGCGCGCGAACTCCGGATCATCCTCCTGCAACTCGTAATACAGTTCGCGCGAACCGATCAGGATGATCTTGACGTCGACATCCACCGCCTCGGGTTCGAGCGAGACCGCCGCGATAGTCGTAAAGGCCGTGCCGGGTTCCTCGATCTGCAACCGGCCGCTGCGCAGCACGCGCCGCAGCTTTTCCCATACCAGGCCGTCGGCCAGCAGGTCGCGCAGGTGCAGCATCAGGAAGCCGCCATGCGCCTTGTGCAGGCTGCCGGCGCGGATGCGCGAGAAATCGGTCATCAACACATCGTTCTCGGATTGGTATTCGATGCTGCCGAACAGCGGGCGGAACAACGGATTGTCTTCGACGATCACCGGCGCACCGTCCAGGCCGTCGTTGTCCACCACCAGGTTGACGCGGTAGCGCGACAGCACTCTGCTCAATGCTTCCCTGCGGATATCGTCGTCGGTATCGGAAACCTTGAACAGTTCCAGGTTGTCGAGCACGTCGTGCATGACCCGGTCCAGATAGGCGCCGAGCTTGACCGAATCCTTGATCTGCTTCTTCAGGCCGACGCGGATTTCCTGCAATTCGCGGTCCAGCAGCGGCTTCACCACCTGGCGGCGCAAGGCCGCCAGCGCCTCGTTCATCACCCGCTCCATCGGCCGGGTCTTCTCGAAATAGCGGCTGATCTCGGCGCGCAGTTCCTGCTCGGCCTGCGCGATCTCGGCACGGCGTTCCTTCGACAGGGCGAGCACTTCATCCTCGGTCAGTGCGTGGCCCTTCTTGCCGCGCAAGGTGAAAAGCATGTGCCCGGATTCGCGGTGCATCGTGAAGTTGCGGGCCTCGGCATAGGCCTCGAGTTCGGCGTAGGCCTTGGCTTCTTCCTCCTTGTAGGATTTTTCGATGTGCTCGCTTTCGGCCTTGAAATCCTGCCCGTCCAGATGCTGGGGGATTTCCACCTGCAGCGATTTCATCATGCGCGCCATGAGCTGGCGCAGCAGGCGCCCCTGCCCGGCGGGCAGGCGCAGCGCGTGCGGCCGTTCCGGCGCGTCGAAATTGTGCAGGTAGCACAGGTCGGGAGGTGGCGCCCGGTCTGAGGCAGCCGCCTGCATCGCCTGTTTCAGCAGCGAAGAGCGGCCGCTGCCGACTTCGCCGAGAACGAACAGGTTGTAATCCGGCTGATCCATGCCGAGGCCGAAGCGGGCAGCCTTTTCCGCGCGCTCCTGCCCGATCCACGGCAGCTCATATTCCAGCAATTCGGAAGTGTCGGTGAACCCGAGTGTATCGGGACCGATGGTGAGGCGAAGCTCGGCGGGAGTCAGGTTGGAGATCGGCATAGGTATTTGCGGCTTGCGTATCGGGTAATCCTGATTAAAAACCTCAGTTAGCCACAGATTTACACGGATAAACACGGATAAAACATCTGTGACAATCCGTGTTCATCCGTGGCTCAATTGCGTTTTTCAAGTTAGTCAAGATTAAACGCCTTATGCCGTTTCATGGCAAGCAGGGTTTTACAGGATGCGGCGGCGCTTTAACCGCACTACCACCCAATACATCGCCAGCGCGGCGAGGATGTGCTTCAGCGTGTGGCCGCTGACCGCGCCGGTCAATGCGGCGATCCGCTGATCGGTGAGGTCGCACAGCAACGCCAGCAGGTAGAGCCCGATGACGGCGAGGATGTTCTTGTCGCCGCTGTAACGTGGCGCATAGAGTTTCAGCAGCAGCGGGATTAGCAGCATCGGATAGAGCTGCATCAGGCCGTAGGCGCGCAGGTCGCCGTTGCCGCGCATCTCGCTCCAGCCCCAGTAGATTGCGCTGCCCGGGCCGGCGGCGAGCAGCAGCGGCAGCAGGCGCAGCCCGGCGGTGAGGCTGACGCGCTCGCACAGCATCGCGGAAAACAACGACATCAGCGCCAGCGAGACCGCCATGCGGTCCCATACCAGCCGGCCGTTGTCGGGCGCGAGGTGGTAGTAGCCGGAGCCGAGGCCGACCAGGATCGCGGCGAGGAAGAACAGGCGGTAGGGCAGGGCCTCGCGCGCATCGATGAAGGCGCGCCGCCCCGCACCGCTGGAGAGGAACAGCAGCCCCGCCAGCCCCGCCAGCGCGAACAGCGCGTTGGAGGCGCTATCGAGGCAATTGGCCACGCCGAAGCAGGCGCGCCGGTCGGCGAAATCATGGTATTGCAGCGGCTGCGGGATAGGCGGCAGCAGCGTGAAGGTCAGGCCGGCCAGCGCCGCAACGAGCAGCCACAGGCCGAGAGTCTTCCTGTCAGGCGGCGGCATCGAGCAGCCTTCGGTAGACGGCGAGGTCGCCGGCGGAGAAGCAGCAGAAGACCACCTCGCGGAGCGAGCCGGGTTCCGCCAGCGCCGAGCGGACGGTCTCGACCGCGACCCGCGCGGCCAGCTCCAGCGGGTAGCCGTACACGCCGGTGCTGATGCACGGGAACGCGATGCTCTGCGCGCCGTGCTCGGCGGCGACGCGCAGCGAATTGCGGTAGCAGGAAGCCAGCAGCTCCGGCTCGCCGTGCGCGCCGCCGCGCCACACCGGGCCGACCGTGTGGATCACGAACTTCGCCGGCAGGCGATAGCCGCGCGTGAGCTTCGCTTCGCCGGTCTCGCAGCCGCCCAGCAATCGGCACTCCTGCAACAACTCCGGGCCGGCGGCGCGGTGGATCGCCCCGTCCACGCCCCCGCCGCCGAGCAGCGAGGAATTGGCGGCGTTGACGATCGCATCGACCTGAAGCGTGGTGATGTCGCCTTGCACGGCGCGAAGGATGGGTAGCATGGTTCCCTCAACAGAAATCGAAAATGCAGTCCGTGTAGGAGCGGGCCATGCCCGCGAATGAAAAAACAATCGCACGCATGGCGTGCTCCTACAATTCGCGAACGATCCAATGTGTAATCCGGGTTGAACAGGCTGCTGCGCCCCGGATTAAACGCCTTATTCTGCGGCATCACAAGCGACATCCGAATCCCGATAGCCTGCTATAGTAAACACCTCTACGCTTTATTTGAGGCTGACATGGCGGTCGAAACCGAACTCAAATTGCGCATTGCCCCGGGGCAGCTTGCCAGGCTGAAGCGGCATCCGTTGCTCAGGAAACATCAAGTCACGTCCCCCGTCGCACGCCGCCTGCACAACATCTACTACGACACCCCGAAGCTCGAACTGCATAAAGCGGAAATGGCCTTGCGCCTGCGCCGCGCCGGACGGCAATGGCTGCAAACCCTGAAGGGCGGCGGGTCGGTCAAGGCCGGGATGCACCAGCGCAACGAATGGGAGGTGCCGGTGAGCCGCGCGGCGCTGGATTTCTCCTCGCCGCAAACGGCGGAGTGGGAAGAGCATCTGCCGCTGTCGCTGCGCAAGAGATTGCAGCCGGTGTTCGTCACCGATTTTTCCCGCACCAGCCGCATGCTGGACTGGCAGGGCGCGCAGATCGAACTGTGCATGGATCACGGCGAGGTGTGCACCGAGCAGCGCAGCACGCCGGTCTGCGAACTGGAGCTGGAACTGAAATCCGGCGAGCCGGCGCAGTTGTTCGAACTGGCGCTGGCGCTGCTGGAGATCGTGCCGTTCGAACTGGAGCCGGTCAGCAAGGCGGAGCAGGGCTACCGGCTGTTGACCGGCCAGACCGACAAGCCGGTCAAGGGCGCCGCGCCGGGACTCGCCAGGACAGCCACGCTGGCGGAGGCGCTGCGAACGCTGATCTGGTCATGCCTGCTGCATCTGCAGGGCAATCTGCGCGGGGCGATGACCAACGGCGATACCGAGTATCTCCACCAGATGCGGGTCGCCCTGCGGCGTTTGCGCGTGGTGCTGCGCATGGTCGAAAAATTCCGCGCCGATGAAACGCTGAGCGCATTGAGCGGGGACATCGCGGCGTTGTGCGTCGCGCTGGGGCGGGCCCGCGAATGGGACGTGTTCATCGCCGAGACGATGCAGCCGATGTGCGCGCGCATGGCCGGCCATGCAGGGTTGCAGGCCTTGCTGGCAGCCAGCGAGCGGCAACGCGCGGCCTGCTATGCCGAGTTGCGCGGCGCGCAACAGGTGCGCGAATTGCAGCGGCTGATCCTGCGTATTGCGCTGTGGATGAACGGCACCTATTGGCAGGCGCCGCAAGGGGTTGCCGCGCCGCCGGCGCAGGATTTCGCCACACGCCGTTTGCGCAAGCTGGCCAAACGCTTCGCCCAGGCCGGACGGCAACTGGACACTCTCGATGACAAGCGGCTGCATGCGCTGCGCATCCTCGCCAAGAAGTTGAGATACAGCGCGGAATTTTTTGCCGCGCTGTACGACCGGCAGAAGACCGGAGTATTCCTCACCGCATTGAGCGAGGTGCAGGACGTGCTCGGCCAGATCAACGATGTGGCGGTAGCGCACCGCCTGCTGGACGAACTCGCGGCGCTACCGGAATTGGCCGCGCACCAGGAAGCGGTTGCGCTGGCCAAGGGCTGGATCGCGCACGGCCTGTCCCGCCAGCTCGGCGCATTGCGCAAGGCCATCCGGCGTTTCACCAGGCAGGCCGAGTTCTGGGATAATCCTAAAAATGATGATTAGCCACGGATTTACACGGATTACCACCGATAAAAAAGCATTGTGGGAAATCCGCTGTAGGGGCGATTCATGAATCGCCCCTACCCATCGATAATCCGTGTCCATCTGTGTCCATCCGTGGCTGAATTGTCTTTTTCGGGGTGTACATGTATCTCTGATACGATGAATTTCACTGCCAACTAATGGAGTCAGTCCCCTTGGAACAGGTTACTCCATCCATGCAACTTGCAGGCGAGGCCATCGGCATGATCGAAGAAGTTCACGGCCCGGTGGTGGATATCGTCTGCGAGCGCCTGCCGCCGTTGCATCAGGCGCTGTTCTGCACGCTCGATCGCGAGCGCTATGTCTTCGAAGTCTACCGCCACCTCGACGAGCGCCGTGTGCGCGCGATCGCGTTGCATCCCACTGCCGGCCTCCGGCGCGGCCTGCCGGTATTCGACAGCGGCGGCCCGCTGCGTATCCCGGTCACGCCGGATTGCCTGAACCGTCTGCTCGATGTGTTCGGCGCGCCGCTCGACGACGGGCCGCCGCTGCCCGCCGTGGAGATGCGCAACATCATCGCGCGCCCGGCATCTCTCGCGGAAACGATTGCCGCGGCAGGCATCCTCGAATCCGGCATCAAGGTGATCGACCTGCTGTGCCCGTTCGTCAAAGGCGGCAAGACCGGCCTGTTCGGCGGCGCGGGGGTGGGCAAGACGGTGCTGATCATGGAATTCATGCATGCCATCGTCAGCCTGCATCAGGGCGTGTCGGTGTTTGCCGGCGTCGGCGAGCGCATCCGCGAAGGCCATGAGGTCTGGCACGAAATGCAGGATGCCGGGGTGATGCCGCACACGCTGATGGTGTTCGGCCAGATGGACGAATCGCCCGGCGTGCGTTTCCGCGTCGGCCTGTCGGCCGTGGCCTACGCGGAATATCTGCGCGATACGCTGGGCAAGGAAGTGCTGCTGCTGATGGACAACGTGTTCCGCTTCGTGCAGGCGGGCAGCGAGATCTCCGGCCTGCTCGGGCGCATGCCGGCCACGGTCGGCTATCAGCCGACGCTGATGAGCGAAGTGGCGGAACTGCAGGAGCGCATCATCTCGACGCGCAGCGGCGACATCACCGCGGTGCAGGCGGTTTACGTGCCGGCGGACGACATGACCGACCCGGCGGTGAGCACGATCCTGTCGCATCTCGACACCATGGTGATACTGTCGCGCAGCCAGGCGTCCAAGGGGATCTACCCGGCGGTCGATCCATTGCTGTCGTCGAGCAAGATGATGGACCGCAGTTTTCTCGGCGACCGCCATTACAGCGTGGCCGAAGGGGTGCGCGAGCATCTCGCGCGCTACAAGGAACTGGAGGACATCATCGCGATGCTCGGGCTGGAGGCGCTGTCGGAAAAAGACCAGCGCATCGTGCTGCGCGCGCGCAGGCTGCAGCGCTATCTCACCCAGCCGTTCTATGTAGTAGCGGCGCATACCGGCATCAAGGGGGTGTCGGTGACGCTGGAACAGACGCTGACCGATTGCGAGGCCTTCCTGCGCGGCGACTACGATGCGATTTCCGAAGAACAGTGCTACATGCGCGGCAGCATGCAGGAGGCACAGGCGTGATCCTTGAGGCCATAATCAAACTACGAAGATCACGAAGCAGAACAACCAGAGGCTCAAAGAATGGATGCCACTTCATGAATCGGGGTTGGCAGGGATGGGCGGCTTTATGCCCAACTCGCAAAAATCTTCGTGCTCTTCGTGGCCTTCGTGGTGAAGCGAGTTTTTAGAATGAGAACCTTTTCCATGCACCTGCAGAGCGCGACGCAATACGAGCGCATCGAGAACGTGGCCAGTTTCGTCGGCGAGGACGAGTCCGGCAGTTTCGGCATTCGCGCGCGCCATGCGCGCATGATGACTGCGCTGACCTACGGTCTGGCGCGTTATCAGTTGCGCGACGGCAGTTGGCGTTATCTTGCCTTTCCGCGGGGTATCCTCTATTTTGTGAACAATGCGCTTTACATCAGCACGCGGCGCTTCCTGCACGACGCGGATTACCAGCGCATCAGCAATGGCCTGCTGGAGCAACTGCTCAGGGAAGAGGAAGAGCTGCGGATAATCAGGGAAAGCCTGTATCGTCTGGAGCAGGAGATGTTCCGGCGTTTATGGCGGATGGGGCGACGCGGAGCCGGAATATGAACGACGAACAGTTGCGCAGGTCGGTCGAGAAACAGGTGAAGCGCATGCGGCGCGCGGAGAAGGAGCGCCCCACGCTGCTCGCGCAGTCGGTGTTCATGGGTACGCTGGCATTGTTGTTCGTGCTGCCGGTGATCCTCGGCGCCTATCTCGGCAACTGGCTGGACGGCATGGCACAGGGTTATTCGATCCGCTGGACGATCGGGCTGATATTCGTCGGGCTGGTCGTCGGCGTCATCAACGTCTACATCTTCATCCGGGAGCGCGAGTGATGGAAGCGGCAGCCGTCTGGTTTCACATCGGGCCGTTCGCGATCTCCTCCATCGTGGCGACCACTTGGGGGATGATGCTGGCGCTGGCGATTTTCTGCTGGCTCGCCACGCGGCGCCTGACGCTCGATCCCGGGCCGCTGCAGACCATGCTGGAAGGCGCGGTCTCCGCGATCGAGGCGGCGATAGCCGCGGTGCTGCCGGAGCGCGCGCAACTGCTGCTGCCGTTCATCGGCACGCTGTGGATCTACATCGCGATCTCCAATCTGCTCGGCCTGATCCCGGGGCTCAGTTCGCCCACGGGGAATCTGTCGGTGACCGCCGGTCTCGCGCTGCTGGTATTCCTGTCGGTGCACTGGTTCGGCGTGCGCAGCGAAGGGTTGCGGAGCTATCTCAGACACTATCTCAGCCCCACCCCGATCCTGCTGCCGTTTCATCTGATCAGCGAAGTGACACGCACCGTTGCGCTGGCGGTGCGTTTGTTCGGCAATATCATGAGCCTGGAAATGGCGGCTTTGCTGGTGTTGCTGGTGGCCGGGCTGCTGGTGCCGGTGCCGCTGCTGATGCTGCATATCGTCGAGGCGGTGGTGCAGGCGTATATTTTCGGCATGCTGGCGCTGATCTATGTGGCGGGCGCCATGCAGTCGCAACAGAATCTTGAACGAAACGAGGAAGGGGATGGCAATGAATGACATGACATGGTTTACGGTACTTTCCACAGTCGGGGCGGCCTTGGCGATCGCGCTCGGCGTGATGTTCCCGGCGCTGGCGATGGGGCGCGCAGTCAGCCAGGCACTGGATGCGCTGGCGCGCCAGCCGGAAGCGGAGAAATCGATCACGCGGACCCTGTTCATCGGCCTCGCGATGATCGAATCGCTGGCGATTTACGTGCTGGTGATCGTGCTGATCATCCTGTTCCGCAATCCGTTGCTGCAATACCTGATCAAGTAAGCGGGCTGACCGTGGAATTCGACTGGACGACCTTCATTCTCGAAATCATCAACTTCCTGATCCTGGTCTGGATCCTGAAGCGGTTTTTGTATCGCCCGGTACTCGGGGTGGTTGCCCGGCGCCGCGCCGACATCGAGAAGATGCTGGCCGATGCCCGGCGCATCGAAGCCGAAGCGGGCGAACTCAAACAGCAGAACGAGCGCCGTATCGCGCAATGGGAGGAAGAAAAGGAAGCGGCGCAGGCGCGGCTGCGCGAGGAGCTGGCGGCGGAGCGCGAGCGCCTGATGGCCGCGCTGGAGGCCTCAATCGACGAGGAGCGCGAACGGCGGCGCGTGCTGGACGAGCGGCGCCAACGCGACTTCGAGCGCGCGATCGAGGAGCAGGGCATCGCACAGGGTGCGGCGTTCTCCGCCAGGCTGCTGGAGCGGCTCGCGACGCCGGAACTGGAGGCGCGGCTGTATGCGCTGCTGCTGGAAGATTTGCGCAATTTGCGCGCCGAGGACAAGCAGGCCGTGGCGGAGGCCGCCGCCGCGCAGGGATTGCAGCTCAAGGTGCAGAGCGCGTTCGCGCTCGACGAAGGCAGGCGGGACGAACTGGCGCATGCGCTGGCCGACGTGACCGGCAAGGCGCTGCCGGTCGAATACCGCGAGAATCCGGAGCTGCTGGCCGGATTCCGGGTGAGCATCGGGCCGTGGATCCTGCACGCCAACCTGCGCGACGAACTGAAATTTTTCAGCGGTGCATTGCGCCATGCCGGATAAAGGCCTGATTTACCACGAAGGTCACGAAGGGCACGAAGAAAAAATTATTGGTCTTTTCGTAATTCATAACAATGCATTTAAAGCCGACATTCCGGCGAAGGCCGGAATCCAGACAGTTATCAATACTCCCACGCAGTGGGGACAACACCCAAAACACGGCTTTGTCCGCTACGCGGAGTTATATGACAAGCTGGATTCCGGCCTTCGCCGGAATGACGAAGTGGCAGGTTTTGCATACTGTCGCCTTATGGAAACCTCAACCGATTCATGAAGCGCAGTTGCTGACTTACATGAAGCTGGCAAATATCAGAACAGGGTTGCTTATCAATTTCAATACTGGGTTGTTGAAAAATGGCATCAAACGTTTCGTGCTGTAATGTTAAATCCTTCGTGATCTTCGTGACCTTCGTGGTGAATGGTTATGTTGACCGCTGATTCGCCGCTCGCCGCGCAGGCGCAATGGTTGTCGCGTTACCGTTACGGCCTGCGTTTGTCGGAGCAGGGCACGGTGGTTTCGGTCGGCGACGGCATTGCCTGGGTCAGCGGCTTGCCTTCGGCCCGCATGGATGAAATCGTGCAACTCGATGACGGCAGCAGCGCACTGGTGTTCCACCTGGCGCGCAACCGGATCGGGGCGATCCTGCTGCGCCAGACCGAGCGGCTGACGGCCGGCACCCCGGCCTATCTGACCGGCCGGCGGCTGAGCATCGGCGTCGGCAACGGATTGCTGGGCAGGGTGATCGATCCGCTCGGCGCGCCGCTCGACGACGGCGGACAACTCGCGCCCGCGACACACCGTTCGCTCGACGTGCGCTCGCCACCCATCATCGCGCGCGATTTTGTGACGCAGCCGCTGTATACCGGCAACAAGATCGTCGATACCCTGATTCCCATCGGCAAGGGCCAGCGCCAGCTGATCATCGGAGACAACGGCAGCGGCAAGAGCGCGCTTGCGGTCGATGCCGTGATCAACCAGCGCGGCAAGAACGTCTATTGCGTGTACGTATTGATCGGGCAGAAACGTTCCGCCGTGGTGAACACGATAGCGATGCTGCGGCGCGCGAATGCGCTGGCCTATACCACGGTCGTGGCGGCGGAGGCGACCGCCATGCCCGGCCTAAAATATCTCGCGCCATTCGCCGGTTGCACCGTGGCCGAGGCGTGGATGGCCGAAGGGCGGGACACGCTGGTGGTGTACGACGATCTCACCACCCATGCGCGCAGCTACCGCGAGCTTTCGCTGCTGTTGCGCCGCCCGCCGGGGCGCGAGGCCTACCCCGGCGATATTTTTTACCTGCATGCGCGGCTGCTGGAACGCTCCACGCGCCTGTCGGCGAAGCAGGGCGGCGGCAGCATGACCGCGCTGCCGATCATCGAAACCGAGCAGGGCGAGATCGCATCCTACATCCCGACCAACCTGATCTCGATCACCGACGGGCAGGTTTATCTGGATCACGATCTGCTTGCGCGCGGTTTTCTTCCGGCGATCGATGTCACGCGCTCGGTGTCGCGCATCGGCGGCAATGCCCAGCACCCCAACATCAAGAAGGAAGCGGGGCGGATGAAACTGGACTACCTGCAATTCCTCGAACTGGAGGTGTTCACCCGTTTCGGCTCGCGGCTGGAAGCCGGCATGGAAGCGCGCATCCGGCGCGGCCAGGTGCTGCGCGAAATGCTCAAGCAGGATCTGCTCACGCCCTTGCCGATCGAATTCCAGATGGCGTGGCTGGTGGCCTACAACGAGGGGCTGTTCGACAATCTCGAGCTGGGGCGGGTGAAACCGCGCATGGAACTGCTGCAACGGCAGGTGGAACGCGCCGGATTGAGCATAGACGAAGGGCGCGACCAGTGGAAAAGCCTGGTGCATGCGTGGCTGAGCGAAGAGGAGGCGCCCTCAGGTGAGCAAACGGCGTGAGGTAAAGGAGCGTCTGGCCACACTGGACGAGATCGACGGCATCATGGTCGCGATGAAGAACCTGGCCCTGCTGGAAACGCGCAGGCTTGCGGCTTTTCTCGCCACGCAGCGCCGCGCGGTGGCCGGCATCGAAGCGGCTGCGCAGGACTTCCTCAGCTTTTATCCTGAAATCGCGGCGCTTCCCGGCGGCGCGCGGCAACTGCTGCTGGTGGTCGGCTCCGAGCGCGGCCTGTGCGGCGACTTCAACGAAACGCTGCTCGCGCCGCTCGCTACGGCCATGCAGCAGGCGGACACGCTGCCGGTGGTGGTGGGGCGCAGGCTGGAAGCCAAGCTGCAAGGGAGTCAGCGCATCACCGCCTTCGTGGAAGGTCCCGGCGTGGCCGAGGAGGTGCCGGCGGCACTGGTGCGACTGGCCGGGGTGCTGGGCAAACTGCAGCAGCAGCGCCCGGAAGAGGCGTGGTGCATCGGCGCGCTGTACCACGACGAGGAAAGCGGCGCGCCGCGGCTGCGCCAGTTGCTGCCGCTGGAGTTGCCAAAAACAAGGCCGGCTTATTCCCATCCGCCGCTGCTCAACCTGGAACCGGCGCAGTTCCTCTCGCAGCTCACCAGCCAGTATCTTTACGCCGTGCTGCACGAGGTGTTCTACGCCTCGCTGATGGCGGAGAACCGCAAGCGGCTCGAGCACATGGACGGCGCCATCCGCCGCCTGGAGAAGGACGAGGCGAAACTGCGGCTGCGCTACAACGCGCTGCGCCAGGAGGAGATCATCGAGGAGATCGAGATCATCATGCTGAGCGCCGAGGCGCTGGCGGACCAGATGGCTGATTCTGACAGACACAGTTAAGCCACGGATTAACACGGATGTTCACGGATAAAAGCAGTGGGTTGTATCGGTATTAATCCGTATCTATCCGTGGCTAATCGGTTTTCTTCAGGTTTGATTGATTCAATGTGTGGTATGCACAGATAACAGGCATGGCTGATCGCCCGTCTCGACCTGGATGGTGGGATGCTCGATGTCGAACCTGTCGTGCAATGCGTTCACCACGCGGCACAGGAAGTCATCGTCGGGCTGCCCGTCCGGCATGACGAGGTGGACGGTCAGCGCGGTTTCCGAGGTGCTCATCGCCCATATATGCAGGTCGTGGATCGCGCTGACGCCGGGCAGGCTGGACAGGTAGTCCGCGATGTCGCCCAATTCGATCGAGGCCGGCACGCCATCCAGCGAAAGATGCAACGCGTGGCGCAACAGATCCCAGGTGCCGATCAGGATCACCAGCGCGATCACCAGGCTGATCGCCGGGTCCAGCCAGGTCCAGCCGGTCCAGATGAATAGCGCGGCGGCGGCAACGACCCCGAGCGAGACCAGCGCGTCCGCCGCCATGTGCAGATAGGCGCCGCGCAGATTGAGATCGTCTTTGCTGCCGGACATGAACAGCCAGGCAGTGACGCCATTGACGACCACGCCGATGGCAGCCACCACCATGACGGTGACGCCCTGGATCTGGACCGGATGGGAGAATCTGCTGATGGCTTCCCAGACGATGCCGCCTATCGCGACCAGCAAGATCAGCGCATTGAACGTTGCCGCCATGATGGTCACACGCCCCAGTCCGTAGGTGTGCTTCTGGCTGGGGCGCAACCGTGCCAGATAAAAGCCGCCCCAGGCTATCAGCAGACCCAGCACGTCGCTGAGATTGTGTCCGGCATCGGAGAGCAGCGCGAGCGAACCGGTCAGCCAGCCGTAAAAAGCCTCAACCAGCACGAACCCCACATTGAGCGTGACACCGACGGCAAAGGCGCGGTTATGGTTGTGGCTATGTGTGTGGCCGTGAGCGTCCATGAAGTCTCCTTGCGGCAGATAAAATGCCAAATGGCGGGTTCATGCGCATCATCATATAAATAATCCATTTGCATGGAAACGTTTATTCGTGTTTATCGATAAATTTACCGGTTGTACGGCTGGCGGTTTATCGCCTGCCGGTGTTGTGCGATCGGAGTAGTGGAATGTTGACCGGTGACTGGCGGACCGAATGATGCGGCCGTTCTGGAAGCATCGGAATCAAAGGCCGAAAAAATCGGGGGCCATAGGCCCCCGCGAAATAAACCGCCTTCCGTGAGCCGGCCTATTTCGTCAGCGAAGAACCGGATGTATCACGGATTTGATTCTTCCATGCCTTGCGAATCAGGTTCTGCACATTTTCCGGCAGCGGCACGTAGTCCAGGTCGGAAGCTAGGCTGCCGCCGTTGGTGTAGGCCCAATCGAAGAATTTCAGGACTTCCTTCGCGGTATCCGGTTTTTCCTGCATCTTGTGCATCAGGATAAAGGTCGCGCCACTGATCGGCCAGCTTTCCTTGCCGGGTTCGTCGGTCAGGATTTCATAAAAGCCCGGCGCCTTGTCCCATTGTGCATTTGCTGCGGCTGCCTTGAAGGAGGCGTCGCCCGGTTTGACGAACTGGCCGTCACGGTTTTTCATCTGTATGGGATTCATCTTGTTTTGCAACGCATAGGCGTATTCCACATAGCCGATGGAACCCTTGATGCGCTGCACATAGGACGCCACCCCCTCGTTGCCCTTGCCGCCGGTGCCGGCCTTCCAGGAAACCGCCGTGCCTTCGCCGACGCCGGTCTTCCATTCCGGGCTGGCCTTGGACAGGTAGTTGGTGAAGATGAAGGTGGTACCGGAACCGTCCGAACGGTGCACGACAGTGATGTTCTCGTCGGGCAGTTTGAGGTCCTTGTTCAGCGCCGCGAGGGCGGGGTCGTTCCACTTGGTGATCTTGCCCAGATAGATGTTCGCCAGCGTCGTGCCGTCCAGTTTCAGCGTGCCGGTTTCAACGCCGGCCACATTGATCACGGGAACCACACCACCGATGACAGTCGGGAACTGCATCAGGCCGTCCTTGTCCAGTTTTTCCGGGGTCAGAGGCATGTCGGATGCGCCGAAATCCACGGTCTTGGCGGTGATCTGCTTGATGCCGCCGCCGGAGCCGATGGACTGGTAGTTCATACTTACACCGCTTTTTGTCTTGTAGGCTTCGGCCCATTTGGAATAGATCGGATAGGGGAAGGTCGCGCCCGCACCGGTGATGTTGGTGGCCGCCTGGCTTGCGCCCGCACAGGACAGGGCAGCAGCGGTGGTGATGCCGAGGATGAGTTGCTTGAGTTTGCTGTTCATGGAGTCTCCGTTTCGATTTCATTGCTTAAAAACACTGGCCCGGATCAACAACGCCTTGCGGCAAGATCTATGTTGACCCGGTCCTTCCGGGTCGGCCGGGCGGGATCAGAAAGTGTGTCTAATGCCGAGGGAAACCACGGACGGGGAAGCTCCGATGCCGTTGACGGTGCTTGCTGCCGAGGTGGTTTGGCTGAAGCCGTAGTCGCTGCCACTCTTGTTGCTGATGCGCGAATAGATCGCATACAGCTTGGTGCGCTTGCTCAGGACATGGTCGTAGCCCAGGCTGAACTGGTTGGCGCCGGTGTTGGCGGTCGAGGCCAGCTGGCCTGCCCTGCCATAGGCAAACTTGACGGCATTCATGCCCATCTTGTAATTGCCGGACAGGTAGTAGGCATTGTGGCCGAAGCGGTCGGCGCCGACCGCAGCACAGCCGCCGACTACCACGGCGGTACACAGGTTGTCGCTGGTTCTTTCATAAGCGAAACCCAAGGTAAGCGCATCCATCATCGTGTAGCCCAGCCCCAGTTTCCAGGCAGATTCCTTGCCGCCGATTCGAGTCGCATCGAGCTTGTGGTCTTCATAGCCCAGCGAACCATAGAACGGGGCGGCATCGTACGTGATGGCCAGACTGGTGAGACTTTCCTTGGCTTGCGCGGCCGTAGTGTTGGTCTCTCTCAGGTTGGCGTAGGCGATCATGCCGGTGAAGCCGCTCAATTTGGGCGTGGCGTAGTGGATGGTGTTGGTCGGGCGGCCGTCGAAGGCGGTGTTGGCGGAATCGACGGTGGTGGGGCTGGTTACGCCTCCCGTCAGTGCGCGGCTATCCGCGACGCTGTCGGCGAACGGGTCCAGCCTGCGCGTGGCCAGCTTGTAGGGGGTGTCGTGGCGGCCCAGCAGCACGGTGCCTGCGCTGTCGTGCTTCAGCCCGATGAAGGAATTGCGCGTGGCAAAGGTGCCGGTGCCGCCTGCTTCGTTAGTGCTGTCAATGTTGATTTGCTGCTCGATCTGCCAGATTACCGACAGGCCATCGTCCAATCCTTCCGCGCCCTTGAGGCCAATACGCGAGACGTTGCTCGATACGTTGGTCTTGCTTGCGCCAGCGACGCCGGCAGCAGAGGTGCCGTTGTTGATGAAGTCATACGACAAGTCGGCCATGCCGTAAAAGCTCACATTGGCGGTCTCGGCCAATGCCGGCGCCGAAAAGGTTGCGGCTGCCAGTGCGGCGACGATGAGTTTCTTTTGCTTCGTGAATGCTTTTTGCATCATTAAATCTCCCAGTAATTTTGAATAAGCCGCCCTAGTGCGACCCAGGCAGATTAGAGGGCGAATGTGAAAAACCGATTAAGGATTGATGAAAGTTTTGTTACGGGGGATTATTCGATGAGGCGATTTGATTGCAGCGTGAGGGCGCGAAACAAAAGCAGCCTGAAATAACCGGCTCTGTACTTACGCCGAAAAGCGGTAACCGCTGCCGCGCACGGTCTGGATCAAATGATCCCTGCCTGCCGCTTCCAGCGCTTTTCTAAGCCGGCGTATATGCACATCTACCGTACGCTCCTCGATAAAAGCATGCGTGCCCCACACTTGGCTGAGTAACTGAGAGCGGCTGTACACCCGTTCGGCATGGTTCATGAAAAAACACAACAATCGAAATTCGGTTGGCCCCAATTCAATATTGATACCGTTTGCCCTAACCCGGTGCGATATGGGGGATAGTTCCAATCCGCCTATGGTTATGGACTCATCCGGCATCTGGGGGGCATGGCGGCGCAGCATGGCGCGTATCCGCGCCATAAGTTCGCGGGGCGAAAACGGTTTGGTAATGTAATCGTCCGCACCTGATTCGAGCCCCAATATTTTGTCGTGTTCTTCCCCGCGCGCTGTCAGCATGATGATGGGAATGTTGCTGGTCCTTGCTTCGCTGCGAAATTGCCTGGCAAGCAACGGGCCGCTGGTGTTAGGCAACATCCAATCAAGCAGGATCAAATCCGGCAAGTCCTGCCTGATTTGCAGCCAGGCACTTTCCGCGTCTTCCGCGCGCAATGCGCGAAATCCAGCTTGGGTAACATTGAATGCCAGCAGCTCCTGAATCGCCGGTTCATCTTCGACTATCAAAATTTTTGCGCTCATCTCCAACTTTCAATCACTGATTACGGAATGGCTAATATATGGGTAATTTGTGACAGAAAGATGAATCCAGGGAAACATTTCGCATCGCGGCCGCTCATGCGCGACATTTGCAGCGGGTCAACGAGTGATTTGCATGGCGATTTATTTGCTCCGTTCTGGCCGGGAGATGGGTGGGGTAGGGTAGGGGCCGGTTAACCGAGTGTTTTTGCAATGATTACGCGCTCTATGCCATTGATCAGAGCGATCAGATTTTTGTGATCCGAATCGATAGCCGCAATTTCGACGATCAACTGTTTTGTCCATACCAATTCCATTTTGCACTCCTGCAATCTAGCCGCTAATCTGCGTTCAGCATGCTTGTTATGTCGCTGCGCAACTCGTCGAATTCCCGCCTGGAAAATTGCAGATGTTCCAGCACAAGCTGCTGCCACATTGCCCATTCGTCGTTACGCAAGTACAAATGCGAATCCACAATATATTCCGCTGCCTGAACAATGCTTATCCAATTGCACACTTCAATTGAAGCCTGGTCGGCAACTGAGGAAAAAACCGTGATGTCGTGATGGCGCAGGATTGCGCGGCATATGTTCAGTGGAAGCAACCAGTTGCGCGCCAGCAGATTGCCAACTACCGCATGGGTGGTCGAATAACGGAGGTTTTCGGCCACACAGATATTTCCGCTGATGCGCGACATCTCGTCGATATCCTTCAGGTAACCGGGATATTTCTGCATGAGCACCGGAGTGCCGCAATCGTGGAATAGCCCTACGGTATAAGCATCATCGCAAGATACGCCGGGAACCTGCGCAGCAATACGGGATGCGGCAAAAGCGGTCATGCTGGAGCGGCTCCAGAACTCATTCATGCCGGCCAGATTCGGCGCTACGTTGGCACGCAATGCGACATTACTGAGCAGATTGACCGTATTTCTGAGTCCCAGCACAGTGATCGCCTGTTGAACGGAAGATACTTTGTTGCGCAGACCGAAATGCGGCGAATTGGCGAGTTTGAGCATCGGCGCGGATAAACCGACATCCTGCCCGATTAAACGCGCCATACGCACAGGGTCGGCATCGGCCGATCGCGCCTCTTTCATGGCCGCCAGCAATGCAGCCGGGCACGGCGGCAAATGGATTCCGCTTAATACCTGCCTGGCGGCATTTATGTCTAATTCGGCATGCATGTTTTTTGTCCTTGTTTATGGTCTGATAAAACGCTACCGGTATTCCCCCGGAGAGAATTGCCGCTAATTGGCAGAACGGCTAACCAGTGATCTAAAGCGGCATCATATTTTTCTGCTTCGCATTATGTTTTTCACTCTTGATGTTTATTGAACCGGTTAACGGGCCGGATTACCTCTTGAGAATATGTTCTGATATTTTGAGAAAATGTTTCGCATAGCGGCTGCTGAGGCGCGACATCGGCAGCAGTATCAACAGGTCGGCTGTATTGAATTCCGCATCCCATGCCGGTTCGCCGCAGATATAAGCCCCCAGCCGCAGGTAGCCTTTGATCAGCGGCGGGATCGGCGCATCGAGGTGCTGGTTCAGCGCGTGCAGAGGCAGCGGGTTGCGAGGGAAGACGCTGTATTCGACGGGGGCTGCATAGATGCGGTGCAGTTTGCGATAGATGCTGGCTGCGACATGGCCGCCGTCCGCGATACCGATGCTGGCGCAACCAATCAGGTATTCGTGGCCGCTTTGCTGCATGTATTGCGCGAGGCCGCTCCACAACTGGGTGATGGTCGCGCCGTCGCGGTAATCCCAGTGCACGCATGAGCGTCCCACTTCTACCATGCGCTCGCCGAGATGCAGTAATCGGGTCAGATCGAATTCGGTCTGGGCATAGTAGCCGCCGATTTTTTGCGCCTGATCGGGCGAAAGTATGCGGTAGGTGCCCACCACTTTGTTCTCGTTGCTTTCGCGCACCAATAAATGCTTGCAGTATTTGTCGAAAATATCGCGATCGATCCCCTCGTTTGCGCTGGGCAGGTTCGCCCCCATCTCTTCGGCGAACACCTTGTAGCGCAGGCGTTGCGCCTCCAGTATTTCCGCTTCGCTGTGCGCCAGGCTTGTGACCAGGCGGCGTTGGGCCGCGGGTTGGGTCTGTCGGTCGAGTTCCAGCATTGCATCCTCCGTTTGGTTGAAGATGCGCGCAGGTTATTGGATCCTTGTTGCCGCGCGATGACGGAAATATGAAGAGTTCGTGAAATCGCTGCTTGGGCGGCTGGTCCGGAAACTGAGCGAGGAATAGCGCATAAGCAGATAGTGTCGAAAGTAGTGTTTGTGCTTCATGCGCCAACGGGAGAAAGTCCGTGCTGAGAGCGTTTCGATTCTTGCGCGCTTTTTGAATATTGTGGTTCTTGATCATCAGCCAGCATCCCGCGTTGACTCGTAACGATCCCGTCATGATTGGTGAGTAGCATGGAACGCTAAATCAATCTGTGCCGGGAGAGAATCGGATGAGCAATAGGAAACATACATTGACGCAGTTTGATGCCGAACTCGATGAGGTGCGTGACCAGGTGATGCTGATGGGCCGCCTGGTGGAGAGCCAGATACGGCTGGCCATGGAAGCGCTGAAAAACAATGATGTCGCCCTGATGGAACGCGTCATTGAGGACGATCACCGTGTGAACGGCATGGAGGTCTCCATCGACGAAAAGTGCGTCCAGATCATCGCTTGCCGCCAACCGGCAGCAAACGACCTGCGCATGGTGATGACGCTGATCAAGACCATCACAGATATTGAACGCATCGGCGACGAGGCGAAAAAGATCGCGCGGATGGGAAAACTGCTGTCCAGCCGGGAACATTTCCATTCGCCGCGCTACACCGAAATTCGGCATGCCGCCAATCTGGTGCTCGACATGCTGCACCAATCACTGGACTCATTCGCCCGTCTGGACATATCCAACATCACGCACGTGATACGCCAGGACAAGTTGGTGGACAACCAGTTTCGCACCGCCCTGCGCTACCTCATCACATTGATGATGGAAGACCCCCGCACCATCTCCAGTGCGCTGGAGATGCTGTTCATCGCCAAATCGGTCGAGCGCATGGGCGACCACGCACAGAATATGGCCGAATATATGGTCTACATGATCAAGGGGCGCAATGCGCGCCACATCAGCGTGGAAGAGATCGAGCGCGAAGTGCAGCAAGCGGGTTTGCAGATATAGCCATTCACAGGGAGTCGCGGCCTCGTTCAGCATGGAAATCGAGAAAGGTTCGGGTGTGCGACCTCGGGCAGATTTGTCCTGGGCGTGCAATTTAAGCAGGGGTTGTCGCGCAGCAATAAAGGATTATCAAAGTGAAAATTATCAAGAGGTATTTAAAGAAGCTGTTGCTCAAAGTACAGCGAAAATTTATGAAAAAGTATGTCAGAAAAAAAATCATTTGCGGCGGGGAGTGGTAAGCCATCATGTCGATTGTTCCCGGCAGATCGGCCCACCACAAAACTGCAAGCAACCGTCCGGCCTTGTCGAAGTCCGATAGTGCGCCGCGAAATTCGTGTTTGATTTCGATATCAGTGAAGCTCAATGACGGACTGGTAAAAATCCAGCATGCGTTCTGCCTGTTTGCCGGCCGACCATCCGTGTGCATACTCTCGCCCGGCTTCGCCAAGGCGCGTCCTGACACCGGCGTCTTCCAGCATCATGATGACCTTGCCGGAAAAATCTTCCAGTTCTTCTTTGGCAATCCGGACGCCGGCGCCTTCGCGCAGCACGTCGCGGGTGCCCATTTCGGCGGTAGACACTACCGGCACACCTTGCGCCATCGCTTCCAGCAGAACCAGCCCCTGAGTTTCAGTCCTTGATGAAAATACGAAAATATCTGCCGATTGATAGCAGCTATTGAGTTCGGTGTGGCGATCAAGGTAGCCGATAAACATGACATTCTCTGCCAGCCCAAGCTTGTCGGCTTCATGTTCCAGCCCTTTACGCGCCGGTCCCGCGCCTGCGATCAGCAGCAGCACTTCGGGAATATCCTTTCTGACACGGTCAACTACCCGCAGCAGGAACCCGATATTCTTTTCGTGCGCCACGCGCCCGACAAAAAGCAGCATTGGGCGACCCTGCGAAATGCCGTATTTCCTGCGGAAATCATCGCCATTACCCGGCACGAAACTTTCCGGTTCGAGTCCGGTCGGGATGACTTCCGCATGGGTCGTCACGCCATAGCCGCGTAACACCTCCATCATGGGGCGTGATGGAACTACCATGCCATCCAGGCTATTACCTTGATGGCGGGAGAATCTCCTTGCCACTGACCCCATTATTGCTTTGGGTACGAACGGGATGTAGTGGTGAAGATATTCCTCGAAGAATGTGTGGTAGGTTTCTATGCAGGGAATATCCAGCAAACGGGATAGTTTGATGCCGAGGTAGTGCGCCACGAATGGCGTTTGAATGTGGATGACGTCGTAATGCTCGTTGCGCAGTTTTTCGAGGTGCGCCATCACCCAGTTGAATCTCATCAGCCGGTCTTCCGGGTCGAATGGCAGTTGGCGGGAAGGCACCCTCATGATGTCGCTTTCATTAGAGCCGGGTCCTGGATAATCCGGCGCGATCAGGTGTACCGTATGGCCGAGTTCACGGAGTTCGTGCCGGAAGGTTTTGATGGAAGTCGAGACGCCGTTGATGCGCGGGAAATATACGTCGGATATGAACAGGATTCTCATCTCGGGTGCCCGTAGTGTTGATGGATTGAAATCGTGTCAGCCGAGCAGAACCAGTAACCAGACCAGTATCAGATCGACAATGGTGATGAGCACCGCAGCGCTGCCGATGTCCTTGGCGCGCTTGGCAAGCCTGTGGTCATCCAGCGAGATGCGGTCAACCGTGGCTTCTATGGCCGAATTCAGCAACTCGACGATGAGCAGCAGCAACACGCTGCCTATCATCAGGGCGCGCCCGACGGCTGTTGCATCAAGCCAGAACGCCAGCGGCAACAGAATAGCCGCCAACAACGTCTCCTGGCGGAAGGCATCCTCATTCCGGTACGCTTCTTTGATGCCGGAGCAGGAATAACGAAATGCATTCAATAAGCGTTTGAGGCCGGTCTTGCCTTTATGCGGGCTTTCCATCACTTTTCACCAACGTGGTTGCATTGCCGGATTCTGGCTTGCATTCCATGTGACAAGCTCCATGCGCCCGTCGAAATGCTCGACAATCGCGGTGCAGCTATCCACCCAGTCGCCACAGTTCAAATACGAAAGTCCGTCGACCTCTTTTATCATCGGCCAGTGGATGTGGCCGCAAATCGCCCCATCCAGCTTGCGTCCCCGCACATGATGGATGACCGAGTCTTCAAAGCTGAAGATGAAATTGATGGCGGTTTTTATCTTGCGCTTGGCATAACCGGCAAGCGACCAGTATCCGGGACGTCGGAAAGTCCTGCGCAGCCAGGATAGATATATATTCAGGCTCACCAGCATGTTGTAAGACTTGTCGCCGAGTATGGCTACCCACTTGTGATGACGCGTTACCTGGTCGAATTCATCGCCATGCAATAACAGGTAGCGGCGCCCGTCAGCGGCGGTATGGATGATCTCGTGGGCAACTACCACATCACCAAACGATGTACCGACATATTCGCGTATGGCCTCATCATGGTTGCCTGGAATGAAGAAGATCCTGTCACCGTGCCGCGCGCACCGCAGCAGTTTTTGCACAACCGTATTCTGGGCCGGTGTCCAGTGAACTCCCCCCCTGCTCATCGCCCATAAGTCGATGATGTCACCGAGCAGGAAAATGTTCTCGGCTGAGTATTCTTTCAGGAATTCAAGTAAACGGTTGGCTTGGCATGCCCTGGTTCCGAGATGGATGTCGGAAAGGAATATCGACCGGACTTGTGTCATCTCGGGGATACCACAATGATGGTTCGAGAAGCATCATTCAGGATGCATGCGCTTATTGCGAGGCAATCCGGCTGCCTGTAGGGCACGCCGCCTATATGCCGCATCGTTGTTTGGAACCGGAATGGAAAGTAACCTTTTGATTCATGCTGTCAGCATGACAGCAAAATATTTAATAATTATTAACTTTTTGTTTTGGAATTATGAATTTTGAAGCGGCGCGGCGCGGGCATGGGAGGAGACGATCGGTTGCTGGGCGCATTCCTGTCATATGCATTCTGACAACGACCATTTTCCGGCGAAACCATCAATGAAGGCGACACTTGAGGAAGCTTTTCTTCCGTCGGCTGGATGCTATATAAAACATATAGGTTCCAGAAAAAATGGCGCCCCGAAGGGCGCCAAAATGGAGGGAAGCAGATAGATACTCAAGCGAGTTTAAAAACGAAGATGGCCCACTTAAGTAGCTTCGAATTCTAGCCGAAGTTTATTCCGGAATTATTACAGAGGGATCACCAATGAAGGCGGCGTAGCAATGAATTCTTCTTCCGCTGGTGGGATTGCATCCGGTGCAGGATGTCATCCAATGTTTGAATTGCCTCGATAGTATGCGCTCCCTTGTTCAGCATGACGCATTCGGCACGCACCCCCATCGCCGCATCGGTAATTTCAGCGCGGCTGGGTTTGCCGCTCTTGGATAACCCCTCCAGCACTTGGGTAGCCCATATGACCGGCAAATGCGCTGCCTCTGCCAGCCAGAGAATTTCTTCCTGCAACTCCGCCAATCTTTCATAACCGCATTCCACCGCCAAGTCGCCGCGCGCAATCATGACGCCGACGGTAGGGGAGCGCAGCAACGTGAACAGCAACCCGGGCAAATTATCGAATGCCATGCGCGTTTCGATTTTCAGGACGATGCCGAGTTTTTCCGCTTTCATGCGTTTCAAATGCTTTTGCAACAGCTCAATGTCAGCAGGGCTCCGGGCGAATGACAGCCCGACCATATCGGCATGTTGCGCGACGAATTCCAGATGCTTGATGTCCTGCGCCGTCAGGCCAGCCAATTCAAGACGGCTATCCGGCAGGTTGATGCCTTTGTTGGGCAGCAACTTTTCCCCGCCTTCGCGCGCCTGCGTGATTTCGACCACCATTTTGTTTTTGCTGACGCTGCGGATGACGCCGCCGATCCGGCCGTCATCGATCAGGATGCGTTCGCCCGGCTGGACAGTCCGGAAGATTTCCGGCAGTGAGCAGGCGATGCTGGCTGTGCACAATAAACGTCCTTTGGCGTCGAATTTTGCCGGCTTACCCGGCAACGGTTCACGCGTGATGCTCAGGCTGTCACCGGTGTGAAGCCGGATCATTTCCGATTCTGGGGGCAACATCCCCACCATGCCGGTGTGGCCTGCCCGGCGCGGATGTCCGGATATGGACACCCGCATGAGCTTCAGTTCCGTGCCGGGCGTGACATAGGTGGTCTGATCGGATTCCGCCCAAAAACCCGTCCCGACCCCGTCAACAATTTGCAAGGTGCGCAATGCCCCGCGCGCGTCAGTCAATTCAATGATGTCGCGCGATGACACTTTCGCAAGCCAGTCCCCGGTTACCGGCAGGCAGGCATCGGCGGGCGCGGGGCAGGGAGAGGCATCGCTTTCTGGATGCAACCATATCCGCGCGGGGGCAGTCACTTTGCCGAGCTTGTCCCGCTGTGGACGCCACTTGAGCACAACAGGGCCGGGAGCGATTTCGCCCGTGCGCAGTTTGGGGCCGCCCAGGTCCATCAGGATGCGGCAATGCTTTCCTGTTTCACGACGGGCCAGATTGATTTGACCTATCATGCGCGCCCATATTTCAGGATCGTCATGCGCGCAATTGATGCGCGCACAATCCATACCATGGACGAGCATATCCTTGAGCAATGAATAATCGTCCGCAGCTTCGCCCGGCAATGTGACCATGATGTGGACACGGCGATGTGCCGGAGGTTTTCCGAGTAGATCATTGGTGTTGCGCTCAAGCAGCATTGCCCCGGCAGCGCCCGTGCTTGGCAACACCTCGTCAACCGGATGTTTGCCCAAGGCACAGCGTAACAGGACGATAATGGCATTGATATTGGGGTGGACATGTGACTCCGCACGGCCCAGCGATGACAATCCTGCTGCCGCCAACCTTTCCTGAAGCGGGCGCATATCCCGTCGCCTCAGGCCAAGGTAGTGTATCAAGTTAACGGCGCTTGCCAGGTGGAGCGTGTCAGAGCGTTGCAGTGTTGTTGCGGACAACTGCTCAAGTTCCATTAACTCCCGCTGTAACACTTCCAATTCTTCCAGCAGGCAGGCGAAAGGATGGCTTTTGCGCTGCATGGGCGAATTTTCCTGTTTTCCTTGATTTTGCTTGCTCATTAGCACTGTTAATCTCAATCGACCATAAAAATTACCTTGATGCCCACGGCCTGTCCGTTCGCATGTAATTGCTACTTGGGTAGCTGGTTCGGAAGCGGAAGGAGGAGCGGTGCATAAGCGGATTGCGCCGAGAGCAGCGATTGGGAAACGGCGGATGTTGTCTCTTGTTCCGGCGCTTGCCGCATGGCGGCAACATTTTGCAGTCCTTGCGAAATGGCCTCCTGCGCGGCGCGTGCCAGCACCCTGCGGTTCTCGCCGGCGGTCGCCAGCGCGGGGGTGAACGCCAGCAAGGCATCGAAACGCGGGCTGCGCAGGATGCGCCAAATGGATCGGGATAAGGTCATGTCGCCGGTGAAGGCGGCGATGCTGCTTTGTTTCCCGTTCTTATCCTGGTAGCGAAGGGCGATCGGACAAAGCATTGCACCGGCATCGATCGCGGGCTGGATGAGCGCCGAGTGGAAATGCCCGGCCTGTTTCCCGTCTGTCGTGGTGCCTTCCGGGAACAATCCCACACAAACGCCCTGTTCAAGCAGGAGGCTGACGTGTCGGTTGATCGATGCGGCATGCTGGCGCATGGCGCGTTCGATGAAGATGGTGTTGCTGCGCTTGCATAACCAGCCGATGAGCGGCCAGTCGCGCACTTCCGCCTTGGCGATGAAGCGCGCCGGATAGATTGCATTCAGCACAAAGATGTCCAGCCACGAGACATGGTTGGCGACTATCAGATAACCGCCCTCGCCGCGCACGGGCCATTGTCCCTCGGTGCGGATGCCGATATTGAGAATATCCAGCAGTTGCCTGCTCCAGGTCTTCAGGGTACGGCGTCGCTTCGTTTGATTCAGGTGCGGGTAAAAGACCGCCAGCAGCACCGCGTAAAGGAGGTGCAGGGTGAGCCGCCCGCACCGGAACAGGCTGATCGCGAGGCACGGCGAACGCTCATCCATGGCAGGCGCTCGGGAAGGATTGAAAACCGGCCATTTCAAGCTGTCGGGATTCGCGCCGCTCGATGAACAGGCTGTTGCCCGGTTTTTTCTTGGCCATCTTCTTCGCGACTGCGGCAGCCTCGGCTATTTCATGGTGCGAGTGGAACGATACCGCATTGGCCCAGATTACGCCTATCGAGAGCGTGGGCAGCGGGTGGTGAACAATGCGCCCCTGGCGGTCTTCGCTGGAGTAGCCGCCGGTGGAACGATGCCTCTCCTCGACCAGCACCAGGGATGTTTGCGCGAAGGAAATCAGCGCCTGGTTGCAGCGTTTCTCCCAATCCTTGCTTTGCATGACGAGGATGAAATCGTCGCCGCCGATATGCCCGATGAAGTCGCGTTGGGGATCGCAGATATTGTTGAGCAGCTTGCCGGTGAACTGGATCATCTCGTCGCCTTTGCGGTAGCCGTATACGTCGTTGAAGGGTTTGAAGTTGTCCAGGTCGCAATAACAGACGGCGAACGATTTACCGGATTGAAGCAGGTATTCGATATGCTCATTGATCGGAACGTTACCGGGCAGCAGAGTCAATGGGTTGGCGTAACGTGCGGTTTCGATCTGCGCATTGGTGATTTCGCGCAACAGGCTTTGCCCGGTGCCGAGTCCGATATAACGGCCCTGGTCGGTGATGATGAAGCCGTCGCTGAAATGTTCAATCCCCGATTCGCTCAGAAAGCTGCTCAATTCATGGATAGAGGTGGATTTTTCCACCAGCAATGGCTCCGCATTCATCATGTCAACGCAGGGTTTTTTGCCGTGCAGCTCGCGGTGGAAAGGTTTGGCAAAGCAATCTATAAATTCGGTGCGCACAATCAACCCAACGGGGCGCCCATGCTTGACGACGGGAATGGCGCGCAAGTCCTTGTTGGCGGAAAAACAGGCAAATATTTTTTCGGCTTCGGTATCCGGCTGGAACGGCTCCACATAACGCAACAGCGATTCCACCGTGAGGCTGCGTCTGCTGCCATAGGGCTGTTCGATGGCATAGTTCTGGTTGGTCAGGCAGCCGACTTCGACGGGCGGGGTCAGTGGCGGGATGGGCTTGGGGCGGGCAATAAAATAGCCCTGCCCACAGGCGATGCCGATATCCCGTATCACCCTGAATTCGGCATCCGTTTCGATCCCTTCCGCAATCACCTGCGTGCCGGAGCTTAGTGCGATGCTCTGGATCGACCTGATGAACTGCTGCTTGAGCGGGTCGGCATTGACGCCCTGCACGAAATGCATGTCTATCTTTACGAATTCGGGGCGCAATTCCGACCACAGCCGCAAGCTCGAAAAACCTTCGCCAAGGTCGTCCATGGCGATCTGGAACCCCATGTCGCGGTAATGCAGCAGCGCGTTGCGCATCCCTTCGAAATCGAAGGTGGGCTGGTTTTCGGTGATCTCGATGATGACTCGTTGCGGATCGATGCCGAGGTTTTCAAGATAGGCCAGCGTTTGCCCGTTCTTGAAACTGGGATGGGTCAAGGCATCCGGGCTGACATTCAGGAATAATTTGCCCGGGAGGTTCTGGGCGGCAAAGGATTCCAGCACAATCTGCCGGCACAGCATTTCGACTTCCAGTGAAAGCCCCTGCTGTTTGGCTGCCGCAAACAGGTTGATCGGTGAATGCAGCGGACTGTCGGCCGGACCGCGGATCAGCCCCTCGAAGCCGATAAACGTGCCGTCCGAAATATTCATGACCGGCTGGAACAGGGCGGAAAGGCTGCGTTGATTCAATATGTCCTGAAGCGTTTTCATCTGAGATTTCCTATGGATGGGATGCGCAGCAGGATAACTGCCGAATGTTGCGGCTGGGTTAAGGCGAGGTTTCAGATTGATTACGGCGCATCCATTGAGAAAAAGTAGTTTTGCGTTTGCACAAGATATTTGTTCTAATTGCGCCTGACATTTTAATAATTGTTTAACAATGGAAACGTAACATGATGAAACCGGCTCAAGTGGTGAAGGCATTGGCGGCTTTGGCGCAACCCACGCGCCTGGCGATTTACCGCCTGCTGGTGGCGCGCGGCCCGGAGGGCATGGCGGCGGGGCAGGTGGCCGAAAAGTTGAAAGTGTCTCCGGCCACATTGTCGTTCCATTTCAAGACGCTCAGCCATGCCGGGCTGCTGGACAGCAGGCAGGACGGGCGCTTTGTTTATTACGCGGCGAATTTTACGGTGATGAACGACATGCTGGCGTATCTGACCGAAAACTGCTGCGGCGGAAACCCGGATGCCTGCAAGCGGGGGAATAAATAGTCAATCGAGATCCATTAGAGCCAAGCGCCGTTGTAGGAACGGCTCCTGGCCGCGACTCGCACGCAGGGCGTGCTCCTACAAATCTAGCATGGCCCATGAAAGATCCGGGCCAATTCACTTTACTAAGGAGTTTATCTTGCAAGACACAACCTATAACGTACTGGTGCTGTGCACCGGCAATTCCGCGCGCAGCATCCTGGGCGAGGTGCTGTTCAACGCGCTCGGCAAAGGCAGGTTCATCGCGCACAGCGCGGGCAGCAAACCGGCCGGGCGGGTCAACCCGTTCGCGCTGGAATTGCTGCAGCAGCACGGTCACAGCATCGAGGGCTTGCGCAGCAAAAACTGGGATGAATTCGCCGCAGCCGGCGCGCCGCAGTTTGATTTCATCTTCACCGTGTGCGACAACGCGGCGGGTGAAACCTGCCCGATCTGGCCGGGCAAGCCGGCCACCGCGCACTGGGGTATCCACGATCCGGCCGGTGTTGAGGGCAGTGATGAGGACAAGCGTGCGGCATTCAAGACAGCATATAGCCAACTGGCGCGGCGCATCCAGTTGTTCATGAGTCTGCCCATCGAAAAATTGGACAAGCTCGCGCTGCAACAGAAGCTCGCCGAAATCGGCCAAATCAAGGACTGACGCGATGAATCTTTTCGAGCGTTATCTCACTGTCTGGGTCGCGCTGTGCATCATTGCCGGGGTGCTGCTCGGGCAATTTCTGCCGGGCGTGTTTCAGGCCATCGCCAGTCTGGAAGTCGCGAGGGTGAACCTTCCGGTCGGCGTGCTGGTGTGGGTGATGATCATTCCGATGCTGCTGCGCATCGATTTCGGCGCGCTGCATCAGGTGAAGAAACATTGGCGCGGCATCGGCGTCACGCTGTTCGTCAACTGGGGCGTGAAGCCTTTTTCGATGGCCTTCCTCGGCTGGCTGTTCATCCGCCAGGTATTCGCCGATTACCTGCCGCAGGATCAGCTCGACAGCTATATCGCCGGGCTGATCCTGCTGGCCGCCGCGCCGTGCACCGCAATGGTGTTCGTGTGGAGCAATCTGGTGAAAGGCGATCCCTATTTCACGCTGTCGCAGGTGGCGCTCAACGATGCCATCATGATTTTCGCCTTCGCGCCGCTGGTGGCGCTGCTGCTCGGCATCGCCAGCATCGCCGTGCCGTGGGACACGCTGTTCGTCTCGGTAGTGTTCTACATCGTGATTCCGGTCATCATCGCGCAACTGCTGCGCCGTCAATTGCTGGCGCGAGGCGAACCGGCTTTCAGGCAAGTGATGGAGCATATCGCGCCGTATTCGATGGGCGCTCTGCTGGTGACGCTGGTGCTGTTGTTCGCGTTGCAGGGCAACGCCATCGTCGCGCAGCCGCTGGTGATCGCCATGCTCGCCGTGCCGATCCTGATCCAGGTGCTGTTCAATTCCGGCCTGGCCTATTGGCTGAATCGCCGTCTCGGCGTGGCGCACTGCGTCGCCGCCCCGTCGGCGCTGATCGGTGCGAGCAACTTCTTCGAACTGGCGGTGGCCGCCGCCATCAGCCTGTTCGGTTTCCAGTCCGGCGCGGCACTGGCGACCGTGGTCGGCGTGCTGATCGAGGTGCCGGTGATGCTGCTGGTGGTGAGGATCGCCAATGCCACGCAGGGCTGGTATGGCGGCGTGAAGCGGCAGTGAGAGGCTATCCGCGCGTGTTCGACTGCGCCTCGAATCGCGTTAGGTCCACCGGCGGCTGCGGCTGCCAGCCTGCCTTGCGGTGTTCCGCGACCACGTTGGTGAAGATGCCGCCGCGCACATAGAACTTGGCAGTCAGGCGCATGAAGCGCGGCTCGGTGGCGGCGACCAGGTCGTCGAGGATGCGGTTGGTGACATCCTCGTGGAAATGCCCCTCGTCGCGGAACGACCAGATATACAGCTTGAGGCTCTTCAGCTCGACGCAGGCCTGATCGGCGATGTAATCGAGGATCAGCGTGGCGAAATCCGGCTGGCCGGTCTTGGGGCACAGGCAGGTGAACTCGGGGATTTCCATGTGGATATGGTAATCGCGCTGCGGGTTGGGGTTGGGGAAGGTCTCCAGCGTTTTGTCCGGTTTCGCGGCCATTTGGTCTGCCTGTCAGGTTCATTTAACTACAAACGTCGCAAAGCGACACCCTATCACCCTCGCCCGCTTGCGGGAGAGGGCGGGGTGAGGGAGCGGTCATGTCAATCCTTAGGGAGTGACTTTGAATGCCATGACCGCTAGAATGGTGCGCATTATAACGTTGTGATATCAAAATTGCGTCTTACCCAAATCAAGCTAGCCGGTTTCAAATCCTTCGTTGATCCCACGCACATCGCGTTGCCGGGTCAAATCGTGGGCGTGGTCGGGCCGAATGGTTGCGGCAAGTCGAATGTGATCGACGCGCTGCGCTGGGTGCTGGGCGAATCGAAGGCCTCGGCATTGCGCGGCGAGACCATGCAGGACGTGATCTTCAACGGCTCGAGCAAGCGCAAGCCGGTGTCGCGCGCCAGCGTCGAACTGATCTTCGACAACTCGCTGGGCAAGGCCGCCGGGCAGTGGTCGACCTACGCGGAGATCTCCATCAAGCGCGTGCTGCAGCGCGACGGCGAATCCACCTACCACATCAACAACCAGCACGTGCGGCGCAAGGACATCACCGACATCTTCCTCGGCACCGGGCTGGGTCCTCGCGCCTACGCGATCATCGAGCAGGGCATGATCTCGCGCATCATCGAGGCCAAGCCGGAAGAGTTGCGCGTGTTCCTCGAAGAAGCGGCGGGCGTTTCCAAATACCGCGACCGGCGCCGCGAGACCGAGTTGCGCATCGGCGACACGCGCGACAATCTGCTGCGCGTCAGCGACATCCTGCAGGAGCTGGACAAGCAACTGGTGCATCTCGGCGAGCAGGCCGAAGTGGCCAAGCAATACCGCACGCTGGAAACGCAGCGCGACACCACGCAACACCTGTTCTGGCTGGTGAAGAAGCAGGAAGCCGAGACACAGCGCGTCCGGTTCGCGCAAACGACGGAGAAGACCCGCACCGAGCTGGAAGCGGAGACCGCGCGGTTGCGCGACATCGAAAGCCAGCTGGAAACCGCGCGCAGCGGGCATTACCAGCTTTCCGACGCGCTGCACGTCAGGCAGGGCGAGCTGTATACCGCGAATGCCGAGATCGCGCGGCTGGAGCAGCACATCAAGCACGTCGCCGAGCAGCGCCAGCGCATGGCGCAGCAGATCGCCAATACCGAGAAACAGATCGAACAACAGCAGCATCAGCGCCAAGGCATCCATTCCCTGCTGGAACACTGGCAGCGCCAGCAGGACGGCGCGGCCATCAAGGTTGCCGAAGCCGAACAGCATGCGCAACTGGAGGGGGCAAACCTGCCGCAGGCCGAGGAGGCGGCGCGCATCGCGCAGGAACGCTACAACGCCCTGCAGCGCGAGCAACTGCAGCTGCAACAGCAATTGCAACTGGCCGATACGCAGCGCGAGCATTTGCAGCGCACCATCCAGCAGATGGAGTCGCGCCGCTCGCGCCTGCTGCTGGAAAAAGACAATCTGCCGCGCCCCGACAGCGGCGCGTTGCAGCAGGTGCAGCAGCAACTGGCCGAACTGGAGGCGGAACGCGCCGCGCAAGTGCAGCAGCTGGCGAACCTGCAGGAGCAGTTGCCGCTGGCCGACAACGAACGGCGCAACCAGCGTGATTCGTTGCAGCAGCAGGAGCGCGTGCTGGCGCAGACCGAGGCGCGCCTGCATGCGTTGCAGCAATTGCAGCAGCATATCGACAACGACAAGAACCTCACCGCCTGGCTGCAGCAGCACCAGCTGGAAAAACTGCCGCGCCTGTGGCAATCCCTGCGCATCGAAATCGGCTGGGAGGATGCGCTGGAAGCGGTATTGCGCGAGCGGCTGAATGCGGTCGCCATGCCGTCATTGGGCGATGCCGCCGCGTGGAGCGATGTGCCGCCGGCGAAGCTGGCGCTGTTTGCGCCGGAAATATTCTCTACTGCCGTTCGCCCTGAGCCTGTCGAAGGGCATATAGTAAATTCAGGACAGGCTGCTTCGACTGGCTCGGGGCGGGCTTCGGCAAGCTCAGCCCTAACGGAATTTGAAAATTCCATGACACCGCTGCTGAGTTATGTGCAATGCCAGGACGCGCAAGTGCTTCCCGCGGTGCGCGACTGGCTGACTCATGTGTATGCGGTGGCGGGCGTGGCGCAGGCTTATGCGCAGCGCGCAGCTTTGCCGCCGGGCGGCTGGTTCGTCACCCCCGAAGGACATCTGATCGGCGCGCACAGCATGCTGTTCCACGCGCCGGACAGCCAGTTGCACGGCGTGCTGGCCAGGCAGCGCGAGATCGAACGGCTCGAGCAGGAGTCGTCCGGACAGAATCGCGATGCGGAATCTTCCCGGCAACAGGTCGCGCAGGCCGAACAGCGCTATCAATCCATCGAGGCGCAGATCGCGCCGTTGCGCACCGCCGGCAACGAATTGCAGCAGCGCCTGCACGGCCTGCAGATGCAGATACTCAAACTGAACCAGGCGCACGAACGCAGCGCGGAGCGCACCATGCAGATCGAGCGCGAGATGCAGGAAGTGGCCGACCTGCTGGGCGGCGAGCAGCGTCAGCAGCAAGGCATCGATGAACAGATGGCGATATTGCGCGAGCAGATCGCCGCGTTCCATGCGCAGGTCGATGAGGCGCAACGCCAGGCCAATCATCAGGACGGCGCGTTGCGCGAACAGCGCGGGCGCGCGCAGCAGGCGCAACATGCGTTGCAGGAGGCGCACTTTTTCGCCAAGACCTGCACGGAGAAGATCACCGACCTGCAGCACAACGTCCGGCAGATCACCGATGCGCTGGCGCAATTCGAACAGAACCTGACGCAGTTGCGCGCCGAAGTGTCGGGCGGCGAGGACGAAACGGCCAAGCAGCAGTTGCAGGTCGCGCTGCAAACGCGCCAGGCCACTGAACAGGCGCTTGCCGAGGCGCGCAACGTGCTGGAAAACGCCACGGTCGGCCTGCAGAAGCTCGAGCAGGAGCGCCTCGCCTGCGAGCACAAACTCAACCCGCTGCGCGAGAAACTCGGCGAGCTGACCCTCAAGGAGCAGGAGGCACGCCTGCATTTCGAGCAATGGGCGGAGCAATTGCAGGGCGTGGACGAACAGGCGCTGTTGCCGCTACTGGAAGCGGGCAACAACAAACCGAATGTCTTGCAGAACGAATTGAACCGGCTGAACGCGGGCATCGAGGCATTGGGCGCGGTGAACCTCGCCGCGCTCGAGGAGCTGCAGGCCGCGACCGAGCGCAAGGCTTATCTGGATGCGCAGGCTGCGGACCTGAACGAGGCGATGGCCACGCTGGAAGAGGCGATCCGCCGCATCGACAAGGAATCGCGCGACCTGCTGATGGACACCTACAACCAGGTCAACCAGCACCTGTCGGAACTGTTCCCGATACTGTTTGCCGGCGGAGAAGCGCGCCTGATATTGACCGGCGAGGAGATCCTCGACAGCGGCGTGCAGGTGATGGCGCAGCCGCCGGGCAAGAAGAACAGCACGATCCACCTGATGTCGGGCGGGGAGAAGGCGCTGACCGCGATCGCGCTGGTGTTCTCGCTGTTCCAGCTCAACCCCGCGCCATTCTGCCTGCTCGACGAAGTGGACGCGCCGCTCGACGACACCAATACCGAGCGGCTGTGCGCGCTGATCAAGAAGATGTCGCAACACACCCAGTTCGTGTTCATCAGCCACAACAAACTCACCATGGAACTGGCGCAGCAGCTGGTCGGCGTGACCATGCAGGAGAAAGGCGTGTCCAACGTGGTGGCGGTGGATATCGAGGAAGCTCTACGGATGCGCGACGAGCAAGTCGTCGCATAGGGCACCCCAAAAAATCCGGATTTACGAGCATCCGCTGCGCGGCTTGCCTGCTTGAACCGCTTCATCCCAACTGATGTAACTACTGATAGAACTACTGGCCATCTGGCTAGGCGAGCAAACAACACTCGCCAAGTCATTGGTCATAGCCATTCGACTAAGCTGTCAAAAGACGACAGCTTAGTCGCTGGTTATGCGGCGTTGCGGAAAAAATTTCTTGCTTGCATATCAACCATATGCGGCGCTGCAAAACGAAGTTTCAGTGTAGGGTAATCTTCAGTTAGGGAACCTCTGATTAAGTCCAAAACTGTGGTTCGATACATTTCCCGTTCGCCCCGAGTGCCGTGCCAACGCGGTGTATCGAGGTGTGAGAACGGAAAATACTGATGAAACTACTGGTGAAACAACTAGCCATCTGACTAGGC
>JAGRPI010000012.1 GCA_019449635.1 Candidatus Ferrigenium bremense
AGCAAAGAAACCGGCAGCTAAAAAGGCAGTAGCCAAAAAGCCAGCCGCTAAAAAGGTTGCAGCAAAGAAACCGGCAGCTAAAAAGGCAGTAGCCAAAAAGCCAGTAGCCAAGAAGGCGGTAGCCAAGAAGGCGGTAGCCAAGAAGCCGGCCGCTAAAAAGGCAGTAGCCAAGAAGCCGGCCGCTAAAAAGGCAGTAGCCAAGAAGCCGGCCGCTAAAAAGGCAGTAGCCAAGAAGCCGGCCGCTAAAAAGGTTGCAGCTAAACCGGCAGCCAAAAAGGTTGCAGCTAAACCGGCAGCCAAAAAGGTTGCAGCTAAACCGGCAGCCAAAAAGGTTGCAGCTAAACCGGTAGCCAAAAAGGTTGCAGCTAAACCGGCAGCCAAAAAGGTTGCAGCTAAACCGGCAGCTCCTGTAGCAGCAGCCAAGCCAGCAGCACCGGCTCCTTCTGCACCAGCACCTGTGCGTCCGGCTGCAACATGGCCTTTTCCTACACCGGGGATCGGTAAGCCGAACTAAGTCGGGGTGTGCTGTTGTGGCAGCCGCCACGACACGGTGAGCGAGCCTTCTGGTGTGGGAGGTGCGTGTTCGGCTGCCCCCTGATGCTTCGGCAGTAGGGGTTTTCCCTGGAGCGCTTGGTTCCGGGCGCGCTAATTGGCGCGTACGCCTTTTTATTTCGCTGGCGCGATGTTGGCGTTTTTTGTAGTCGTTGCAGGCTGGATGGTTTGCGGCTGTTTTTGTGCGCCCTGAATCATGTGTTGGGCATGGCGGGAAAATTGTGCGCTCTGAATCGCTCTGTTTGCCTTGTATTCCTGCGGGCAGCATATGCGATATCTCGGATCGCATAGTTTTGCTGTTTGGCAACAAGCTCCAATCAAGCCGGCATTTTCATGCCAGTCCTTTTAGACCGGCCGTTTCATTTCAGCGAGCGCAACAGTTTAGACGTTGAACAGGAAATTCATTATGTCGCCGTCCTGCACGACATAATCCTTACCTTCGACGCGCATCTTGCCTTTTTCCTTCGCACCCGCCTCACCACCGCAGGCAATGAAATCAGCATAAGAAATGGTCTGCGCGCGAATGAATCCCTTCTCGAAGTCCGTGTGGATCACGCCTGCCGCCTGCGGCGCAGTGTCACCCTTGTGGATGGTCCAGGCGCGCACCTCCTTCACGCCGGCAGTGAAATAGGTTTGCAGACCGAGCAGGTCGTAGCCGGTGCGGATCAGGCGGTTCAAACCGGGTTCATCCAGGCCAAGGTCGGCGAGAAATTCCTTCTTGTCGGCGTCGTCGAGGTCGGCCAACTCTGCTTCGATTTTGGCGCATAGAGCGACGACAGGTGCCCCTTCTTCCGCCGCATGTTCGCGCAGGCGGTCAAGATGAGGATTGTTCTCGAAGCCATCTTCCAGCACATTGCCGACATACATTGCGGGTTTGATCGTGAGCAGGCACAGCGGCTTGATGAGATGCTTCTCTTCATCGTTCAAATCAAAGGTGCGCGCGGGCTTGCCTTCATTCAGATGCGGCAGCAGCTTTTCCAGCACGGCAACCAGCTTCTGCGCATCCTTGTCACCGGACTTGGCCTTCTTGCCGTCGCGCTGGATCGTGCGCTCCACCACGGCAAGGTCAGCCAGCGCCAGTTCGGTGAGGATGACTTCGATGTCGGATATGGGATCGACGCGTCCGGCCACATGCACCACGTTGGGATCATCGAAACAACGCACCACGTTGACGATAGCATCGGTCTCGCGGATGTTGGCAAGAAACTGGTTGCCGAGGCCTTCGCCTTTGGATGCGCCAGCGACCAATCCGGCAATATCAACGAACTCGACGATGGCAGGCTGCATGCGTTGTGGCTTGACGATCTTCGCGAGCTCGGCCATGCGTGCATCCGGCACCTCAACGATGCCGACGTTCGGCTCGATGGTGCAGAACGGATAGTTCTCCGCAGCGATGCCGGCCTTGGTCAGCGCATTGAACAAAGTGGATTTGCCGACATTGGGCAGACCGACGATTCCGCATTTCAAACTCATGGTTGTTCCCTTTTAAAAACTGCAACCCAAAACCCCCTCCAACTCCCCCTAGTCGGGGGAGAGACTGCTCCTCCACTGACTAGGGGAGGCCGGGAGGGGTTCGGGTTTATGCACTATGCAGCTTCAACATCGCTGCTTCGGTTTTTCCTTCGATGACCAGATGTGCGACATGTAGCGCGCGCTGCATGGCCTCATCGATCAACTCTCGTTCTTCGCGTCGCGGGTCGTGCAACACGTGGCCGGCTACGTCGGTGCGCTCGCCGGGATGGCCGATACCAAGGCGCAGCCGCCAGAAATCTTTTGTGCCGAGGTGCGCGATGATGTCCTTCAGGCCATTATGCCCGCCGTGTCCGCCGCCCAGCTTCAGGCGCGCCACACCCGGCGGGAGATCCAGTTCGTCATGCACCACCAGGATTTCCGCCGGGGCGATCTTGTAGAACTGCGCCAGCGCGCCGACCGCACGACCGCTCACATTCATAAACGTCTGCGGCTTGAGCAGCAGCATCTCATGATCGTGAAACTGGCCTCGCGCCATCAGACCGTGAAACCTGGCTTCGCTCTTGAAGCCCAGATTCTGCAGGCGTGCAAGCTCATCCACCCACCAATAACCGGCGTTATGCCGGGTGGTTTCATATTCGCGCCCGGGATTGCCCAGGCCGACGATCAGTCGTATCGATGACATAATGAAAACGAAAAACCCGCCATGCCGTGATCAGCAATGGCGGGTTGCATAACGATGTGCCTTGGCTTACTTCTTGGTTTCTTTGGCTGCCGGAGCAGCGGCTTTACCAGCCGGTGCGGCCGCTGGAGCGGGCGCTGCTTCGACAGCCGCTTCCGCTTCAACCGCGCCGCGCGGCACTTGTACGGTTGCCACCACCGCTTCTGCGGTATGTGTGCCGTGTGCGGCAGTTTCCACGCCCTTGGGCAGCTTCAAGTCGGCTACGTGCACGGAATGTCCCAGTTCCAGCTTGCCCAGATCGACTTCGATGAAGGCGGGCAGATCCTTGGGCAGGCAGATGATATCCAGTTCATTTATCACATGGCTGATCTTGCCGCCGCCGGTTTTCACGCCCGGCGCGATTTCTGCATTCAGGAAGTGCAACGGCACCTTGATGTGCATCTTTTTCTTGGCATCCACGCGCTGGAAGTCGATGTGCTGCACTTGCTGGCGGAACGGGTGCATCACGAAATCGCGCAACAGCACGGATTCCTTATTGCCTTCCAGGTTCAGCGTCAGCACGGAAGCATGGAATGCCTCCGAGCGCAGCTTGTGATACAGGTCATTGTGATCCAGTTCGATCATTACGACGTCGCCGGAGCCATAGACAATTCCTGGCACGCGGCCGGAATTACGCAGACGGCGGCTCGCACCCGTACCTTGCGCTTTGCGGGTTGTTACATTGATTTCGATAGGCATTTCACTTCTCCAAAAAACAGGCTTGCCCGCGACCAGGCAAACCCCACTTTGCAGCAACCCCCATGGCTGCCGCTTATTTTATTCGGTGAACCCGTGCTATTCAGTGAACAGCGAGCTCACCGATTCTTCGTTGTTGATGCGGCGTATCGTTTCCGCCAGCAATTCTGCCGTGCTCAGCTGGCGTATGCGCTTGCAGTTGCGCGCCGCTTCGTTCAGCGGGATGGTGTCGGTGACGACCAATTCATCCAGCGCGGAATTTTCGATGCGCTCTATTGCCGGGCCGGACAGCACCGGGTGGGTACAGTAGGCCAGCACGCGTGCCGCGCCTTTTTCCTTCAGTGCATTAGCGGCTTCGCACAATGTGTTGGCGGTATCCACCATGTCGTCCATGATCAGGCAGGTGCGCCCCACCACGTCGCCGATGATGTTCATCACCTTCGCCACATTCGGCTTGGGACGGCGCTTGTCGATGATCGCCAGATCCGCTTCCAGTTCCTTGGCCAGCGCGCGGGCACGTACCACGCCGCCCACGTCCGGCGACACCACGATCAGGTTCGGGTAATTGTTCTTCCACACGTCGGACAGCAGGATCGGGCTGGCGTAGATGTTGTCCACCGGAATATCGAAAAAGCCCTGTATCTGGTCGGAGTGCAAGTCCATGGTGAGCAGCCGGTCCACCCCGGCGCCGGTGAGCATGTCGGCCACCACCTTGGCGGTGATCGCGACGCGCGCCGAGCGCGGGCGGCGATCCTGGCGCGCGTAGCCGAAATACGGCATCGCGGCGGTGATCCGTCCGGCAGAGGCGCGCTTCAGCGCATCCACCATTACCATCACTTCCATCAGGCTGTCGTTGGTCGGCGCACAAGTGGATTGCAATACGAACACGTCCTTGCCGCGCACGTTCTCGAGGAGCTCCACCATCACCTCGCCGTCGGAAAAACGACCTACCGTGGCACGGCCGAGATGGATGTGCAGGTGCTGCGCGACTGCTGCGGCAAGCTTCGGATTGGCATTGCCGGTGAATACCATCAGGCGGTCGTAGGACACGTGCAACCCCTTAAAGAATCAAAAACAACAGGACAAACACTCTGAGATATGGCTGGGGAGGTAGGGATCGAACCTACGAATGCCGGAATCAAAATCCGGTGCCTTACCACTTGGCGACTCCCCAATAACTTAATCGAGCACCCAATCATGCAACGGATGCCTTGCTAAACCTTGCGCCACCACGCCGCGCATATCGTGCGGCAACTGCCGCATTACCGCTTCGGCCTGGTCGCGACTGCCGAATTCGGCAAACACGCAGGCACCCGACCCGGTCATCATCGCGTTACCTGAATTATCCAGCCAGGCTAAATAACGCGCTACTTCAGGGTAAAGCTCGCACACCACGGATTGCAGATCGTTGCGCAGTTGCCGTTTTTCGCCGGCGGCACACTCCAGTTGCCGCTCCGAAAGGGCGCGCATTGTGATGGAAACCGTATTCCGTGTCAATTCCGGATGCGCAAAAATCTCTGCGGTCGGCACCTGCACCGGAGGGAACAGCACCACATACCACGCCTCCGGCAATGGGTAGGCCTGCAACTCTTCGCCCACGCCCTCGGCAAAGGCGTTCTTGCCGAACACGAACACCGGCACATCCGCGCCCAGGCGCAGGCCGAGCCGCATCAGGTGCGCGCGCGGCAAACCCAGCGACCAGAGGCGATTCAGCGCGATCAGCGTGGTTGCCGCATCCGAACTGCCGCCGCCCAGGCCGCCGCCCATCGGGATATGTTTTTCAAGCGAGATGTCCACGCCCAACGTGCATCCGGTCTCGCCTTGCAACAGCCGTGCCGCGCGCACGCACAAGTCCTGCTCCTCGGCCACGCCCTCGATGGTATTGGTACGCCGCACCGCGCCATCCTTGCGCAGGGTGAAATGCAGCGTGTCATGCAGATCGATGAAGCGGAACAGGGTTTGCAACTGATGATAATTGTCCGGCCTGCGCCCGACGACGTGCAGGAACAGGTTAAGCTTGGCCGGCGCGGGGCAGGTGATCGTTCGCGTCATTTTGAGAAAAACATCTCACCACGAAGCGCACGAAGATCACAAGGATTTTTCATGGAGCAGCATGCTCGAAAATATACTCCCAAGATGCCCCTATTCTTAAAGTAACGCATGGTTTTTCTTCGCGACCTTCGTGTTCTTCGTGGTTCAAATGCAAGATTCAGGTTATGGCAGTTCCCACTCGTCGATCAGCAACTGCATCTGCAAGCCGTCGCGGCTCAGTTGCAGGCGCGTCGGCAAGCTGTCCTGCATGGCGGCGGAATGGCGCAGGTAGCGTATCTCCCAGCCATCCTGGCGCAGCACGGCGATCTGGCCATTGCCGTTGCGCTCGATTTGCGCCGGGCTTCCCGTTTCCGCCAAACCCAGCACCCAATGGTGCAGGCCGCGCAACGGCAGATACCAGCCGAGCACCTGTTGCATCAGGGTTTCCGCATCGCCGGCCTGGTAATGCTTGTCGCCGTCGTCCAGCGTCGCATTCTGCGCGTCGCGATAGACGCGCGCGGCGGTCTGCCCGAGCGGCGCAAGCAGCAGGATATCGTCGGATTGCGCCGTATGCGTCCAGCGCAATCCGGCGGAGTGGCGCGTGCCGTTGTAATTGACCGCAATGCGCCCGTTCAGCGCAAACGCTGCGGATTCCGGTTGTGCGGGACGCACGGCCGGCGCGGGTGCGGACGGCAACAACGCGCAGCCGCTCAACATGCCTGCCAGCAATATGCCCATCCACCGCATCAGGGAATGAATTTCTTGATGACGGTCTGCAACGGAGTGCTGCCGGGATTGGCCTTGAGGCTGTCCTGCCAGACCTTCCGGGCCTCCTCCTTGTCGCCATGCACCCACAAGACTTCGCCAAGATGCGCCGCGACTTCAGGGTCGGGGTTGCCGGCAAAGGCGCGCCGCAGCAGCTTCAGGCTCTCGTCCAGCCTGCCGCTGCGGTAGTAGCCCCAGCCCACGCTGTCCATGATGGCGGCATCGTCGGGGGCGAGCTGCAAGGCTTTTTCCACCAGTTCAACCGCTTCCGCAAGCCGCTCGTTGCGTTCCAGCAGGCTGTAGCCCAGTGCGTTGTAAGCGTGCGCGTGGTCGGGCTTGATCTGGATCAGCTTGCGGATCAATTGCTCGAACACATCCGGTTTGCCGATCTTGTCGGCCAGCATCGCGGTTTCGTAAAGCAGGTCGGGATGGTTGGGCAGTTTCGCCAAGCCCTGCTGCAGCACCTGGTAGGCCTCCTCCAGCCGCTTCGCCTCGCGCAACAGTTGCGCCTCGATCAGCAACAGTTGTACGCGCTGCTGATTGTTGGCGGCCTGCGTCTGTTGCAGGTATTCCCTTGCCTCATCCAGTTTGCCGCGCTTGCTCAGCAGATAGGCAACGCGCAGACGTGCCGCGAACTGGTATTCGCCGCCCTTTACTTCGCGATAATGCGCTATCGCCTCACCTTCGTTTTCCTTGGCCTCGCCCAGCTGCCCGAGGTAATACTGCACCGTATCCTGGTCTTTTTTGCCTTTTTCGAGCGCCCGCTGCAGTTGCGCCTCCGCATCCCCCAAATCGTTCATCTGCAGGGAGATCAGTGCGATCGCAAATGCCAGGTCGGGACTGTCCGGATTGTCTTTCGCCAAGCGCTGGAATTCGGCGCGCGATAGCCGGTATTGCTTCTGCTCCAGCAGCGCGCGGGCATATTGCAAACGGATTTCGCGTGCGTCCGGATATTCGGACAGATAGCTGCGCAACACCTCCAGAGCCAGTTGCGGGGTATTTTTCTGCAACAACTGGGCCTCCAGCGAGGCTGCCATATCCCATTCCGGGCGCAGGCTGCGCGCCTGCTGCACTTCGCTTGACGCAAGCGTATGGTCGCCGGCCTGCTGCGCCAGTTGCGCTACCGACCAATGTGCCTCTGCGACCTGCGGATAGGGCTGTGCGAGATTGCGCATCAGCTTCAATGCGGCGGGCTTGTCGGGATAAGGGGCGATCAGCTGGAATATCTGTATGAAACCGGTGCCGGGATGCGTTTTTTCCGCTGCCAGCACCTTGGCCAGCTCCGGCTGCGCCTCGTCCAGTTTCCCGCCGCGCACCAATACCGAAGCCAGCATGCGTCCCGCCAGAGGTGAAGCCGGCTCGATTTCCTGCCATTGCCGGAATGCTTCGATCGACTTGTTCATGTCGCCGGACTCGAATGCCAGTTGCGCGGCGCGCCTTGCCAGGCGCGGATCGCGGGTTTTCCTGGCGATGTCCGCGCTGCCTTCCACGGCCAATGCCTTGTGCCCGCGCTGGTTGGCGATCTCGGTCAGCAGGAATTCATAGAGCAACTCGTCGCTCAATTCGACATTAGGCAGCACCAGCGTGGCTTCCGCCTGCGGCTCGGGAGGCGGTGCCGGCTCGGTGCGCTGGGGAGCTTGCGCGCAGGCGGTGAGCAGCAAACTGCCGGCGATGAGGTAAATGAACGGGTTCATAAAATGCAGCGGTTGAGGTGGACGCACATTATACATAGCGGCATGAATCTACTGCGCGACTCCGGGGCGGGGTCGGGCGGTGTTGGTTCCGGCATAACATGCTGCGCATGTGAGCCTGCACCGCAACTTCGTTGTCGCGCTCTTCACATACTGCTGGCTCCGGGCGCTGTGCTCCGGCCTCCCCCGCCCCGGAGCCGCTCGTTACGATTCCTGCTGCTATGTATGGCAAAATCCGGCACACGGCATGCTGGCGGCAAAGGCGTTGCTCCCGAGAATAGAGTGCCCCGGTTTATAGAGGTTCCCTTATTTCTCCAGCCAGTCCTGCAGGAACGCCCATTGTTCCAGCTCGCGTTCGGCGAGGTAGGGCGGCAGGTCGAACAGGGATTTTCCTTCGAAGGCGGCATTCACATACACCTGCGTTTCGCGCAGGTAGGCCAGGATCGGCAGGTCGAGGGTGGAGAGGAAATGCTCCAGCGCCCAGGCGGCCTTGGTGCGCATCTCCATGCGCATGCCGACGATGCCGATGTGGCATTTGTTCTTGCGCACCGTCTTTTCCTCGGCCAGCGCCTGCAGGAAGTCGCGGCTGGCTTGCAGGTCGAACAACGAAGGGGCGACCGGCACGATGATCTTGTGCGCCAGTTTGACGGCATGGTCAAGGTTCTTGCCATGCAGGCCGGCGGGCGAGTCGATCACCAGCCAGTCATTAGGCCGGTCATGCGCTTTTTTGGAGTCGAGCGTGCGGATGCGCGGCAGATCGGCGGGGCGCGTGGCGAGCCACAAGGCCGAGGATTGTTGCCGGTCCAGGTCGAGCATCGCCACCTGCTGCCCGCGGCTGGCCAGATAGCCGGCAATATTGATCGACAGCGTGGTCTTGCCGCTGCCACCTTTTGGATTTGCAACCAGAATCGTCTTCATTTCAGGGCACCTTTCAGTTTTTTCCCGTGAACTTACCTGCGGCCTCCCAACAACGAGCCCAGCACGCCGCGGATGATCTGTCGCCCGACTTCCGAACCGATGGCGCGCGCGGCGCTCTTGGCCAGTGCCTCGGCGGCACCCTCGCGGCGCCTTCCTCCTCCCAGCACGCTGCCCAGCATCCCGCCCAGCCCGCCACTCTCGGCTGGGGCGGGTTGTGCGGTAGCCTGCTTTTCGGCGGTGCGCCCCTTGAGTATCTCGTAAGCCGATTCGCGATTCACGGCTTTTTCGTAATGTCCGGCGAGCAGCGAATCCTGCATGAGGGTTTCGCGTTCAGCATCCGTGAGCGGGCCGATCTGCGCCTGCGGCGGGATGATGAAGGCGCGCTCGACGATACCCGGCGTACCCTTCTCATCGAGGCAGGAGACCAGCGCCTCGCCGACGCCGAGTTCGGTGATGATGGAGGTTTCATCCAGTTCTGGATTGTCGCGCATGGTTTCGGCTGCGGCTATTACGGCTTTCTGGTCGCGCGGGCTGAAGGCGCGCAGCGCATGCTGGATGCGGTTGCCGAGCTGGCCCAGCACCTTGTCCGGCACGTCGGCGGGATTCTGCGTGACGAAATACACGCCCACGCCCTTGGAGCGGATCAGGCGCACCACCTGTTCGATCTTGTCGAGCAGCGCGGTGGGCGCGTTGCTGAACAGCAGGTGCGCCTCGTCGAAAAAGAACACCAGCTTGGGCTTGGCGAGGTCGCCCGCTTCCGGCAGGTTCTCGAACAGTTCGGCGAGCAGCCACAGCAGCATCGTTGAGTACACCTTGGGTGAGGTCATCAACTGGTCGGCAGCGAGGATGTTGATCATGCCGCAGCCGTCGCTGCCGGTCTGCATCAGGTCGGCGATGTTGAGCATCGGCTCGCCGAACAGCTTGTCGCCGCCCTGCGTTTCGATCTGCAGCAGGCCGCGTTGGATCGCGCCGATGCTGGCGGTGGAGATGTTGCCGTATTCGGTGGTGTAATCGGCGGCATTGTCGCCCACGTTCTGCACCATAGCGCGCAGATCCTTCAGGTCGAGCAGCAGCAGGCCGTTGTCGTCGGCAATCTTGAATACCAGCGAGAGCACGCCCTGCTGCACCTCGTTGAGGTTCAGCATGCGCCCGAGCAGCAGCGGCCCCATGTCGGAAACGGTGGCGCGCAGCGGGTGCCCCATTTTTCCGAACACGTCCCAGAATGTCACCGGATAGGCGCGATGGGAAAAGCCTTCCAGCCTGAGCTGTTCCACCCGTGCGGCGATTTTTGCGTTGCCGCCGCCGGTTTTGCCGATGCCGGACAGGTCGCCTTTGATGTCGGAGAGGAATACCGGCACGCCGATGCGGCTGAACGCTTCCGCCAGCGTCTGTAACGTGACGGTCTTGCCGCTGCCGGTCGCACCGGTGATCAGCCCGTGGCGGTTGGCCATCTGCGGCAACAGGCAGAGTTCATGTTTGGCGTTCCTGGCGATCAGCAGCGGTTCGGTCATGGCAGTCCGGCTTGGGTTGGCCTGTATTGGGATATTGAAGCGTAAATGATAACATCGCACCATGATTTTTTTGGGGGAACAGCATGGCCGGGCATAGCAAGTGGGCAAACATTCAACACCGCAAGGGCAAGCAGGACGTCAAGCGCGGCAAAATCTTCACGCGACTGATCAAAGAGATCACCGTCGCGGCGCGCATGGGCGGCGGCGATCCGGGAGCCAATCCGCGCCTGCGCCTGGCGATTGAAAAGGCGCGCGAAAACAACATGCCGAAAGATACCGTGGAGAATGCGATCAAGCGCGGCAGCGGCCAGCTCGAGGGGGTGAATTACGAGGAGCTGCGCTACGAAGGCTACGGCATCAACGGCGCGGCGGTGATGGTGGATTGCATGACCGACAACAAGACGCGCACCGTCGCGGAAGTGCGCCATGCCTTTGCCAAGAACGGCGGCAATCTGGGAACGGACGGCTCGGTGGCTTTCCTGTTCAAGCATTGCGGACAGATGATCTTCGCGCCGGGCACCGACGAGAACGGCCTGATGGAAGTCGCGCTGGATGCCGGCGCGGAGGATATTTCGACCAACGACGACGGCAGCATCGAAGTGATCACTGCGCCGCATGATTTTGTGAACGTGAAGCAGGCATTGGAAGCGGCGGGCTACAAACCGGAATTCGGCGAAGTCATCATGAAGCCCGCCAACGAAGTGGTCTTTACCGGCGACGATGCGGCGAAGATGCAGAAGCTGCTCGATGCGCTGGAAGACCTGGACGATGTACAGGAGGTTTATACCACTGCGGTGATCGAAGAGTGAGGGGCGAGGAAAAACCAACCCCCCCAGCCCCCCTTGTCAGGGGGGAGCGCATAGTTCTCCCCCTGACAAGGGGGGGGTAGAGGGGGTTGGTTTTGCTCAACCCACAATCATCAGTCCGCATTTTAGGTATCGATCCCGGCCTGCGCATCACCGGCTTTGGTGTTTTGGACAAGCAAGGCCAGCAACTCAGCTACGTCGCCAGCGGTTGCATCAAGACGCCTGACGGGGAGTTGCCGGAGCGCTTGAAGGCAATCCTGAATTCCCTGGGCGAGGTGATCGCGCAGCACAAGCCGGATCAGGTGGCGGTGGAAAAGGTGTTCGTCAACGTCAACCCGCAATCCACCCTGCTGCTCGGGCAGGCGCGCGGCGCGGCGATTTGCGCGGCGGTGCTGGCGAACCTGCCGGTGGCGGAATATACCGCGCTGCAGGTGAAGCAGGCCGTGGTCGGCAACGGTCATGCCGGGAAGGAACAGGTGCAGGAAATGGTGCAACGCCTGTTGAAGTTGTCCGGCACGCCCAGCCCGGATGCGGCGGACGCGCTGGCCTGCGCGATCTGTCATGCGCACGGCGGGCAAGGTCTGGGCGTATTGGCGACGGCGGGATACCGCATGAAAAATGGGAGATTGGTTTGATTGGAAGGCTGACTGGGATATTGTTGGAAAAGAACCCGCCGCAAATCCTGCTGGATGTGCAAGGCGTGGCCTACGAACTGGACGTGCCGATGAGCACGTTCTACAACCTGCCGATACTGCACGAAAGAGTGGTGCTGCATACGCAACTCATCGTGCGCGAGGATGCACATTTGCTATATGGTTTTTCAAGCAATGAGGAACGCATCGCGTTTCGCCAGTTGCTCAAGATCAGCGGCGTGGGACCGAAGCTGGCGTTGTCGGTGTTGTCCGGTTTGAGCCTGAACGACCTGGCGATTGCGGTGGCAAACAAGGAGGCAGGCCGCCTCACCAAAATTCCCGGCGTCGGCAAGAAGACCGCCGAGCGGCTGCTGCTGGAATTGCAGGGTAAATTTGCGGCAACCGGCACAAGCGCTACGCAAGGCGCGGCGGCCGCATCGTTCGGCAGCGACATCGTCAACGCGCTGCTGGCGCTGGGCTATAACGAAAAAGAGGCGGACTGGGCGGTCAAGCAATTGCCCAAGGATGCCGATGTTTCGGGCGGCATCCGCCAAGCCCTTAAGTTATTATCCAAAGCATGATCCATAGCGACAACCTCTCCGCCGAACCGCGTTTGATCGCTTCCACGCCCGTTTCGAAGCAGGAGGAGGCGCTGGAGCGCGCGCTGCGCCCCAAGCAGCTCGACGAATACGTCGGGCAGGAAAAGATCCGCGGCCAACTGGAGATATTCATCGAAGCGGCGAAGCGGCGCAGCGAGCCGCTCGACCACGTGCTGCTGTTCGGTCCGCCGGGACTGGGCAAGACCACGCTGGCGCAGATCATCGCGCGCGAGATGGGCGTGAACCTGCGCCACACGTCCGGCCCGGTGCTCGAGCGTGCCGGCGACCTAGCCGCGCTGCTGACCAACCTCGAACCGCACGACGTGCTGTTCATCGACGAGATCCACCGCCTCTCGCCGGTGGTCGAGGAAATCCTGTATCCGGCGCTGGAGGATTACCAGATCGACATCATGATCGGCGAAGGCCCGGCGGCGCGCTCGGTGAAACTCGACCTGCCGCCGTTCACCCTGGTCGGTGCAACCACGCGCGCCGGGATGCTGACCAATCCGCTGCGCGACCGCTTCGGCATCGTGGCGCGGCTGGAGTTCTACACGCCGCAGGAATTGCAGCGCATCGTGCTGCGTTCGGCGGGGTTGCTGGAAATGAGCCTGACCCACGATGGCGCGCTGGAGATCGCCAACCGTTCGCGCGGCACGCCGCGCATCGCCAATCGGCTGCTGCGCCGCGTGCGCGATTTCGCCGAAGTGAAGGCGGACGGCAATGCCACGCGCGAAGTGGCGGACGCCGCGCTGACCATGCTGGATGTGGACTCGCAGGGCCTGGATGTGATGGACCGCAAACTGCTGCTGACTGTGATCGAGAAGTTTCTCGGTGGGCCGGTCGGCGTGGACAACCTTGCCGCGGCGATCGGCGAGGAACGCGACACCATCGAGGATGTGCTGGAGCCCTACCTGATCCAGCAGGGCTATCTGCAACGCACGCCGCGCGGGCGCATGGCCACCGCGAATGCCTACCGCCATTTCGGGTTGGTGGTGGCGAATAACCCCATCAACAGGGATTTGCTGGATGAATAAGCACAAGGTCTTTGCCCTGCCTGTCCGGGTCTATTTCCAGGACACTGACGCGGGCGGTGTGGTGTATCACGCCAGCTATGTGAACTTCATGGAGCGGGCGCGCACCGAGTGGCTGCGCACGCATGGCTACAGCAATGCCGGATTGATGAAGGAGTTCGGCGTGGTGTTCGTGGTGCGCTCGCTCAGGCTGGATTATCTCAAGCCCGCGCTGCTCGACGATCTGCTGGACGTGACGGCACAGATCAAGGACATCGGGCGCAGCCGCCTTGATTTGCTGCAGAGTGTGCTGCGCGGGGATGAGTTGCTGACCGAAGCGGAGGTGCATCTGGTCTGTGTCTCGCTGGAAGGTTTCAAGCCGGTCAGCGTGCCGGAGGTGTTGCGCAAGCAGTTGAAATAGGAAGCAGGAGCGCGCCCTGCGCGCGAACAGGCCCGTAATCGCGCGCAGGGCGCGCTCCTACACTTTAGGTGGATAATTTGGGTTTAATCGGGAAAGGACAGTAATGGAAGTGACGCAGGATTTGTCATTCATACATCTCATCAGCAATGCCAGCATGCTGGTGCAACTGGTGATGGGCCTGTTGCTGCTGGTGTCGCTGCTGTCGTGGTGGTACATCTTCCTCAAGCTGTTCGCCATCCGCCGCGAAGTCAGGCTGACCGGGAAATTCGAGGATGCGTTCTGGCACAACCAGAACCTCAATGAGCTTTACAAGCAGGTAAGCGGTACTGCGCAGCACAACCAGGGTGCGCTGGAGCGCATCTTTGCCGCCGGTTTGGTCGAGTTCGTCAAATTGAAAAAGCAGCATGGGGTGGATGCCGCAGCGGTGATGGACGGCACGCGCCGCGCGATGCGCGCCACCTACCAGCGTGAGATGGACAGGCTGGAGTCACATCTGGCGTTCCTCGCTTCGGTCGGCTCGGTCAGCCCGTACGTCGGGTTGTTCGGCACGGTATGGGGCATCATGAATGCGTTTCGCGGCCTGGCGAATGTCGGGCAGGCGACGCTGGCGCATGTCGCACCGGGTATCGCCGAGGCGCTGGTGGCGACAGCCATGGGCCTGTTCGCGGCGATTCCGGCGGTGGTCGCCTACAACCGCTACGCGCATGACATCAACCGCCTGGCCACGCGCTTCGAGAGCTTCACCGAAGAGTTCTCCAACGTATTGCAGCGCCAGCCATGAACACATCTGAAAACCTACTGCGCGGGTGGCTGGCTTCGTTGCTCGGTGCTCGCTCCGTCGCCTGCCAGAACGGTATGTCTCGGTCGCTCCGCGTCTCGCGCCTTGCCATCCATCCCGCTCGCTACGGTTTTGAGAGGTGTTTGTGAATTCTGAACGCCGCGCCGCGCGCCGTCTGATGAACGAGATCAACGTCGTTCCGTATATCGACGTGATGCTGGTGCTGCTGGTGATCTTCATGGTGACCGCGCCGCTGATGAATCCCGGGCAGATCGATCTGCCGCAGGTCGGCAAGTCGCTGGCCCCGCCGGTCGCGCCGCTGGAGGTCATCATCAAAAAAGATGCCACACTGGCGCTGCGCGATCATTCCAGGGGCGGCAAGGAAAGCCGGGTTTCGCGCGAAGAGCTGGTTGCGATACTGAAAACCAGGCAGGGTATACAGGCGGAGCAGGCGGTGGTGATTTCCGCCGATAAGAACGTGCGCTATGAAGAAGTCATCAACGTGATGGATGTGCTGCAGCAGCAGCAGATCAAGAAGGTCGGGTTGCTCACCCAAGCCAAGGGTAAATGAGCGCAATCGTTTATCGCGAACCTTACCAATTGCCCGCGGGCATCCTGGCCGTGGCGGTGCATGGCGTGTTTTTCGCATTGCTGTATTTCGGTTTTGCCTGGCAGACGCAGCCCGCCGGAGCGATGAGCGTGGAGTTGTGGCAAAGCCTGCCGGACATGGTTGCCGCGCCACCCGTCCAGGCCAAGGTCGAGAAGGCCGTGCAAGCGCCGCAACCGGAAAAAACAGTTAAGCCGGATATTGCGCTGCCGGACAAGAAGAAACCTGTCCTGAGCATCGTCGAAGGGGTTGAAGCCAAGCCTGCTGCGGCAAGCAAAGAAAACCAAGCCAAGCCCATGGTACAAAAGCCGGGCACCTCCGGCGCGGACAGGCAGGCTGCGCGCGAGCAGGCCGAACAGGCGGCGGCGATTGGCCGCGTGATAGATGAATACACCGGCAAGATCATCGGCAAGGTGCGCCGCAATATCGTGATGCCGCCGGATGTGGCGAACGATGCGCGCGCCGAATTTTCGGTGACGCTGCTGCCGGGCGGTGCGGTGCTGAGCACAAGACTGACCCGATCCAGCGGCAATGCGGTTTATGACAATGCGGTGGAGCGCGCGATATTAAAATCGCAACCGTTGCCGTTGCCCGCCGATGTGACGATGTTCAATAGATTTCGTGAATTGAAGCTGGTGTTCAGGCCGGTTGAATAGAGGAGCGTTTATGGTGTTGCGCGTATTGCGGGGCGTGGCCGGGTTGCTGCTGTGGGCGCAAGCATCAATGGCGGGCGCGGTGTTGAATATCGAAATCATCGGTGCGGGAGAACACCAGATTCCGATTGCCATCGTGCCGTTCGGCGGGGACGACAAGCTGGCGCAAGCCATCAACGAGGTGGTGACGGGCGACTTGCAGCGCAGCGGGCTGTTCCGTTTGGTTGACCCGACAGGAAAATCGCCGCACGAACCTGCCGAGGTCAGCTATCCGGATTGGCAGGTGCGCGGCGCGGAGGCGCTGGCGATCGGCACGGTTGCGGCACAACCCAATGGCCGCCTCGAGGCGCGCTTCCGCCTGCTGGACGCGGTCAAGCAAACGGAGCTGACCGGCCAGGCAGTCTCGGCAGGCGAAAACCAGATACGCGCCATCGGGCATCGCATCGCGGATCTGATCTATGAAAAACTGACCGGCGACAAGGGCGTGTTCAGTACGCGCATCGTTTATGTGAACCGCGTTGGAAAGAATTTCCGCCTGATCGTGGCGGACAGCGACGGTTACAACGAGCAGACCGTGCTGGCGCAAAGCGAGCCGATCATGTCCCCCTCCTGGTCGCCGGACGGCAGCCATCTTGCCTATGTGAGCTTCGAGACCATGCATGCCGTGGTGTATGTGCAATCGCTGTACACCAATCAGCGCATGGTGCTGGCCGATTTTCGCGGCAGCAACAGTGCGCCGGCCTGGTCGCCGGACGGCAAGCAACTGGCGCTTGTGCTGACGCGCGACGGCAGTTCGCAGATTTACCTGAGCCGCCCGGATGGCAGCGGCATGCGGCGCATCACCTTCAGCGGCGCGATCGATACCGAGCCGAATTTTTCACCGGACGGGCAATACCTGCTATTCACCTCGGATCGCGGCGGCAGCGCGCAGATCTACCGCATGCCCGTGGAGGGCGGGGCAGCAGAGCGTCTGACGTTCGGTGAAGGCACCAACTTCTCGCCGCGGCACAGCCCGGACGGCAAAAGCTTTGTGTTTGCGCATCTCGACAATGGCAAGTTTTATGTTGCCGTGCAGGACTTTCAGACCGGGCAGATGTCCCTGCTCACCGAAGGCGGATGGGAGAAAAAACCCAGCTTCGCGCCCAACGGAAAACTCATTCTGTTTGCCAGCGAGGCGCGCAGCCGTGGTATATTGGCGACCGTTTCCAGCGACGGTCGTGTCAAGCAGCATATGTTCACGCAAAGCGGTGATGCACGCGAACCAGTGTGGGGACCATATCCTTAACCTAACCTAGCAAAGGGGAATGCCATGAAAAAATTAATAATCAGTATCGTATTGGTCAATTTGCTTGCTGCCTGCGCCAGTGAACCAAAGAAGGAGGCTGCTGCTCCAGCACCTGCGCCCAAGGCAGAAGCACCCAAGGCGGCTCCTGCTCCCGCACCCAAGGCAGAAGTCGATCCGCTGAACGATCCGAACAGCATTCTGGCCAAGCGCAGCACCTACTACCCGTTCGATGTGTCGGTGGTACAGGAGGCGGACAAGCCGGTCGTGCAGGCACACGCCAAGTATTTGAGCGAGCATGCCAACCGCAAGGTGCGTCTCGAAGGCAATTGCGACGAGCGCGGCAGCAATGAATATAACCTCGGCCTCGGTCAGCGCCGCGCCGATGGTGTAAATAAGATGCTGGTACTGGGTGGAGCGAAAGCGGATCAGTTGGAAAGCGTCAGTTATGGCGAAGAAAAGCCCATGGCATCCGGTCATGACGAAGCCTCCTGGTCGCAGAATCGCCGTACCGACCTGAACTACACAAAGTAATACCATGCTGAAGCAGCGAGTCCTCTTGTTGCTGGCTTTGTGTTGTGCCGCTCCCGCGCAGGCGGGGTTGTTTTCGGATGACGATGCGCGCAAACAGATCCAGCAGCTTGAGGAGCGTGTGCTCAAGCTGGAAGCTGCCACCGAACAGCAAACCAAGTCACTGCTGGACTTGCTGGGGCAGATCGAAGCGCTGAACGGTGAAATCCGCAAGCTGCGCGGGCAGAATGAAGAACTGGCGCACGGCTTGCAGGATGCCGAAAAACGCGAAAAGGATTTTTATGTGGATCTGGATACGCGCCTGCGCCGCTTCGAACCCACGGATAATGCGGCGCAAACCGGCGGCGATACTGCCGCGGTGCCGGTCGATTCCGATGACCCTACAGCGGAAAACCGCGCCTTTGAAGCGGCCTACGGCTTGTTCAAGGGGGGGAGCCATGAAAACGCGGTTATGGCGTTTCAGGAATTCCTCAAGAAATACCCCGGATCGGTGCATGTGCCCAATGCAGATTATTGGCTGGGCAATGCACAGTTCGCGCTGAAGGATTACAAGAATGCGCTCGCTACCTACCAGGGCCTGCTCAAGGCTTTTCCCGGCATGCCCAAAGCGGCCGAGGTGCTGTTCAACGTCGCCGGATGCCAGCAGGAATTAAAGCAGGGTGCGGCCGCGCAAAAAACCCTCAAGCAACTTGTCGCCAAATACCCTGACAGCGAAGCTGCCGGGAAGGCCAAGAAACTCATCACTACTGCCAAGTAGTCGCCATGCCTTCCCATGATTTAGATGCACAGTTGCGCATCAGCGAAATATTTTTTTCCCTGCAAGGCGAGACCGGCCGCATCGGCCTGCCCACGGTGTTTATCCGCCTGACTGGATGTCCGTTGCGTTGCACCTACTGCGACACGACCTATGCTTTCACAGGCGGGAAGAACATGAGCGTGGCGGAAATCCTCCGCCAGGTTGCCGACTATACGCCGCATTATGTGACCGTCACCGGCGGCGAACCGTTGGCGCAAAAGAACTGCCTGGCGCTGTTGCACGCATTATGCGATGCGGGCTACGAGGTGTCGCTGGAAACCAGCGGCGCCCTGGATATCGGCGAAGTGGACGCGCGCGTGATGCGCGTGGTGGACATCAAGACCCCCGCATCCGGCGAAGCCGAGAAGAACCGCTGGGAAAATCTGTCGCTGCTTAACCGGCATGACGAAATCAAATTCGTGCTGTGTGACGAGAACGACTACCAATGGGCAAGGCAAATCCTGCAGCAACATCGCCTGACCGAAAAATGCGAAGTGGCTTTCTCGCCCGCGCATGGCGCGCTGGATGCGACGCAGCTGGCAGAATGGGTCTTGCGCGACCGCCTGCCGGTCAGGATGCTGCTGCAGTTGCACAAGCTGCTGTGGAACAATGCGCTTGGGCATTAGATTCAAAAACGGCAATCAGCCACGGATGTACACGGATTATCACGGATAAAGCATTATGAAAAATTTCGCTACTCACAGGAATAATGCCCAGGATAAAAAGTGTGATGCGCTGGTAATCCGTGCTTATCCGTGTTTATCTGTGGCTAATCTGTTTTCCCAATGATGAAAAACGCTGTCGTGCTCTTGTCGGGTGGGCTGGATTCGGCAACCGTGCTGGCCATGGCGCGCGCGCAGGGTTTTGCCTGCTACACACTGAGCGTGGATTACGGGCAGCGCCATCACGCCGAACTGGCCGCCGCGCAGCGCGTCGCGCAAATGCTCGGTGCGTATGAACACCGGGTGATCAATATCGATCTCACCGGATTCGGCGGCTCCGCCCTCACCGACAACAACATCGCCGTGCCGCAACAGGCGACGGAAGGCATCCCGCTGACTTACGTTCCCGCACGCAACACCATCATGCTGTCGCTGGCCCTGGCCTGGGCCGAAGTACTGCAGGCGCAGGACATTTTCATCGGTGTGAACGCGGTGGATTATTCCGGTTATCCCGATTGCCGCCCCGCCTATATCGAGGCCTTCGAACGCATGGCCAATCTCGCCACCCGGGCCGCCGTCGAAGGCCGTCCGCTGACCGTCCATGCGCCGTTGCTGTACTTGTCCAAGGCGGAGATTATCCGGCAGGGAAATGCGCTCGGGGTGGATTACGCGCAGACCGTTTCCTGCTATCAGGCCGATGAATCGGGGCGTGCCTGCGGCGTATGCGATTCATGCCGCCTGCGCAGCGCCGGGTTTATTGCCGCCGGTGTGGATGACCCGACCGCATATCGTGCAACATAGCCGCCAAGCCTTGTTGCAAGCGGCATTTTGCGTTGACAGGGTGGGCCAAACCCGTATAATTCGCGCTCTTTTGCGAGGGGTCGTTAGCTCAGCCGGTAGAGCAGCGGACTTTTAATCCGTTGGTCGCCAGTTCGAATCTGGCACGACCCACCACCTGCAAATGAGTCTTTGGTTGTACTCGCATTAAAGCCGCTTTAGCTCAGTTGGTAGAGCAACCGCCTTGTAAGCGGTAGGTCGTCAGTTCGAATCCGACAAGCGGCACCATCCCTTTCAGCTGCCACAGATCGTTGTGAAGATTCATTTGATAAATATTTTTTGTGTTAAGCATTCCTTAAGCTTGGCCTTTTATCCTGAACGCCTCGTAATTTATTTCAGGAGATCAAAAATGTTTCGTGTATTTTATGCATCGGGTCTGGCACTAATGGCTATTGTTGGATTGGCGGCGCAGCCGGCTTTTGCGGAAACGCCCAACGAGATACTGGCTTCCATCCAGAAGGAAGCGTCGGGCACGGCCGGCTCCCAGGGATTCTCGGCCGCGCGTGGGGAGAGTTTCTTCAAGGCAAAGCACGGCGGCGAATGGAGCTGCGCTTCCTGTCATACCGATAACCCCGCTGCGCCGGGCAAGCATGCCAAGACCGGCAAGGCCATCGAACCGCTGGCACCGTCTGCCAATGCGGAGCGATTTGCCAGCCCGAAGAAAGTGGAAAAATGGTTCAAGCGCAATTGTAACGATGTGTTGAGCCGTGTCTGCACGCCGCAGGAAAAGGGCGACGTGCTTGCCTACCTGCTTGCCGTCAAGAAATAAGGAAATTGCCATGTCGATTCATAAGCAAAAAACTTTCCGGGTGCTTGCCGTTGTCTTGCTGGCAATGGGCGTAACGTTGTCTGTCGCGCAGGCCGATGACGATGACCGCGATGAAAGATACGGCGGAAGGTATGGCGAGAAGTACGGTGAGAAGCACAGCGGCAAATACGGTGGCGAAAACCGCGGCAAGCCAGTCCAGCCCGCGCAGACTAACGCCAAGTTCCAGCGGGAATGTTCCGATTGCCATATCGCCTATGCGCCGGGGCTGCTGCCCGCCGAATCCTGGCGCAAGGTCATGGCCGGTCTGGATAAGCATTTCGGCTCGGATGCATCGCTGGATGCGCAGGACAACAAGGAGATCACCGCATTTCTGGTGAACAACGCCTCCAACCGCTGGAGCGCTTCGACAGCGCCGCTGCGAATCTCCGAAACCGCCTGGTTCAAGCGCAAGCACGACGATCACGAGATTTCTCCGGCGGTCTGGAAAAACCCACTGGTAAAAAGTCCGGCCAACTGCGCGGCTTGTCATCCGCGGGCAGAGCGCGGCGACTTCAACGAACATGATATAAGGATACCTAAATAATATGGAGACATCATGAGTCAACGTATTCTGGTTTGGGATGTGCCGACGCGGGTCTTCCACTGGCTGCTGGTGCTGTCATTTGCTGGTGCATACCTGACCGCAGAATCGGAGCTTGACCGCGATATCCATGTGGTGCTCGGCTACACATTGCTGGGCCTGCTCGCATTCAGATTGCTGTGGGGATTTTTCGGCACACGCTATGCGCAGTTCCGTTCTTTCCTGTTCAAGCCCGGCGAGATCGTGGCGTATGTGCTGTCGCTGCTCAAAAGCAAGCCCGCGCATTACGTGGGGCATAATCCGGCCGGAAGCGTGGCAGTCTGGCTGCTGCTGGGACTGGGTATTCTGTCAGGTGTGTCCGGGGTGCTGGCGTTCCAGGATATCGGTGGCGATGTGATAAAGGAGCTGCATGAGCTTGCATCCGAAGCCATGCTGGCCGTCGTAGTGATCCACATCGCCGGAGTGGTGGTGAGCAGCGTGCTGCATCGTGAAAATCTGGTGCTTTCCATGGTCACCGGTTTCAAGACTGCCGAGCCGGATGAAGGTATCCGTCGCTCATATCTCTGGCTGGGTATCATAATATTGGCCACTGTGTTGGCATTCTGGGTCGGTTATCCGGCAACCGGGATGTTCAAGCCAAGTGCAGATACGCTGCGCCAGACAGTACGATAACGATTGATATTTCACTCACGGGTGGATGATGCGCGTGCTGGTAGTCGAAGACGACGCCCTGCTGGGCGATGCGATTCAGGCTGGCCTGAAGCAGTCCGGCTACGCCGTGGACTGGATGAAAGACGGCGCAGCGGCGGAACAGGCGCTCGCCACCGAACCTTATGCGGCGATGGTGCTGGATCTGGGCTTGCCGCGTCTCTCCGGGCTGGAGGTGCTGCACCGCCTGCGCAGCCGCAATGTCCGGACAAATACACAGATCCCCGTGCTGATCCTGACCGCGATGGACACGGTGGATGATCGCATCAAGGGGCTGGATGCCGGCGCGGACGACTATCTGGCCAAACCGTTCGACATGGGCGAACTGGCGGCGCGCCTGCGTGCGCTGATTCGCCGCGCCAGCGGGAAGGCCGAGCCTTTGCTGGAGGTTGCCGGGGTCGAGCTTGACCCCGCCGCCCATCGCGTGCTGTACCGGAACCAACCGGTCGAGCTTTCGGCCAGGGAATTCGCGGTGCTGCATGCACTGATGCTCAGCGCGGGAAAAGTGCTGTCGCGCGCCCGGCTCGAAGAACAGCTTTATGCGTGGGGCGACGAGATCGAAAGTAATGCGGTGGAAGTGCATATCCATCATCTGCGCCGCAAGCTTTTCCCCGAACTGATCGAAACCATACGCGGCGTCGGCTATCTGATGCCGCGCGACAAGGCCTCCTGAAATGCGGCAACGCACATCGCTCAAGCAACGACTGCTTGCGCTGGCATTGGCGGCGATCACGCTGGTCTGGCTCGGCGCGACCGCCTTCACCTACCACGATGCGCGCGAGGAGTTCGACGAGGTGCTGGACGCGCACCTGGCGCAGGCTGCTGCGCTGCTGGTCGTCCAGGCATCGCACGACCTCGACGAGCTTGAAACCGAACATGCACCGTTGCTGCACAAATATGCCCGCCGCGTCGCATTCCAGGTATGGGACAAAGGACAGCAGCTGCGGCTGCATTCCGCCAACGCCCCGCAGGAACCGCTGGCGAGCAGGGAGCGCGGCTTCAGCGACAACATCATCGACGGAAAACGCTGGCGCGTGTTCAGCACCTGGGACGAATCCGGCGAATACCTGATCCATGTCGCAGAACGTACCGAGGTGCGCGACGAACTGGCGCGCGGCATCGCGGGCAATCTGCTGCGGCCGCTGTGGTTCTCCCTGCCGCTGCTGGCGCTGCTGCTGTGGGTCGCGGTGCTGCGCGGCCTGCGCCCGCTCGACGAGCTGACCCGCGAAGTGGAGCAGCGCGAACCGGACAATCTCGCCGCGCTGGATGCATCGTCCGCGCCGCGCGAAGTGGTGCCGCTGATCGAGCGGCTCAACCGGCTGTTCGTCCGCATCGATGCCTCCATGCAAAAAGAGCGGCGCTTCACCGCGGACGCCGCGCATGAATTGCGCACCCCGGTGGCCGCGATCAAGGCGCAGGCCCAAGTGGCGCGCGCCTCAACCGGAGAGACGGAACGCATCCATGCGCTCGACAACGCGATCCTCGGCTGCGACCGCGCCGCCCATCTGATCGACCAACTGCTGACGCTGGCGCGGGTCGATACGCTGGATCGCGGTGTGATGGAGCCTTGCCGGCTCAGGGATATCGCCGCCGAAACGATCGCGGCGCTTGCGCCGGCCGCTCTGGAAAAAGGCGTGCAATTCGAATTGCTGGCGGGCGATGAAGCCATCTCGGTGCGGGCACGACACGGTGAGGCGGAGCCTTCCGGTGCGGGAGTGCCCGCATCGCACCTCCTCCCGCAATCGGCTGGCTACGCCAGTAACGTGTCGGAGGTGCGCGGCAATCCGGGGCTGTTGCGGGTGCTGCTGCGCAACCTGCTCGACAATTCGATGCGCCATTCCCCGCCCGGCACGTCGGTCCAGGTAAACATCTCCCATGAGCCGGGAAAGGTCAGCCTGTCGGTGAGCGATAACGGCCCGGGCATTCCGGAACAGGAGCGCGACAAGGTGCTGGAGCGGTTCTATCGCCCGCTGGGCACGCAGGCCAGCGGCAGCGGCCTGGGCCTGTCCATCGTCAAACGGATTGCCGAGGTGCATGACGCAACCTTGCAGATACTGCCCGCGAGCGAAGGGCAGGGATTGCGGGTGACGGTGTGCTTCAAGTCTTGATGCCGCTCAGCGGATAATTCGGTAAGATTGCGTCCGCTCGCCAATCACGGCGCGCGCCGCAAAAAATTCCGATACTGAAAGGCTAGGCAATGCTGGAGATGTTTTCTACCCCCCAGTTCTGGGTGGATGTGTTCAAGATCATCATGATCGACCTGTTGCTGAGCGGCGACAACGCGGTGGTGATCGCGCTGGCGTGCCGCAACCTGCCGGAGGCGCAGCGCAGGAAGGGCATCCTGTTCGGCGTGGGCGGCGCAATCGGCTTGCGCATTGTGCTGACCTTCTTTGCGGTCGGCCTGCTGTCGTTGCCCTACCTGAAGCTGGTCGGCGCGTTGCTGCTGCTGTGGATCGGCGTCAAGCTGATCCTGCCCGAAGAGGAACACAGTGCGGACAACATCAAAGCCGATACGCGGCTGTTCGGCGCGATCAAGACCATCATCATCGCCGACTTCGTGATGAGCCTGGATAACGTGCTGGGGGTGGCCGCGGCGGCCAAGGGCAACGTGTCGTTGCTGGTATTCGGGCTGTTGGTCAGCATTCCGCTGATCGCCTGGAGCAGCCAGCTGGTGCTGAAGCTGATCGATCGTTTTCCGTTCATCATCTACGCGGGCGGCGCGCTGCTCGGTTATGTGGCGGGCGAGATGCTGGTCAGCGAGGCATTGTTCGCAACGCTTGTCGAAACGCGCCACTATCTGCACTGGCTGGTCCCGGCAGCATGCGCGTTGCTGGTGGTGGCGCTCGGCAAATGGCTGGCGCTGCGCAAGGCGGTTTCCATGCCAGTGGTCGATCTGGTGGATGAAACGGTTTCGGCAGGGATGGGCGACCCGTCGCCCAACTCGCAGAAGGTGGACGCTGCACCAAGCAATAAATCATAAAGGGGGAGACGATGAAGATACTGATTCCGGTGGATGGTTCGGCCAATGCGCAGCGTGCGGTTGACCATGTGATCAAGCATATCGCCGCGCTGAAGGAACGCCCGCAACTGCTGTTGCTGAACGTGCAGTGGAATGTGGCGACCGGCAACGTCAAGCTGTTCATCGACCAGAAGACCATCGACGATTATTACCGCGAGCAGGGCACGGCGGCATTGCAGTCGGCGCGCGCGGCGCTGGATGCCGCCGCCCTGCCCTACCAGTACCACATCAGCGTCGGCACGCCGGCAGAAGCAATCGTGCAATACGCCAATGAGCAGGGCGTCGACCAGATCGTGATGGGCAGGCAGGGGCAGGGCGGCTTGCAGGCATTGCTGCTGGGGTCGGTGGTGAACAAGGTGCTGCATTTGGCAGGCTGTCCGGTATTGCTGATCAAATAATAGGGAGTCCTTCAGGCGGTCTATTTCCTTAAATTCGCTATAAATCAAAAGGATTATGGTGTGTTGTTGAGAAATATCTTAATATTCAGAATGTAATCTGCTTGACGATAAGCATCGGGGAGTGGCAATGAACAAGTGGTCGTTCTGGAAAAAGGACTGGTTCGTCGGTTTGCTGGTCGCATTGGTGTTTATGTTTGGTGCGGGCAGCGACCTGATGCAAAGCCTGGAGCGCAAGGCTTACGACCTGGGGGTGCTGGCCTCGTCGCGCACGCCGAGCGACAAGATCGCGGTGATTGCGATCGACGAGCAGAGCATCGCCAATCTGGGACGCTGGCCATGGCCGCGCGAGATCCACGCCAGGATGGTCGATATCCTGGCGGCTGGACAAGCCAAGGTGATCGGTCATACCGCCTTTTTCTTCGAACCGCAGGTTGACGCCGGCTTGGGCTACATCCGCAGGATTGCCGGGTTGCTCGGCAAGGCTTCCCTGCTGGAGGCATCCGGCCCGGAGAATCCCAATCCGGAAAGCCTGGCTGGCACGGCGGTTGCGGCAAGCGCGGTGAATCCGGCAAGCACGGTCGTTCCTGCCAGCCCGGCGGAATCGCCCCAGCTCGATGCGTTGCTGCTGGAGGCGGCAAAAAATCTCGATAACGACAAAAAGCTCAGCGAGAGCATGGCCAAGGCCAACGATGTGCTGCTGGCGATGTTCTTCGAGTTGGGCGAGCCGCAAGGCAAACCCAACCAGGCATTGCCCGACTATGTGCTGCGCAATAACCTCGGCAACGTGAAAGATGCCGGCGGCTCCGGCGCACATCCGCTACCCTCGCGGAGCGTGCTGTCGCCGATCCCGGCGCTGGGCAGCAAGGCGTTGGCCATCGGGCACCTGAACAGTTTTCCGGACGTGGATGGCGCGGTGCGCACCGAGCCGCTGGTGGTGGGCTACTACAACCAATATTATCCGTCGCTGTCCTTGATGCTGGCAGCCAGGAGCCTCAATCTCGAACCCAGGGATATCCATGTCAGCTTCGGGGAGGGTGTGCAGTTGGGCAACCAGAAAATCGCCACCGACCCGGACTTGCAGATGCACACTTATTTTTACAAGGACCGGGATGGGCGGCCCGCCTTTCCGGTGGATTCCTTCTATGACGTGTTCACCGGCAAGATCCCCGCGGAAAAATACCGCGACAAGATCGTGCTGATCGGCGCGTCGGCTGCCGGCGTGGGCACTTTGCAGGTGACGCCGGTTTCTCCGGGAATGGCTCCCGCACTGATTCTGGCGCATTCGGTCTCCAGTATCCTCAAGGGGGATTATTTCGTTGCACCGGGCTGGGCGAAAATGGCAGAAGCTGGTGCTTTCCTGCTGGTTGCGCTGTACCTGATCCTGTTGCTGCCGCGCCTGAACGCGGCCATCGGCGCGGCGGTTACCGGAACGCTGCTCGTGGCGTTGCTGGCGACGCATTTCGTGCTGATGATGACGCAGGCGCTGTGGCTGCAGTTGATGTTGCCCGCAACATTGCTGCTGGTCGGGCACGCGTTGCTGACCACCAAGCGTCACCTGCTGACCGAGAAGGGCAAACAGAAATCCGATGCCGAATCTGCCGAAAGCAACCGCATGCTGGGCCTGGCTTTCCAGGGGCAAGGGCAGCTGGACATTGCCTTCGACAAGTTCCGCAAGGTGCCGGTTGACGATAGCCTGATGGATGTGTTGTATAACCTGGGCCTGGATTTCGAGCGCAAGCGCCAGTTCAACAAGGCCGAGTCGGTATTCAAATACATGGCCGAATACAACCCCAGGTTCCGTGACCTGGAACAACGCCTGACACAAGTGCGCGCCATGTCCGAAACCGTCATCCTGGGCGGCGGAGGGGGCGGCCGCACCAACGCCAGCACCATGATGCTGGATAAGGCGGGCGTTTCCAAACCGATGCTGGGCCGCTATGAGATCGAGAAGGAACTCGGCAAGGGTGCGATGGGTGTGGTGTATTACGGCAGGGATCCGAAGATCGGCCGTGTGGTGGCGATCAAGACCATGGCGCTGGCGCAGGAGTTTGATGCGGACGAATTGCAGGACGTGAAGGAGCGGTTCTTCCGCGAGGCCGAAACGGCCGGGCGCCTCAACCATCCGAACATCGTATCCATCTATGATGCCGGCGAGGAGCATGACCTGGCATATATCGCAATGGAATTCCTCAAGGGCAAGGATCTGGTGCCGTTTACCAAGCCGGATAATCTGCTGCCGTTGCCCAGGGTGATAAGCATCATCGCCCGCGTTGCCGATGCGCTGGATTACGCGCACAAGCAGAATGTGGTGCACCGCGACATCAAGCCGGCCAACATCATGTACGACGCGGAGACGGATACGCCCAAGGTGACCGACTTCGGCATTGCGCGCATTACCGATTCGAGCAAGACCAAAACCGGCATGGTGCTTGGCACGCCATCGTACATGTCGCCGGAGCAATTGGCGGGCAAAAAAATCCTGGGCAGTTCCGACCTGTTCTCGCTGGGGGCGAGCTTGTACCAACTGGCTTGTGGTAAGCTTCCGTTCGAGGGAGACTCGATGGCGCAGCTGATGTACCGTATCGCCAACGAACCGCACACTGATATTTTGAAAGTCCGGCCGGATTTGCCGCCATGCCTTGTGGCGATCATCAACAAGTCGCTGGCCAAACAGAACGAAGACCGTTATGCCAATGGCGCGGAGATGGCCGAAGCATTACGCCAATGCGCAGCCAGCTTGCAGGGGTGAACTATGAAAATAGAAGACGCGCTTGAAATAGTCAGCCAAACCAATCCGGGTATGGTGCGCTCTCACAACGAAGACAGCGTTGCGCAGGAATTGGCTTGCGGCTTGGTCGTGCTGGCAGACGGGATGGGTGGTTATAATGCCGGGGAAGTGGCGAGCGGCATTGCCGTTTCGGTCGTTGCGACGGAAATCTGCCAGCACTTGCAGAATGCCAGCCCGACGGACCGCGATGAGGCGAGCGGCGAGGAGCTGGGAGTGGTGCTGCTGCGCGACAATATTCAGCGGGCGAACGCTTCGATTTTTCATGCCGCGCAGAGCCAGCCGCAATATGCGGGGATGGGGACGACCATCGTTTCCGGGCTGTTTTATGACAACCGCGTGGTGGCCGGGCATGTGGGTGATTCGCGCATGTACCGGTTGCGCGGCGAGACGCTGGAGACGATTACCCGCGACCATTCCCTGCTGCAGGAACAGATTGACGGTGGAATGATCAGCGTTGAGGATGCGCGCTTGTCGAAGAACAAGAATCTGGTGACGCGCGCGGTCGGGATCGATGCAGAGGTGGTGCCGGAAATTCATGTGCATGACGTGCTGGTCGGGGATATTTACCTGCTGTGTTCGGACGGACTGAACGACATGGTGGAAGACGAGGATATCCAGTCCACGCTGTATGCGATGCAGAGCAACCTGCCGCTGGCGGCGGAACAATTGATCCAGATGGCGAATGACAATGGCGGCCGCGACAATGTCTCGGTGATACTGGTAAAGGTGAACGGCGCATTCTCTGCGCCGCGTGGTTGGCTGGCAAAGCTGCTCCATTGGTTCAAGAAATAATTGGTGGTTCAAGAAATAATCGGCTCAAAATTCAGTTTGGGGAAGGGTCACGACTATGGCTGCAAAATTGATACTTAGCATGGATGGGGTGGTAATGAAGGAATACCCCCTGAGCAAGGAGCGCATGACCATCGGGCGCAAGGCGCATAACGATATTGTCATCGATAATCTGGCGGTGAGCGGCGAGCATGCCGCGATCGTCACCATACTGCACGATTCCTTCCTCGAAGACCTGGACAGTACCAACGGGCTGGAGGTGAATGGGGTTCCAACCAAAAAACACTTTTTGCAAAACAATGACCTGGTTGAAATCGGCAAATACAAACTGAAATACATTAACGATCAGACCGCACAGGCAACTCCGGCTGATTTCGAAAAGACCATGGTATTGCGTGCGCCGGTCAAGCAGGCTGTTCCGGGCGCGGAAACAGGCGATGCAACCATCAGCCTGGTGAAGACGCAATTCATGCCGAATGCCAAGCCTGCTGCAGAAGCGATGGAGAAAACCGGAAAATTTGACGCACAGCCAGCCAAGCCTGCCGCCGCGCCGACGGCCAAGCCAACCGCCGCTCCCGCAGCCGCGCCGACTGCCGCTCCCACTGCCGCACCAACCGCTGCACCAACCGCTGCACCGGCTGTGGCCGCCGCCCCCGGACCGCAGGCGGCTGCGGTGCAAATCCTGACCGGTCCCAATGCAGGCAAGGAATTGGAGCTGGTCAAGAATCTCACCACGCTGGGCAAACCCGGCGTGCAGGTGGCAGTCCTGACACGCCGCCCGCACGGTTATTTCATCACCCACGTGGAAGGTGCAAGCCATCCGACGGTGAATGGTGTGTCATTGAGCGACCAGCCGCGCCAGCTTAATGATCATGATGTGATCGAGCTGGCCGGAGTGAAGATGGAGTTCTACGTCAAGGGGTAACGGAAGGCAAAGACCACAGGGGCAATCCCCATGGCTGCCTTAAACGGAGGAGCGAATATTTTGAGGTTTGAGATGCGAGGACTGAGGATAACTCCTCCCTCCTTCCCTTGTATCAATTCCATGCCCGGCCTGCCGGGCGGCGGAGAGCCTGTTTTCTGCATACCCCTTGCGGGCGTTTCTACCTTCTGTCCATTGCCATGATTCGCGGCGTGAAAAAAAATGCAATACTGATCGGGCTGGGGATTCTGATCGTTTTGTTTTTTGTCGGCAACGCCGCACGTTTCTACAGGCTGGATTTCGTCGATCAGCTGTCTACCATCCTGTACGACTACCGCTTGCAGTTGACCATGCCGCGTTCGGTGGACGATCGTATCGTCATTCTCGATATCGATGAAAAAAGCCTCAAGGAAGAAGGCCGCTGGCCGTGGAGCCGGGATCGGCTCAGCTTGTTGATGGACAAATTGTTCGACAAATATGGCGTCGCGGTGGTCGGTTTCGACGTGGTATTTGCCGAAAAAGACGAGAGTTCGGGGCTCAAGGTATTACAAAGGATCGGGCAAAATCAACTCAAGGGTGATGCGCAATTCCAAGCGGCATTGGCCCAGATCCAACCGCAACTTGAATACGACAATCTGTTTGCCAGCAAGATCAAGAATCGCAATGTGGTACTGGGTTATTACCTGACCAACCAGAAGGGCACCAGCATATCGGGGGCATTGCCCGAACCGGTCTTTCCGGCTGGCACGTTCAATGGGCGGCCGATCGGATTCACAAACTGGAACGGTTATGGGGCAAATCTTCCCGAATTGCAAAAAGCCGCGGCGAGCGCCGGACACTTCAACCCGCTGGTGGACGCCGACGGCGTGGTGCGTCGCGTGCCGATGGTCGCAGAATACGGCGGCGCATATTACGAATCCCTGTCGCTTGCGATGGTGCGCACCCTGCTCGGCCGACCCGGATTGCTGCCAGGCTTTGCCGACGGCAAGGCCAGTGGATATGGCGGCCTGGAGTGGCTGGAGCTGGATACGACCGCGGGCAACCTGAAAATTCCGGTGGACGATGAGGTTGCCACTTATGTGCCGTACCGTGGCAAACAAGGGAGCTTCCGCTATATTTCGGTTGCCGATGTGCTGCACGACCGCGTCGAGATTGCCCAACTCAAGGGCAAGATCGTGCTGGTGGGTACCACGGCCCCAGGACTGCTGGATATGCGCGCCACCCCGGTAGCGGAGGTTTACCCGGGGGTGGAAGTCCACGCCAACATGATTTCCGGCATCCTCGACCAGAATCTGAAGGAACGGCCGGCCTACATGATCGGTGCAGAGGTGGTCTGGCTGTTGTTGATCGGTATAGCACTGAGTTTCTTGTTGCCGACGCTCAGCCCCGTCAAGGCCATTCTGGCTTCGGCATTGATGTTCTCCGTGACATTGGGGCTGAGTGTGGTGGTCTGGCACTATGGCAATGTGTTGCTGCTGGTGGCAAACAGCCTGGTGATGATCGCCCTGCTGTTCGCGCTGGACATGTCTTACGGCTATTTCGTCGAGTCGCGCACCAAACGCCAAATCACCGGTTTGTTCGGCCAATACGTGCCGAGCGAATTGGTCGAGGAAATGGCGGAACATCCGGAAAGCGTGTCCATGGAAGGCGAGAGCCGCGAGATGACTATCCTGTTCTCCGATGTGCGCGGCTTTACCACCATTTCGGAGGGGCTGGATCCGAAAGAGCTGACGCTGCTGATGAACGAGTTCCTGACGCCCTTGTCCCGCATCGTCTACAAGCATCGCGGCACCATAGACAAGTACATGGGCGACTGCATCATGGCGTTCTGGGGCGCGCCCCTGCCGGATGTGAACCATGCGCGCCATGCCATATTGGCGGGTATCGAGATGCAGGCGACCCTTAAAGCCTTGCAGCCGCATTTCAAGGAGCGCGGCTGGCCGGAAATCCGCATTGGCGTGGGCATCAACAGCGGGCGCGTCAGTGTCGGCAACATGGGCTCGGAGGTGCGCGTGGCCTACACGGTGATGGGCGACGAAGTGAACCTTGCCTCGCGTCTGGAAGGCATCACCAAGCAATACGGTGTCGGCGTGGTCGTCGGCGAAAACACCCGGAATACCGTAACCGATTTTGTTTACCGTGAGCTGGATCATGTGCGGGTAAAAGGCAAGGAGAAGCCGATAGCGATTTACGAGCCGATTGGCTTGCTCGGCGAAGTGAGCAAGGCGCTGCAGGACGAAATCAAGCTGTTCCATGAGGTGCGCCGCCTGTATCGCAGACAGGATTGGGATCAGGCCGAATTGCAACTGATGAACTTGCAGCGCATGTCGCCGGAAACCGCGCTGTATGGAATCTACGCCGAACGCATTGCCTACTTCCGCAAGAATCCGCCGGCTGCGGAATGGGATGGCGTTTTCGTGTTCCAGACGAAATAGGGAGTAGGGAGTAGGGAGTAGGGAGTAGGGAGTAGGGAGTAGGGAGTAGATTTTCCCACTTTCTACCGAGGCGCGAAGCGCAGCCCCACTTCCCACTCGCCAGAGAAAGGTGGCAAAACAATGAAGCTCAGGACTCTAGGATGCAGCGGCGGGATCGGTGGCAATCTGCGCACCTCCTCGTTCCTGCTCGATCATGACGTGCTGATCGATGCGGGAACCGGGGTCAACGAGCTCAGCCTCACCGAGATCAGCATGATCGACCATGTTTTACTCACCCATTCGCACCTCGATCATATCGCCTGCCTCCCGTTCATGGTGGACAGCGCGTGGTTCATGCGCGATCGCCCATTGACCATTTACGCCATCGAGGAAACGCTGGACATTCTCAGGCAACATATTTTCAACTGGAAAATATGGCCGGATTTCAGTGAAATCCCCAATGCCCGGCAACCTTCCATGCGCTATCAGCCGATAGGGCTGGGCGAAACTGTCGTATTGGGCGGGCGCAAGATAACTGCCATCCCGGCCAATCATGCCGTGCCTGCGGTCGGCTTCCACCTGGATAGTGGCAAGGCGAGCCTGGTATATAGCGGGGATACCACCACCCATGATGCGCTATGGAAGGTGGTTAACCGGATCGAAAATTTGCGCTACCTCATCATTGAAACCGCATTCTCGGAGGGCGAAAAAGAGCTGGCAGTTCTTTCCAGGCATCTTTGCCCCAGTTTGCTGGCTGAGGAATTGAAAAAATTCCAGCGCGAAGCTGAGGTGTTTGTCACCCACCTGAAGCCCGGCGAAGCGGAGCTGACCATGCGGCAGATTGAAAGCGGCATTCAGGGTCGGCGCCCCAAAATGTTGTTGAACAACCAGGAATTCGAGTTCTGATGAAACAACCAGCCAACCCGCAAATCGGCGCTTGCAAGGCCAGTATTCATCCTGGCACTGGCCGGATATGATGTGCAGGTGCCGGATGGCGGGTTGTGGTCGGTCCCAAGATCGACGCAGCAGCTTGACGAAATGAAACGGATAAGGGAGCAGGAATGAGTACAGTTATGGCAGGCAATGCTGGTGAAATCAGCCTCAAGCTCGAGTTCACCAAGAGCCTCAATCACGTCGTCAACAAGATACACGCCGCCAGCAATATCGACGAAATCATGCTGGATGTCAGCAAGGACATCTGCGCGCTGTTCAATGCCGACCGGCTGACCATCTATGTGGTGGGCGAAGACAATGCCTCGCTTATTTCCAAGGTCAAAACCGGCCTGAATTCCTTCAAGGACCTCAAACTGCCGATTGCCGAACAGAGCGTGGCCGGTTATGCGGCAATGCACAAGAAACTGCTCAACATCAAGGATGTCTACGATGAGCAGGAACTGGCTGTCTATAGTCCGCACCTGCGTTTCCTGCAGGAGGTGGACAAGCGCACCGGTTACCGTACCAAGCAGATGCTGGTTGCGCCGATTCTGGATACCAGCGGCGATCTGGTGGGCGTCATTCAAGTCATCAACAACAAGGCCGGCGCCCCTTTTGCGGCGATGGTCGAGGAAGGCGTGCAGGAACTGGCACAGAGCATGGCAGTGGCGTTACGCCAGCGCCAGCAAAGTGCCACGGTCAAAACCAAATACGACCACCTGGTGGCCGATGCGGTGCTCTCCGCGGCGGAATTCGAATTGGCAACCCGCACCGCACGGCGCAAAGGGATAGACATCGAAGAGGTACTGATCGATGAATTCCAGGTCAGCGCCGCCGCGTTGGGCAAGGCATTGTCCACCTTCTTCGGGGTCCCTTACGAGTCCCACAAGGCGGATCGCATCAAGCCTGCCGATTTACTGAAAAACCTGAAGCGGGAATATGTGCAAAGCAGCCACTGGATCCCGATCGAGGAGACCCAGGAGGGGCTGGTGATTTTGACCACCGACCCCGAGCGGATCCAGGCCTCGCGGGTGGTCAACAATATTTTCCCCAAGAACCGGCTGGTCTATAAAGTCTGTTCACAGCGCGAATTCAAGCAGACCCTGGACTTGTTCTACGGCGGAGGCGCAGCTGACGCCACCGGCGGCTTTGCGGCTGACGAGTCCTCGATGGATGATCTGCTGTCCAGCCTCGGCAGCGACGAAGAAGAGAGCGGCGGTGCCAGCCAGGATGATGTCAGTGCGGCGGCCGACAACGAACTGGTCAAACTGGTCAACAAGATCATCGTGGATGCGTACCGGATGGGGGCATCGGACATCCATATCGAGCCGGGGCCGGGCAAGGCCAAGACGCAGATCCGCGTGCGCAAGGACGGCTCGCTGCTCAATTACATCGAAGTGCCCTCCACCTACCGCAACGCGCTGGTGACACGTCTCAAGATCATGTGCGACCTGGATATTTCCGAGAAGCGCAAGCCCCAGGACGGCAAGATCAAGTTCAAGAAATATGGCCCATTGGATATCGAGCTGCGCGTCGCGACCATCCCGTCGCAGGGCGGGGTCGAAGACGTGGTGATGCGTATCCTCGCTTCCGGCGAGCCGCTGCCGCTGGAAAAGATGGGTTTCTCGGCACGCAATAACGAGTTGATCAAGGAGACGGTCAGCAAACCGTATGGCCTGTTTTTCGTATGCGGCCCGACCGGTTCCGGCAAGACGACCACGCTGCACTCCATCCTTAAGTACATCAACAAGCCGGACACCAAGATATGGACCGCGGAAGACCCGGTGGAAATCACCCAGAAGGGCTTGCGCCAGGTACAGATCAACAAAAAGGCCGGGCTGGATTTCGCGACCATCATGCGCGCCTTCCTGCGCGCCGATCCGGACGTGATCATGGTCGGCGAAATGCGCGACAAGGAAACCGTGTCCATCGGCATCGAGGCCTCGCTGACCGGCCACCTGGTGTTTGCCACCCTGCATACCAACAGCGCACCGGAATCCATCAACCGCCTGCTGGACATGGGCATGGACCCGTTCAATTTTGCCGACGCGCTGCTGGGCATCCTCGCGCAGCGCTTGGGCAAGCGCCTGTGCGGCGACTGCAAGAAACCGCATATCGCGACTGCGGAAGAAATAAAATCGATGCTTGCCGAGTACAGTACCGAACTGCTAAACACAGCGGCATGGAAGAAAGACCCGGCTGCGGCGACCAAGGCCCTGTATGCCGAGTGGGTCAAGCTGTTTGCCGACGACAAGGGGCAGTTCACGCTGTACGAGCCGGTCGGCTGCGAAAAATGCACCGGCACCGGCTATCGCGGGCGTGTCGGCCTGCACGAGCTGCTGATCGGCACCGATGCGGTCAAGAAAGCCATTCAGGAGCATGCGCGCGTCGCCGAGTTGCTGGCCATCTGCCTCGAAGATGGCATGCATACCCTGAAACAGGACGGCATGGAAAAGGTTCTGCAAGGCATTACCGATATGCACCAGATACGCGCAGTCTGTATCAAGTAGTGTTTCACATGCAATCTGCGAAACAGCTGCTGCATCGCCTCAAGGAACTCAACGAGATCGGCATCGCGCTGTCCCAGCAGCGCAACATCAACAGCCTGCTGGAAACCATACTGGTTGCGGCCAAGCGCATCACCAACGCCGATGCGGGAACGCTCTATCTGCATGAACCGGAACAGCGGGTACTGCGCTTCGAGATCATGCGCACCGATTCGCTCGACATCGCGATGGGCGGCACCAGCGGGGTGCCGATCACCTTTTACCCGATCCAGCTTTACGACAGGGAGGGCAAGCCCATCCATTCGATGGTGGTGACCCATTCGGCACTCAGTGGCGAGACGGTCAACATCCCCGATGCCTATACCGCGGAAGGCTACGATTTTTCCGGCACCAAGAGATTCGATGCCAAGACCGGCTATCGCTCACAGTCTTTCCTTGCCGTGCCGATGCGCAATCATGAAAACGAGATCATCGGCGTGCTGCAGCTGATCAATGCGCAGGATCGCGAGAGCGGCGCGGTCGTCCCGTTCTCGGGCGACGACCAGCAGTTGCTGGAATCGCTCGCCTCGCAGGCGGCCATCGCGCTCACCAATCGCCGCCTGATTGTGCAATTGGAAGAGCTGTTCGAATCGTTCATCCAGCTCATCAACACCGCGATCGACGACAAGTCCCCTTACACCGGCGGGCACTGCGCGCGCGTGCCGGTGCTGACCATGATGCTGGCCGAGGCGGTCAACCGCACCAACAGCGGCCCGCTCAAGGATTTCGAGATGAGCGAAAAAGACCGGCACGAACTGAAGATGGCCGGCCTGCTGCACGATTGCGGCAAGATCACCACGCCGGTGCATGTGGTGGACAAGTCAACCAAGCTGCAGACCTTGTTTGATCGTATCCATTTGGTCGATACGCGTTTCGAGGTGCTCAAGCGCGACGCGGAAATCGCCATGCTGCGTGCTTTGTCTTGTTCCCCTCTCCCGCAAACCCTTGATGAAACAACTAGCCATTCGACTAGGTCATCAAAAGACGATTCCCAAGTCGCTGGTTATCCCAGCCTCCCCTTGTCAGGGGAGGAGGTGAGCTTCCCCCCTGACAAGGGGGGAGAGCTTGCGAGGGGGCAGAGGGGGGTTGGGGTGAGGGGCGTGGAGGAAACCGCGATCCGCGCCGAATACGAGGCGCGCATCCGGCAACTCGACGATGACCGGGAATTCCTGCGCCGCTGCAATGTCGGCGGAGAAGCCATGTCGGAGGAGGCGCAGCAGCGCGTACGCCGGATCGCCGCCTATCAATGGCGCGATACCGATGGAAGAACCGGCAACTTCCTCAGCGACAATGAAGCCGAGAACCTCAGCATCCAGGCCGGCACTTTGACGGCGGCGGAGCGTGAGATCATCAACCATCACATTGTCGTCACCATCAAGATGCTGGAAGCCCTGCCGTGGCCGAAACATCTCAAGAATGTTCCCGAATATGCGGGGGGGCACCACGAACGCATGGACGGCAAGGGCTACCCGCGCGGACTGACGCGCGACCAGATGTCGGTGCAGGCGCGCGTGATGGGCATCGCCGACATCTTCGAGGCGCTCACCGCCAAAGACCGCCCCTACAAGCCAGGCAAGACCCTGACCGAATCGCTGACCATACTCGGCAAATTCAAACTGGGCGGCCATATCGATCCCGACCTGTTCGATGTATTCATCCGCGAAAAAGTCTATCTCGATTACGCCAGGCAATTTCTCGCGCCCGAGCAGATCGACGAGGTCGACTTGAGCAAGATCCCGGGAGTGAGCCTGAATTCATTGCACTAAATAGTCAGGCCTGCATCCGGGATAGACCGCCGTACCATGTGACAAAATTTGGCAGCATCATGACAAAATCAAGAAATAATCGGCCAAGCGGTGAGTTCCATGCTGCGCAATCTGCCAGTAAGCAGCCAAACGCGAGAATGTAAAAAAACGATCCGGTCATTCCGGTGCATTTAAAATCAAGCTAAATCAGATAGATGGGGTGGGGTCTGGTGAAATGTGACGATTTTTGAGGTATTTTATGATCTGTGGTCGTGATACTGGCACGGCTATTGCTGCATAAAGCAACGACACACATCGTGTGTGTTGACCAGCGACTCGGCTGGCGTTGACCGGCGACTTGGCTGGCGTGGTTTGCCAGATTAGCCGAACGGCCATGCAAAGCGGTTTGGCAGCCTAGTCGAATGGCCATACAAAGTTTCTACAAAAGGAGCATTACATGAAAAACGTACAAAAAGGTTTTACCCTGATCGAGTTGATGATCGTGGTTGCGATCATCGGTATCCTGGCTGCGGTGGCGATCCCTGCTTACAGCGACTACACCAAGAAGGCCAAGGCGACCGAGCTGGTGCAAGGCACCTCAGCTCTGAAGACCGCTGTTGAGATCTGTATCGCCGATTTCCCGTCTACCTACAACACTGAGTGCCTTGGCGGTTCTAACGGTATTCCGGCCAACATGCCTGACGCGGCTGCGACCGGTATCGATGGTTCGGCTGCCGCTACTGCATTCCTTCCTGGTACGAAGGTTATTGGAGCAAAGCGGGTTGCTAGCAATGGTACTGTACCGGTAATCACTGTGGCTGCCACGAAGGCTCTCCCTGGCAAGACCGACACAGTTAATGGGTTGATTTATACCCTGACCCCAAGTATTGGCTCCGCTGGTGTGGCTTGGACTTCGGGTGGTTCCTGTGTGACCGACACGCTGTGTAAGTAAGGTAGTCTGAGGTTCGCACAAAAGCCGGGTTTCCCGGCTTTTGTGCTTTGTGGGAGTGCCTGTTCTGAGGGATATCATGCAATTACGGATTACCGGATTATTCTTGGTCATTTTGTTATGCGCCATCTCGGCGTTATATGGCCAATTTCTGTGGAATCCCATCGTGTTCGACGATCTGCCGTTTTTTATGGTTAATGACGTTGGGCACCAGCCGGTGGATGATTACCGCTATGCGCCACTCGAGTTGCGCTCGCTGCCTTACGCCACGCTGGCGTGGGGGAAGGCGGCGTTCGGGCTGGATATGCTGCACTTCCGTATCGAAAACCTGTTGCTGCATGCGGCAACGACATTCTCCCTTTTCTTTTTGCTGACGCGGTTGTTCGATGCCATCTATGGTGCGCGCCCCGGTTCCTTGCTGAGCGCGCGCGCGCTGGCATTCTGTGCCGCACTGCTGTTCGCGCTGCATCCGGTGGCGGTCTACGCGGCGGGTTATCTGGTGCAGCGCACCATCGTCATGGCCACGCTGTTCGGCCTGCTGGCCATGCTGGCCTGGCTGCATGGCAGCGTCCGGCAAAAGCCGCTGTGGCTGTGGGCGAGCGTGCCGCTTTATTACCTGGCGGTGTTTTCCAAGGAGCACGCCATCATGCTGCCGGCGGTGCTGCTGGCGCTGACCGTGCTGTTGCATGACGATTGGCGGGCGAAGCTGCGTCAGCGCTGGGGTGTGTTCGTTGTGCTCGCCGTAGTTGCGTTGTTCGTGATCGCCGCCAAAAAAGGCGTGCTCGGCTCGGCCTATGAACCCAATGCTCCGGATATGCTGGATGCCGAGAGCAAGCTGAATTACCCGTTGAGTGTGCTGACGCAAGTGTGGCTATTCTTCAAGTATCTTGGCCTTTGGTTATTTCCCAATCCGGCGTGGATGTCGGTGGATATGCGCGAGCCTTTCGCGCAGTCGTTGTGGTCCCCTTATTTGCTTGCTTTCACAGGTTTTATCGCATGGGGTGCGGGCGCGGTATGGTTGCTGGTGAAGCGCGGCCGGTCCGGGCTGATTGGTTTTGCCATGCTGTTCCCGTGGCTGATGTTCATGACGGAGCTTTCTACGGTGCGTATCCAGGAGAATTTCGTGCTGTACCGCAGCTACCTGTGGGCGGTGGGGGCTTGCTGTTTGCTGCCGGTGTTGCTGGATAAGCTCGACAAACGCATTGCTTCGATCATCGTGGCCGCCGTGGCGCTGGCCATGTTCCCGGTTTCGATGGAAAGGCTCAGTTCATTTGGCCATCCCTTGTTGCTGTGGAGGGACGCGGAAAAACTGGTCAAGGACCGGCCAGACCTGCCGGGGGCGTACCGCATCTACTACAACCGGGGAACCGAGCTGATCAAAATAGATGAATACGACTTGGCGATCAAAGATTTGACTCTGGCGATTGCGCTTTATCCGAACTGGCCTTTCTCTTACAACAATCTGGGATCAGCCTACATGAAGAAAAGCGATTGGCGTGCGGCGGCAGATGCTTTTACGCAGGCGATAGAGACCGCTAAAGCGAGAAAGCTGGGAACCAGCCCGAGGCCATATTACGGGCGCGCCTTGGCATATGAGGCAATGGGCGAAATTGGCAAGGCGAAGGAAGATTATCGAGTGACATGCCGCCTGGCCAAGAAGGGCTGCGAAAAACTCTAGCTCAAATAACGGCGTTGACGGGTTTATTGCCGATGCGCCCCGGCCATCTCCCTTAACTCCCGCAAGTCGCTTTCGATCACGGAGAGCTGGTAGAAGCTGCCGCCGGCCTGTTTCGCCAGTTCCAGCTGCTCGATCGCAGCAAACAGGTTGCCTTGCCAGGCATAGCCGTAAGCTTGCGCCTGGTGCTGTTCGAAGCGTTTGCCGAGCATGGCATAACTGCGCGCCTGCAGGTTGTACAGCATGGTGTCGCTGGGATGGCGGGTGAGCCGCTCGGTGAGCAATTTGACGGCGGTCTCCGCCTGCTTGCTGTTCAGCAGCAGATCGGCGTAGTCGTAAATCAGGGCGCGATGCTGCGGGAAGGTTTGCACGGCGGTGCGGTAGAAGGCCAGAGCGTCGGCATCGTTTTTCGCGGCACGGTTTACCCGTCCGGAAAGGGTTTCTATCATCGGATTGCGCCTGCCCATCGGGTCGTTCTGGGCTTGCCTGCGCAATGTCGCCAGTTCCTCTGTGGCGCGTCCGATGTCGTTGTTGCGCAGCAGAGAACTCACCAGCCCATAGCGCTGCGCGATCGGGTTACCATGTTTTTGCGCACCCAGCGCATCACTGAAATACGCGATGGCGTCCGGCGCGGCCTTTTGCAAGGCGATGAGTTTTGCGCGCACCAGCTGGAAATCCAGGCTGTCAGGGATCAGGCGGTAAGGCTGTTTCTGTACGCGGTTCCCGATGTCGGCGATGCGCTCGCTGGTGATCGGGTGGGTGCGCAGATAGCCCGGCATGTTCCCCTCCAGCAGGCGGGTGGCTCTTTGCAGCCGGTCCAGGAATTCCGGCATGGCGTGGATATTGAAGTTCGATTTCTGCAGGATATCCAGGCCGATGCGGTCCGCTTCCTGTTCGTGGGTGCGGGTGTAATCCAGTTGCTTCTGGATGGCGTGCGCCTGCATGCCGGCCAGCACCGCTTGCGAAGCCTGCGAGTTGTTGCGCGCGGCGAGAATGGCGATGGCGATCGCAGCCATCGAGGCCAGGCTGTCGTTTTGCTGTCCGGCTACCATGCGCGCCAGATGGTGTTGCGTGACGTGGGCGATTTCATGGCTGAGCACGGCAGCCAGTTCCGATTCGCCCTGCACGGTCAGCAGCAACCCGCTGTTCACGCCGATGAAGCCTCCCGGCAGGGCAAAGGCGTTGACGTTGTAATCATCCAGCGCGAAAAATTCAAAGCCCAGGCTTGGCTCGGCGCTGTTTTCAACCAGCCTGTTGCCGAGCTGGTTGAGGTAATCATTGATTTCTGCATCGTCGAAGAATTGCTTGCTGGCACGGATCTGCATTACGCTTTGCTGGCCGATCTGGCGCTCTTGCAGCGGGGTCAGCACGGTTTGCGAGACATCGCCCAAGTCGGGCAGGCCATCGCTGACGGCGCAGGGTGAGAAGCACAGCAACGGCAGCAGCAGGGTCAGTTTTTTCATGATCGCTATGATAGTTGTTTTTGCTGCTGGTTCACACTTTTAAGCACACTCGACTATTTTTCCCCGGCCACCCTAACCCCTCCCGGCCTCCCCTTGTCATAACCAGCGACTTGGCTATCGTTTTTTGATAGCTTAATCGAATGGCTAGTTGTTTTATCAGGGGAGGAGCCTTCGCTTCCCCCCGACAAGGGGGACTGAGAGGGTCTAAGGTGGACAGTGCGGCGCAAAATGCGCAGAATTGCGTCGTTTCAGGCAAGATGACCCAAATGGACAAAATCGGCAAATATGAAATCACGCGCGAACTCGGCAGCGGGGCGACCAGTACCGTGTATCTGGCCACTGATACCTTCAGCAAGCAGCAGGTTGCCATCAAGCTGTTCGACCTGAAAAGCCTGCGCGATCCCAATAGCGCCAGGATCTACCGCAAGCTGCTGATGACGGAAGCTTCGCTGGCGGGCAAATTATCCCACCCGCATATTGTGAAGATCCTCGATGCGGTGATGGATGGCGATGTCAATTACATGGTGATGGAATACATCGAGGGCAGCACCCTCGAGCAGTACGCCGAGGTGGACAACCTGTTGCCGATCAGCACGGTCGCGGAGATTACCTACAAATGCTGCAAGGCGCTCGAATATGCGCAGTACCAGGGCGTGATTCATCGCGATATCAAGCCGGCCAACATCCTCCTGCAGGGCGAAACCAATATCAAGATTTCAGATTTCGGCTCGGCGGCGATCCAGAACCAGCAAACCACCCAGGTCAGCGGGGTAGGTTCGCCGGCTTACATGTCGCCCGAGCAGGTCAAGGAATTGTCGCTGACGCACCAGACCGATATTTATTCATTGGGTGTGGTGATGTACAAATTGCTTACCGGCAAACTGCCGTTCGATGCGAGCAACAACTTCAGCATGATTTACCAGATCCTCAACATCGAGCCACCGCCGCCCAGCACGTTCCGTCCCGAAATACCGCAGGAACTGGATGTGATCGTGCGGCGCGCGATGGAGAAGGATACGGCCAAACGCTATCAGACCTGGGATGAGTTTGCGCGCGATCTGGTCGGATTCTTCAGCCATGTCACGACGGCGCGGAAAGAGATTTTCGACACCGAAAAATTCGATACGCTGCGCAGCCTGGCGTTTTTCAGGAATTTCAGCGACGTGGAGCTTTGGGAGGTGTTGCGCATCAGCGAGTGGCGCAAGGTTCCCGAAGCCGAATATATTCTGCGCGATGGCGAAAGCGGGCGCACTTTTTATATCTTGGCACAGGGTACGGTGCGTGTGGTCAAGCAGGGCAGGTTGCTGAGCCTGTTGCATCACGGCGACTGTTTCGGTGAAATGGCGCACCTTTTCGAGCATGAGTTCAAACGCAGTACCGACGTGGTCGCCAAGAGCGATGCGCTGCTGATCGAGATCAACCCCGATGTACTGGTGCGCGCCACGACCGGATGCCGCTTCCAGTTCGATGATGCGTTCCTGCGCATGCTGGTGAGGCGGCTGGCGGTGGCGAATAAACGAATCTCGCATTTGTTGGCGGACCAGGAACAAACGGAAAAGGAATAGGCAATGTCAGGTTTCAGGAATATCAATGTTGCAGAGCTGGAAGCGAAGTTGCAGCGGGGCGGCATCGCGGCGCGGATGCAGGCCGGTTTGCCGGTGAGCGCGTGATGGCATCCGATGTCGATCTGGACGTGCGGAAGTTGGCGTGCCCCTTGCCTATCCTGCGCGCCAAAAAATCCCTGTCGTCGATGAGCAGTGGGCAGATACTGAAGGTGGTGGCAACGGATGGGGGATCGCCCAATGATTTTGTCGATTTCTGCAGCAAGACCGGCAATGAGTTGCTTTCCTCGACCGAGGAAAACGGCGAATTCGTGTTCTTGATCCGCCGTCGCTAAAACCCACCCCATCCCTCCCTTGTCAGGGAGGGTGCCTGGAGTAGGAATTCCGCTGCTCTGTTCCTCCCATGACAAGGGGAGGTTAGGAGGGGTTTGGGTTTACCCAAGCTTGCCGCGCTGTGCTTGCAATTGCCCCAGCGTCGCGCTGAAGTCCTCCATACGCTTGCGTTCCTGCTCCACCACGGCGGCGGGAGCGCGATCCACGAAGCTGGCATTCGACAGCTTGCCTTGCGCCTTGGCGATTTCGCCCTGCAGGCGCGCGATCTCCTTGTCCAGCCGCTCGCGTTCTGCCGCAACGTCGATTTCGATCTTGAGCATGAGGCGGAAATCACCGACGATCTGCACCGGGGCATCGGAGTCTGGCAAGGCGCCTTCCGTAGCGGATATCTCGGAAAGCCTTGCCAGCGCGGCGAGATACGGGGCGTAGGCTTCGATCGCGTTCTTGTCGCCGGCGGCGGCCAGCGGCACCTTCAGCGCCGGAGAAAGGTTCATCTCGCCGCGCAGGCTGCGGCAGGCATTGACCATAGCCTTCAGCGTTGCCACCCACGCTTCGGATTTTTCGTCGCAGCGCGTCAAGTCGGCGCGCGGGTAGGCCTGCAGCATGACGGAAACCCCTCCCTCCGCCCTCCCCTTGTCATAACCAGCGACTTGGCTATCGTCTTTTGATAGCCTAGTCGAATGGCTAGTTGTTTCATCAGGGGAGGGCGCACGGCCGGCGACCGGCGCGACCTTCTGCCAAAGTTCTTCGGTGATGAACGGGATCAGCGGGTGGGCGAGGCGCAGCACGGTTTCCAGCACGCGCACCAGCGTGCGCCGCGTGGCGCGCTGCCGCGCAAGGATTGAAGATTCGTCACGCGCAAGTGTGACATCGTTCGTCCCCTCGCCCGCTTGCGGGAGAGGGTTAGGGTGAGGGATGCTTAACTGCACCTTGGCGAGCTCCACGTACCAGTCGCAGTATTCGTCCCAGACGAATTCGTAGATCGCCTTGGCCAGCAGGTCGAAGCGGTAATCGGCGTAATGCCTCGCTACCTCGTCTTCGACGCGCTGCAGCCGGCTGACGATCCAGCGGTCGGCTGGCGAGAAATCAAGGTAGCCGCTGTTGCAGGTGTCCTTGCCGTGTTCTTCCAGGCCGCAGTCCTTGCCTTCGCAATTCATCATGACGAAGCGCGTGGCGTTCCACAGCTTGTTGCAGAAATTGCGATAGCCTTCGCAGCGCTGCATATCGAACTTGATGTCGCGTCCCGGCGAGGCGAGCGAAGCAAAGGTGAAGCGCAACGCGTCGGTGCCGAAGCCGGGGATGCCCTGTGGGAACTCCTTGCGCGTGCGCTTCTCGATCTGCTCCGCCTGCTTCGGGTTCATCAATCCGCTGGTGCGCTTCTTCACCAGTTCCTCGATGCCGATGCCGTCGATCAGGTCGATCGGGTCGAGCACGTTACCCTTGGACTTGGACATCTTCTGTCCTTCCGCGTCGCGGATCAGGCCGTGCACATACACATCCCTGAACGGGATCTTGCCGGTGATGTGCCTGGTCATCATCACCATGCGCGCCACCCAGAAGAAGATGATGTCGAAGCCGGTGACCAGTACCGAGGACGGCAGGTACAGGTCGAGCGCGGGGTTGGATTTCGCCGGATAGTCCGGCGTCCAGTCCAGTGTGGAGAACGGCCACAATGCGGAGGAGAACCAGGTGTCGAGCACGTCGTTGTCGCGGTCGAGTTGCCCGGCATAACCTGCCTTGTCCGCCAGGCGGCGCGCTTCGGCCTCGTCATGCGCGACGAACACTTCGCCGTTCACGCCGTACCACGCGGGGATCTGATGCCCCCACCACAGTTGCCGCGAGATGCACCAGTCCTGGATGTTGTTCAGCCACTGGTTATAGGTGTTGACCCAGTTCTCCGGGTGGAACCTGATCTCGCCGCTTGCGACGCATTCCAGCGCCTGTTCGGTGATGCTCTTGCCGCCGTTACCGGGCTTGCTCATCGCGACGAACCACTGGTCGGTGAGCATCGGCTCGATGATGACACCGGTGCGGTCGCCGCGCGGCACTTTCAATTTGTGTTTGTCGATCTTATCCAGCAACCCGGCGGCTTCGAGGTCGGCGACGATCTGCTTGCGCGCATCGAAACGGTCGAGGCCGCGATATTTTGCCGGTGCATGGTCGTTGATCTTGGCGTCCAGCGTGAGGATGGAGATCATCTCCAGCTTGTGCCGCTGCCCCACCGCGTAGTCGTTGAAGTCGTGCGCCGGCGTGACCTTCACGACGCCGGTGCCGAATTCCCTGTCCACATATTCGTCGGCGATGATCGGGATGTCGCGCTCGCACAGCGGCAACTTCACTTGCTTGCCGATCAGGTGCTTATAACGTTCGTCGTTCGGATGCACCATCACCGCGACGTCGCCGAGCATGGTCTCGGGGCGGGTGGTCGCTACAGTGAGATGAGTCAGGCCATGCACAGCATCCGGCTCGGCCAGCGGATAGCGGATGTGCCACATGAAACCGTCTTCCTCTTCCTGCACCACCTCGAGGTCGGAGACGGCGGTGTGCAGCTTGGGATCCCAGTTCACCAGCCGCTTGCCGCGATAGATCAGGCCTTCATTGAACAGGCGCACGAAGGTCTCGGTGACGGTCTTGTTCAAGCTGGGATCCATCGTGAAGCGCTCGCGCGACCAGTCGGGCGAGGTGCCTAGACGGCGCATCTGTTTCGTGATGGTGTTGCCGGAGTATTCCTTCCACTCCCAGACTTTTTCGATGAATTTCTCGCGGCCCAGGTCGTGGCGCGAGATGCCCTGTGCGTCGAGCTGGCGCTCGACGACGATCTGCGTGGCGATGCCCGCGTGGTCGGTGCCGGGCTGCCACAGCGTGTTATCGCCGCGCATGCGATGGTAGCGCGTCAGCGCGTCCATCAGCGTCTGGTTGAAGCCGTGCCCCATGTGCAGCGTGCCCGTGACGTTGGGCGGCGGCAGCAGGATGCAGAAGTTGTCGGTCTTGTCCGGATCGAGCCCGGCCTTGAAGTGGCCGGATTGTTCCCACTGGGGATACCAGCGCGCTTCGATGTCTTTCGGTTCAAAACTTTTGGCGAGTTCCATATTCATGCTTGTTCGATTGAGGGTGCTGCGGAAAAGGGCGCGATTATAGCCCGTGACGCGTCTTCAGCGCACCGCGCAGCAGTTCGGGCAATTCGGCTTTGAGGTCGCTGACCGCCTGCTCGACGGCTTGACGCTGCAGTTGTTCGAGATGGAGGTTGAGTTTATGGATGAACACGGTTTCGAGGTGTGCTTCGACCTGCCGCAACAGCCGCTGTATTTCTTCCTCGTTTGAAGCGCATGATGCGGGAATGACCGCTTCGGGAGCGGGAACTTCCCGGTCGGTGCCGGGCTGAGGCACGCTGGACGGTTCAGTCTGTCCTTCTGTGACGACCTCGGTGAGGGTCGGAAAGTCGTCCGGCGTATCTTCATCCGCAACCTGGGTCAGCAAGGGCAGGTTGTCCGGCAAGTCGCCGCTGGGCAATTTGATGGGAGTCATGGCGCTTTGGACAGGTCGATATGGCTCAACTCATAGCCGCGATCGCGATAGAACTTGAAACGTTCGCGCCCCAGGCGGCTGTCCTCGGCGTCGTGTCCGACGATCTCGATGACGCGCTCGAAGCGGCTGAAGAACGGGACGCATTCGCCATGCAGGCTGATCAGCAGGTCGTAATGGGGGAAACTGTCGTTGCCGCCGTTCAACACGACGGGCCATTGTGCCGCATCTTCAGCATCGCTGCGGCAATGCGGGATAAACGCCATGGCAGGATAGTGCCAGAGCAGTCTGTCCAGCGCCTCGGCAGTCGCCGCATCCGGCGTGCTGAGCGCCACGCGCACGCCGTGCTGCATGGCCTTGTGGCTCAACTGGCAGGCGGTGCGCAGCTTGTCGGTGGAGCCGGTGTAGAAATCGACTTTAGTCATGATGAAAAATCATTCAGCCACGGATGCACACGGATAAACACTGATTAAGGCAAAACCAAATTTGGGGTGCATGGTTTCATCCGTGAATATCCGTGTTAATCCGTGGCTAATTCTCATTTGCCGGCACGATTGATGAGGTACTGCGTGAGCAGCGGCACCGGACGACCGGTCGCGCCCTTGTCCTTGCCGGATTTGTGTGCCGTGCCGGCGATGTCCAGGTGTGCCCAGCGGTAGTCCTTGGTGAAACGCGACAGGAAACAGGCCGCGGTGATGGTGCCGCCCGCTCGCCCGCCGATGTTCTGCATGTCGGCGAAGTTGCTGTCCAGCAGCGGCTGGTAATCATCCCACAGCGGCAGTTGCCAGGCGCGGTCATACGCTTGTTCTCCCGCCGCCAGCAATTCCTTGGCGAGCTTGTCCTCGTTGCTGAACAGGCCGCTGGCGACATGTCCCAGCGCGATGACGCAGGCGCCGGTGAGGGTGGCGATGTCGATCACGGTATCCGGTTTGAACTTCGCCGAGTAGGTGAGCGCATCGCACAGGATGAGGCGGCCTTCGGCGTCGGTGTTGAGGATCTCGATGGTCTGGCCGGACATGCTGGTGACGATGTCGCCGGGCTTGGTGGCGCGGCCGGAGGGCAGGTTCTCGCAAGTCGGGACTACGCCGACCACGTTGAGCTTCAAGCCCATCTCGGCGATGGCCTGTATCGTGCCGAGCACGCTGGCCGCGCCGCACATGTCGTATTTCATCTCGTCCATCTCGGCGCCCGGCTTGAGCGAGATGCCGCCGCTGTCGAAAGTGATGCCCTTGCCGACCAGCACGATGGGTTTCTGTTTCTTGTTCGCACCGTTGTATTCCAGCGTGATGAGCTTGGCGGGTTGCTCGCTGCCGCGCGTGACGGAAAGAAAAGATCCCATGCCCAACTTCTGCATGTCCTTTTCTTCCAGCACGGTGGTCTTGATGGATTTGTGCGCTTTGCCCAGCGCTAGCGCCCTGGCGGCGAGATAGGTCGGCGTGCAGATGTTGCCCGGCAGGTTGCCCAGCGTCTTGGCAAGTTCCATGCCGTGTGCGGTCGCCACAGCCTGGTCGAGAGCATTCTTCAATGCGGCAGACGGCTTCTCCAGCGTGGCAAAGGTGATACTCTTCAGTGCGGCCGCTTTGGCGGGTTTGCTCTTCATGCCGTCGGCACGGAAAGCCTGCTCGGCAGCGGCGAACACCGCTTGTTTGATGACCCAGGCCTGTCCTGAGCTTGTCGAAGTGGCGGCATCCTTTCCGACGCCTTCATCGATGACGTACAGCGCGGCATCCTTGGCGGCGGTGGCGTTCAGGGCGGCGAAGGCGGCGTGCAATATCTCCACGCTGGCCTTGTTGCTCAGTTCGCTGGCTTTACCCAGGCCGACCAGCAATACGCGTTCGGCAGCGATACCGGGGAGTTTGTGCAGCAGCAGGGTGGATGCGGACTTGCCGTTCATGTCGCCGCGCGCGATGAGGTCGCTCAAATGATGCGCTGCAACCTTGTCGAGTGCCTGTGCCGCCGGCGAGAGTTTTCCGCCTTCATACACACCAACGACCACGCAGCCGCTGCGCTGCTTTTCCGGGTTGCTTTGTTTTATGCTAAATTCCACGAGTTGCTCCCTATAGAAAGACCTGCATTTCAATGCCCGATTATCCGCAAACTCACCGCATAAAGTCAAAGCCGGCACGCTTTGGGCTTTTTCATCGCGCCTTGGCAAGCGAATTTGCCGGCAATGGATTGCTGGTGTTCGCAGTGTTGCTGGGTATTGTGGTGGTCAGCCAGCTGATACGCCTGTTAAGCGATGCGGTCAGCGGCGTAATCGCGGTGGATGGCGTGCTGGCGCTGCTGGGTTTTGGCGCCATGAATTACCTGCCGGTGCTGCTTTCGATCAGCCTGTTCATTTCCATTATACTCACGCTGTCGCGTTGTTATCGCGACAGCGAGATGGTGGTGTGGTTTTGTTCCGGGGTCGGGTTGGCGCGCTGGATACGTCCGGTGCTGTGGTATGCCTTGCCGGTAGTCGGGGTGATTGCCATGCTCAGCCTGGTGCTGTCGCCGTGGGCGTTGCAAAAAGCCGACGAATTCAAGAATAAACTGGAAAGCCGCGATGATGTGGCTGCCGCCACTCCGGGCACATTTCGCGAATCGAAGCAGGCCGACCGGGTATATTTTGTCGAGAACATGTATGCCGGGTCCAATCGCGTCAGCAACGTTTTTGTACAATCGGAACAAAACGGCAAACTTGGCACGATGGTCGCCCGTCAGGGTTTGCAGGAAACGCTGCCCAACGGGGATCGTTTTCTGGTGTTGCTCAATGGCACGCGCTATGAGGGCGTGCCCGGGCAACGCGACTACAACATCGTGGAGTTTGAGCGCTATTCGCTACGTATCGACAGTGCGCCAGTCAAGCTGGCACAGCCTTGGTCGCGCACCATGTCGACACCGGAGCTATGGCGCAACCGCACAACATGGAATCTGGCCGAACTGGAATGGCGGCTTGGGCTGCCGATCAGCGCATTGATTCTCGCCCTGTTGGCGATCCCCCTGAGCTACGTCAATCCGCGCGCCGGCCGCTCGCTTAACCTGGTTCTGGCGATCGTGCTGTACATGCTGTACAGCAACATGATCAGCGTGACCAATGCGTGGGTCGGCCAGGGCAAGTTGTCGCCCGGCATCGGTTTGTGGGGCATCCATACGGTGATGCTGGTGATAACGGCGCTGATATTTTATCGCCGCATGGCATTGTTTTCGTTGCGCAGGGTGCTGGCGAGAAAACGTCCTCATCCTCCCGGAGAAGCCGGGGCGGGAATATGAACCTGCTGACACGCTACCTTGGTCGCGAAATTTACCTCAGTATCGCACTGGTGTTTGCCGCACTTATCATGTTGTTCGCCTTCCTGGATTTGATCCATGAACTGAACGTGATGGGGCAGGGGCAGTACCATTTGGGCTACGTATTGCTGTTCGTGATGCTGACTATCCCCGGCCATGTTTATGAGCTGTTTCCGGTGGCGGTGCTGGTGGGCACGATTTTCGCGCTGGTACAGATGGCGGCCAGTTCGGAGTTGACCGTTTATCGCTCATCCGGCGCATCGCTGTGGCAGATGATCGGTGCGCTGTTCAGGATTGCGCTGCCGCTGGTGGTGCTGAGTTTTGTCTGCAGCGAATTCATTGCCCCGCCAAGCGAGCGAATGGCCCAGCAATTGCGCCTGAAAGCGCAGAATGCGCAAGTTTCGCTCAAGGAGTTCCGCTCCGGTGTGTGGGTCAAGGATGATCGCAGCTTCGTGAACGTGAAGAACGTGATGCCGGACACCAGCCTGTTGAATATCGATATTTACCGGTTCAATGAGACCCATCACTTGCAGGCGATCACCCATGCCAAGCGGGCCAACTTTATCGAACAGGGGCGCTGGCAGCTTGAAGAGGTGATGGAGACGCGCTTCGACAAACGGGGCACCAGTATCGAGACTGCTCCCAGCCAGGAATGGCGTTCGGCGCTTAACCCGAGCATCCTGAGCGTGTTGCTGGTGGTGCCGGAACAAATGTCCGCCTACGACCTGTATCAATATACCGGCCATCTGAAAGACAACAACCAGAAAAGCACGCGCTACGAAATTGCGATGTGGAACAAGCTGGTTTATCCATTTGCGTTAATGGTAATGATGCTGCTGGCGCTGCCGTTTGCGTCTTACCATCGGCGCGCGGGAGGGGTCGGTGCGATGATATTCATGGGTATTGTGCTTGGCCTGGTGTTTCACTTTGTCGGGCGGCTGTTCGCCAACCTGGGTGCGCTCAATGACTGGCAGCCATTTGTCAGCGCGACGGCGATGACGGGTTTGTTCATGTCGCTGGGGATGTTGATGTTGTGGTGGACCGAGCGACGCTGACGGGATATTGAAAAACTGTCAATCCGGTTTTTGATCCTGTTTGCCCGTTATAAACGGCACCCTTCCAAAACCCGGTCAGTCACGGTCGGATGATGTGGCAGCAGCAGAAACGCCACTGGCAGATTGCACTGTCTTCACCTCTTGGTCCTGCCTGATCATCTGTTTTACCTGCTCGCGTTTTTCCGCCGGTACTTTGCTGAAGGCGCGATATTTTTCACGGGCGGCGTTACGCTGCTCCGGCGTGAGCTTGCTCCATGCCTCCAGTCGACCATGGAAACGTTTTTTTTGTTCGGGGGTGAGATGCGGGTAGCGCTTGGCCGTTTTGAGCAGGCGGTGTTGCTGTTGTTCAGGCAGGCTATCCCACTGCCGCGACAAGGGGGCGAGGGCTTCCTGTTGCGCGGGCGCAAGTGAATGCCAGGATGTTGTTGCCGCCCCGGCAGGCATGCCGGTCAAACCCAGCGACAAGAAAGCAATGATTAACAGATTTCGCATTGATTGGAATAGATTGTAAGGGTTAATCGACAAAAACTTCCAACGGCAAGTCGTCGGTCAGGATGGCAGCATCCAGATGGCTCAGGTCAGTCTCTTGGGTGTGATGCCAGTAGCTTAGCCCGCCGAAAAGTATCGCTACAAGCAGAATGATCGCTGCCACCCATTGATGGGTGGAATGCGGCATCAGCCAGCGCATGCTGTGTCCTGTGCTCAGCATGAAGACCGGTTCACGATGCGACTGCCTTTCCAGCGCAGCGTTGCGCGCCCGGCGCAGTGCGGCGGCGGTATCGTCATCAAGCCGTTGTGCGGCACGTGTAAGCAACTGGGCAATATGTTCCGGGGCGATGTCCCGGGAATGATTGTTCGGCGGATTGATATTTGTGTTCATGGCAGTTCTATCCCCTTTCCCTTGAGAGAATCGGCAAGCGCGTGTGCCGCGCGCGAACAATGGGTTTTTACGCTTCCTTCGGTGCACCCCATCGCTGCGGCAGTTTCTTCCGTGTCAAAACCCTCCCAATAACGCAGCAGGAAGGCTTCACGTTGACGTGGCGGAAGCTTACCAAGCGCCTGTTCGATCAGCGCGATTACCTGGCTTTGCTGCAGGGCAGCATCGGGCGCGGCAGGGGCGCTCCGGTTTTCGTCATCTTTCAGGTTGTCGAGCGGATCATATTCAACATCTTCATCCCGGGGAGCGAATGAAGAAAATAAAACTGTCCAGGCATTTTTGACCTTTTGCCTGCGGTAATAATCACGGATGGTATTTTGCAGGATACGCTGGAACAACAGCGGCAATTCTGCGGCTGGCTTGCCCCCATATTTTTCGGCGAGCTTAAACATCGCGTCCTGTACGATATCCAGCGCGGTGTGCTCATTATGCACGGCATACAACGCCTGCTTGTAGGCGCGGCGTTCTGCCGTACTGAGAAATTGGGATAATTCGGTGCGGCTGGCCAGTTTAGTCGCTCCTTTCCGCAGTTGCGAATGTTAGCAAATTTTTGATGGCCGGCATGAAAAACCTGCTGGAATAGGCGCTAGCCGTCAAGGGCCGGAAGGCAAGAAGTCCGAACCAGATGAGTCGATGGCACTGAGGCTGCCGGATTGCGTGCGGGGGGTGGGGTAACGATCAGCCTCGAGGCAGCTTTAGGGTGGCTGCACGGCAGAAATCCCCCGGCATTGCCGGGGGATGTTTGTTAATGATGATGTTGGTGGGCGGTTGGGTCGGGGGCGGTTATGGGCGCTTCTGTGACCTCCTTGAACAGTGCGTGCCATTTCTTGTTGAATTCGCCAAAGGTCGTCTGGCCATTGTACAGGTCTGGCACGATGGTCAAAAAAAGCAAGTGCAGGTCGACCGAAATTTTAACCGGGCTGAGATTGACGCATAGCGATCTGGCATCGATCCAGTCGGCTATGGCCTGTTTCTGCCGTTCGTCAGGAATTGCCTGGTCAGTCAGCATTTGAGGCTTTGTCACATCTTGCCCATCAAGCACCACATGGCTTGCAATGGAAAAAAATCGGGCATCTTTTTCCAGCCCTTTCAGGCATTGCGAAGTCTTGTTTTGAGCCTCTGCATAGGAATGACTGGAAATAATCATAAAGATAATTAGTAGTGTGATCCTCATAAATTTTCTCTCTTTAATTTAAAGCGTAAAAAAAAATAATGCAAAAAATGCTCGGATATTACCTGTGCTGCTCCAACCACCCATCTGCTCATGCTTGCGTTTCCTGAATTTCCTTCGGGGTCGTCATGGTTTCAGCGGGCTGTTTTTTTGCGAAGTGATTGCGTTGCCGCTACACACTCTTGAATTGGGTTTGCCTTGAAAAACTTTGATATCCTACTACAAAAATGCATGGCTTGAATTGAACGTTGGCCACTGAAAATACATAAAAAAAGCCAGCATAAAAGCTGGCTTTCTGAGTCAAAACCGCCAAAAAAACGGTTCCCGCTGCAATTACTTGAAGGACAATATCATATCCAATATAGCGCTGAGATTTTCATCGCTTAGGGCGCCCTTCTGCGGAGGCATTTGGTTATCGCCCCACGTGCCCTTGGTGCCGTTGAGGACTTTTTTGGTCAAGTCTTCTTTTGCAGTTGCCACGCCGGCATACTTCATGCCGACATCCTTAAAAGCCGGCCCATACCCTTCATAGTCCATTGCATGGCAACCTTTACAAACAGACTTGCTAAACGCCAATTTACCCGCTTCCACATCGGCAGCACTTGCATTACCGGCAAACATCAGTGCCGCTGTAGCTGCCGCGATACCTACCCAAGATGCTTTCATAACAATCTCTCCAAAATAGTTTTATATAACCACTCCCCGTTCCAGGGCATTTGCATCCTAGCATGAGCAGGCGGGCTTTGAAAATCCCTTTTTGTTTTGCCGATGCCGTTCATGTTTTCGATGCCGCTCATGGTCGCATTAACGCTCAAGAGTGAATCGATGTTGACAGCCCTGGATAAATCTTTTCATCCCCTCTTGACGGTAGTGTTTACTTTGGGCATGATGCGACAAAATGCCGCAGTTAAAGGAGCTCGATAATAATAATTCGGAGCTCGATAATAAAAATGTTCGCGACGCGCTTTTGTTTGTAGCAGGGTTTGCTTTGTGTAGTGTTTGTGCCGTTCATGCTGTTGGTGGTGCATGGGACGGCACGTATTAAAGTTGTAGTCGTTGTAGCGTGTAGCATGTTTGTTTTTAATAACCAATGAAACGGGAGAGGAATCATCATGAAAGTAAAAGGAATCATCGGAGCATTGTCACTGGGTCTGCTGACATTGGGTTCGTCAGCATCATGGGCTGCGGACGTGGCAGCTACTGCTCCTGTATCGATAGCCGGGGCTGTAGATATTCATCAGGATCCGACTGCAGTGGGGACGCCTGTAGGCAAGCGTAAGCCGACAACAGTCAAAATGGCGCTGGAGGCGGTAGAGCTGGAAGGGATCCTTGATCCTGCCAAGAAGACCACATTCACCTATTGGACATACAACGGGAAAGTACCGGGCCCGATGCTGCGTGCCCGCGTGGGTGACACGATCGAAGTGACCTTGGGCAACAGGAAAGACAGCAGCGTAACCCACAACGTTGACCTGCATGCTGTATGGGGTCAAGGCGGTGGTGCTGCGGCGACTGTCGTTGCACCTGGCGAATCGAAGTCTTTTGTCTTCACGGCTATGAACCCGGGCATCTATGTTTACCACTGCGCTACGCCCATCATTCCGCAGCATATCTCGAGCGGCATGTACGGCCTGATCCTGATTGAACCGGCTGGCGGCCTGCCAAAGGTTGACAAGGAATTTTACATGATGCAGGGCGACATCTACACGGACGGCGCTGCTACCGGCCACCGCGCATTTGATGTTCCCAGCCTGCTGGCCGAGCATCCTACCGATGTCGTGATCAACGGCTCGCGCATGGCACTGGCTAACGCCCCGATGCACGTCAAGGTGGGTGACAATGTCCGCGTGTTCTTCGGTGTTGGCGGTCCTAACCTGACCTCGGCCTTCCACGCAATCGGTACCATCTTTGACAAGGTCTACCCTGAAGGTGCTACTAATAAGGAACCGCACCTCAACGTGCAAACCACCGTGGTGCCTCCTGGTGGTGCGACGATGGTGGAATTCAATGCACGCGTTCCGGCCAAGTACATCTTTGTTGACCATGCGCTTTCCCGTTTTGCAAAGGGTAATGCAGCTATCATGGTTGCCGAAGGTGACGAGCAACCTAATGTATTCCGCACCGGCAAGCTGAAATAATAGCGGCAGACTCTAAGCGCCCTTCGCCGTAAGGAGGGGTGGCAGTTCGAAGGAGCAAGGCTGTAAAGCCTTGCTCCTTTTTTTTACCTAACGAAGGATGCGTGGCACGATAAAGTTATTATATCGAATGACGGCATCTGGGCTGGCTATACCCGTCAGATATGGGAAATTTCAGAGCGGAGTGCGACTATAGGGGGGCCAGTGCGCATCCATGGCAGAACAGTTTGTTACTGGTCGGCGACTGCTGATAGAAGTGTATTCTCATTGTGAAAGCTGTGGCAATTATCACAGCCGCTATTGATCCGGTTTTTTACTGGTTTATTGCCTACATGGCATTCACGGCATTTCTCGATGGCAGGAATCGCCACATCCGAGCTTTTCTCGGACTTTGTCTTGTCATGGCATTCGGTGCATTTTGCCGTACTATGTTTGGCATGGGTAAAGCGTGAGTTACGCAGCCAATGGCTGGTTATGGACACAGGCGCAACCTTCCATGGGACATCCTTGTCATCGGCGACATGGATGATCTCGTGACACTCCCCGCAACCGCCGTCCGGCTTAAACAGAGTCTCCGCATTTACATAGGCCTTGTGGTTGGCGCAGTCTAATGCCCGCTCAAGTTGATTCTTGCCAGCTCCAGCACCAGCCCCGCACGGAAGTTTTTCGCCCGCAGCCACTTTGCCGACTGTTGTTGTTGCGTAATATTCACGCAGAGCGACCATCAATTTTTGTTCTGAACCATGAGGTATTTGACGCTTTGATACAGGCGGTCTGAAATTTAATGCATGGCATCCGGACTGCTGACAATTTTTCTCCATGGAAATCGGTCTGAAACGAGCACCGGCCTTATCCAGTTGGTGGCAATCGCGGCATTCCAATACTGTGTCGCCTTCGGGGCTGGAAACACCTTCCTTGTCGAGGTGAACCTTATGCGAAAATTTAAGCCCTGATTTTTCGACGAGTCTGGTTCTTTCGCTCTGTGGAATACGTATTACATCACTGTCTTTGTGCCCTGTCTTGAAGGCCAGGCTGAATGCGGGATGATCCTTGCTGAAATCGCGAATGTCTGGCAGCTTGGTTTTGTCGTTCTGCTTTTTGATCTTCCCATGACAGGCCGCACACTGTGCGTTCTGGGTCCCTTCCCTTACTTCGCCTCTATGTTCATGATGGCACTCACCACAACGCATATCTTTGAATACATTCGCGTGCAGCGTCTTGTCTGCAATATGCCTTGCCACGGTTTTGTGGCAGCTTTCACACGCTTTATCAGGCACTGCTTCAAACGGCTTCTGGTGGCACAGGTCACATTTCGCACTAATCAGCTGGTGTCCGCGAGACATCTCGCCTAACTGCCAGGATTTTTTAATCGATGCTTGTGAGTTGGCTGCCCATTTGGGGAGTGTCGGGCTTAATGTCGGCACCATGGGAAGTATTAAAAAGACCAGCGTAATTGCACCGGCCAGCCAGAGCGCAAGCCGGCTTTTCGATAAGCCAGTCCCCGCCAAGGTGACAGGCGCTTGTTTTACTGCAATATGCTCATGGTCGTCCGGTAACGGATGAACCATTTCAGCCGAAAGCACCAGGTCATAATCACCTGAGGGAGTTTCTGCTATAAGTTCATATGGCCCGACAAGGACATGTGTTCCCGGTGACAATCCGGCGCTCAACTCGGATGAGCCGTCGATAGTGATATCCGCGCCTTCTTCGGCCTCGATGATCAGTTTGCCTTCATCCGAGCGACGAATCACTGCATGATGAAAATTGACTCTATGATCGAGAAGAAGAATTTTGCATCCGGCGGCACGCCCGATCTGAATGGCTTCGCCAGTGACCAACAGTTCCTTTCGGACAGGCTGGCCGCTTTGGTTGCGTGAAATCTGGATAAACAGGCAACGAATCATTGACGTTTACCAGTAAAAAAATATGGCGACAATATGCGCAATGAGCGCTGCCAGAAATGCAATCGAAAGCGGGGTATGCAAGTAAAGCCAGAACCCCAGCCGCGCCTTGTACATAACATCCAGCCGCGCCCGCCTTACCAGGGATTCCTTGTGTGCCATAACCGAATAAAGATCATCGAAAGATTTCAGTTGATCATACTTCAGGTTTTTACCCAGCACCTGCAGCTGTTGTACGGCCTGGGAAGTCGGGCAGTTGCGCTGGTACGCTGTCAGCTGCTGGAAAAGATTTCCGCCAATCCGAGTTCCTTGCCGAGCCTTGAGTACGATCGCGCAGATGTCATCGGAAAACTGAAGGGACTTGATGCTTGCCTGCTTATCGAGGTTGTCGATTTCAAGCAGCAGGCTGTCGAATGTACCTATTCCGCCCATATTGGCCGTCATCAGGCGTGGAAAGCGCAGATAAGCATAGATGCCGTAGCAGCCGCTAATGATTGCGGACATCATTAAAACATAGGCCAAACTATGGATATTCCACCCGAACTGGAAACCGGTATGCAGCGTGGCCAGTACGACGAGTGCAGACCCGAGATAAGCGTGGGCAGAAAGCCAACCCTGAAGAGTTGCACCATGATGCCGCAGCCAATTCGCTTCGCGCTTTCGACTGTCTGGGACTTTCTGCTGCGGTGATAGTGCATTTAACAGGTTTCGCCGTTCCGTGCGGATGGGCGCCAGACGCTTGCGGACCCCATACAACATCAGCACAACGACAATTGATGCCGACAAAATTCCGAACAAATAACCCAGCCAGGAGCCGCCATAAGCGCCCGTAGCAGACTGATCGAATAAATAAGCCATTACGGCAAAAATCACCAGCAGGCTGGCGGCCTTAAAATAACGATAATTCTTGTACTTGAGCAAGGTGCTGCGCTGCATATTATTTTGATCCCGATAATATTCCGCTGTTTTATTCCAATGCCGCAGAGCTGTCACGCATAGTCAGGGAAAGGGCTTCCGGGCTGATGCGCAAGGCCGCTCCCGTCGGGCATGACCTGACGCAGGCTGGTCCCGATACATTATCCTTGCACAAGTCGCACTTGATTGCCTTCTTGGGCAAATCATCATCAGGAAGGCGATTTTTTTCGTCATGATTGGCGCCCCCCAGCAGTGCTTGCCATAAACCCGGTTTTTTGAACTTTGGATCAACAGCCACCATCTGGATAGCATCGTAAGGGCAGTTGTTTTTGCAATTGCTGCATCCAATGCAGCCGTCCGCAATGAAAACCTCACCGTTGACCGACCTGTGAATAACATTAGGCGGGCAATCCTGCATGCAGTATGGATGCTCGCAATGGCGGCATGAAGTGGGCAGATGAGTGTGGCCGTGGGTAGGACCGGCTTCGCGGTCAAAAAGCGAGATGCCTCCGTGCGTATTCGCACAGGCAGTTTCACAATTGTTGCAACGGATGCAAAGCGAATAATCGATCAATAATACGTCGGTTGCTTCGCCAACACCCTGCTGAATGAGAAATGTAAACAAATTGCCCGGTTTGCCCTGAGGCTCGATCATTTTTTTGTCATGGGCATTTTCGCGATAGCGTGCAGCAAGAAGGTCGCGCAGGTCCGTATTACGCTCCAGCGCAGCGATAACCACAGGGGCTTTGAGCAGGACGACCTCAGTTGCTGAAGCGGCACGTGCTGTCTTTGAGCGCGGCTTATCCGAGATAAGTGCCATTTCGCCGAAATAATTACCGGTAATGACATATGACAACACATCCTCTTTCCCACCCGTCATCTGGGAGATGATCACCGAGCCGCGCCGGATCAGATATAGCCCGTCGGCTTTGTCGCCCTGATGGAACAAGACATCCCCGGCTTTATATCGTCTGATCGTTGCGCCCTGCAACAAATAGTTCAATTCACTTTCCGGGAGGGTATTGGTCAGGCAGTTGCGAACTACCCGTTTCATCGATACCTCGTCGAGCTTCCGGCGTACAGACTCTACGGAATTAATCAACTTAAGCATCGAGCGACGCGGCGTTTCGATAAGCACACAATCCGTAATTGCCTTAATCGTGGCTGATCTGCGGCGCCCGGATATCAGCCCCATCTCGCCAAAGAAGTTGCCTGCCTTGGTCTGGAAATAGATTTCGCTGCCATCCTTGGCTTTAACAAAAACGGCGAGTTCCCCTTCCAGAATCGAGAAAAAGCTGCTGGTGTAATCATCGTAATTGAAAATGGTTTCATTCGGCCTGGGAGTCAAAACGCAGCTTTCGAGCAGCAGTTCACGCAGCTGCAATGCGGTAAGGTCGGCCAATATAGGCGCATTACGCCGGATGATGGCGAGGCCCTCGTTGACAGAACATGAGGCATTGAAACTGGAGATTTTTTGCTTGAGGAGCGGTTCATCCGCCGCCACTACCGGATTTCCGAGGATATATTCGATCACCTCGTAACCATGGTTCAACGCCTGCTTGATAAGCGGGCAGCCGCCGAGCGCGCCGATAATATAGAGGCCGGGTACATTCGACTCGTATTGTTCCGATAACTCCGGTGCCGAGCTTATGTCGCTATTGGGAAACTTGACACCAAAACTTTCCAGCAGTTTGCGCGGTGGACTGGCGCCAAGACGCGCAATGACGCGATGACAATTAATGATCTCGACGCCTTCGGAAGTTTTTGCAACAACTCTCAGCAAGAAACCGTTTTCCGTATCAGCGTCGATATGGTCGATGCCTGCACTGACCCGGGGTTCAATCCGGCCCGCCTTGATGGCAGCTTGCAGCATGAGGAAGTTCCCTTCCTTGCAGCGGCTAAATTCTTCCTCGCGATTGATGAGGATCACCCGATTCTGCTGTGCGAGTGCGAGCGCATTTTCCACACCGGCATCCCCGCCCCCCACCACCACGATAGTTTCGTCTTTGAACTCTTCCGGATCATCGAGCTGATATTGCACATTCGGGAGGTCTTCACCCTGCACGCCGAGCTTGTTAATGTTGCCCTGGAGCCCGATTGCAAGCACTACAAACTCGGCATTTATGGTTTGCTCGGAAGACAGCGTGACATGGAAGTCGCCGCGCTCGCCCTTTATCCCGTCAACCTGTGCGCCCAAGCGCAGGTTGACCTTATATCTCTGAATGTCCTCGTGCCATGTTTCAAGAATGTTTTCACGAGTCCCCGCTGCAAATGCCATCGGGCTGCGGAGCGGCAGCACGGCAGGCTCCGCCATGACAAGCTTGCCCTTCTGATATTTATGGATGGTATTGGCGGGATGTTGCCCTGCTTCCAGCAGAACATGCGAAATTCCCAGCTCGGCAGCATGCGTAGCCGCAGAAAGGCCGGCTGGCCCCGCACCAATGATGGCAATCTTGAATTTTTCAGTCATCGACTATTTCTACCGCCGGTTTTTTGAGCCATATTCTATTGCGACATCATCCAAAATGGACACAAATTTCTAGCTTGACCGGACTCATTATAAGTTGGCGTATCGCATTGCGGCATATATGATTTCCTGGCGCAGGGATGCGAAATCTGATCCGCCGTGTTTCGATAAGCGGTTGGCTAAGTGTTAGTATTGACACAACTATACACTGTATGTATATTTGAAATTGCAGTACAAATTAAACGAAATACAAACTTAACTCCTTAGGAGGGGCTTTTAAAAATGCGTAAATTTGCTTATGTTATGCTTGCGACTCTCGGTTTTTTCAGTCTGCCTGCTCAGGCAGATGTGGATGGTGCGAAACAATTCGTTAAACAATATCAAGCTCTTGTAAAAGGGGTTAATCCTACCTACGTTTTGAATGCGGATGCGGGGCGTGCGTTTTATATCAAAAAGCATACCGTGAAGGGCAAGCAGGTAGCTTGCACAGATTGCCATGGTGATAATCCTGCAGCTGTCGGCAAGCATTCACAAACTGGAAAGAAGATCGCTTCCCTTTCCCCTACCGTCAACCCAAAACGTTTCTCTAATCTGAAAAAGACAGAAGAAACTTTTGATATACACTGCAACGACATTCTTGAGAGGAACTGCACATCTCAGGAAAAAGGCGACTATATAGTCTACGTATTGTCGACCAAGTAATTTAGCAGCAGTTGCCAAGACGCAGCCCACATTTTTGTGGGCTGCTTTGTTTTTATCTGAAAGAATGTTAGCGTTTCCCTATGGCGGACGTTATTTGGAGCGATAAATATTTATGGTTACTTTGCCGGAATTGAAGCAGGTTTTTGATAATCTCGATGAGGGGATTGTTTTTATCGATCAAGACCGCCGCGTTGTGGCAATCAATGAAGCGGCTACCCGCATGCTGGGGCAGGAACGCGACGCTACTCTGAACAAACTCTGTCCCAGCCTTTTCCAGGGGACAGATTGCGCGAGGGATTGTGAAAAGAGTGACCATTGCACGCTTATGGTTGAAACAAAGCAAGAAAGGAAGTTTCAGGATCTTGTCGTGCGGCGACCGGACGGTGCGTTGGTTCAGTTGCGCATGTGGGCCATAGTGCTGCCCTCTGATGGATCATCAAAGCACTGCGCTGTGGTATTGCGCGGAACGAATTGGTGAGGTTCGGCACGTGAAGTGGATGGTCCGCGGCTTCAGGGCGGACGGACTTGTTCAGCGTTTCCTTGGACGGATTAAGACGTGCTTTCCGGCCGGTTCTTCTCCTGCCACCATGCGTAGATGACGGGAATGACGATGAGAGAAAGCAGCGGAGCGGTAATCATGCCGCCCACCAGAGGCGCGGCGATGCGCTTCATCACATCTGCGCCAGTGCCGGAGCTGACCATCACCGGAATCAAACCGGCTACGATCACCGATACCGTCATTATTTTCGGACGGATGCGCAGCAGCGCTCCGTGAACGATGGCAAGCTGCAAGCTCTGGTGGTTCACCGGTTGGCCAGACCGGCGGAGTTCCGCGATGGACTGGTCCAGATAGAGCAACATGACCACGCCGAACTCGGCCGCCACCCCGGCCAACGCGATGAAGCCGACTGCGACCGCTACCGACAGGTGGTAGCCCAGCAAGTACACCAGCCAGAAGCCGCCCGCCAGGGAAAAAGGCAGGCACAGCACGACCAGTAGCACCTTGCCGGAATGGCGGAAATTCAAATAAAGCAGCAGCACTACCAGCAGCAGTGTGAGCGGTATCACCCACATGAAACGTTCCTTGGCATACTGCAAACTGGCGTATTGCCCTGACCAGGCAATGGCGTAGCCCGGTTGCATGACAACATTTTTTGCCACCGCGGCCTGCGCGTCCGCTATGTAACCGCCCAAATCGCGCCCGGCAAAATCGAGGTAAACATAGGCAACCAAACGGCCGTTTTCGCTCTTGATCTCGACCGGACCATCATTCACGCTTATCTTTGCTATCGTTCCCAGCGACACTTGCGCACCGGAAGGCGTCGTGATGCGGCTAGCCGCAAGCGCGGTGAGCGAATCGCGGAAAGCGCGCTGATAGCGCAGGTTGATCGGGAAACGGTTGCGCCCTTCGATCAGCATGCCGATGTTTTCTCCGCCGATGGCGCCCTGCACCAGGCGCTGCACATCGGCTGCGGTAACGCCGTAACGCGCCGCCTGCACACGATCCAATGCGATATCTACGTAGCGCCCGCCGGAAGCGCGGTCGGCAAAAGCGTTGCGCGTGCCAGGTACGGAATTTTTTATGGTCTCTTCGATTTGCATGGCCAGTGTGCTGATGCCGGCAAGATCGGGGCCGGTAACCTTGATTCCCAGCGGCGTGCGTATGCCGGTTGACAGCATGTCTATGCGCGTGCGGATCGGATACCCCCAGGAATTGGTCAGTCCCGGCAGGCGTACCTGGTTGTCCAGTTTGCGGATCAGACCCTCCATGGTTTCGCCGGGCGGCCACTGCTCGCGCGGTTTGAGCTGGATCGTGGTTTCCAGCATCGAAAGCGGCGCCGGGTCGGTTGCGGTATCAGCGCGTCCGGCCTTGCCGAACACGTGCTCGACCTCGGGCATCTGTGCGATCAGGCGGTCAGTGATCTGCATGATATTCGCCGCTTCGTCTATCGACACGCCGGGCAGGGTGGTGGGCATATAAAGCAAGTCACCCTCGTTGAGCGGCGGCATGAACTCGCTGCCCAGTTTTGCAATCGGCCAGGCGGCGCTCAGCAAAAACAGCAGGCACAGCGACAGGGCAATTTTGCGTTTTTGCAGTGCGGACATCAGCAGCGGACGGTAAAGCGCATGCAGCAGCCGGTTCAGCGGGTTGCTCTGTTCGTGGGCGATGCGCCCGCGGATGAAATAACCCATCAGCACCGGGGCCAGAGTGATCGCAAGCGCCGCACTTGCGGCCATGGCATAGGTCTTGGTATAGGCGAGCGGAGCGAACAGCTTGCCTGCCTGTCCGGTGAGCGTCAGTACCGGCAGGAAGGATACGGTGATGATCAGCAGCGAAAAGAACAAGGCAGGCCCTACCTCGAGCGCGCTCTGGGTGGTGACTTTCCAGTAGTCTGGCTGGTCGCCTGCGCGCTCCAGATGCTTGTGCATGTTTTCTATCATCACCACCGCGGCATCCACCATGGCGCCGATGGCGATGGCGATACCGCCCAGCGACATGATGTTGGCAGTTATGCCCTGGCTTTCCATGATGATGAAGGCGGCCAGAATGCCGATCGGCAGCGTGACCACCGCCACCAATGAGGAGCGCAGGTGGAATAAGAATGCGAGGCATACCAGGGCGACGATGATCGATTCCTCGACCAGTTTTTCGCCTAGCGTTTTGATGGCGCGATTGATTACCCCGGAGCGGTCATAGGTAGTGACCAGTTCGATGCCGGGCGGCAGCCCACCCTGCAATTCATGTAACCGTGCCTTGACGCGCGTGATGGTCTCAAGGGCATTTTCTCCGTAGCGCATGATGATGATGCCGCCGGTCACTTCGCCCTGCCCGTCCAGATCGGTCACGCCGCGCCGCAATTCGTGCCCGACCTGGATCTGCGCCACATCTTCCAGGTTGATGGGTACGCCTTGTGCGTTGATCCCCAAGGGGATATGCCGGAAGTCATCCAGGTTCTTCAGGTAATTCTGCGCGCGCACGACATATTCGGCGCGCCCCATTTCCATTACCGAACCGCCCCCCGACATATTGCTGTCACGGATCGCCTGCGCCACGCTTTCCATGTCCAGGTTGTTGGCCGCCAGCCGGTTGGGGTTCATTTCTATCTGGAATTGCCGCACCATTCCGCCGATGCTGGCGACTTCGGCTACACCGGGCAGGCTTTGCAATTCGTACTTGAGGAAGAAGTCCTGCACGGCGCGCAATTGGTCGGCATCATAGCGGTGGTGCCGGTCCACCAGGGCGTATTCAAACACCCAGCCAACACCCGAAGCATCCGGGCCCAGTGTGGGGATGACCTCGCGCGGCAGGCGGTCCTCACTCTGGCTCAAATATTCCAGTACGCGCGTGCGCGCCCAATAGGGGTCGGTGCCGTCCCGGAAGATGACGTACACATATGATTCGCCGAACATGGAAAAACCGCGCACGGCAGTCGAGCCCGGCACCGACAGCAACGCCGAGGTCAGGGGGAATGTGACCTGGTCTTCAACTATCTGTGGCGGCTGTCCGGGATAGGAGGATTTGACGATGACTTGCACGTCGGAGAGATCGGGAATCGCATCCAACGCCATATGGCGCATGGAATATATCCCCCATCCCGCCAGCAACAGGGCGCCAAACAGCACCAGCAGGCGGTTCTTCAGCGACCATTTGATGATGCGTGCAATCATGCCTGAGCCCAAAAAATCTTCGCGCCGGAGATGCGATGAGTTGGCGTTCCTTTGCGGAAAAACTTCTTAGTGTTTGCCTGCATCGTGGCTGTCATGCATGCGCTGTGCGGCATCGCTCATCGATGCCGCCGCATCCAATAAGAATTGCCCGTTTACCGCAACCCGATCACCGGCTTGCAAACCGTCGGTGATTTCAACTGAATCGGTCGTTTCGACCCCGGTTTCCACTTTGACTGGCGAGAAGTGTCCCTCGCCCTCGGCCAGCATTACCCAATCGCCCTTGCCGGTGCGCATTACCGCCGAGCGGGGTACGGCAAGTGCCTTATGCGGTTTGGCGTGAATGATGACATCAAGAAAAGAGCCCAGGAGAAGCCGGTTTTTGGCATTGTCGACGCTTAACCGCGCCTGTACGGTGCGTGTCGTACTATCGAACATCGGGGTAACGAATTGCAGGCGCGCCTTGATTCCCGGCTGGCTGGACTTTGGCAGTCCCAGTGTCACCTCATCGCCATCTTTCACCCAGGCCAGTTGATCGGGGAAAAGCGGCACATCGATCCAGACCCGCGACGTGTTGGCGAAGGAAAACAAGTTGTCCATCGGCTTGACGGCACTGCCTTCATGAACCTCTATCTTGGTGATGAAGCCCGACCGGGGTGCGCGTATTTCAACCACCTCCTTGGGCCGGTAGGTTGTATTGAGGTATTCAGTCAGATGAGCGGCATCGTAATATTGGAATTTCTCGGTGTAGAGATTGCGTTCTTTTGCATTCATTTTCACCGCCATCATGTCGCTCTCGGTCATCTTATAGTCGGGATTCGTATGCGCGTCTTCGGACATCATGGGCACCAGAAGCTTGTCTTTTTCCTTGATCAGGTCGACATATTCGAACTGGGTTTTAAACAACTCCGGAGAATATATTTCATAAATCGCCTGTCCTTCCTCGACTTGCTGGCCGACCAGATTCACATGGAGTCTTTTGATGACTCCTTCGAGTTTGGAGCTCAGGTTGAAAACCAGGCTTTCGTCGGCAACCACGTTGCCATAAGCATGGATATCCTGGCTCAGCGTTTGCCATTCGGCCGTGGCCAGGCGCACCCCCAGTCTTTGCTGCGAAGCGGTGTCTATATTCACACCGTGGCTATGTCCGGGTTGGTGTTCGCTCGGCGGTACCATTTCCACCAGATCCATGCCGCAAATCGGGCATAGTTCACCCGGCTGGTCCCTGATTACCTGGGGGTGCATGGGGCATACCCAAAGCTTCTTTGCCGGCCTGGCCTTGTCGGCGGTCACTATTTGATCGAGATTTGAATTGGCCGCAGGAGCGGCGGAAGAGTTGCCGTCCGGCCGGTTTGCCGAATGGCCAATATAGAAATAGCCGGCAATTGCCAGGATTGAGATCATGCCTATGGCCAGCCACCACTTCGCATGCCTGAAGACCAATGTGTCAAGCAATCCGTGATGACGTTCTTTTTCAGGCGAGACCATTTTTATATCAGGCCGGCAACTGCTGCTGGTTCAGGAATAAAGGCTGGGCGATGGTTTATGCCGCTCGCCCGATGGACATCGTAATTTATAGGAATATTCATGATTTACAAGGATAGCCAATCCATGAGCCATGATACCCCATTAAACTGCCGATGCCGACGGCCATGGGGTTACTTGTCGGCGCCTTTGTAGCGCGAGTTCGGGATGCACTGACCGGCTTTCTTTTCGGCATCCTTTTCGCATGACTCCATATCAAAGTATTTGTCGCAGATTTCCAGCCATCCCAATACCAGGCAATACGGCGCCTTATCGGATGGGTCGGGCAGGTCGGCCATGCAATCCCGTGTGCTCTTGGTTGCTCGCTTGCATTCTTCGTTAGAACTGTAAATGCAGCTGTCTATGCGGATTGCTCCACTATCTGTCACCGGGCAAAATCTGCCGGCAAAGGCATATTGCGGAAGCCCGATTGCAATACATAACATCAGGCTGGTAAGAATATTTCTGGCTTGCATAGAGATCTCTCCTCAAACGTTTATTATATTGTCCGGTACCCGCGAATTGGAGGCGCACCAGAAGCGGTTAGTTCCAAGTAACTGTGGCCGGCACAATAATTCCACCATGAAACGTGGCTCAAGCACGGTCCCTGGAAGGGCGCATCTGGAATCCGGTATGGAATTTATTGGCACTGCAACCAGCGATTCGCTGCTCTACAGATGAGTGCCATTCTACACGACAGTCAGCCCGATGTGATGCTACCATTGGCAACATTTAAGGGAAATAAAACATGAGTCATCCGGCTTTTTTCGATGCGGTACCAAAGATCAGTCTGTACGACCCGTTGGCCGAATTTCTCGGCGCGACGGAAGGCGGAATTTTGCAATATGGCTATTTCGATGCGGTACGGCTGGCCGGCCATTCCTGCCCGACGGTCGCCTCGGCCTATTGGATGACCTGCAAGGCGCTGGCCTCGCTCTATCCCGGCGCAATGCCGGTGCGCGGTGAAATCCTGGTGGAGTTCAGCCAGGACAGCACGAGCGGCGTGACGGGCGTCATTGCGAATGTCGTGAGCATGTTGACCGGAGCCATGGCCGACAATGGTTTCAAGGGAATCGCCGGGCGCTTCAATCGGTGTGAGAAGCTGTTCTTCGCAGTGGATATGCCGGCGGAAATACGCTTCACCCGGCTCGATACGGATCAGTCGGTACTGACGGCGGCAAACCTGCAACGCGTCCCGGCTTCACCGCGCATGCCGATGCTCATGGGAAATTGCCTGTCGGGCAGTGCGACCCCGGCCGAGGCCGCCGAATTCGGGAAGCTGTGGCAGGAACGGGTGCGCAGCATCCTGCTGGATCATGGAGATGACCCGGAAGTCTTCATCGTAAAGTCTGTCTGAGCATCCCATGAAACGAACACCAGCCCTGCAACCCCTGTCGCGGGAACATCACACTGCCCTCACTCTGGCGAAGGCCTGCGAGCGTGCCGTGCAATCGTCTGATGAGGAACTGGTAGGCAAGACCTGCCAGCGCGTACTTCAGGCATTCTCCGATGAACTGGAGCCGCACTTCCAGATCGAGGAGCAATCATTGTTGCCGTTGCTGCGCAGCGCCGGAAACACGCCGCTTGAGCAGCGCACCCTGGAAGACCACCAGCAGCTGCGTGTGCTGCTCAATGGCTTGCAGCGCAACGATATCAAGGCTTTGGACAGCTTCGGCAGGCTCCTGACCCTGCATGTCCGGTTCGAGGAGAGGGAGCTTTTCCCGGCGCTTGAGCTTTTGCTGCCGTAACGGCCGGGTGCAACCTCATCCCGCATCGCATCATTTTTCCCAAGTCCAGTTCGGGATGGCATGCACGACCATATAGTCCACCGCCGCTTTCACCTCGTCATCGGATAGCCTGACGTTGGAGCCGCGGGCCGGCATGGAGCCTTTTGGACCCCTGTATCCATGGATGGCATGGTCATAGAGAACTTCCCTGCCTTGGGCGAGGCGCGCCTCCCAATTATCCTTGTTGCCTATGCGCGGCGCGCCTCCCAATCCGGATCTATGGCAGATGCTGCAGGTGCTCTTGTACACCTTCTCACCGGTTGCCGGATCGGGGGTGGCCGCCGTTGCTGGTGGCTTGACCTCACTCAACTGGAACTGGGGTGCAGATGATGCGGGCGCGGCAGCTTCCTTGTTCCCGCCGCCACATCCGTAAAGAATCGCAAGCGTTGCGACAGCAATCAATATTTGTTTTTGCATGTTGGTCATGATCCTTTGGTCAGCGAATTGTAGATTGTTTGGTCGCAATGGAAAACACATGCGATCCGAACGAGCCAGGCGGTGCAGGCACGGAATACCACACCATATAGTCCACCGCCGCCTTGACCTCGTCATCGGACAGCCTGGCGTTCGAGCCGCGCGACGGCATGGAGCCCTTGCTGCCCCGGTATCCGTTGATGGCGCGGCCATAAAGAATTTCGTTGCCCTGCGCGAGGCGCAGCGCCCAGTCCTGCGTGTCGCCGAGACGCGGCGCACCCCTCAGCCCGAGCCGGTGGCAAATGCTGCAGGTGCTTTTGTACACCTTCTCTCCGGTTGCCGGATCGTGGAGGGTCGAAGATTTCCCCGGCAAGGATGGCGGAGTGCCGGCTGAGATTTCCTTCGCTCCCGGCAATCCCGCAGCAGCGGGCACCGTGCCGGGCGCGGCCATTTCACCTTGCTTGCTGTCGCATCCGGAAAGGAGTGCAAGCAATGCTACAACCACCCAAACCTGTTTTTGCATGACTGCGTTACTCATTGAAGATATGTGCGGCTGAAGAGTGGGAGGCCGGAGGTCCGCAGTGCACGGCAAACCATCCAGAAGCCAATCAGTTGGCGACGATGTCGAGACCGCGAATGAGACGCGATGGGATGCGGCAAGTTCCCCAACGACTGCCGCTGCGCGACTGAATAGGCCGGCATCCCTATCCTGTCGAGAACCGGGGCAGGGAATCGGCGCACCCGGAATCAGACTTGCATTTTTGGAATAACCCATTAAAATAGTCGGGCATTATTTTCAATCAACCTCTCTGACCAAGGAACCCAAGATGATTCACAATTGCTCCAATTCCACCATGCCCGACATGCGTTACCCGTTCGATGCCCGCGGCGTTGCCAAGCGCTTCCGCCACGCCGCCATTTTCGGTGCGTTCGATTCCCTGCATCCCGGCGAAACCATGCTGTTCTGCAACGACCACGACCCGCTGCCGCTGCTCGCACAATTGAAGGACCGTTACGGCGATGGCATCGAAATCAATTATGTCGCCCGTGAACCCGGCCAGATCGTCATCGATTTTACCCGCAAGTAATCGTTTTATCCTCTCCCGTGACGGCGGCGGTCAGTGCCGCCGCCGTCGCACCGAATCTGCCGCACTGCGGTTGCCCGTTATCCCAGCAACCGTTCGGCTATCCAGTCCGCCACCTGTCCTGCACCTTCCGGAATCACCGGCTGAGGGCGCGGCGCATGGCAGATCTCTTCCAGCACCCCGGCAAAATTCCCCTGTTCCAGCGCATTCCTTGATACCTCGCGGCACAGGCTGTGCTGCCGCAGCCAGCCGGCCAGGGCGGGCGACTCCGGCCAGTCGGCGCGGCTGACGTACAGCACCGGCGTGCCGCTGCATGCGGCCTCGACGAAGCTGCCGTAGCCCGGCTTGCAGATCAGCGCATCGCTGCTGGCCAGCAGGTCGTCGAAGCTCATCGGCAGCGATTCGATGACGATGGCATCGGGATGCTCGACCCGCCAGCTCTGCTGCGCCAGCCAGCGTACGCCGTCGATGCGCGGCCAGCGTTCGATGGGCAGGCGGCTGGCGATACCGCCCAGGCTGACCAGCACCAGCCTCTCTTCCTGCGAAAGTTTCAGGCGATGATCCAGTTCATCGCGCCGGTTGTTGCCGACAGCAGCGATCGGCGCGACCGGCACGAGATTGGGCAGATGTTCCATCGCCAGGCCGGGCGTGATGCGCAAAAAGGCATCGGCCTCGGCGTAACAGGCATGGATCTGCGCGGCGATTATTTCATCTTCCGTTCGCCCTGAGCCTGTCGAAGGGTCTGTACGAATGGAATCCGGATCATCGCCGCAATAGTGGCGATAGATGTCAAACCAGTTCAGCGAACACAGCGCCGCATTCGCAATGCCTGCGCGCTGCGCGCCCGCCAGCGGCAGGTAGCCGACGTTGGACAGCACCATGTCCGCGCCGAGCTCGCGCAGCAGGTGCGCCTCCTCTGCAACGCGCCTATCCCAGTCAACATGGAAGGCGCGATAAGCCGCGCGGCTCTCCTCGACATGAATGTCGATCGCCGAAGACATCGCCATGCCGATGTCGCCCTCGCCGGGCAGATGGGTGAACGGCGCCTGGATACGCGAACGCAGATGGACAAGCGGCACGGCGGAGCGCACCGTGAGGCGCAGTTGCGGCATGCGTTCCTGCAGCCGATTCAGTGCCGGCGCGGTCTGCGCGACATGGCCGAAACCGTGGCCGGAGATGGAGACGACGAGATGGGGCATAGGGCGGTTTCAAATTACCTGGAGGGACAGAGTTTACCGCGAGTGGGGAAAGGGTTCGACTCCGGCACCACAGAGTTGTAAGATGTTTCGCACGGCGCGTGGTTTCCGGAGTGGTTGCGCCGTTTCTTCTCCACACAGTCAGGAGGATGCCATGGACAGACGCTCATTCATCAAGCTCGCAGCCGGCGGGGCAGGTATGCTGGCATTGTCGAGGTTCCTCATGGCGGGGCAGGCCGTCGCCGCCGAGCGCATCGTGAAACTCAACAAGAGCGATGCGGAATGGAAGAAGCTGCTCACCCCCGAGCAATATGAGGTGTTGCGCCGGGAAGGCACCGAGCGGCCGTATTCCAGCCCGCTCGACCGCGAGAAACGCAGCGGCCTGTTCCTTTGCGTCGCCTGCGACCTGCCGCTGTTCCCCTCCAGATTCAAGTTCGACAGCGGCACCGGCTGGCCGAGCTTCTACGACGTGCTGCCCGGCGCCGTCGAGACCAGGACCGACCACAGGCTGATCCTGCCGCGCACCGAATACCACTGCGCGCGCTGCGGCGGCCATCACGGCCACGTGTTCAACGACGGCCCGCAACCCACCGGCCTGCGCTACTGCAACAACGGCGTGGCGCTGAGGTTCGTCCCGGACAAGGAGCAATCATAGACTGGAAAACATTCAGCCACGGATTAACACAGATGAAACACGGATTAGAACCGGTTTTATCCGTGAATATCCGTGTTAATCCGTGGCTAATGTCAGGAGCTTAAGATGAGCACAATCGACATCGGCCTGGCGTTCCTCGAAGGCGTGGCGCTGATCGTCTCGCCCTGCATCCTGCCGGTGCTGCCGCTGGTGCTGGCCACCTCGGCCGGCGGCGGCAGGCGCAGGCCATACGGCATCATCATCGGCTTCGTGCTGGCGTTCACCCTGTTCGCCATCGTGGCGCGCAAGCTGGTCGCTCTGCTGGGCATCGACCTCGACCTCGTGAAAGATGTCTCGCTGGTGCTGCTTGCACTGCTGGGGCTGGTGTTGCTTTCGTCCAGGCTGTCTGAAAAATTCAGTGCGCTGACGCAGGGTGCGGCCGATTTTGGCAACCGGCTTGCCGGAGCCGGCGGGGAAGGGATGCTCGGCGGCATCGCCATCGGCGCATTGATCGGGCTGGTGTGGACGCCCTGCGCGGGGCCGATCCTCGCCGCCGTGCTGGTGCAGGTGATCCGCCAGCAGACCGACCTGGCCGGCAACCTCGTCATCCTCTCGTTCGGCATCGGCGCGGGCGTGCCGATGCTCGTCATCGCGCTGACCGGGCGCAGGATCATGGGCAGGCTGGGATTCTTCGCGCGCCATGCCGAAGCCGTGCGCAAGGGTTTCGGCGTGCTTATCCTCCTGTCGGTCGCCTACATCGCCTCCGGCGCGGACATCGAGGCGCTGTTCATGCCAAAAGAAACCGCCGAAGCGCCGCGCGGCGAACTGGTGCTGCAGGAAGGCCTGGGCCAGCCCTACGCCGCGCCGGAATTTGCCGGCATCGAGGCGTGGCAGAACTCGCCGCCGCTCACCATGAAGGAGCTGCAGGGCAAGGTCGTGCTGATCGACTTCTGGACCTACTCCTGCATCAACTGCGTGCGCACGCTGCCCTATCTCACCGACTGGGACAGGAAATACCGCGACATGGGGCTGGTGATCGTCGGCGTGCATTCGCCGGAATTCGAGTTCGAGAAAAAGCCGGCCAACGTCAGGGATGCGATCGCGCAGCACGGCATCCGCTACCCCGTCGCGCTGGATAATCAGCTCTCCACCTGGCTGAATTTCAACAACCGCTACTGGCCTGCGCATTACCTGATCGACCGGCAGGGCCGGGTGGTCTACACCCATTTCGGCGAGGGCAAATACAACGTCACGGAGAACAACATCCGCTACCTGCTCGGCCTGACAGGGCAGGGCGAAACTATCAAGATCGAAGGCCCCACGTTCGCATTCGGGCAGACGCCGGAGACCTACCTCGGCTACGACAGGGCGGACAGCTTCGGCGGCAGGGAGCAAGTGGCACGCGACGCTCAGGGCGTCTACCGCTTCCCCGCCTCCCTGCCGGATGACGCATGGGCGCTGAGCGGCACATGGAAAGTGGAACGCGAAAAGATCGTCGCAGGCGGGCAGGGCGCGGCGCTGCGCCTCAACTTCAAGGCGCGCAAGGTGTTCCTCGTGCTCGGCACGGCCAGCGGCAAGCCGGTGCGGTTATCGCTCAGGCTGAACGGCAAGGAGGTTGGAAGCTATGCGGGCAAGGACGCGCCTGCGGGCGTGGTCAGCGTCGAGCGCAATACGCTGTATGAACTGATCGACCAGCAGAGCCCGAAGAACGGCCTGCTCGAGATCGAGACCGACGCGCCGGGTCTGGAGGCTTACGCGTTCACGTTCGGCTAGTGTGGGCTTGCTGGAAAAATCAAACCTGCACCTTTGGTTCTTGGCAGCTCATTGATTCGGCAAAAGCAAGAAGCCGTTCGTGTTGAGCTTGTCGAAACATGGATGGCTACATGGCCTTCGACAGGCTCAAGCCGAACGGCCTCAGATCGCGCAACTCTCCGTCTCGCGCAACTGTTTCAGATATTCCTCCACCCGCTCATTCAGCGTCTCCGGTGCGGTGACGATGTCGCGCACCAGCGAAAACAGCGGGTAGGCGCGCCAATTGAACAGGTGATATTTCTCCACCATCTGCAAGGTATGCACTCCTTCGCCGGAGATGTCCGACCATTCGCCGCGAACCAGTTGTTGTCCGAGCGCATGATGATGTGAACCCTCGCTGGTGGCCGTTGTCAGCAGATCGCCCAGGCCGGCATAGCTGAATGGCGTGTGCGACTGCCCGCCGAACGATTGCACGATGCCGGACAACTCTGCGATCGCGGTGACCATCAGATGCCCGCGCATGTTGTCGCCCAGCTTCAGCTCATCCGCCACGCCGAACAGGATCGCATACACATTCTTCAGGATCACCGACCAGCTCCGGCCGTGCATGTCCGATGCCTGCTGGCAGACCAGCGTGCTGCCCCGGAACAGGCTGTACATCACCTCGAAATTCGCCGAGTCGGACAACACCGCATCGGCAAAGCCGTGCCGCCCCATTGCAAGCTCCTTCGAGATCATCGGGCCATACACCACCCCATAGTGATGCTTGCCTGCGAACACCCGCTCGAACACCTGTGCCGCTGTCCGCCCCGATTCATCCAGCCCCTTCGCGATGCTCAGGCACAGGCTGTCTTTTGTGAGATGCGGCGCGATGCGGCTGGCGATCTCATGATGCGGGTTAACCGGCAGGCAGAACAGGATCGCCTGCGCCTCGGCGACTTCATCCTCCAGCGTCGCATGGCTGCCCCTGACCACCGCGCCCATATTCCAGATGCGCACATCGTGGCGCGCCGCCAGCAGATACTCCATGGCATGCCCCATCTTGCCGTAGCCCAGAATCAATACCCGTAGTTTCATGCTGCACCTCATTCTCGCGCAAAAGTCAGTTTGGATTTTGGCATGGTTGCGTGAGGGTAAGGGAAATTACTTCTGCACAGACGATAGGGTTGCTTGAGTCCATTGCGAATTTACTACTTCACAAATACGCGCAATGCGCATACCATGCGCACATGGAGGTTTCCCATGAAATCAATGCAAAGCAATCAAGCACGTAAGCGCCCGGTCAACCTGACGCTCAACGAAGAGCTGGTCACTCAGGCCAAAGGAATGACCAACAACCTGTCCGGCGTGGTCGAGCAATTATTGGCCGACTACGTGATGAAACAGAACAATGCGCGGCAAGAAAAAGTCCATCACGCCGACGTCGCGGCGGAAGCGTGGAATACCTTCAACGAGCGTTCCGAATCGTTTGCCGACGAACACTCCACGCTGTAATGGCACAGTTCGACGTTCACCGGAACATCGGCAAACAGCGGGAAGCCATTCCCTATGTCGTCATCGTTCAATCATCCCTGTACGACAGCTACCGCCGCCGGGTCGTGATTCCCCTGGTGCGCCGCAGCAATCTGGATAATGCGGCAGCGCTGGTAGGCTTGTCGCTCAATCCGGTTTTTATGGTCGAAGGAATCGAAGTGGTACTGCACCCGCTGGAGATCGTATCCGTCGCTATGGATCAACTGGGCGAAAAGATCGCCACACTTGAACAAGAAGGCGACCGTATTGCTGCTGCGATGGATGAGATACTGACGCGGGCTTGGGCGTAGCGGAAATCAATTCGTCTCCAGTACCTTGTCGTTCCCTTTACTTAGATGGTTGCTTTACAAGAGTAAAATGCGGGGAAACTCAGGGTCTGTCCCGGATGGTTACTGGCCCCACTGGCTCTGCAATTGATAAAGGCGACCATCGGTCGCCTTTATTGAAGCTAATGTTAAATTGAATTAAAGCGCAAAAGCCCCATCATGCCGAATGTCGGGTGCTATCTTTTCGAGATCTGGATCAGACAGGGATATCAGAGCGCGAATCCTGCGCTCAATTGATTTGTATATTCCACCTACAGCCATCAGCGGAATGATATAAACCCACCAGCCGGCACTATTTGCGCCAAGAGCCTCGATTGATAAAGCCACGCTCTTTTTCCGAATTTCGCGCATCTCTTGGAAAGCGCAATCATCCAGTACCTTCTGGCGAGCGATGAGTCTCTTTTTCAATTCTTAGAAGTATTCAGAGTATTCAGCAGAGTATTCAGGGACAGACCACGGTTTCCTACGCCGCATACCTCTGAATCTCAACCTCCACATGCCGCTTTGCAGTCGCATCTGCATCAGCGTACACACGACTGGCGGTTGGCTCGCCCAAGGTTGCTTGAATCAGTTATCCCTGAGCACTCTCTGGGTGAGCAAGGTCTTCATATCCTTTCGTGTGTCGGCAACAATATGGATGTAGATGGTGTTTTGCCTTGCTTCATAGATTACCCTGTTCATGCCGGAGACGATCTGCCGGTATTGGGTGAGATTCAGTTGCACCAATTCTTCCGGAATGGCGCCGGAAAGCGGGAAGGCTTTCAGGTTGAAGATGGATTCTTTGAGCTTGCAGTAGGTGCTGTGCCAAGCTTTGGGGGAGAAGTTCTTGACGATGTAGCGCTTGAGCTCTTTCAAGTCCTGCTCGGCAGAGGCGAGAAAGACGATGCGATAGTTCATTGCGGAGCAGTTTCATCCAGTTCGGCAAATACGTCTTCTGCGAGGCGGAACTTGCCTTGTTCGATCTCCTTGTTGCCGAGGGCGAGGATTTTCAGGAGCGCAACGGTTTGCTCCTGCTCTTCGTAGCTTTTCACATCCATGACAACCAGCTTGGCTTCGCCGTCCTGGGTGATCAGCATGGGTTCGCGGGTCTCCGAGATTTCCCGGATGATGTCGGTGGCATGATCCTGGAGATAGCTGACGGGTTTGACCTGTGTCGAGAGTTTCATATGTGCTCCTGGGGCGGAATATTGCTGGGTGGATTCATCGTATGCCAATTCGGGAATGGTGTCCAACTTGCCGCAGATGTCACACCAGCTTCTTCAACTGATACAGCCTCTCCAGCGCTTCCTTCGGACTGAGTTCATCCGGCTGTACTTCGCGCAACGCCGCCAGCAGCGGTTGCTCTTCCAGTTCCGGCATCTCCGGTTTCCGGTCGAACAGGTCTCCCTGCGGATTCTGTGCGGCGCTGTTCTGTTCCAGCTTGCGCAGTTGTTTTTTCGCAGCCTTGATGACGTCGTTTGGCACGCCTGCCAAGGCTGCCACTTGCAGGCCGTAGCTCTGGCTGGCCGCACCTTCGTTAACCGAGTGCAGGAACACGATGCTGTGCTGGTGTTCGATCGCGGCGAGGTGGACGTTGGCGAGCTGGGCGAATTCTTCGGCGAGCCGCGTGAGCTCGAAATAGTGCGTGGCGAACAGGGTGTAGCTGCGGTTCTTTTCCAGCAGGTGGCGCGCGATTGCGTAGGCGAGGGCGAGGCCGTCGAAGGTGGAGGTGCCGCGCCCGATCTCGTCCACCAGCACCAGACTTTTCTCGGTGGCGTTGTGCAGGATGTTGGCGGCCTCGGTCATCTCGACCATGAAGGTGGAACGCCCGCTGGCGAGGTCGTCGGATGCGCCGATACGGGTGAAGATCTGGTCGATCTCGCCGAGCACGACCTGCTGCGCGGGAACGAAGCAGCCGACATGCGCGAGCAGCGCGATGATCGCGACCTGGCGCATGTAGGTGGACTTGCCGCCCATGTTCGGGCCTGTGATCAGCAGCATGCGGCGTGCCTCGGAGAGCGTGGCGTCGTTCGGCGTGAATCGCTCCACTTGCGCTTCCACGACCGGATGGCGGCCCTGGGTGATGCTGATCTGCGGCTCCTCGGAAAACTGTGGTGCGCTGAAATTCAGCGTCGCGGCGCGCTCGGCGAAGGTGGCGAGCACGTCGAGCTCGGCGATCGCGGCGGCGATGCGCTGCAGTTGCGGGATGAAGGGCGCGAGCTGGTCTAGCAGTTGTTCGAAGAGAAATTTCTCGCGCGCCAGCGCGCGCTCGTTGGCAGACAGCGCCTTGTCTTCGAAGGTCTTGAGTTCAGGCGTGATGTAGCGCTCGGCATTCTTCAGCGTCTGGCGGCGGCGGTAGTCGTCCGGCACATTGGGAGACTGCGCATGCGTCACCTCGATGTAAAAACCATGCACGCGGTTGTATTCGACCTTCAGGCCGGCGATGCCGGTACGCGCGCGTTCGCGCGCCTCCAGCGCGAGCAGGAAATCGCCGCAGTTGGTCTGGATGCCGCGCAGCTCGTCCAGCTCGGCATCGAAGCCGTCGGCGATCACGCCGCCTTCGCGCAGGACGCTGGAGGGTTCTGGTTTCAGCGAGTTTTGTAAAATGGAAACGAGTTCATTGCCAGAACTACTATCCGTTCGGGCTGAGCCTGTCGAAGCCTGTATGTTTTCGGGTTCGCCGTCGCTGCGCGACGATCCTTCGACAGGCTCAGGACGAACGGGTAGGTTGAGTGCATCGCTCAGATCTTTGATGAGCGGTGAATCACAGGTGGCCAGCGCGGCATGTAGTTGCGGCAGGGTGAGCAGCGTGTCGCGCAGTCCGGAGAGGTCGCGCGGGCGCGCGCTGCGCAACGCGATGCGCGCGGTGATGCGCTCCACGTCGACGCAGGGTTTGAGGTGGTCGTGGACGGTGCGATAGCCCTCTCCCCCTGCCCCTCTCCCCCTAGCGGGAGAGGGGGGTGACAGCAGTTGTTCGACAGCTTCCAGTCTTGCACCCAGTACATTCCGGTCGCGCAGCGGATGGTGCAGCCAGTGGTGCAGCAGGCGGCTGCCCATGTTGGTGGCGCAGGTGTCGAGCAGAGAGAGCAGGGTGGGGGCGGGCTCGCCGCGCAGGGTCTGGGTGATCTCCAGGTTGCGCCTTGTCGCGGCATCCATGCGCACGTACTGGTCGGCGCTGTATACCTGCATGCTGCGCACATGGGCGATGCTTTGGCCTTGCGTGAGCTTGGCGTAACCAAGCAGCGCACCGGCAGCTTCCAGCCCCACAGTGAAATCATTGCAACCAAATCCGGCCAGATCGAGTGTGGCGAATTGCTGGCACAGCGCGCGGCGCGCCGTGTCCAGATCGAAATGCCAGTCGGGGAGTGCCTTGAAAGCCGCATGGATACTGGCTTGCATGGCAGTATTTTCTGCGTGCAAAATTTCGGAAGGTTGCAAACGTTCCAGTTCGGCGGGCAGATTTTCCGGCGTAGTTTCGCACACGAAAAATTGCCCGGAGGCGAGGTTCAGCCAGGCGAGACCAACTTCTCCCGGCCTCCCCAACCCCTCCCGGCCTCCCCTTGTGCGAGCATCCGCTTCGCGGATTGCCTGCTTGACCCGATTCAGGGGAGGCGATGAGATCGCCAGCAGCAGGGTGTCGCGCTTCTCTTCGAGCAGGGCGGAGTCGGTAACGGTGCCCGGCGTAACGATGCGCACCACCTTGCGCTCCACCGGGCCTTTGCTGGCGGCGGGGTCGCCGATCTGTTCGCAGATCGCCACCGATTCGCCGAGCCGCACCAGCCGCGCGAGGTATTGCTCGGCGGCGTGGTAGGGCACGCCCGCCATTTTGATCGGCTGGCCGTTGGAGGCACCGCGCTGGGTCAGCGTGATGTCGAGCAGCTTGGCCGCGCGCGCGGCATCTTCATGGAACAGTTCATAGAAATCCCCCATGCGGTAGAACAGCAGCATGTCGGCATGCTGCGCCTTGATGCGCAGGTACTGCTGCATCATCGGGGTATGATTTCCAGCCGCATGCTGCGCAATACCGGTGTTGGCTGCGTCGGCAACCCCTCGCCTACCGGTTACGGTATGCCCCGTCCTTGCCTCCTTGCCGCCTGGGTCCTGCTTTGCCTGTGGCTGGGAATGCGTTTCAGTCATGAATTGGCGTCAGCCTTTCAATCCCGGTGTCAGGTGCGGTTTGATGATATCCAGCAACAGCGGGTGGATGTTCGGATTGCCTGTGCACAGATGGCCGGTCTTGAGGTAAGTGTCCGAGCCGTGCAGGTCGCTGACCATGCCGCCCGCCTCGGTGATCAGCAGGCAGCCGGCGGCGATATCCCAGGGTTTGAGCCCGGTCTCGAAGAAGCCGTCGTAGCGGCCCGCCGCCACCCAGGCCAGGTCCAGCGCCGCAGAGCCGGGGCGGCGCAGGCCGGCGGTCTTTTGCATCAGCTCGCGGAAGATCGCCATGTAGGCATCGAGGTGCTCGAACCGGGTGTAAGGGAAGCCGGTGCCGATCAGGCTGTCGGCGAGGTGGAGGCGCTTGGTGACGCGCAGTCGTTTGTCGTTGAGGAACGCGCCGCGGCCGCGCGTGGCGGTGAACAGCTCATTCTTGGCCGGGTCGTACACCACCGCCTGGGTGATGATGCCTTTGTGCTGCAACGCGATGGACACGGAATATTGCGGCAGGCCGTGCAGGAAATTGGTCGTGCCGTCCAGCGGGTCGATGATCCACAGGAACTCCGACTCGCCTTGAGCGCCGCTCTCTTCTGCTAGAATCGCGTGGCCCGGATAGGCTTCCAGCAAGGTCTGGATGATGGTTTGCTCGGCGGCGCGATCCACTTCGCTGACGAAATCCGAGTGGGATTTTCTGGTGATGGTGAGGTGGTCGATCTTGTCGGCGGAGCGGTATATCAGATTGCCGGCGCGACGTGCGGCCTTCACCGCGATGTTGAGCATGGGGTGCATAAGTTACGACCTTTTTAATGAGCTGGGGGAATTCAGCCCGTATTTTAGTTGGAATTACACTTTGTATAAACAGAATCTTATGGAAAGCACCGTTTTATGGAGAACATAAGGGTCGTTCTCAGCCACACCACCCATCCGGGCAATATCGGGGCGGCGGCGCGCGCCATGAAGACCATGGGCCTGCGCCATCTGTATCTGGTCAATCCCAGGCATTTTCCCGACCCGCAGGCCGATGCGATGGCCGCCGGGGCCGACGACCTGCTGCGCGATGCGGTGGTGTGCGGTTCCATCGACGAAGCCCTGCAGGGCGTGGTGTTCACGGTGGCGATGACCGCGCGGCTGCGCGATATTTCCATCGAGGTGAAGAGCCCGCGCGAGGCGGTGCCGCTGTTGCTGCAACAGGCCGCGCTGCAGCCGGTGGCGTTGCTGTTCGGCACCGAGATGTCCGGCCTGACCAACGAGGAGATGGGCAAGGCGCAGGTGCTGGTTAACATTCCCGCCAACCCGGATTTTTCTTCGCTCAATCTGGCGGCTGCGGTGCAGGTGATGGGCTACGAGTTGAACGCGGCGGCGCAAAGCCACGTGCCGAACGCGCCGGAAGTCCGGCCTGCCCCGTATGAACAGATGGAAGGATTTTTCACGCACCTGGAAAAAGCCCTGTTCGAGATCGGATTCTTCACCACGCAGAATCCGGCGCGCCTGATGCAGCGTCTGCGCCGTCTGTATGCCCGCGCGCGACTGGAGCAGGAGGAGATCAACATACTGCGCGGCATATTGAGCGTGACAACCGAGTACAATGCGCGTCTCAAATCGCGTTACCAGGAAGAACACCGGAAGGTTTCGGAACAGCAATGATGTTCAAGAATATCAGGGAAGACATCGCCAGCGTATTCGACCGCGATCCGGCGGCGCGCACCACTTTTGAGGTGCTGACCTGCTATCCGGGCTTGCATGCGCGCATCCTGCACCGCATGGCGAATACCCTGTGGCACGCCAACCTGAAATGGCTGGCGCGTTTCCTGTCGCATATCACACGCTGGTTCACCGGCATCGAGATCCACCCCGGAGCGACCATCGGACGGCGCTTCTTCATCGATCACGGCATGGGTGTGGTGATCGGCGAGACCGCCGAGATCGGCGACGATGTCACGCTCTACCACGGCGTCACGCTGGGCGGCACCTCATGGAAGCACGGCAAGCGGCATCCCACCCTGGGCAATGGCGTGGTGGTCGGGGCGGGCGCCAAGATACTCGGCCCGATCACCGTCGGCGACGGCGCGAAGATCGGCTCGAATGCGGTGGTGGTAAAAGATGTCCCGGCGGGGGCGACGGCGGCGGGCATCCCCGCGCGTATCCTCGATGAAGAGAAGAAGCATGCCGGCGGCTTCAACGCCTATGCCGTCGGCAACGACCAGAACGACCCGGTTTCCAAGGCGATACACGGATTGCTCGGGCATAGCGTATCGGTGGACCAGCGCATCGACTTTATTTTGCAGCAGCTTGAAAAAATGGGGGTGCGCGTGGATGAAGAGCGCGCCACCGCGGATAAATTTGACCCTAATCACTTGAATAAGATAGTTGACTAAATTATTCGGGTATTCTATGATTCGCGTGTCGGAATTTGGAACACCTTCCGGATTGTCCCGGAACAATCTGAATACACTCACTGACTGGATGATGATATGCGATTAACGACCAAAGGACGTTTTGCCGTGACGGCGATGGCTGACTTGACGATGTGCGGCAAGCGCGGTCCGGTGACCATGGCCGAGATCAGCGAACGGCAGAAGATTTCACTCTCTTATCTGGAGCAGTTGTTCGGCAAGCTGCGCCGCAGCAACATCGTGGAAAGCGTGCGCGGTCCGGGCGGCGGCTACTATCTGGCCAGGCCTGCGGACAAGATCACGATAGCGGAGATCATCGTGGCGGTGGATGAGCCGATGGATGCGACCAAGTGCGGGGGTCTGGGCAACTGTCACGACGAGCGTCAATGCCTGACCCATGATCTGTGGACCGGGCTAAACGTGAAGATTTTCGAATATCTGGCTTCGTACACGCTGCAGCAACTGGTGGACAGCCAGGCCAAGGCGAATCATGCCCACGTCCACGTTGCCGCGCCTGTCGTGGTGAAGAAGAAGGCTGCCAAGCCGGCAGCAGTTTCGGTTTAAGGCAGGAGAGGCGCAGAATATGAAGCTTCCGATTTACATGGATTACTCCGCGACCACGCCGGTCGACCCGCGCGTGGCGGAGAAGATGATTCCCTATCTCACCGAGAAGTTCGGCAACCCGGCCAGCCGTTCCCACGCTTTCGGCTGGGAAGCCGATGAGGCGGTGGAACTGGCGCGCGAGCAGGTCGCCGCGCTGGTGAACTGCGACCCCAAGGAGATCGTCTGGACCTCCGGTGCGACCGAGTCGAATAACCTTGCCATCAAGGGTGCGGCGCATTTCTACCAGGGCAAGGGCAAGCACATCATCACCATGCGCATCGAGCACAAGGCGGTGCTGGATACCGTGCGCGAACTGGAGCGCGAAGGCTTCAGCGCGACCTACCTCGATCCGGAGCCGAGCGGCTTGCTGGACCTGGGCAAGTTCAAGGCGGCCCTGCGTCCCGATACCGTGCTGGTGTCCATCATGCTGGTGAACAACGAGATCGGCGTGATCCAGGACATCGCAGCCATCGGCGAGATCTGCCGCGACAAGGGCATCCTGTTCCATGTGGATGCGGCCCAGGCGACCGGCAAGGTGGCCATCGATCTGCAGCAGCTGAAAGTCGACATGATGTCGTTCTCCGCGCACAAGACCTACGGTCCGAAAGGCATCGGTGCGCTGTACGTGCGGCGCAAGCCGCGCGTGCGCCTGGAAGCGCAGATGCACGGCGGCGGGCACGAACGCGGCATGCGCTCCGGTACGCTGCCGACGCACCAGATCGTCGGCATGGGCGAAGCGTTCCACATCGCCAAAGAGGAAATGGCACAGGAGAACGAGCGGGTGCGCCTGCTGCGCGACCGTCTGCTGAAAGGCCTGATGGCCATGGAGGAAGTGCATATCAACGGCGACATGGAGCATCGTGTGCCGCATAATCTCAACCTCAGCTTCAGTTTCGTCGAAGGCGAATCGCTGATGATGGCGGTCAAGGATGTCGCGGTGTCCAGCGGTTCGGCGTGTACTTCGGCGAGCCTGGAGCCATCCTACGTGCTGCGCGCGCTGGGGCGCAGCGACGAGCTGGCGCACAGCTCGATCCGCTTCAGCATCGGCCGTTTCACCACGGTCGAGGAAGTCGATTACGTCATCGAGCTGATGAAAGGCAGGATCGGCAAGCTGCGCGAGTTGTCGCCGCTGTGGGAAATGTATCAGGACGGCGTCGATCTGAATTCTGTGCAGTGGGCAGCACATTGAAGACGGTCGTTGGACGTAAGACGTAAGTTGATAATTGAAATCCGGTCAGCTTGCGACTAACAACTTACGTCTTGCGACTGCGACTGAAAGGAGCACAAAATGGCATATAGCGAAAAATTACTGGATCATTACGAGCATCCGCGCAACGTGGGTTCCATGGATAAGGATGCTGCGGAAGTGGGGACCGGCATGGTCGGCGCGCCGGCGTGCGGCGACGTGATGAAATTGCAGATCAAGGTCGGCAAGGACGGCGTGATCGAAGACGCCAAGTTCAAGACTTACGGCTGCGGCTCGGCGATCGCGTCCAGCTCGCTGGTCACCGAGTGGGTCAAGGGCAAGACGGTCGATCAGGCGCTGGAAATCAAGAACACGCAGATCGCCGAAGAGCTGGCGTTGCCGCCGGTGAAGATCCACTGCTCGATCCTGGCGGAAGACGCCATCAAGGCTGCGGTGGCGGATTACAAGAGCAAACACGGGGCGGTGATCGAAACGCCGGCCTGCAACGAAAGCTGCAAGGGGTAGGACATGGCGATCACGCTGACAGAAAATGCTGCCAAGCATGTGCGGAACTTCATTGCCAAGCGCGGCAAGGGCGTCGGTTTGCGCATCGGCGTGCGCACCAGCGGCTGCTCCGGCATGGCCTACAAGCTGGAGTTCGCCGACGAGGCGGCCAGCGACGACCATCAGTTCACCAGCCATGGTGTCACGGTGCTGGTGGACCCGAAAAGCCTGCCGTACATCGACGGCATGGAACTGGATTACACCCGCGAAGGGCTGAACGAAGGGTTCAAGTTCAGCAATCCGAATGTGAAGAACCAGTGCGGTTGCGGTGAGAGTTTCGGCGTTTGAAAACTACAGCGCCCGGCTAACTTTGCTGCGTGACGGCTCAGAATGCTCATTTACTCAAATGTAAATTCCGCTTCTTCGCCATCGCGCGCCTCGTTCTGCCATCGCCTGTAACGTTTTCAAAATCGTATGCAACCCGCCAATTTCGATTCCCGGCAAAACCACTTCCAGCTGTTCGGCCTTGCGCAGTCTTATCGGATAGACACGGCGCAGCTTGAGCAGCAGTACCGCGCCTTGCAGGCACTGGTTCATCCCGACAAGTCCGCCCACTTGCCCGATGCCGAGCAGCGCCTGGCCATGCAGCGCGCCACGCTGGTGAACGAGGCCTACCAGGTACTGCGCAGTCCGCTGCGGCGCGCACGCTATCTGTTGTCGCTGCACGGGGTGGATATCCAGGAAGAAAACAACACCGTGATGCCGATGGATTTCCTGATGGCGCAGATGGAGTGGCGCGAAGCGGTCGCCGAAGCGCAGCAGGCGCGCGATGCCGCGGCAGTGGCGCAACTCGAAGAGAGGTTGCGGCGCGAAACGCGCGAACTTGAAGCGCAGCTTGCGGTTAATATCGACACGGAAAAAGACTATGACGCGGCAGCCGGAGCGGTGCGCAAGATGCGTTTCATGGAAAGACTCGCGGAAGAGATTCATGCCGCTTACGACGCGATAGATATTTGAAACCAGTCGCAAGTTATTAGTCGTAAGTTGCTAGTTGAACCACCAGCAACTTACGACTTGCGTCTTACGGCTGACAACTAAAATGGCTCTATTACAAATCTCCGAACCCGGCCTCAGCGCCGCTCCGCACCAGCACCGGCTGGCGGTGGGCATCGATCTCGGCACGACCAACTCGCTGGTGGCCACGGTGCGCAACGGCATCAGCGTGGTGCTCAACGATGAGAACGGGCGCGCCATGCTGCCTTCGGTGGTGCGCTACCTGGCCGATGGCAGCGTCGCGGTGGGCGAGGCGGCGCAAGCCATGCAGAGCGAGGATGCCGCCAATACCATCGTCTCTGTGAAACGCTTCATGGGGCGCGGCATCAAGGATGTCGGCGAGATCAGCCGCCTGCCGTATCGCTTTGCAGACACCCCCTCGTCCTTCGCTACCTCAGGAGGTTCAGGACAGGCCGCTTCGCCCCTCGCTACCTCAGGAGGCTCAGGACAGGGTGGCATGCTGCAACTGCGCACCGTGGCAGGGGTGAAAAGCCCGGTCGAGGTGTCCGCGGAGATCCTCAAGGTGTTGCGCATCCGCGCCGAAGCCGCATTGGGCGGCGAACTGGTCGGAGCGGTCATCACCGTGCCTGCCTATTTCGACGACGCGCAGCGGCAGGCCACCAAGGATGCGGCGCGCCTGGCCGGGCTGAACGTGCTGCGCCTGCTCAACGAACCGACCGCCGCGGCGATCGCCTACGGGCTGGATAATGCCGCCGAGGGCGTGTATGCGGTGTACGACCTGGGCGGCGGCACCTTCGATATTTCCATCCTGCGCCTGTCGCGCGGTGTGTTCGAGGTGCTGGCGGCCAACGGCGATTCCGCACTGGGCGGCGACGATTTCGACCAGCGCATCCATTGCTGGCTGCTGGAAAAGAATTGCCTTTCCGCACTCGGCCCGCAGGACACGCGCCTGCTGCTGACCCATGCGCGCGCCGCCAAGGAGCAGTTGACCGACCATGCCGAGACGCGCATCACAGCGGTGCTGTCGAACGGCGAGGTCATCGACAATATATTGACCCAGGCCGAGTTCCAGGCGATGTCGCAGAACCTGGTGCAGCGCACCCTGCAACCGTTGCGCCGCGCATTGCGCGACGCGCAGCTGGGCGTCGCGGATATCAAGGGTGTGGTGATGGTCGGCGGCGCGACGCGCATGCCGCAGGTGCAGCATGCGGTGGAGGAATTCTTCGGGCAAACGCCGCTGACCAACCTCGATCCGGACAAGGTCGTCGCGCTGGGCGCAGCGATCCAGGCCAACCTGCTGGCGGGCAACCGCGGCGGCGACGAATGGCTGCTGCTCGACGTGATCCCGCTCAGCCTGGGCATCGAAACCATGGGCGGTCTTGCGGAAAAGATCATCCCGCGCAACAGCACCATCCCCACCGCGCGCGCGCAGGAATTCACCACTTACAAGGACGGGCAGACCGCGATGAGTATCCAGGTGGTGCAGGGCGAGCGCGAACTGGTGAGCGATTGCCGCTCGCTGGCGAAGTTCGAGCTGCGCGGTATCCCGGCAATGGTGGCGGGCGCGGCGCGCATCCGCGTGACCTTCCAGGTGGATGCCGACGGACTGCTGAACGTGTCGGCACGCGAGATGAGCAGCGGCATCGAGACGGCGATCACGGTCAAGCCTTCCTACGGCCTGTCCGATGCCGAGATCACGCGCATGTTGCAGGATTCCACGCAACACGCGCAGGACGACATGCAGGCGCGCTCGCTGCGCGAACAGCAGACCGAAGCGGAGCAATTGCTCGAAGCGGTGCAGCACGCGCTGGAGCTGGATGGCGATCTGCTCGATCAGGCCGAACGCACGCGGATCGAAACCCGGATGGGCGCGCTGCGCAACACGCTGCAGCTTGCCGATCACCTGGCCATCAAACGTGCCGTCACCGTATTGAACGATGTCACCGTCGGCTTTGCGCAAAAACGCATGGACAAGAGCGTGGCGCATGTCCTGGCGGGCAAGAATATTTCCGAACTGGAGGTGAAATAATGACGCAGATCATCGTATTGCCGCATGAGGAGCTGTGCCCCGAGGGCAAGCTGTTCGATGTCGAGCCGGGCATTTCGATTTGCGACGCGCTGTTGCAGCATGGCGTGGAGATCGAGCATGCCTGCGAAAAATCCTGTGCCTGCACCACCTGTCATGTCATATTGCGCGAAGGCTTCAATTCCCTGCAGCCGGCAGAAGATCTCGAAGAGGATATGCTCGACAAGGCGTGGGGTGTGGAACCCAATTCGCGCCTGTCCTGCCAAGCGCTGGTGGCGGATAAAGACCTGGTGGTGGAAGTTCCGAAGTACACCATCAACATGGCGAAGGAGTCTGGCGCAGGCCAGCATAAAAAATGAATACCCTGCGCAGACTCCTTTCCCTCCCTTGCAGGGCGCGTTTCGGCAAAGCCGAAACCGCTCGCAAGGCGTGGAGCATGCTCCACGAAACCCCTTGCTCGCCCCCCGTTGCCCCTCTGATGGAACTACTAGCCATTCCGCTAAGCCGCCAAAGAACGGCGGCCAAGCGGCTGGTTATCCCGAAGGGCGAGGGGTACGGTCGGTCGCTACGCGGATATAATTTTCTGGAGGGGCACAAATGAAATGGACTGATGTCAGGCTGATCGCCATCGAACTGTCGGAAGCGCATCCCGAGGTCGACCCGAAGGCGGTACGCTTCACCGACCTGCACAACTGGGTGCTGGAGCTGGAAGATTTTCACGACGACCCGAAACACGGCGGCGAAAAAGTCCTCGAAGCGATCCAGGCGGCGTGGATAGAAGAGGTGGAGTGATTATGGAACCTTTAAGGAAATGCCGGTTTATTCGGGCCGTTCGGGCTGAGCTTGTCGAAGCCTTCGCGGGCATTTGCATAGTGCACATTTCGACAGGCTCAATGCGAACGGATTGTTAAAGGTTTCCATGTTTAAACTCTGGCAGGGCATCTCCAATCGCTGGCTGTACCTGTGCGGCGCGCTGTTCGCCGGCGGCCTGATGGGCTTCGGCCTGTTCCTGCAATACGTCAAGCACCAGGACCCCTGCCCTCTGTGCATGGTGCAGCGCGTGATTTTCATCGCCATCCTGATAGTGTTCGCGCTGGCCGCATTGCATGGCCCGAAGCGTATCGGCGAGCGCGTCTATGCGGCGCTGATCGCGCTGCTGTCGCTGTCCGGTGCGGGCGTCGCGGCGCGCCACATCTGGATCCAGAACCTGCCCAAGGACCAGGTTCCCGCCTGCGGCCCCGGGCTGGACTACATGCTGGAAACCATGCCGATGGCCGACGTGTTGAAAGAACTGATGCACGGCTCCGGCGAATGCGCGGCCAAGGGCTGGACCTTCCTCACCCTCGGTATCCCGGAATGGTCGCTGCTGTGCTACCTTGCGCTGGGTATCTGGGCAGTGCTGATCGCGCTCAGAAAATAGCGGTGGTTTTTCGCGACCACAAAACCATGCTTGTTATATGATGGCCGCATGTTTTATGTGCGCGCGAAATAGGGTGGCGCGCCGCAACCGGATTTTTCCTGCCCTGAGTGAATTTTAAGGAGACTGTTATGCAAAAACCAAAATTTGTACTGCTGGGGCTGGCAGCCGCGATGTACGTGATGTTGAGCGCTTGCACCGCTGTTGCAGCGGATAAAGCACCGGTTCAGCAGGAAAAACCAACCGCAACTCAAGGCGCTGAAGCAGGAGCAGCCTGTGGAGCGGGAGGCTGCGGCGGAATGCAGGGCGGAATGCAGCATGGTGGTGCAGCGGCACCGGGTGGGGCGGCCTGTGGCACCGGAGGATGTTGCGGCGGAGCGGGTGGCTGCTGCGGTGGGATGCATGGCGGAACTGCACCGGAGGGTGGAGCTGCACCACAGGGCGGAGCTGCAGCAGACGGCCACAGTCACTGATCCGTCTTCGGACAGCAGATCATCAGGGGGCATGCTGCCCCCTTTTCTTTGGGTTGCGATTAACGGGTTTGCCGGCGCACTGTAACCGGATGAGCCTTTTCCTCCGGGGTTGAAAAGGCGGAGACCGGTCACGGAATGCCAGCTGCCGTACCGTACTTCCGTACTTGTTGTATGATAATTGCGAGTTTGATGCAAAGCACGGAATAGGGTGACGTGCCGCAACTGGTTTTTCTCTACCCTGAACCGACCCAAGGAGGTTGTTATGCAAAAGCCAATATTCTTATTGCCAGTGCTGACAGTTGCAATGTGCATGATGCTGGGTGCCAATGTTTCCGTTGCTGCGGAACAGGCGCAGGCACAGAAATCTGAAACGGTTTACGGCAGCCAGTTGATGACGCGCGAGGAGCGCACCGAGTATCGCGCCAAGATGCGCAGCCTGAAAACCAAAGAGGAGCGCGAAGCCTTCCGGATGGAGCATCATCAGAAAATGCAGGAACGCGCCAAGGCCCAGGGGAAGACACTCCCCGATACGCCTCCGGCACAGGGTGGCGGAATGATGATGAAGCCATGTAGCGGACCAGGGCCATGCGGCGGAATGAGGCAGCAGGGTGGCGGAGCTCCCTCAGAGGGCGGTTATTGAACGCGGATTCCGTCTATCCGGGCAGCAAATCGACCGAGGGGGCGCTGTGCCCCCTCGGTTTTTTTCAGCGGCTCCAATCGCAGCTTTCAGGAAGGCTGATAAAAACCGGGTCAGTGCCACCGGAAAACATTCAATAACGAACAAGCATTTCACCGGTTATTTTTTCAGCAGTGCTTGCAGACCAGCAAAGGGATTATGCGTTGCCGCTACCGGTTGATCGCTGTCTCCCCTGTTCCGCACTGCCTCATCCAGAAGTCGCGAGTGTTCATTGTCGTGGCAGTACAGGCAGAGCAACTCCCAATTGCTGCCATCCGCCGGGTTATTGTCGTGTTTGTGGTCTTTGTGATGTACGGTCAACTCGCGCAGACGTACTCCTGAAAACTCGCGACCGCATCGCCCGCATATCCACGGAAATAATTTGAGCGCCTGCTCGCGATAACCGGCTTCACGTAATTCGCGTTGCTGGCGCACTTCGGCGACAACGCGGTCCAGTCGTGCGTGATCAGGAGTGGTATGTTTAGCCATGACGGGTGGCTGGCTGATAGTCAGCGCAACTATCCCCGCTCCGCCGCATTGCTGCGCACAACAGCCTTAACCGCACGCCCCGATCGTCCCGCAGCTGGTGCAGAATTCGCAGCCGTCTTTCTTGATCAGCGTGGCGTTGCCGCACTCCTTGCAGATCTTGCCGGTCATCGGCCTGATCCCGGAGGCCCTGCTTTGCGCTTCGGGGACTTCCAGCACGCCCATCTGCTGCACCGGATAACCGTACTCGTCGAGGATGCCGAGCATGGCATAGCGGTGGATGATCAGCTTGGCGACATAGGAGACCGTCGACGGGTAACTTTCCATCTTTTCCCCGCCCGGCACGCGCGCCATGAAATCGCCCAGCGGTTCGCCGAAATTGAGCAGCTTGCGCAGCTTCATGCCGATCCAGGCCGGGTCGATGACGCGCATGTCCAGGCTCAATACCTTGCACAGGCCGTCGAGCGCGCGCGGATAGACCCCGGCCAGCCACATCGAGTAGGGGCGGCGCTGGCCGTCCGGCAGCACCAGTTCCTTCAGCCCGAGCACGAAGTCATCGCCGGTGCCGGCATTGGAGATGTCCACCGTCCAGCTCATCGTGCCGTCGGTGCCGGTCTTCGGCTCCTTCTTGGCGAACAGCGCGTCCATCATCGGGGTGGTGACGCCTTCGCTGACTTCCAGCGCGCCCAATTCCTCGATGCGGTATTTCAGCAGGTGCGCAAACGCCGCTACCAGGCTGGGCATGCGTTTTGTTTCGCCGTCGGGCGGCATCGGCATGTCGAAGGCGTCATCGCCGGCGGTCTTCATCAGCATTTCCAGTTTCATGCGCATCCACACCGGGTCGCGCGCGCGCATATCCATCGACAGCGATTTTGCCAGTGCGCCCAGCCCGCGCGGCTGCTCCGCACCGTTCACCCAGACTTCGAACGGGTGGTTCTTGCCGTTCCTGGTATGGGAAACGAAAGTCACGAAACTGCCGAGCGGGTGATCCACCACCTGCGAGACCCAGCCTTCGCTGCCGCCGGGCAGTTCCGGGCGGCCGGGCCAGCGCAATGACGCGAGCGACGGCTTGGGCGCTGCCTCCAGCATGATGCGCCGGTCCTGGTCGAACAACAGGTCTTGCGGCTGTTCCTCTTTCTTGGCCGGCGTGACGGACAGCACCGAACCCAGCACGCTGTTGGGGCGATAGGTTGCCAGGCCCTTCAGGCCGGCCTTCCATGCTTCCGTGTAGAGATCCTTGAAATCATCGTAGGGGTAGTCGGCCGGCACGTTGACCGTCTTGCTGATCGCCGTGTCGATGAATGGCGCGACGGCGGCCACCATCTTCATGTGGTCGATCGCCGAAATCTCCAGCGCGGTGACGAAGGCGGGCGGCAGGTTGTCCACATCGCCGCCCTGTTCCTTGAAGATGCGCCAGGCGTGGTCTTCCACCGGGTAGTCCTTGGTGGTGCCGTCCATCATGCGCTTCTTGCGCGTATAGAACCAGGAGAACGGCGGTTCGATGCCGTTGGAGGCATTGTCGGCGAACGCCAGCGAGATCGTACCGGTGGGCGCGATCGACAACAGGTGGCTGTTGCGGATGCCATGCCTGCGTATCTTGTCCTTGATCTCTTCCGGCAGCCGCGAGGCGAAGCGCGGTGCGGCGAGGTATTGCTCGGTGTCCAGCAGGGGGAAGGCGCCGCGTTCGATGGCCAGATCCACCGAAGCGAGATAGGCCTCATCGCGCATGAAACGCGTCAGTTCGGCGGCCAGCGCACGCGCCTCGTCGGTATCGTAGCGCAAGCCCAGCATCACCAGCGCGTCGCCCAGTCCGGTATAGCCCAGCCCGATACGCCGCTTGTTCTGAGCCTCCTTCTGCTGCTCGGGCAGCGGCCATGCGGTGACGTCCAGCACGTTGTCCAGCATGCGTATCCCGACATGCACCAGCTGCTTGAACTTCGCGTAGTCGAAGGTGGCCTGGGCGGTGAAGGCATTTTCCACCATGAGGGTCAGGTTGACCGAGCCCAGACAGCAGCAGCCGTAAGAAGGCAGCGGCTGTTCGGCGCACGGATTGGTGGCCTCGATCACCTCGATGTAGGACAGGTTGTTGTCGCGGTTCATCAGGTCGATGAACAACACGCCCGGCTCGGCATGGTCGTAGGTGCTCTCGATGATCTGTTTCCACAGATCGGCAGCCGGTACCCTGCGGTACACCCACTTGCCGTCGGCGCGTTGTGCGGCGCCTTTCTCCTTGAGTGCGGCGGCAGGTTCGGCGCTATGCACCAGCTCGAAATCCGCGCCGTTTTCCACGGCCAGCATCAGGGCATCCGTGACCCCCACGGAAATGTTGAAGTTGCGCAGGTCGCCCTTGTCCTTGGCGTGGACGAATTTTTCGATGTCGGGGTGGTCGCAGCGCAATACGCCCATCTGCGCGCCGCGCCGCGCACCGGCCGATTCGACGGTCTCGCAGGAGCGGTCGAACACGCGCATGTAGGAGATCGGGCCGCTGGCGCGGGAATTCGTGCCCTTGACCATCGCCCCCTCGGGGCGGATGGCCGAAAAGTCGTAGCCGACCCCGCCGCCGCGCCGCATGGTTTCCGCAGCCTGCTGCAGCGCATCGTAAATGCCCGGCTTGCCGTTGCTGATGCCGGAGATCGCGTCGCCTACCGGCTGCACAAAGCAGTTGATCAGGGTCGCATGGATCTTCAGGCCGGCCGCCGAGTTGATGCGGCCGGCGGGCACCAGGCCGTTTTCCTGCCCGAGGAAGAACTCCTCTTCCCATTGGGCGCGCTGTTCCGGTTTTTCGGCCTCTGCCAGGCCGCGCGCCACGCGGCGGCGCACATCCTGGACCGAGTTTTCGCCAGGCTCGGCGTATTTTTCCAGCAATACTTCGGTACTGATTTCCTGTGACATTTAAATTGCTCCCTTAAGAACCCATTCGCCTGATGTTCGGTATGTCTTGCCACTCGGCGGGGCGGTTATCGTTGTTTGGTGGCATGCGGTGATTTTTTGTGCAGCGGTAAGGAACTGCGAGAGTCCTCGCGGTTCAAACCCGGCGACAGGGTTTTTGCGGCGGGTCGCCCTGGTGTTGGTCGGGTGTCATGCCGGAGGGAACGGGAAGTTCGTGAGCATCGCGTACAGATGTCGAAAATAAGATATTTCCTGTTGCAGACACGATATAGCCCCTCCGGATCGCACGGGCCGCTTCAGCCCGAAAAAACCAAAAACCACTATATCTAGTAGTTTGTTGGCAAATTTCGACTAATTCTAGTGTGCCGGTATTTTTTTGCAAGCACTATTTCGGCCTAGATAATCGGAGAAATAATTTGACTTGGCCGGCAGGCTGGGTTAACCGGGGGTTGTCCCGGGTCAGCCGGGAGAGGGCGGTTCCAGGCGGGCGATGCGCATGGGAAATGCCCGCAAACCCGTGTTTTTTTTGGTGGATATATCCGGTCGCTTGCATTGGGGCGGTCATTTACGCTTTAATGCGCGACATTTTTTGCTGGGAGCACGATATGGGGTTTCTTGAGAAATTATTCGAAGGGGCGTTGTGGAACAGCCGCTTCATGATACTGACGGCGGTGGTCGGCAGCCTGCTGGCGGGCATCGCGATCTTTTACATGGCTACCGTGGATGTGGTGAACCTGTTCAGCCATGCCCTGCATTACGCCGATTCCAGCCTGACCGACGAGGCGCGCAAGGCATTGCATGACACCACGGTGTCGCACATCGTCGAAGTGGTGGACGGCTACCTGCTGGCGACGGTGATGCTGATCTTTTCGCTGGGGCTGTACGAACTGTTCATCAGCGACATCGACCAGGCGCACGGCAGCAAGTCCTCCAGCAAGATACTGGTCATCAACAATCTGGACGACCTTAAATCGCGCCTGGCCAAGGTGATCCTGATGATCATGATCGTCACGCTGTTCGAGGAAGCGCTGAACATGCATATGAGTGCGCCGCTGGATCTGGTCTATCTCGGCGCAAGCATCGCGCTGATCGCGCTGGCGCTGTATCTGACCCATGCTTCCGAACACAAGGCGGGCGACGATGCGGAGCCAAGCGAAAAAGCGCCGGAAAAACACGGCCACTGATAACTATTCGATGCAGCCCGGAGCCGTCATGTCGTTACGCAAGTTGCTGGTGTGGCCGTTGCTGGCCTGGTCGTTTTCCTGCCATGCGGCGGATTTCGCGCTGGAAGACATGCAGGGCAAGACGCACCGCCTGGCGGATTATCACGGCAAATGGGTGCTGGTGAATTTCTGGGCGACCTGGTGCCCGCCATGCCTGAGCGAGATCCCCGAGCTGAGCAGTTTGCACAACGCGCACAAGGACAGTGACCTGGTGGTGATCGGCATCGCGATGGATTCGGGCTCCGGCAGAAAAGTGGCCAATTTCGCCGAGGCGCACGGCATCGGTTACCCGATCGTCATGGGCAACCGCAAGATCGCGGCGCAGATCGGCAAGCTGGAGGTGTTGCCGACCAGTTATCTGTATGCGCCGAACGGCGAGCAGGTGAGCTATCAAAACGGGGAAGTGACGCGCGAGAGCGTCGAGACCTACATCAAGAACAGGAAATTCTAGCTGTTGGGGTGCGGGTGGCCGACATCGGCTGTCTTGGGACGTAAAGTCCAGTTGTTGTGCCAGGCGGCGCGCACCAGGTTCGGGTATTTTGGATGGCCCAGGCTGCCGTTGTAGCGTCCCAGCGCGCGATACAGATCGCCCTTTTCGATGTCCAGGTAATAGCGCAGGATGGTGCAGCCATAGCGCAGGTTGGTGCGCAGGTGGAACAGGTTGTGTTCCCCCGTGCCGATCTCCCTCACCCAGAACGGCATCACCTGCATGTAGCCATGCGCGCCCACGCTGGAAACGGCGTATTTCTTGAAACCGCTCTCCACTTCGATCAGGCCCAGTACCAGCTCGGGTTCAAGCCCGGCGCGGGTCGCCTCGTAATGCACCGTGCCCAGGAAATCGAGGCGCGACTCCTCATCGGGGATGCGCTTCCGCAAGCGGTACGACATTTCCTTCAGCCACGCATCCGCCTCGGATTGCGTGCCGAACGCCAGCTTGGGCGCGGCCTGATCCGACACGCTGTGCTGCAATACCGCGCGGACACTGGCGGAAAGCGGCGTATAGACCTGCGCGCCGGCAAATGCGCCGGAAGCAAACAACACCCCCGCCATGCATAGTGGCAAGGAGAGGCGCAGAGAAAATAACCTATGGACTAATGTCATAGTTTGGATTGTACGAACTCCGGCGCGCTTTGCAAGGGGATGGCCTGCGCCTGTGCATCGCGCCGTCCCTGATATTCCACGTTGCCTTCCTTCAGGCTGCGCTCGCCGATGACGATGCGGTGCGGGATGCCGATCAGTTCCATGTCGGCGAACATCACGCCGGGACGCTCGTCGCGGTCGTTCAGCAACGTCTCGATGCCGGCGGCTTGCAGCGCGGCATGCAGCTGCTCGGCGGCCTCGCGTACTGCCGCGCTCTTGCTCATGCCGATCGGCACGATGGCGACCTGGAACGGCGCCATCGCCGCCGGCAGGATGATGCCGCGCTCGTCGTAATTCTGCTCGATGGCGGCGGCCACGATGCGCGACACGCCGATGCCGTAGCAGCCCATCTCCATGATCTGCGCCTTGCCCTGCGCGTCCAGGAAGGTGGCTTTCATGGCTTCGGCATATTTGGTGCGCAACTGGAAGATGTGCCCGACCTCGATGCCGCGGCAGATCTCCAGCGAGCCCTTGCCGTCCGGCGACGGGTCGCCCGCGACCACGTTGCGGATGTCATGCACGCTCGCTTCGTCCAGATGCACGTCGCGTCCGAAATTCACTCCGGTGTAATGGAAGCCGTCGTCGTTCGCGCCGCAGATGAAATCGCCCAGCGCCGCAGCGGAACGGTCGGCCAGCATGCGTACCTTGTTGCCAACCGGGCCGATATAACCGGCACGGCAGCCCATGTTGCCGTGGATCTCGTCGTCGCTGGCAAATCGGAAACCGCCCAGCACCTTGCCAGCCTTGATCTCGTTCAGGGTGTGGTCGCCGCGCAGCAGCAACAGCACGAACTCGCCTTCGTGCGTCATTACGGCGATGGCTTTCAATATGCCTTGTGCGGAGGTGTTGAAAAATGCCGCGACCTCCTCGATGGAACGCTGTCCGGGCGTGATGGCCTTTTGCATCTCCTGTGTAGCGGCGCTGCGCGGCGTGGCGGGCGCAACGGCTTCCGCCATCTCCACGTTCGCCGCGTAATCGGAAGCGGGACAGTAAGCCAGCGCGTCTTCGCCGGAATCCGCCAGCACATGGAACTCGTGCGAGCCGCTGCCGCCGATCGCGCCGGTGTCCGCCGTGACGGCGCGGAACTGCAAGCCCAGGCGGGTGAAGATGCGGCTGTAGGTGTCGTGCATGACCTGGTAGGTCTGCTCCAGGCTCGCATAGTCGGCATGGAACGAGTAGGCGTCCTTCATCACGAATTCGCGCGCGCGCATCACGCCGAAGCGCGGGCGCACCTCGTCGCGGAACTTGGTCTGGATCTGGTAGAAGTTGATCGGCAACTGGCGGTAGCTGCGTATCTCGCGGCGCGCGATGTCGGTGATCACTTCCTCGTGGGTCGGGCCGAAACAGAAGGCATTGTCGTGCCGGTCCCTGATCTTCAGCATCTGCGGGCCGAACACCGCCCAGCGCCCGGTTTCCTGCCACAGCTCGGCGGGTTGCACGGCGGGCATCAGCAGCTCGATGCCGCCGCTGCTGTCCATCTCCTCGCGCACGATGTTCTCCACCTTGCGCAGCACGCGCAAACCGAGCGGCATCCAGGTATACAGGCCGCTGGCCAGTTTCCTGATGAAACCGGCGCGCAGCATCAGCTTGTGGCTGGGCAGTTCCGCCTCGGACGGGGCTTCTTTCAATGTGGAGATGAAGAATTGTGAGACGCGCATGGTGTATGGCTGCAAAGTTTAAAATGAGGGCGCGATTTTACAGGGAATGCGCACGGTGCGCATTTTCTCGTCCGGTGCGATGCGACTCGCGGCGGCCTTGGGCGGCTTATGGATAATATTGAGCATTACATAATTCATTACACCGTTCGCCCTGAGGTATCGAAGGGCGGCTTGCACGTAGGCTTGGGCTTCGATACCTCAGCCCGAACGGGATGTTTGTCGCGAATTATGTAATGCTCAATAAAAAGGGGATGCCGGAGCATCCCCTTTTTTGCCGTGTTGCCGGTCACTCGACCTTGGCCTTGGCGCGCAGCTCCTCGATCGCCTTCCTGATCGCCTGCTGTTGCAGGCGTTGCTGCAGCTTCGGCCTGGTTTCCTCGAACGACGGTACCTTCAGGTCGCGCATGTCTTCCAGCTTGATGACATGCCAGCCGAATTTCGACTGCACCGGCTCCCTGGTGTATTCGCCCTTTTTCAGGTTGAGCATCGCATTGGCGAATTCCGGCACGTAATTGCGCGGCACTGACCAGCCCAGCTCGCCGCCGCGTTGCGCGGTACCGGTATCCCTGGATTTCGCGGCGAGCTTCTCGAATTTGGCCTTCTTGCCGAGCTGCGCGATGATGTCCCTGGCCTCGGCTTCGGTTTCCACCAGGATGTGGCGGGCGCTGTATTCCTTGTCGCCCAGCATGGCTTTCTGCTGGTCATATTCCTGCTTGAGCTGGTCTTCGCCGACCGGGTGGTTCCTGGCGTAGTCCTGCATGAAAGCGATCACCAGCACCTGCTGCCTGGCGATTTCGATTTGCTGCACCACGTCGGCATTCTTGTCCAGGCCGAGCTTGGCGGCTTCCTGCGCCATCACTTCGACATTGATCAGGTCCTCGCGGATCGCCTTGCGCAGCTCCGGGCTGTCCGTCTGGCCTTGTGTGATGGCGGACTTGACGCGCAGGTCGATGCGCGCCTGGGGAATGGCAACACCGTTCACCATCGCGGCGGATTTGTCCTCGGCGAAGGCGGGGTCGATCGCCAGTGCGCCGAGGATTGCCAGTGCCGCAAATTTACCGATTTTCAACATTACGATTTCTCCTGGAAAATAAAACCTGAACAGATTGAAGAACAAGAGGGAGCTTCGCGCGGCGCATTTGCCAGCATGCGGCCCGTCGAAACATTCTTGGGGCGGCAATGATACCCAAAAACACACAAGCCCGCGATCGCGGGCTTGCGTGTGTTGAAGCTTCCACATCAAATGAAGGCTGCCACGTTGATGATTATCGGCAGCAAGTCAGTATTTAGCCCACCATTGAAATCAACGTTTGTAAATCGCCGCACCGGTCACTGGCACTTCATTGGTCTGGAGGAAGTCATAAACCATGCCGGCATGGGTAGCATTTGATCCCGCAAACGTCACCCGCGCATTGGCAGAGCAACCGGTAGAACATACGTTTTGCGTCCCACCTTGGAATGTTGTTGTCCCGGAAGCTGTATTAAAATTGGACATGGCCGTACCGCTCACATTCATCAGATAGGTGCTGTTTCCATTCAAGGTCAAGTTGAGATTCGCGGACAGGTTGTTGTTAAGAAAGTTGGCGGTCAACGTCCCTCCGGTTGCCTGCCATACGTTGCCGGTTGCCACGTTGGTCGCTTCGGTAGGCCGGGTCGCCGCAAAAAAGTTGTATGCCACCGCATTGAGCTGGGGATAGGTGACAACAGGCAAGGCAACTATCATGTGGTTCCCTTGATCCAGCGTATAGGTTTGCAAGGACCAAGATCCAAACATCTGCTGCCCATTTGCCCAACGCCCCCATGAGATCACCCCTGCGTCTGATCCTCCCTCGTAGTTTCCAGCCGTCGTCCGCCCAAGCAGCAGTCCTGCGGTAGTAGTGCTATTTACGTAGGTTTGCGCCAAGCCTTGTGCATCGTACACCACGAATGTTGGAGCGGGCTGTACTTCAAGAAAATGAGAATTGGCACTTGGATTAAAATCTGAAGTCATCCAGTTCAGATTTGTAGTGTTCGGATTTACTCCGTCGGCTACGGTAGTGGAGGTAGGAGCAGGCAAAGTACCACCGGTAAGATTGGTACCACCAGTGGTTTCGACTGGAATCTGAATGATGTTAGGCGCCACCGTGTTTTCCGGTGCGACAGGGGCCGGCGCAGGCGCAACCTGTTCCTGTGCGGTGTTGTCCACCACCGCCGTTTCGCGCACCCCTTCTTCCTTGCCTTCTTCCTTGTCGCCTTTCGCCTGTGGCGCGGGCTCCGCCGCTACGGTGAAGAGGTTGGTGTTGATCGGCTGCAGTTGCGGCATCTGGTCCTTCGCGCCGGCGAAGCCCATCTGGTTGGGCAGCACGAAGACGGTGCCCTTGTCGGTGGCCAGGTAGGTCTCGCCGATGTTCACCTTGTTGTAGGCGCCCGGGGGTGCCACGGCCGCCAGTTCGCTGCCCGGTGCGACCAGAAAGGTCTCATGGTCGGTGCCGCGGATGCCGATCGTTGCGACAGGCGTGGTGATCTGGTAACTCGATTTGTTGAGCTGCCCGATCAGGCCGGTGACGGCGCGGAAGCCGCCTTTGAGCAGGGAGAAGAAGCTTTGTTCGGTGCCGTCCTGCTTGCCGCTGAATTTGAAGCTGTCGAATTTCAGCTGGGTGTCCGCGCGCACCGCGACGAAACCGCCGTCCTGCATCCTGATCTGTGCGGAGGCGCCCTTGGCGGAGGTCAGGGTGTCGCCTTCATTGATCGCCTCGCCCTTTTTCAGGCCATGCGTTTGTCCCGCCGGGTCGGTCAGCTGGACCACGCCATTCACGAACTGCACATGCCCGGCGACATTCGCGTAGGCGGCATTGCCGCCCAGCAACAACACCAGAGAAGTAACCAGGCTAACGAAGAAGTCTATATGGGTTTTCATAGCACACCTCACTTTCGTCAAGTTAACTGCGCTTTCAATCAAGTGCTGCACAAAATCAAATAGGTCAAACCTCCTTACACTTGCTTATCGGGACTACCTGAACACCTGCTTGTCGGGGCTACCGGTGGAACGCGGCCACGCCGTTGACGATGGTCGTGTTGTTGGCGCCCGCCGCAAAACCATACAGCACAGCCGCGCCGAGGCCGCCGGATCCGGCAAATACGCCGCCCAATTGTCCTTGTGGCGTTCCAGTGCAACCCGCCCCGCAAGTGACCGTCATGCTTCCCGGAACACCGCCGCCGTTTATCGCGCCCGCAGTGGCGGCATTGAAGAAGCTCTTCTGCTCAATGGGCAGATTCGCAGCGCTGGCAATCAGATTGCCAGCGTTGGTGGTGGTCACATTGATTCCGACAGTCACGGTCTGCGCGGTGAAGTTGGCGACCAGGCTCGCGCTGTTCAGCGTACCCGTGCCCCCCAGGGAATCGGTGGGAGCCGTTCCGCCGGCCAGCACGTAGTTGAAGGTGCCGGTAACCGGCAGGGTCACCGGGCCTACCAATGTCGGGCTGGCTATCCAGTGCGCGCTGCCCGTGTTCACGATTCCCGGTGCGGCGGTAACCGCATTGGTGCTGGTGAAACTGGAGCCATCCCAGCGTCCCCAGCTGATGCCGGAAATAGAGTCGGTTCCCAGCCCCGTCGCCACGGCTGCACCCTTGCTGATATTGTAAAGCCCGCTTACATAAGAGCCATCGCTCCTGAACCCGGTCAGGTTGCCGGGGCCATCCGTGGTCACGCTGGCGGAATTGTTGTATCCGCCGAGTATCACCGGGATCGGGACTACGCCGCCGACGGGATATACCCCGCCGGGGAATTGCGTGGCGGGAGGATTCGGGTCTGCGGCCGACACCCCGGCCAAGCGGTAAGGCGTTACGGTGCTTTGTGCCGCACCGGTGAAGGCTGCCACCCCGGAGATCTGGTCTGAACCGCCAACCAAGACATATGACAGCAGCGCGCCGTTCAGTCCGCTGCCGGTCAGTTGTCCGACGACGTCACCGCTGATGGGGCCGGCGCCGCTGCTTGCCGTCAGCGGGCCCCAGCCCGGTCTTGCCACGGTGGTAGCGCGGAAGCCGGTCTTGGCGTTGTTCCAGTACATGAATTCCAGCGGGGTGCCTGCGGTGCCGGCGCTCCAGCCGTTGGACAGGGCCAGGTTGAACGATACCAGCTGCAGGCTGAAGTCAACCGCCAGTGAAGCCGAGCTCAAGGCGAGCGTCCCACTGAGCGATCCGGTAGGTGCCGTGCCGCCCGCAAGAGTATAGGTGGCGTTGGTCGCCAGCAGCACTTCCGGCAGATAGACCGGATCGACTGCCGGGCCGGTGATCCAGTGCGCGTAGACCCCAGCGGGCGATGTATAGGTGCCCGCCGCGCAGCAAGTGGTGGTTCCCACCACCAGTTTCGTCGATTGGGTGCTGTTATACCGTCCAAAACTGATCCCGGTCGCCGGTATGGTGGTGGCCGCAGCTCCCACCGTCGTCGTGCCGCTCAGGGTGTTGGTTACGTAGCTGGCCGGGTCTTTGCCGGCATAACGGTCGGTAAAGGACGGATTGGGCAGGGCGTTGTTTATATCCGCCGGAGTCGCGATGGTGGTGTTGAGTTCGGCGAAAGGGTTGAAATAATCCGAACTGGTTGTCGCAAAGGCGCCCGCCACGTCGGTTTGCACGTAGGGCGCGACCGTTCCGGCAGGTGCGACCGGTGAGGGAGCGGTTGCGGCAGTCACCAGCGCCACGCCCTGCACCAGGTCGGTGGTATTGCCGATTATGTTGTAGGGTATCCCCACCTTGTCGGCGGCGTTTGCGGCAAAGCGCGCCCAGATGTCGGCCGTATACCCCCCCGCATCGCAATTCGCGCCGGTACAGGCCACCGTGCCGACCCCCCAGACGGTCTCCCCGGCAATCGAAATGCCGCCGGGAGTGGTCACCGCGAACGCCTTGTTATGCGTGCTGATGAAGTTCGGATCGGCGGTGCTGAATGCCAATGCCAGCGAAAGGTTGACCATCTGATTGGTGAAGTCCGCTGTCAGGGTCGCCGCCGTCAACGTGCCGACATTGCCCAATTTGTCGGTGGGGTGCGTCGCCGCAGTCAGGGAATAATTCGTCGTGCCCCCCAGGGTTTGCACATATCCGACCGGCGGATTGGCGGAAAGCATCCATTGCATGCTGGTGACGCCCATGGCGACGGGGATCAGCGTGGTCGAGCTGGTATAAGTGCCGCCCTCCCAGCGACCCATATAAACGCTGCTGTCCGCAGCCTTATAAGTGTCCTTCGCCACACCGCCGGCGACTTTGCCGGGGTTTATGCCGCCGACAACCTCGAACAGGTTATTCGATGCATCCAGCAGATAGCTGGTGGCAGGCAGATTCGAATCCCAGGGATTGATCCACCCGCCCAAGGCATCCACACCCAATGCTTCATAACCATAACCGTTCTGCGCCGCATAAGTCGGTGAGCCGGTCAGCGGCGTGCCTCCGCCGCCGGTCAGGGTGGTGCCGCCGGTAGTAGTGACAGGAACCTGGATGATGTTTGGCGTCACCGTGTTTCCCGGTGCGACAGCGGCCGGCGCAGGCGCCGCAGCCTGTTCCTGTGCGGTGTTGTCCACCACCGCCGATTCGCGCACTGTCCCTTCTTCTTTATTTTCCTGCTTGTCGCCCTTCGCCTGTGGTGCGGGCCCCGGCGCCACGGTGAAGAGGTTGGTGTTGATCGGCTGCAGTTGCGGCATCTGGTCTTTCGCGCCGGCGAAGCCCATCTGGTTGGGCAGCACGAAGACGGTGCCCTTGTCGGTGGCCAGGAAGGTCTCGCCCAGGTTCACCTTGTTGTAGGCGCCCGGGGGAGCCACGGCCGCCAGTTCGCTGCCCGGCGCGACCACAAAGGTCTCGTGGTCGGTGCCGCGGATGCCGATGGTTGCGGCGGGCGTCGTGATGCGGTAACTCGGTTTGTTGAGCTGCCCGATCAGGCCGGTGACGGCACGGAAGCCGCCTTTGAACAGGGAGAAGAAGCTTTGTTCAGTGCCGTCCTGCTTGCCGCTGAATTTGAAGCTGTCGAATTTCAGCTGGGTGTCCGCGCGCACCGCGACGAAACCGCCGTCCTGCATCCTGACCTGCGCGGAGGCATCCTTGGCGGAGGTCAGGGTGTCGCCTTCATTGACCGCGTCACCCTTTTTCAGGCCATGCGTCTGCCCCGCCGGGTCGGTGAGCTGAACCGCGCCATTCACGAACTGCACATGCCCGGCGACATCCGCGTAGGCGGCATTGCCGCCCAGCAACAACACCAGAGAAGTAACCAGGCTAACGAAGAAGTCTATATGGGTTTTCATGGCACACCCCACTTTATGTCAGGTTATTTGAAGTCACGTCGCAGTGTCAGCGAAATATCGGTACGGTCATAGCCATAGATGATGATGTTCGAATCATTGCGCGAGAAAGTCAGTTGCGGGCGCACGGTCCACAGTTTGTCCCAATGCCAGTTTGCGCCTAATGTCATATCGTATTGTTTATCGCTGCGCTGGCGCAAAAAGGCGGTATTGACCACACCGTAATCACCGGCTTGTCCGCCCAGACTGGCGAACAGCTCCGTCGATTCATTGAAAGAGGATTGTCCGCCGACGCGCAAACCGGTGAAGTGCTTGGGCCCATCGACCCGCCCGCCTGCGGCGACATCGTTCTCCGTACCGTAATACAGGCTGCCAAACAGGGCGGATTTGCCGTCTGCCAGCACATGCAGCCAGCCGGCGCCGATGACCTGCTGATCAAAATCATTCACCTTCATGGCTGTATCGACGAAGCGATATTGACTGTATTGGCCGAACACGTTCAGCTGATTGCTGGGGCTGAAGGTATGCCGCCATTCGCCATTCAGGCCGACTGTGTCGCGGTTATGCGCACTGGCCAGGGTGTATTGCCCGCCCGATATGCCCAAACGGAACACGTCGGCTTCGTTGCCATACATGACCCCGGCGTGCCCATCCACCGTGAGCGAGCTGAAAGCCGTCTTGCTGAAGTTGCTGCGGTCGCGCAGGTCCGCGCCCGCGTACACCGCAAAGTTGGAGTCGATGTTGTGATTCACCTCTCCGCCAGCCGCTACGCCCAGATAGTTATCGGCCATTTTTACGTTGGTCGGGTTAAGCGTGAACACCGCATTATTGAAAAACGGCACACTGATCTGGGACTGTCCGGTGGAATTATTGACATTGCTGTCGTTCCCCAGCGTGCCTTCGAGATATGCCGTGAAACCGGTTTGCTTGGCGGCTTCCTGCGCGGCGATCGCATCCAGATAGTTCTGGATGGTGGCGCGCGCCGCCTCGGGCGGATTCAGTTTCAAGACTGCCTCAAACTCGGTCTTGGCACGCGGCGTGTCGCCGAGCTGGTAATAGGCGCGTGCCATGTCCAGGCGCGCACCGGCAAAATTTGGATCGACGGCCAGCACCCGTTCGAAGGCGAGGGTCGCCTTATCCGGTTTGCCGCTGTCCAGCGCGGCGATGCCGAGCAGGTAGTCGAAACGTATTTCGCCGGAGCGGTCGAACTCGAGCGGTTCCAGCAAGGCATAGGCATCGGCAGGCTTGCCTTCTTTGATCAGCGCATCGGCATCGCGCAATGGTTTTTCGCGCGCCTCGAGCTCGGCTTGTTTTTTGGCTTCGGCTTCCGCTGCGGCGCGCTGGCGGGCTTGCTCGGCTTCGGCGCGTTGGCGCGCCTCCTGTTCGGCTTTGGCGCGCGCTGCCGTTTCACGCTGCGCTTGCGAGGCGCGTGCATTCGGCTTTACGGTTTTTTTGGTGACCTTCTTGGCCTTGCCTGGCGTCCCTTGGGTTTCCGCCCCTTGAGCAACACCGCCTCCCAGCACTAACGCGCCGAATACCCCACAACATACCCATTGCCCTAGCTTCATTTTTATTACCTCCCGGGTTCTATTATCGATTGTAGTATCCACCCCTTATTCAGCGCGGTCAATATGCCAAAAGGCCTATATTTCCATGGTTATATCAGCCCTTTTTCGGCAAACGACAGGGTTTGTCCCATCGCCACCACGAAGTGGTCCAGCACGCGCACATCCACCAGTCCGAGAGCCTGTTTCAGGGCGTCGGTCAAATGCCGGTCGGCCTGGCTGGGTTCGGCGACGCCGGAGGGGTGATTGTGCGCCAGGATGACGGCGGCGGCATTGTGTGCCAGGGCGCGTTTGACCACTTCGCGCGGGTACACGCTGGTCTGGCTGAGCGTGCCGTGGAACAGCTCTTCCGCGGCGATCACGCGATGCTGGGTGTCGAGGAACAGCGCCAGAAAGACTTCCTGCTGCCGTCCGCCGAGCAATAGCCGCAGATAGTCGCGCACCGCGCGCGGCGAGTTGAGCGCGTCGCCATGCTGCAATTCTTCCTGCAAGGCGCGCCGCGACATTTCCAGCACGGCTTGCAGTTGCGCGTATTTCGCCTGCCCCATGCCGTGCGTTTCGCAAAAGCCGGACTCACTGGCGGCAAACAGCCGGGTGAGGCTGCCGAAGCGGGTGAGCAGTTCGCGCGCCAGATCCACCGCACTCTTGCCGGGTACGCCGGTGCGCAAAAAGATCGCCAGCAACTCGGCATCGGATAACGAGGCCGCGCCCTTTTGCAGCAACTTCTCCCGGGGTCGCTCGAATTCAGGCCAATCGGTAATAGCCATGTAGATCTCCTCACGCAAGCCGGTCGCTTCGGCATAACCTGGAGGTCAGCCTGTGCCGCAACAGCCTCCCAGCCCGGACGGGCTGGTTTCTTGATAAGATGCGCGGCATTATGGAACAAGAACCTGCAAAACGCATCCTGCTGGGCGTTACCGGCGGCATCGCGGCCTACAAGGCGGCGGAACTGCTGCGCCTGCTGATGAAGCAGGGCATGGAGGTGCAGGTCGCGATGACCGAGGCGGCCTGCCGCTTTATCACGCCGACGACCATGCAGGGGCTGTCCGGCAAGCCGGTGCTCACCAGCCAGTGGGACACGGGCATGGCGGACGGCATGGCGCATATCAGCCCGAGCCGCGCCGCCGATGCGATCGTGATCGCGCCCGCAACCGCCGATTTCATCGCCAAGCTGGCGCATGGATTGGCGAACGATCTGCTTTCCTCGCTGTGCCTGGCGCGCAATTGCCCGTTGCTGGTCGCGCCGGCGATGAACCGCGAGATGTGGCAGAGCGCGGCGACGCAGCGCAACATCGCGCAACTGCTTGCCGATGGCGTGCAGGTGCTCGGTCCGGATTGCGGCATGCAGGCCTGCGGCGAGGAAGGTATGGGGCGCATGCTGGAGGCGGGGCGGCTGGCGCAGGACATTGCGGCATTCTTCCAGCCGAAACTTTTTTCCGGCAAGAAAATCCTGATCACCGCCGGGCCGACCTATGAGGCGATCGATGCGGTGCGCGGCATCACCAACCGCAGTTCCGGCAAGATGGGCTATGCCATCGCGCAGGCCGCGCTGGAGCAAGGCGCAGAAGTGGTGCTGGTGTCCGGTCCGACGGCGCTCGCCAAGCCGCGGGGCGCGCAAGGCGTGGATGTGGTGAGTGCTGCGCAGATGTTCGAGGCGGTGCAACAGCATGTCGGCGATTGCGATATTTTCATCGGCGTGGCGGCGGTGGCGGATTACCGCGTCGCGCAGCCGAGCGAACAGAAGATCAAGAAAAGCGCGGCTGCGCTCACGCTGGAGCTGGTGCCCAACCCGGATATCCTGGCGCATGTCGCCGGCCTGCCGGATCCGCCGTTCTGCGTGGGCTTTGCCGCAGAGAGCGAGGATCTCGCGAAGCATGCCGAGCAGAAACGTTGCGTGAAGAATCTGCCGCTGCTGGTGGGCAACCTCGCGCAACAGGCCATCGGCAGCGACGAAAACGAGCTGGTCCTGTTCGATGACAGCGGCAGCCACGTCTTGCCGCGCGCCGACAAGCTGACCTTGGCCAGGCTATTGATGCAGCATATCGCGCAACGCTACGAAGGAGCATACAAATGAAACACATCCCGGTGGATGTCAAGATTCTCGATTCCCGTCTGCATGAAAGCATGCCGGGTTACGCGACCGCCGGCTCGGCGGGGATCGATTTGCGCGCGTGCATCGACCATAACATGGTGATCCAGCCCAAGCAGTGCGAACTCATCCCCAGCGGCATCGCCGTTCACCTGAACGATCCGGGCTATGCCGCCATGATCCTGCCGCGCTCCGGCCTGGGGCATAAACACGGCATCGTGCTCGGCAACCTGGTCGGTCTGATCGATTCGGATTATCAGGGGCAGATTTTCGTCTCGCTGTGGAACCGCAGCCAGATCCCCTTCACGCTGATGCCGATGGAACGCATGGCGCAACTGGTGATCGTGCCGATCATGCAGGCGAGGTTCAATATCGTGGAGGAGTTTACGTTGAGCGAGCGCGGCAGCGGCGGGTTCGGCAGCACCGGCAAGCATTGACCGCCCGGAACGGCAGACTTGATTGAAAACGCTATTATGCACCTGATGCACAAACAGCAATAAAACAATGAGTTGCAAATGAAGTAACAAAAAGGCCAAGGAGTTATCCTTGGCCTTTTTCATTCCCCGCTTGCCTGCCGCAGCCGACCTTGCTACATTATTGGCAAGGCCGTCTGAGCCGAACCTGTCACCGGGTTAAAACGGACATCAAGCGCAACACTCTGCACGACCTTCGATCCGGTCGATGCGTAATCGGTGAACATCGACTTAACTTGATTGGAGGCCATCATGGCATCGATTCCATTATCCGAATCCGCACTTGTATCACTGAAGAAAACTCTTCGTACTGAATACCCAGATATCAAATCATCGCACCTGACTGAAGCTATTGCCGCTGCTTTGGGCCGCAAGTCGCATGCTGCTTTGCTTGCTGACCTATCCAAGCAACAAAACTCTCCTTGCTACGATTTATTGATTGATGAGGACTTTGATAGCCGTCTGCAAGAATTCGGTTATCCCGCCGATCCAGAATTTAGCTTTGAGTGGTTGGACAAGTCTGTATCAGAGATTATTTCCACAGTGCCGCCATCTGCTTTAGATATCGAATACCGTACAGAGCGCGAGCGTGCGTGGCGTAACCTGATGGTGTGTGCGATCAACGAGGGGTTACGCCTAAAGCTGTTCACCCTGCACCCTGACAATTACAACTGGGCACCACAGGAAGACAATCATCACCAGCGAGATGGCCGAACATTTGATTTCGTTCTTCCTAACGGGCTGCCAGCTCGCGGCTATGTAGGCGATGCGGGATTTGGAGAGCTATCTATCCATGCGGCCGTTAATCCAAGCGGTGATTGGGTAAAGGCAGGGAATGCAGGTTTCTTAGCTGGCGACGCTTTTGCTGCTGGATGGCTAGAGCGCCAAGATGGAGCTTGGCTTCAGTCGGCCACGACTCAGTTCAATTGTCGGAAGCCGTTGCTGAATTCACTTGCCAACATTGAGGTTCGTCCGCGTGGGTTTGGGGATCGAGGGCGGGTGATTATGTAACCAATGTACCTCCAATAGAAAGGCCGTAGTTTTTCACTTTGGCCTTCGTTTTCTGCGAGCTAAATTGTTTTGAGCGCGTAGAAGTTGGCTCTATATCCTCGCGGTAATCCGATCTTCAGTTTCCAACGTTGGCGAAACGTGTGTAAAAGAATGAGGTTGCGTTGCAACCCTATTTTCATATCCGCTTAGTTACGGACGCTAATGCTCTGTGTGCTTCCTCGACAACCCCTGCAAACAATTCGGTTCCGAGATGTGTTAATCCCTCCCAGTCGACAATCTGCGAACCATCAGCGGCAGTAACCACGGGAATCATGATCATCTGGCGAGATAATCTTCCAACATTTATTGCGTTTCCACGGTGGTACTTCGGAAAGCACTGATGGGTAATCGCAGATGCCAAACACACCAAAGCACTAGTAGATAAACCTTGCAGCTTGGGTTCTAGTCCTAAAACATGATTCGACGGCCAGAATGGCCTCGGCTGGTAGAAACATGTTCCTGCACCACCATCTCCGTCTTTAACCAGCGACAGCCATCCACCTGGGCACTTTGCCTTATCGACGTACCCGACAATGCCGTTATTTTGGAAAGACGCTGCAACATACGGCACCGCACCGCTATCTTTCTTAGTGGCTCCCATACCATTGTGAACGAGGAACAAGTCAGTAATCAGAACTGGCCCGAACGTCAGCTTTTCGTACACACTCATAAGTTACTCCCACTTTCCGCCTTAATAGTTTTGGTTGTCATTGGTTTCATCGGCGATTCGTCGCGACCGTGGGCATACATACTGACATGCCACGTCAGATGATCCGCCACCGCAGTCTTGAAATCGTTGTAGCTCGGGGGTTGGTCGTTAAAGTAGAAGTAAGAGTGACACCACTCATCTTGCGCCGAGACCTCCGAGCGTACGATAAACTGGGTGTCATCGACCGCATCACCTCGCAACACCTCAAGCAGATGCTTGCGTCTAGAAGCCGCTGTGCCATCGTCAGTAAGTCCTCGGTGCATCTGCACCTTGTACCCGTCGTGCTGGAAGTTGACGAACTTCACCTTCGCATCTGACGGATGTGGACGCCCTGCCGTGAATAGCGCGATCACCGGATGCACTCCGACGCCAGAATCTGAAAAGGTATCGCCGCTCAACGTGATCACAGCGTCGAGCGTATGTTTCTTTAGAATCGACACTTTTCGACTTTTGTCATCCTTCGTCTTCCCAACCATTGTTGACTGTGGAACGATAGCGGCGAGACGACCGCCTGGATTCAGAAATTCCAGCGCTCTTTCGATGAAGGCTAGTTCAGATAGGTCGCGCGTCGCCTTCTCCTTTGCCTGCCCGTACGGCGGGTTCAGCAGTACCTTCGTGAAGCCATGGCCAGGTATCCAGCCACCTCCTGTGCCGAGCTTGTCACCGCGCATTTCATGCAACGGGGCCTCGAAGATCGAGTCGCGGCGGAAGTTTGCCTTGCCGTCGCCGCGCAGAATCATGTTCGTGGTGCCAATGGCGAACAGCTTGTCCTGAAGCTCGATGCCGTGGAGCCGATTTTTGCGAATATCCTCCTTTACCATCTCATCGTCACCAGCGTCCTTAAACATCCGGTGCATCGCAGCGATGAGGAATGACGCGGTGCCTGCTGCAGGGTCGAGCACCCAGTCGCCAGAGCCAATATCGATAAGTTCAGTCATGAGCGCCGTGACGTGCTCCGGGGTAAGCACGATGCCGAGTGTGTTGCCATCGCCTCCGCCATACGAAATGAACTCGTGATAGAAGTTTCCAAGCACGTCGAACGAACTCATTGATGGATCGGTAACGACCCTTTGCACATCCGACTTGAGTATTTGCGCGAACCACTTGAGTGGTGTTATCCCAAGATCCTTGTGCACGCGGTTCAGTGCTGGTGATTTCTCGATGAAAGCAAACTGATCCAGCAGCGTACCAATCTTCTGCTGTGGTCCGAACCCCTTTGATAGCATGTAGGCATGCGCTGCCTTGTAAATTTTCGCCCCATCCCAGTCGTCTGGCAGATGTTCATCGTACGCACCCTTCAGGTCGTCGATCTCAAATCCAGGCTTCTCTAGGGCCAGCAAAATTGCCGACACGAGTGGTGCCTTGCGGTCGTTTTCGACAGACCCGTAGTTTCGCATCCCCTCGTGCAGACGCGAGGCGGCCGCCTTTACGGTGTCGAGCCGGATTTCCGCCTGCGGTTTATTTCCGAGCACTGCGACCGAGTGATATTCGCTGGCTGTTTTCTCTCCAAAAACATCGAGATTGTCGAGGTCGTCGAGTAACTTGATCTGGCCGGGTCCAACGTATGCCACGGCGATCTCATGATGGTGCTCGTCACCGCCGATGCCGACGGCGAAGATACCCTTGCTGTAAGGCACTCCGTTGTGCAGCATCGCACTTGCATAGTGGACAGCGCCGTTGAGCGCATAGCCTTGCCTGTATGGAAACTCAATAGTTACTTGACTGTCTTCGAGGAACCGTGTGAAACGTGTTTCCTTCTTGTCCTCGACAATCACGATAAAACCGTCGACGACGAACACAAACTCGGGCTTGCCTTCGCCATTTCCAGTCTTTGACTTGGAGCCGCCCGCGAGTGCGTCACGCTTCCACTTTGGGCCGCCGTCCTGTTCCCATGGTCTTGTTACCCCTATATCACGCAGAAGGTCGCGCACAAACTGATCGGTAGCCTTCTCGTTTTGATGAAGATCTGGAAGCGCAACACTTGCCGATGGAATGCTTTTATTGTGTGAAGTGGAACTTTTAGGCTTTGGAGCTTCTAAAGCTTGCTTGCTTGCTTGCTTGCTTGCTTGCTTGCTTGCTTGCTTGCTTGCTTGCGGTTTGTTCATCATTCGTTCCTTTCATAATTCAATCCTCAAAAAAGAATATCCCTCTCTGCCGGGGAGGCAGGATTTGGTCTTTAGCTTTCACTTGCAGGCCGGATCGACGATGCGCACCGTCATCGCCAATGACCTCAATGATTTTTTCATCGATAAGCTTCTCAATTGCTTCTCGGTAGATTGTTGCTGAGGCAGGGGAAGTGTTACATGTCTTGGCGAATAACTCGCCGAAGCTCACACCATCATCGTGCGAATAAATCAGTCTAGGGAGTTGCCGCATCAAGGCTGAAATACTGGCCTCTTTCGCAACATTGTCAAACTCAAATCCCAATCCGGACTGTCGCTTGAAATCGCTGTCATGATCAGGGTCATAACCAACCATCTGGAACATGTTGAGTCCGGCACCGCCATAATGAATGAAATAGTTATGGTTACTCCAGTGTACTTCGGTCATTACGTCGCGGGCGCGGTGATGTTGCGACATGTGAATCAGCCAATAATCGCCATGCCCCTTTTTGTTTCGAATAAAAAATGGGGTAAAGTATTCCGCACCGCACCGGCTTACCAACTCTTTATACAAGGCGCTCTGAATAAAGTAACGCCAATCCCGGTCAGAATTCTTAATCTCTTCAAGACTTTTCCCTTGCCACGGCTGAGGTATGCCGATCTCCACCAATAAGTCATTGGTGATTTTTTTATCGTTCGCAAAATTAAGTAATGAATCTACGCCAAAGGTCAGGATAACCTCTGCACTAGGCAAGTTCGAAAAAATCTTCTGGATGATCGGTGTGGGCACATCTTTGTACCCATACTGGTCAAGCACAAAGATGGAGCGCCCGTTACGTGGACTCTTGTGCTTGATAAAATCGATAATTTTATCGGCTTCGTCTTGGAATTTCGCATGCTTCAATTGGATCGTGTTACCCAATGCAGCGGCATAGCCATCCTCACGCAGCACCTTATCCAGATGAAGGTGGGCATTCCTGTCGGCTTCTACAAAGAAGTAACTCACGTCCAACTGAACCGGCTTGCGCCGATCCTTGTTAATCAGATATTCAGCTTCTTTCGTGGCTTCAAGAAAGATGAAAGGGGATCCCTTTACCAACTCCTGGGTGTCGCTGTGATAATACAGGCCGCCGCCAGCAAAACCGTCCACAAGGGTAAGGCGCAGCACGTCCTGATTAGGAGAACTCACCAGTGTCTGGAAATATGCCGCCAAGTAGCTTTGCAGAATGCGATGTTTCGCAATGCTATGCTGCTGAATAACGTCAGGCCCGGCACTCCAATCGTAGTGTCTTATGGACATCCTGCGCCTTTAAAGAAGAGCTCCAAGTTCCGGCATCTGATCCCAAGTGCGACCACGAAATTTTCGGCCGTTCTCTCTTTTAGCCCTCTTTTTGCCATCAGCACCCCAGCCTCCCCATTGTTTGAAAAAGAAAGCTACATCCTGCTGTTCACACTGAAATTGTATCGACTCGACCCATTCCGGTTTCATTGGGCGGGCCTTGGGGCCGGACTCTCCGCCGACAATCACCCAATGAATATCCTTCAGATCGAAATCACCCAGATCTTCCAGAAGTGGCTCAACCGATAGGAATCTTACCTGCGCATCCACGGAACGCAAATGTTCGATTCGCGGAAGACCATATTTCTGATCTTCTACGGATACACCAAGCCAAGCATTGGCTGGAACGGGCCTATTGGAAAAGTATTTCGCCATGCGCGCCGCACGCTTGGTCAATATCTGGTAGGTATGTTGCGGTGTCTGTCCGATGGTTTTGAATATCCGGTCGATATACTCAAACGGCACCTTCTCATGAAACACGTCTGACATCGAGTTTACGAAATAAACCGTTGGTTTCTTCCTCTTCAATGGAGCATCAAGCCGATTAGGAAGAAGTGTCAGTTTGAAGCTATTGTCATATCCGGGAGCCTCCATGGCCTGCAGTCGCTTTGACATGGTCTCGGCATAGCAGTGTTTGCAGCCCGGTGAAACCTTAGTGCATCCTACAGTGGGATTCCATGTCTGCTCTGTCCATTCGATTTTGCTGTTGGTTGTCATGATCGTTGCCCCAATAAATAGTCTGCGATTCGAATTGCCGTGGATGCGCCTTTAGGATTGCCGGCTGCAAAACAGAGCAAATACATCGGGTTATTGCGCGAGTTGTATAACGCCTTTGTGGTAGGCGCTACACCGTGGAATATGGTCTTCAGTCGGTTAATAAGGAATTGTCCAATCCGATCAAAGGAAGCGTCCTTTACCAACTTCGGGTCTTCGCTGAACAGATCGGATTGCTGTGACTTTGTATAAAACTCGGTCTTCCACGCATCCGTTCCGAAGATTTTTGTAAGTTTGTCAGCAAAAGCTTTGGGTGGGGTCGCCTCACGCGTGAGCAATCTGTTTGCGCCGGTTCCTAACGGAAACAGAAACCATAGATCAACGGCTTTTGTGTCGGCAATTTGCTTAAGCAAATCCCACTCAATATTCATTCCGTAGGGATCGAGAAAAATAACGGCCCGCTCTTTCATCCAGTCCCTGCGCTTGCACAACTCTCGGATTGCCTGCGGCCCATCTTCTTGGCGGATATGGCATCTAGACTCCAATTCAGGGAAGTCGCGTTTGATCATCGACTGGAGCTGCTCGACGTGATCCCGCTTTTTGTCGATAAAGACATACTCGTCGAAAGGCGAGGTAAGCTCCAGCGCAATCCGTGCACTACCTTTCAAATAGGCTTCGACCTCGGGAAGTTCGTCTGCCCCAAAAAGTTGCCGGTCTTCAAGATTAACTTCCGGAGCTTTGCGTTCACCTGTTCCGGCGAATGCGTCGACGTAAATCGTCTTGAAGAATCTGGCTTTTTCATTTTGAGTGAATATAAGGCGATATTGGGTAAGGTAGTTCTTGAGCGCTTCAAGCTTTTGCTCAGTCCATTGCCCACCGAATTCGTGATCCACCATATCGTCGCCCTCGGCCTATCCGTATTTGCGGTAACACCCGACCACACGCCCGTACAGCCTCCAATCCACTTTGGGACGAATGAGGGGGTAATCCTTATTGCCCGGCTTTAGATAGAACTCTTTTTTTTCACGGGCCAGATACTTCACTGTGTATTCATTATCAACGATGGCGACCACGATGTCGCCGGGCATGGTTGGCGTATCTCGCTCCACGATTACTACATCCCCCGGCAGCAATCCCGCCTCAATCATCGAGTCGCCCTTGATCGTTAGCAGCTCGGTACGTGACGGACGTTGAATCAGAAAATCGTCGATAGACACAACATCATGTGGCACATCGTTCGCTGGCTGAGGCACGCCGGCGCGCACAGTATCAGCAATCTCACGTTCAAAGAATCGCTTTCCCGGCTGTAAACGCCGATCTGGTGTTTGATCCAGCACGCCAACCACCTTCATTCGATTGACCATCGCCGCGACTGCTGATGTGGATCTTAACCCGACGAGTTTGGCCACCGAAGTAAAGGATGGCAGCACCCTATGATGGGCGTAGTAGTCCTGAAGTTTGCCAAGGTATTCAGTGTCGCGGTTTTGCATGGCGCGATTGTATATGAATGTTCACTCGATTAAAACACAATTTATCGAATGTTCTTTCGTATAGAACAATCATTCTATATAATCACTTCAAACAGGTTTTGTTCTCAATCATGCCCGCCCATTTCTGGTTATCAAAAGAGGCTATACCGCTCACGCTTGATGAGTTATCTCTTCTGAGCGAGGATCAGGCTCGCCGATTTTTGGCTGAGATGCGTTGGGGCTGTGCAGATAAGCAGGTCTGCCCAGACTGTGGCGTGGTGGATTCTCATTACGACATTCGCACGCGCAAGCAATGGCGCTGCAAGCACTGTTCACACACTTTCTCGGTTACAACCAACACACCGTTCGCTGACCACAAGATCAGTTACCGCAAACTGGCGATGGCGATCTTCGCGTTCGTCATCAATCAGAAGGGGTTGGCCGCGCTGACACTGCGCCGCATTATCGGCGGGCACTATCGAACCTCGTTTACGTTGCTGCACAAGATCCGCGAGGCGGTGATGTTGACGGTAAGCACAGAGAAAATGAATGGTGTGATCGAGATCGACGGCGGCCACTTTTCCGGCAAGAAGCGCAAAGGTCGCAAGAAGAAGGAATCAACACCAGCGGACAAGAATCAAGTTCCAGCCAAATACAGCAACCAGCATCGCTCCAAGGTTGGCGCTTCAGCATTTCCGTTCCACCCGAACCGGCGCATCGTGATTGTGTTGCGCGAGATGTTTGGTGAGGCTGGCAAGGGCGCATCTCGCACTGTCGTAGCCGTGTGCAAATCAGAGAATGCAGCCGATGTTCAAGCACTGGTAAAGCAGTGGGTCAATGAACGCTCAACGATCCACTCAGACGAACTGCCTGCCTATGGGAATCTGAAGCTTATGGGCTTTGTCCATGAGGCAGTAAATCACTCGGAAGAGTTTTCAAGGGATGATGGCGTGAACGAGAACCAAGCGGAAAGCTTCTTCTCACGGATGAGACGCTCCTGTTTCGGCATTTACCACCGCATCACGCCGAAGTACATGTTGGACTATGCCTGCGAGATGGCGTGGCGCGAGGACATGCGACGGAAGAATACCAAGCATCAGATGCGGTCATTATTCCAACGAGTCTGTAGTGCTGGTGTTTCGTCGGATTGGTTCAACTACTCTCATGGACACAGGCGTATGGCAGAGATCATGTTTCAAGCGCCGCTGTCATCGGCTACATAGTTATCAGTCCAACACCAAATGCCCTCAAGCGTGTCGGGCGTGGAGGGTAATCGGACAACCGCACCTTTTGCCTTGAAAACATTGAGTGGTCGCCGTACCAGTTCCCGAGAGCGGTTGCGTTCCTTTGTAGTGGACATAGGCAAGTTAAATACGGCTACCATGTGCTGAAGTAAAGCACCGCTCGACACCGGGCCGCCAGCTTCCTTGAGTATTCTCACCAGTTCACGCCTGAATGCGCCATGCCGGGCTTCTTGACGCCGAGGGGTTGAACGAATCGGCTTGATATGTGAGGTATCAATGGCAGAGGCGGCAGTGATTTTGCCATCCAACTCAACAATCCTCGTTTCAACTTGCAGAAGCTCTTGATCGAGGCGGGATAATTCTTCCTGCAATCTGACCCGGCGAGAGCGCAGCAGGGCGCAATGCCCTGCGGTGTACGCGCGCTCCTTAATCAATCGACTTACCTTTGGGCCGACATGGTTTGCCATGCTGGCGATGAGAGCACATCAAAGGCGTGATGTCTTGTGCATCAGATGCATAATAGCGATTGAAAAACAAAAGCCCGCCGAAGCGGGCTTTTGTTTTGGTGTGTTATAAAATCAGCGTTCCAGGTTCAGTTCCATCTCGGTATTGTCGCCCTTGCGTACCGACACCTTCTCGGTGACCATCTTGTAGCCTTCCAGCTTCACGCTGATCGCGTGCACACCGGCTTCCATTTCCAGGCGCAGCGGCGACAGCCCGTAATACACCCCGTCCAGATACACCTTGGCGCGCTGCGGATTGGTGTTCACCAGCAACAGCCCTGATGAGGCGCTGGCGCGCGGCATGTAGGCAGGCGGGGGAACGGCGCCGCCCGGCTGTACGCCATAACCCGGCGTCACCATTGCGGGGGCTGCCGGCGCGGGCTTGGCAGCAGCTGGTGCGACATAGACCGTCACGCCGGGGATCGGCTTGGTGCCGGCTGTCAGGTTGAACAACTCCGGCTGCGAGGCCATCAACGATGCGCTGATCGCCTCCACGGTCTTGTTGCTGGCAATACGCAATTCCTTGTTCAGGTAAGTGATCACGTCATCCTTGTTGTTGCCGGAAACGCCGGCAAAGCGATCGTTCTTTTCCATTACCAAACCCGACCATACCACCTTGCCGGTAGCCACTTCCTTCAGGGTAGTCTCGATCGCAATGCTGATTTCGTCGCGTGCCTTGACGTTCAGGGTCAGATCCTTGATGACTCCGGACACTTCAAATAACGCGTTGCTGGCGCTACTGCCCTCCATCACCAGATAGCCTTCCGAGTCAAACCGCTTCTTGATCGCTACCGTAACGATATTCGCGATTTCCTGGTCGAGCAGCATCTGATCGCCATCCACGCCACGAACCCGCAGTTCAGCCGTCCCTAAAAAACGCGGATTACCAACCTTACGCTGGTCGACATATTTGTTGACGCGCAAAGTTGCACCGTACTTGAGTAGTGGCCCGGAACTGTCGCCGCCCGTCTTTTTTCCGGTGGTACTGAGTGTGCTGTCGCTGCCATTGAACCAGCCATTAACGGAATCCTTGGCCTCCTTGACGGAGGAACATCCGGCAACCGCAGACAACAGCACAACCAGCGCAACATGCCGCAATAATCGACTCATGGATTTCGTCCTTAAATAATCAGGTTTGTTTGTGCGCATGTTTATGGACATGCGGCGTTATTTGTTGGGCGCGGGAAGATACCGAACCAGTTCGTTGAGCGCCCTTGTATAAACTTCACGCTTGAATTCGATTACGGCGTTGATGTCCAGCCAGTAATCGTTCCAGCGCCACGCATCAAATTCAGGATGCGGGCAGGCGCGCAGGCAGACATCACAATCACGACCAATCAGGCGCAACAAAAACCAGATCTGCTTTTGTCCGCGATAGCTACCGCGCGAATCACGCTTGTTCCAGCCCTGCGGAACCTCATAACGCATCCAGTCCCGGGTGCGTCCGAGTATTTTTACATGTTCCGGCATCAAGCCGACTTCTTCGTGCAACTCGCGGTACATCGCCTGTTCCGGGGTTTCGCCATGCTGTATGCCGCCTTGTGGAAACTGCCACGCGTGCTGCCGCACCCGCTTGCCCCAGAACACCTGATTACTGCCATTCGTGATAATGATGCCGACATTCGGGCGATAGCCGTCTCGGTCGATCATTTGCCACTCTATTCGGTTAATTTCAATGCGCGGATTCTTTCACATTTCCTGTTTGTTGGAAAGCGGATCAATATTCTTCAGCCTCCAGCAAGGCGGGAAACAATCACGGATTTCTTTGGGTGGTTCGGAAGGGTGTGTCCGTCGAGGCGGTGCAGCGGTCAGTCCTTCAGCAGCGCGGCTACGCCTGCCGCTGCGATCTGCCCGTCCTGGGCCGAGCGCACGCCGCTGATGCCCAAACCACCCACGATGATCCCATCGATTTCCAGCGGGACACCGCCTTCCGCAGGAATCACACCGGGCAAGGCGAGGTGGATCAGCCGGCCGCCCAGTACGGCATCTTCGGAAGCCTTGGTAGGGCGCTGGAACGCGACGGCGGCATGGGCTTTCTGTATCGCCGTCTCCACGCTGCCAAACTGGGTGTCGTGGCTGCGTTGCAGATAGAGCAGATGCCCGCCGTCATCCATCACGGCGATGACCACGCGCCAGTCATTGCGCCGTGCTTCGGCCTCGGCGGCTGCTGCGATGCGCTTGGCGTCTTCCAGAGTAAGTGCCGGCTTGTTGGTCACGATCCATTGCCACCCAATGCTGCAAAGACCTGGTCACGGATGTTTTCCACGCGGCCTATACCCGAAATGTTCACGCATTTCGGCGCCTTCGCGTCGCCGGACTTCGCCCAGGCGGTGTAGTAATCGACCAGTGGTTTGGTCTGTTCGTGGTAAACATTGAGGCGTTTGATGACGGTATTTTCAACATCGTCGGGGCGCTGCACCAGATCTTCGCCGGTGATGTCGTCCTTGCCTTCCACCCTGGGCGGGTTGAACATCACGTGATAGGTGCGCCCGGAGGCCGGATGCACGCGGCGTCCGCTCATGCGCTTGATGATCTCGCTGTCTGCCACGTCGATTTCCACCACATAGTCGATGGGGATGCCGGCATCCTTCATCGCCTGCGCCTGCGGAATGGTGCGCGGGAAGCCGTCGAACAGGAAGCCGTTGGCGCAGTCGGCGTCCTTGATGCGCTCCTTCACCAGGTTGATGATGATGTCATCGGAGATCAGGCCGCCGGCATCCATCACCTTCTTGGCCGCGACCCCCAGCGGGGTGCCGGCCTTGACCGCCGCGCGCAGCATGTCGCCGGTGGAGATCTGCGGGATGTTGAATTTTTCCTTGATGTAATTGGCCTGGGTGCCTTTGCCTGCGCCCGGTGCGCCTAACAGTATCAGTCTCATTTGTCCTCCTCCTCGGGTTTGATGTTTGCGGCGAAAATTTGCCTTGCTGCATGTAAATCCTGTTCCGTATCCACGCCGCCGGGCGGAGCCTGCTCGGCGATGGTCACGCCAATCTTGTAGCCATGATACAGCGCGCGCAGTTGCTCCAGTGCCTCGAACTGTTCGATCGCTGCCGGGGCAAGCCGGCCGTAGACGCGCAGGAAGCTCACGCGGTAGGCATAGATGCCGATGTGGCGCAGCACCGGCAAGCCGGCGGGCAAAAGCCCCTCACCCCCAGCCCCTCTGATGGAACTACTAGCCATTCGACTAGGCTGCGAAACAACAGCAGCCAAGTCGCTGGTTATCCCGCCAGCGGGCGAGGGGAGCGCAAACGCATCGCGCGGCCAGGGGATCGGTGCGCGGCTGAAATACAGCGCGTTGCCGTTCTTGTCGAGTACCGCCTTGACGATGTTCGGATTGCGCAGCGATGCTTCATCGTGGAGCGCATGGCAGGCCGTGGCGATCGCGCATTCCGGGTGGTTGTGCAGATGTTCGGCGACGGCGCGGATCAGTCCGGGCGGTATCAGCGGCTCGTCGCCCTGCACGTTCACCACGATGGTGTCGTCCGGCCAGTGATGTTGTTCCGCCACCTCGGCGATGCGATCCGTGCCGCTGGCGTGGGTCTCCCTGGTCAGGCACGCCTTGAAGCCGTGCTCGTGCACCACGTTGGCGATCGCGTGATGGTCGGTGGCGATCCAGATCTGCTGCGCGCCGCTTTGCGCCGCCTGCTCCGCAACCCTTACCACCATCGGCTTGCCGGCGATCGGCAGCAGCGGCTTGCCGGGCAACCGGGTGGAAGCATGGCGCGCCGGAATGACGACGTGGAAATCCACCCCAACCCCTCCCAGCCTCCCCTTGTCATAACCAGCGACTTGGCTATCGTCTTTTGATAGATTAGTCGAATGGCTAGTCGTTTTACCAGGGGAGGAGCGACTCTGTTCTCCCCCTGACAAGGGGGAGTTAGAGTGGGTTGATTTTTTCACATCAGACCTTTTCGACTTCTTCGGCGCTCAGCTTGCGCGCCTCGTCGGCCAGCATCACCGGAATATCGTCTTCGATCCTGAAGGCCAGCCGGTCGGCTTTGCAGATCAATTCCTGCGCGGCTTTCTGATAGACCAGCGGGGATTTGCACAGCGGGCAAACAAGGATATCAAGCAGTTTTGCGTCCATGGGATTCTATCTTTCGCAGTATGTGGTCGAGCAGGGCTGGGTCGATCTGGGCATCTACACGCAACACCCAATAGCGGGCATCGGCGAATGTGGCGCATTTTACCGCATCTTTTTCGGTCAGGAGTATCGCATCGCACCCGGTAAAAGCGAGGTCGGCTGCGGAATAGGGATGATGGTCTGGAAAAACGTGCGGCGTGAAGGGAATGCCCAGCGCTTGCAGATGCCGGAAGTAGCGTTGCGGATGTCCGATACCGGCCACGGCATGGTTGTTCAGCGTATGGAAATGGTCGGCAGCAACAGTTTTGCCGGGGTCGAGCAGGTTATAAAAGATATCCCCCGACAGGCGCATGGCGTACCGGCCTGTTGAAGTCTCGCCGCCGTCGGATATAAACTCGCACAGCGATTCGTTTGCCCGGCTCCGCCCCCCTCGCTTCGCTCTCCCCGCTTGCGGGATAACCAGCGACTTGGTTGCGGTATCTGGCAACCTAGTCGAATGGCTAGTTGTTTCACCCAGAGGGTTGGGGAGATAACCAGCCACTTGGTTGCCGCTCTTTGGCAACCTAGTGGAATGGCTAGTTGTTCCATCAGGGAAACGAGCTTGCTCGTTTACCACCACGGCATCCACGGCCTGCAGGCGCGCCACCGGCTCGCGCAGCGGTCCGGCGGGCAGCATGCATCCGTTGCCGAAGCCGCGTATGCCATCGATGACCGCAATCTCTGCGTCGCGCTGCAAGCGGTAGTGCTGCAAGCCGTCGTCGCACAACACGACATCGCACTCTGGATGTGCCTTCAGGGCGGCTTGCGCGGCGGCGGCGCGGTCTTTCCCTATCCACACCGGGCAGAGGTTGCGCCGCGCCATCAGCAATGGTTCGTCGCCCGCCTGCTGTGCATCGCTGCCGGCATTGACTTGCTGTGGCTGTTGCGCGGCACCGCCGTAGCCGCGGCTGACGATGAGCGGATGCCGGCCGCGCTGGATCAGCTGTTGCGCCAGGGTAAGCGTGAGCGGGGTCTTGCCGGTTCCGCCGACGCTGATGTTGCCGATGACGATGACCGGCACGGGCAATTTTTCGCTGGGCAGGATGCGGCTGCGATACAGCGCGCGGCGCAACGCCACCAGTGCGCGGAACAGTAAACTGACCGGAAAAAGGATCAGGTGCAGCGGGGTGATGCGGTACCAGTGGTGTTCCAGGCCGGCCATCTCTTATTCCAACCCCATTTCGAAGGTCAAACAAGCCTGTCCTGAGCACAGTCGAAGGGGCGGCGATGAGCGTACGACGCTGAAAACGAATGTTTCAGCGTACGCTAACTTCGCTTGCGAAGTTAAGCCCGAAAGGGCGGCGGTAGCTACAGTGCAATTGCCGCTCCGACACAGTGTGGGCGTAATCCTCCGGTGCGGGAGGAACGGCCTGGCAACGGCTCCCGCAATCGGCTGGCTACGCCAGTAACGTGTCGCTGTTGCGCGACTATAACCAGCGACTTGTCTATCGTCTTTTGATGGCCCGGTCGAATGGCTAGTTGTTTCATCAGGAGTGAGCGAGGAGGCCAACGCAGTTGCACCGATGAAATGGGATTGAAATTATTTGGGCTGGTTCTGGGTAGTGAAGGTGATACGCCCATATCCTGCCTGCCGTGCCGCTTCCATCACGTTGATCACGGACTGGTGCGGAGCCTTGGCATCGGCATTGATGACGATGGTGGGATCGGCCTGGTCGCCCGCGGCATTTTTCAGCGAGGCCGCCAGCGCCTCCACGCCGGAGTAGGTTAATCCATGATTATTGATGGCGTAATGTTCCGAGGCGTCTATCGCGATGTTGATCGGTTTGTTGGCCGCTTCGGCGGCCGCTTCGCCGCCGGCTTGCGGCAGGTTGATCTGCAATTCGGAATATTTGGCATAGCTGGTGGTCACCATCAGGAAGATCAGGATCACCAGCAGCACGTCTATCATCGGGATCAGATTGATTTCCGGTTCCTCACGGCTGCGCCCGCGTCGAAAATTCATGGCTGTTTAGCTCTTGCGTTGGCCATGCACGATTTCCGCCAGTTTGACCGCCTGTTGCTCCATTTCGATGGACAGGCTGTCTATCTGGGCGCGGAAATGCCGGTAGGAAATCATGCTGGGAATCGCCACGATCAGGCCGAAAGCCGTGTTGTACAAGGCCACCGATATGCCATGGGCTAGTACCGCCGGGCTATTGCCCACCGCAGCCTGCGAGCCGAAAATCTCGATCATTCCCACCACGGTGCCGAACAGCCCCAGCAATGGGCTGATGGAGGCGATCGTGCCCAGGGTGGTCAGGAAACGCTCCAGATCGTGCGTGACCGCCCGCCCCGCTTCTTCGATGGATTCCTTCATCACCTCGGGCGGGCTTTTGATGTTCTTGAGGCCGGCGGCGAAGATGCGTCCCAGCGGCGAACTTTCGGCCAGTCTGGCCAGCATGCCTTCGCTGACGCCGCGCTGCTTCATCTCCTTGATGACTTCATCCAGCAGGGCGGGAGGGGAGATGCGGTTCGCACGCAAGGAAATCGAACGTTCGACGATCAAGCCGACTGCAATGATGGATGCCAGGATCAGAAACCAGATCGGCCAGCCGGCCGCTTCTACAATTGCAATCACGCGGATTCTCCAGATGTGCTTAAATTAAATGCGCTTGAAATTTCAGGCCGCAACTGTAGCGTGTCACACTGAGATGAGCAACATTTCTCAAGGTTTACTTCAGCAATATTTTGCTAACTTGCCATTCGATAAAGAGTATTTCCATTTACCCACAAAATCTGTGGATAACTTTGTTGATGATTCTTGGGGATGATGCATTAACATGGCGTGTGATAAGGAGTTTTGTTAATTTGCCTATTTTTTGTGTGGCAATAAATTACATATAAAACAATTACTTACTGTAAGTTGCGGGTTTTGTTGCGAGATGGTGTGGCAAGGAATGGCGAATTTGCTGGCTTTGTGGATTATTTATCGATGTCAATATGTCTTTAGGCCTATTTTTGGAAGAAAAAAACCGCGTTTTGCGCGTCGCGGAACTCAACTTTGCAATCAAGCAGTTGCTGGAAAGCAATGTCCCGTTGTTGTGGGTGCGCGGCGAAATCTCCAATCTGGTGAGGGCCGCTTCCGGCCATTGGTATTTTTCGCTGAAGGACGACCAGGCGCAGGTGCGCTGCGTGATGTTCCGCCACAAGAACCAGTTGTTGAGAGAACCGATCGCCAACGGACAACTCGTCGAAGTGTTAGCGGTCGCTACCTTATATGAGCAGCGCGGCGACTTTCAGCTGACCGTCGAGCAGATGCGCCCGGCAGGACTGGGCATCCTGTATGAACAATTCGAGCGGCTGAAGCAATTGCTGGAAAGCGAGGGGCTGTTCGCCGCCGCGCGCAAACGCGCCTTGCCCGCCTTCCCGAGGCGCATCGGCATCGTCACCTCGCCGCAGGCCGCCGCGCTGCGCGATGTGCTGACCACCCTGAAGCTGCGGCTGCCGTCCGTGCCGGTGCTGCTGTACCCCGCGCCGGTGCAGGGCACCGGCAGCGCGGAAAAGATCGCCTCAGCTATCCAGATAGCCAACCGGCGCGCGGAATGCGACGTGCTGATCCTGTGCCGCGGCGGCGGCAGCATCGAGGACCTGTGGGCGTTCAATGAGGAAATCGTCGCGCGCGCCATTGCCGCCAGCGACATTCCCATCGTCAGCGGCGTCGGCCACGAGACCGACTTCACCATCGCCGATTTCGCCGCCGACGAGCGCGCCCCGACCCCCACCGCAGCCGCGCAGCGCGTCGCGCCGGACCGCCACGCCTTGCTCGGAAGTATGCGCGACAAGGCGCAACATCTCGAGCGCACGCAGCGCAACCGCCTGCAAAACGCCATGCAGGCGCTGGATTATTTGCAGCGCCGCCTGGTGCATCCCGCGCAGCAGTTGCAGCGCCGGGCGCAACAACTGGATCAACTGCAACAGCGCCTGCAGCGCGCCTTTACCCACCGCAAGCAACAGCAACACTGGCAATGGCAATCGCTGGTGCAGCGCCTGCGCGCTGCGGGCAGCGATTTTGCGCGCCTGCGCGACCAGCAGGCCAATTTGGCGCAACGGCTGAACAAGGCAATGCGCGCGGTGCAGGCGCAACGCGCGGGGCGCGTGGAAAATCTCGCGCAGCATCTGATTCTGCTTGACCCGAAACAGGTGCTGGCACGCGGCTACAGCTTGGTGCAGGATGCGAATGGCAGTGTGGTGTCGGATGCCGGGCAGTTGGCGGTGGGGGCGGAGTTGCGCATCACCTTTGCGAAGGGGTGGGCGCGGACTGAGGTGAAAGAACGCGGCGAATTATAAAAAGGCCGTTCGCCCTGATAACCAGCGACTAAGCTGGCGTCGTTTGCCAGCTTAGTCGAATGGCTAGTTGTTACATCAGATATCGGAGGGTGCAGCCATAGTTAACGCCGTTCGCCCTGAGCCTGTCGAAGGGCATTCGTCATTCCCGCAGGCGGAAAGCCAGTCAAAGCCAACACCGCCGGGCTACCACCGGCGGTGTTGGCTTTGACTTTGTATTTGATGTTGGGTTACGCGGTGAAACTGCTAACCCAACCTACACGCTGCCACCGGCAACCATGCGCACCTTCCCCCGCTGCGGTATCATCCCGCCCTCACAAAATCGCTACCCAGTTTAAATGTCTTCCGCAAATTTCATCGACCTTCCCCCTCTGCTGAGTGCGCGCGGCACGATCACGCTGCCCGGCTCGAAAAGCATTTCCAATCGCGTGCTGTTGCTGGCTGCGCTGTCCGAGGGTGCGACCGAGGTGCGCGATGTGCTGCTGTCCGACGACACCGAGCGCATGCTGGATGGCCTGCGCACTCTGGGCGTCGGCGTGGATCAACTCGATCAGCATGTGTTCCGCGTGCAGGGCTGCGGCGGCAACTTTAGCGAAACCCGTTGCGCTCGTTTTCCGGTCAAGGACGCCGAACTGTTCCTCGGCAATGCCGGCACCGCATTCCGCCCGCTGACGGCGGCGCTGGCGTTGTCCGGCGGCCACTACAAACTGTCCGGCGTGGCGCGCATGCACGAGCGGCCGATCGGCGACCTGGTGGATGCGTTGCGCGCACTGGGCGCGAACATCGACTATCTGGGCAATGACGGCTTCCCGCCGCTGGAGATTCATCTACCTTCTCCCCAGCCCTCTGATGAAACTACTAGCCATTCGACTAAGCCGCCAAAAGGCAGCGGCCAAGTCGCTGGTTATCCCATCAAGGGAGAGGGGGTAAAAAAAGTCAGCGTGCGCGGCGACGTATCGAGCCAGTTCCTTACCGCGCTGCTGATGGCCTTGCCGCTGCTGGATCGCGAGGTGACGGTGGAGGTGGCCGGCGAGCTGATCTCCAAGCCGTATATCGAGATCACGCTGGCGATGATGGCGCGCTTTGGCGTGCCAGTGCAACGCGACGGCTGGCGTAATTTTACGGTGGCGGCGGGCAGCCGTTATAAGTCACCGGGGGTGATCTACGTCGAAGGCGATGCGTCGTCAGCCTCGTATTTCCTCGCGGCGGGCGCGATCGGCGGCGGGCCGGTGCGCATCGAGGGCGTGGGCAGCGACAGCATCCAGGGCGACGTGCGCTTCGCCGATGCGCTGGCGCTGATGGGCGCGCATATCACGATGGGGCCGAACTGGATGGAGGCACGCGCTCCGCTGCACGGCAGGCTCAAGGCCATCGATCTGGACTGCAACCATATCCCCGATGCGGCGATGACGCTGGCGGTCGCGGCGCTGTTCGCCGACGGTGCGACCACGCTGCGCAACATCGCCAGCTGGCGTGTCAAGGAGACCGATCGCATCGCGGCAATGGCGACAGAATTGCGCAAGGCCGGTGCGGCGGTGGAAGAGGGCGCGGATTACATACGCATCACGCCGCCTGCCAAGATCAAGCATGCTGCGATCGACACCTACGACGATCACCGCATGGCGATGTGTTTTTCGCTCGCGGCGTTCGGCGCTGCGGGGATGCGCATCAACGATCCGGATTGCGTGGCCAAGACTTTCCCGGATTATTTTGCGCGTTTCCGCGAGGTGGTGCAGGCCGTGCCGGTGATTGCGATCGACGGGCCTTCCGCTTCGGGCAAGGGGACGGTGGCGCTGCGCGTCGCCCAGGTGCTGGGGTTCCATTTTCTCGACAGCGGCGCGATGTACCGCCTGCTGGGGCTGGCGGCGCAGCGGCATGGCGTCGCGCTGGACGATGAGGCGGCGCTGGCAAGCCTGGCGGGGCGGATGGATATCCGCTTCGAAGGCACGGATATCTGCCTGGACGGCGAAAAGGTGGGCGACGAGTTGCGCAGCGAGGAGGCGGGTGCCGCCGCCTCGAAAGTGGCGGCGCAGCCTTTGGTGCGCGCCGCGCTGCTGGAAAGACAGCGCGCCTTCCGCCGCGCGCCGGGACTGGTTGCCGACGGGCGCGACATGGGATCGGCGGTGTTCTTGGACGCGGCATTGAAGATATTCCTGACCGCCAGCGCCGAGGCGCGCGCCGAGCGACGATATAAGCAGTTGAAAGAAAAAGGGATGGATGCTAATATCGCCGCCCTTTTGCAAGATATACAGGCGCGCGACGAGCGGGATACCCAACGTAGCGCTTCTCCTTTGCAACAGGCGCCGGGTGCGAGCCTGCTGGATACCACCGCTCTGAACATCGAGCAGGCGGTTGCCGAAGTGCTCGCGCGTTACCAGGCGAAGAAATAGCCCCGCCAGACCCTCCGTCTTCCGGGATCACTAACCAACCCTCTGCGTAAGCAGAATTTTTCTTAGGTGTATCCGATGAACGCAACCGCAACTGCAGCCGCTGTACTCAACCCCGATAGTTTTGCCGCAATGTTTGAAGAAAGCCTGACGCGCAAGGAAATGCGCGCCGGCGAACTGATTACCGCACAAGTCGTGCGTGTCGATCACAACATGGTGGTGGTGAATGCCGGACTGAAGTCCGAAAGTTTAATTGCGATCGAGGAATTCCTCGACGCCAAAGGCGAATTGGAAGTCAAGGCGGGCGATTTCGTCACCGTCGCGATCGAGGCGCTGGAGAACGGCTATGGCGAGACCAAGCTGTCGCGCGAAAAGGCCAAGCGCCTCGCGGCATGGCACGATCTGGAAGTGGCCATGGAAGAAGGCAAGGTCGTGGAAGGCTTCGTCAGCGGCAAGGTCAAGGGCGGCCTGACCGCGATGGTCAACGGCATCCGCGCGTTCCTGCCGGGCTCGCTGGTCGACATCCGTCCGGTCAAGGACACTACGCCTTACGAAAACAAGACCATGGAGCTGAAGGTCATCAAGCTGGACCGCAAGCGCAACAACGTCGTGGTTTCGCGCCGTGCAGTGCTGGAAGCCAGCATGGGTGCCGATCGCGAAGCGGTCATGGAAAACCTCAAGGAAGGCGCGATCGTCAAGGGCGTGGTCAAGAACATCACCGACTACGGCGCGATCGTCGACTTGGGCGGCATCGACGGCCTGCTGCATATCACCGATCTGGCATGGCGCCGCGTGAAGCATCCTTCCGAAGTGTTGACCGTGGGCGATGAAGTCGAAGCCAAGATTCTCAAGTTCGATCAGGAGAAGAACCGTGTCTCGCTGGGCATCAAGCAGATGGGCGATGATCCGTGGAGTGGCCTGGCACGCCGTTACCCGCAAGGTACGCGCATGTTCGGCAAGGTGACCAACCTGACCGACTACGGCGCATTCGTCGAGATCGAACAAGGTATCGAAGGTCTGGTGCACGTTTCCGAAATGGACTGGACCAACAAGAACGTTCATCCTTCCAAGGTCGTGCAGCTGGGCGACGAAGTGGAAGTGATGATTCTGGAGATCGACGAGCAACGCCGCCGTATCTCCCTCGGCATGAAGCAATGCCAATCCAATCCGTGGAATGATTTCGCGAGCAACCACAAGAAGGGCGACAAGGTGAAGGGGCAGATCAAGTCCATCACCGACTTCGGCGTGTTTATCGGCCTGGATGGCGGTATCGACGGCCTGGTGCATCTGTCCGACCTGTCCTGGAGCCAGGCCGGCGAGGAAGCGGTGCGCAACTACAAGAAGGGCGATGAAGTCGAGGCCGTGGTATTGGCGATCGACGTGGAACGCGAACGCATCTCCCTCGGCGTCAAGCAACTGGAAGGCGACCCGTTCGGCGGCTACGTGTCCGGTCACGAGAAGGGTGCAGTGGTTACCGGTATCGTGAAGTCCCTGGATGCCAAGGGCGCCGTCATTGCCCTGGAGGGCGATGTGGAAGCTTACCTGAAGGCATCGGAAGTATCCGCTGACCGCGTTGAAGACATCCGTACTCATCTGAAGGAAGGCGACAGCGTGACTGCCGTGATCATCAATGTGGACCGCAAAAATCGTGGCATCAACCTGTCGATCAAGGCGCTCAACAAGGCAGAAGAATCCGCCGCGATGCAGAAGCTTTCCGCAGAGAGCGCTTCCAATGCAGGGACCACCAATCTGGGCGCGTTGCTGAAGGCCAAGATGGGCGGCAGCAAGACCGAAGCCTGAGTCCGAGGTTCACACCATGACTCGATCCGACCTGATTGCCAAACTTGCCGAGTTGCATCCGCAACTGCTGACCAAGGATGCCGAGTTTGCCGTTAAAGTGATTCTGGACACCTTGTCCGCCACGCTGGCGCGTGGTGGGCGGGTCGAGATCCGCGGTTTCGGCAGCTTTGGCCTGAATTACCGTCCGCCGCGCCAGGGGCGCAATCCCAAGACCGGCGACAAGGTGAAGGTTCCGGCCAAGTATGTGCCGCATTTCAAGGCGGGCAAGGAATTGAGGGAACGGGTCTGCGAACGGAAGTCCTGAGCGCGGATTAGCCCTCACCTCAATCCTCTTCCGCAAGCGGGAGAGGAAGCAAACGAGAAAAGCAATCTTCAATTCTTGGCGGCGTATCGGAAGGTATGGCCGCCATTTTTTATGCTATCGTTGCAAGATCCTTGCAACACTGCTGATGGAACGACTAGCCATCTGACTAAGTTGGCAAACAACACCAACTAAGTCATTGGTTATGCGCTTGGTGATACTGCGTCGAAAAGCGACTCAAAATCCTCGTGTGTAAAACATACACTCCGGTTTTTCGCCGTTTTTCTCCTTGTCTGGCCTGCGCTCGCTACGTGTTGCAGGAATCTTGTTGTGATGGTTTTTCGGGGTGGATGCCATGCGTTATCTCAATTGGGTTTTGCGTGCAGCGTTGTTCGTCGTGCTGCTCGGGTTTGCGGTCAAAAACGACCAGCCGGTCACACTGCGCTATTTTTTCGGTTACGAGTGGCAGTCTTCGCTGGTGATCGTGCTGCTGATATTTTTTGCCGCCGGCGCGGCGGTCGGTGTACTCGCGATGCTCGCCAATGTGCTGCAACAACGCCGTGAGATCGCGCGCCTGAAGCGCGATATCCGGGTCAAGAACAAACTTGCCGGCGTCGGCGAAACGCAGCAGATCCCCATTCAACCCTCTTAACGATTTTTTACCTTTTGGCGCTTTCAGAAATTCATTTTACGGGATGGCAGGCCGGACACGGCGATGCGAAGCATCCGGGGCGGGCAGGCCTGCTGCTCCGCGCTCCCGCACCGGAGGGCTGCGCCCCACCGTGTCGCGCGGGCACCGCAAGGAACCGCACAGCGAATGACGAGGCATATCGCGATGGATAGACGAGGAATGAGCGCGCATGTGACGCAGCGAGCGAGAGGGTCGCTGCACAGCAGCGGGGAACCCGTCGGCCTACTCCTTGCGGGTGGATTCGCCCGTCAAATGGATTTATGAAGGTGCCAAATGGAATTTGAACCCTGGATGCTTCTGATCTTCCCGCTGTTTTTCGGCATGGGATGGCTGGCCGCACGCATCGACATCAAAGAATTGCTCTCGGAGTCGAGCGCGCTGCCGCAATCGTATTTCCAGGGGCTGAATTTTTTGCTCAACGAGCAGCAGGACAAGGCCATCGAAGCCTTCATCGAGGTGGTCAAGGTCGACCCGCAAACCATCGAGCTGCACTTCGCGCTGGGCAGCCTGTTCCGCCGGCGCGGCGAGGTGGATCGCGCATTGCGCATGCACCATAACCTCGTGGATCGGGCCGACCTGGATAACGACAAGCGCCAACAGGCGATTTTCGAGCTCGCGCAGGATTATTTGAAGGCGGGTATTTTCGACCGTGCCGAGAGCCTGTTCCGCGAACTGGAAAAAACCCGGTACGCCAAACCTGCCTTGGAATTTCTGCTGGAACTGTTTCAGAAGGAGCATGACTGGCTCAAGGCGATCGATGTGTCACAACGGCTGGCGGCGGTATCCGGGCAGTCTTACCGCAAGCTGGCCGCTTTTTTCTATTGCGAACTGGCGAGCGAGGAGATCGCATATGCCGACTCCGCTGCGGCGCGCGGGCATTTGCAGCAGGCGCTGACGGCTTATCCGAACGCGGTGCGCGCCACGATGATGCTGGGCGACATGGCGTCCGGCGAGGGTAAGCTTGAGGAGGCCATCGCCATCTGGAAGAACATCGAGGCGCAGGATGCGCAGTATCTGCCGCTGGTGGCGGAACGCTTGCTGGATACCTATCGCAGCCTGGATCGCGAGGCGGATGGTGTTGCACTGTTGCGCGAATACCTGGGCAAATACCACTCGCTGGACTTGATGAACGTGGTGTTCGACGGTGTGCTGAAAAACGAGGGGTCGAGCGCTGCATATCAACTGGTGCGCGACGAATTGCAACGCAACCCGACCCTGCTGGGACTGGATAAACTGCTCGAGGCGCGGCTGCTGGAAGTGTCGATGGAGCGGCGCGCCGATATCGAGCTGGTGAAGGACTTGGTGCACAAGCGCACGCGCAATCTGGCGATGTACCACTGCGCCCATTGCGGTTTCAAGGCGCGCCAGTTCTACTGGCACTGCCCGGCCTGCCAGGCATGGGACAGCTACTCGCCGCGCCGCAGCGAAGAAACCGGTACTCCTTTATGAACGACCCGAAGATCATCATCGCGCTGGATTACCCTGCCATAGCCCCGGCGCTGGCGCTGGCCGAGCGGCTGCAGCCCGAGCTGTGCCGCCTGAAAGTCGGCAAGGAATTGTTCACCGCGACCGGCCCCGCGCTGCTGGAACAACTGATGAAGCGCGGCTTCGAGATTTTTCTCGACCTGAAATTTCACGACATCCCCAACACGACTGCGCGGGCCTGCAAGGCCGCGGCTGCCCTCGGGGTGTGGATGGTCAACGTGCATGCGCTGGGCGGACGCAAGATGCTGGAGGCGGCGCGCGAGGCTGTGGACAGCAGCGCGCATCGACCGAAGCTGATCGCCGTGACCATGCTTACCAGCATGGCGCAGGAAGACCTTGCCGGCATCGGCATCAATGCCACGCCTGCCGAGATGGTGCTGCGCCTGGCGATACTGGCGCGCGACAGCGGACTGGACGGCGTGGTGTGCTCCGCGCAGGAAGCCGCGCTGCTGCGCAGGCAATGCGGCAACGAATTCTGCCTGGTGACGCCGGGTATCCGTCCGGCGCAGGCGAGCCTCGACGACCAGTCGCGCGTGATGACACCGCTGGCCGCGCTGCAAGCCGGCTCCAGCTATCTGGTGATCGGACGCCCGATTACCAAAGCAGTAGATCCATTGCAGGCGCTGCTCGACATCAACCAGGAAATCGGAGAAACGGTATGAATCAGGAAAGCGCAGGGCGGTTATGACGGTGTTGCCAGAATTCGACGGCGCAAAGATATTGGTGGTCGGCGACGTGATGCTGGATCGCTACTGGTTCGGCGACGTCAACCGCATCTCGCCGGAAGCGCCGGTACCGGTACTCAAGGTCGAACGCGTCGAAGAGCGTCCCGGCGGGGCGGCCAACGTGGCGCGCAACATCGCTGCACTCGGCGCGCAGGCCACCTTGCTGTCGGTGGTCGGCGACGACGAAGCGGGCGCGTGCCTGGAGAAATTGCTCAATCAGTACGACAACATCAGCGCGCTGCTGCATCGCGACAGCAGCATCTCGACTATCATCAAGCTGCGTGCCGTCGCGCGGCACCAGCAGTTGCTGCGCATCGATTTCGAGACGCCGCCCAGCCATGAAGTGCTGAATGCCAAGCTGGCGGACTTCCGCGTCAAGCTGCCGGAGGCGGACGTGGTGATCCTGTCCGACTATGGAAAGGGCGGGCTGGCGCATATCAGCGAAATGATCCGGCTGGCGCGCGCGGCGGGCAAGCCGGTGCTGGTCGACCCCAAGGGCGATGATTACGCCCGCTATCGCGGCGCGACGCTGCTCACGCCGAACCGCAGCGAATTTCGCGAAGTGGCGGGCAGTTGGAAGAACGAGGCGGAACTCAACGCGAAAGCGGAGAAGCTGCGCACCGAATTGCAGCTCGACGCGCTGCTGGTCACGCGCAGCGAGGACGGCATGAGCCTGTACCGCACCAATGAAGCGCTGCACGAGCCGACGCAGACGCGCGAAGTGTTCGACGTCAGCGGTGCGGGTGATACCGTGATCGCCACGCTGGCGGTGATGCTGGCGAGCGGCGCGGATTTGCCCGATGCGATGCGCATCGCCAACCGCGCGGCAGGCATCGTGGTCGGCAAGCTGGGCACGGCAGTGGTGAGCCGCGAAGAGATCATTCAGGATATGCAGTAGGAACCAGGGAGTAGTGAGTAGGAAGTGGTGAGTGGGGAGTGGTTTCCCCACTTTCTACTCACTACTGAGGTGCGCAGCACCGCTCCACTTCCTGAAAATAATTTGAAAGGAACAAAGATGTACTACATCGTCACCGGCGCCGCCGGGTTTATCGGTTCCAACCTCGTCAAGGCGCTCAACGAGCGGGGCGAGAACAACATCATCGCGGTGGACAATCTCAGGAACGCCGACAAGTTCAGGAATCTGGCCGATTGCGAAATCGCCGATTATCTGGATAAAGAAGACTTTCTGAAAAAGCTGCAGGACGGTTTTTTCGATGGACTGGTCAGCGCGGTGCTGCACCAGGGCGCGTGCTCCGACACCATGGAGACCGATGGCCGCTACATGATGGACAACAACTACCAGTACTCGCTGGAGTTGCTGAACTACTGCCAGAATGAGGAAGTGCCGTTCCTGTATGCCTCGTCCGCCTCGGTGTACGGCGGCGGCAAAGTGTTCAAGGAGAGCCGCGAATGCGAGGCACCGCTGAACGTGTACGCCTATTCAAAATTCCTGTTCGACCAGATCATGCGGCGCCGCTGGCACAAGCGCAACGCGCAGATCGTCGGCCTGCGCTACTTCAACGTTTACGGCCCGCGCGAACAGCACAAGGGGCGCATGGCCTCGGTCGCGTTCCACTTCTTCAACCAGTATCGCGCCGAAGGCAAGGTCAAGCTGTTCGAAGGCTGCGACGGCTACGCCAACGGCGGGCAGTTGCGCGACTTCGTCTCGATCGAGGACGTGGTCAAGGTGAACATGTATTTCCTCGATAACCCGCACAAATCCGGTATCTTCAATCTCGGCACCGGGCAGGCGCAGAGCTTCAACGATGTGGCGGCGGCGACCATCAACGCTCTGCGCAATGCCGAGGGCAAGCCGGTGCTAAGCCTCGCCGAACTGCAACAACAAGGCTTGATCGAATACATCCCGTTCCCCGAAGCCTTGCGCGGTAAATACCAGAGCTACACCCAGGCCGACATCGGCGCGTTGCGCAGCACCGGCTATGCCGAGCCGTTCCTGACAGTCGAGCAGGGCGTGGCGAGGTATGTGGGGCAGATGCTCAAGGTGGCTGCATGATCCTGCGCGGTGGTTGCCACTCCGTTCATGCTTCGATACGCCTTGCTACGCAAGGCACTCAGCACGAACGGGGTATTTCGTCGTTTTATGGGTAGGTCGTTCGCCCTGAGTAGCCCGCACAGCGGGCGTATCGAAGGGTACTCACTTTCAACTGCCAGATTTAAGATGATATGTATTCATCCATAGAAAATTTCGTCGGCAACACGCCGCTGGTGCAACTCAAGCGCATCCCAGGCGACACCTCGAATGTCATCCTCGCCAAGCTGGAAGGCAACAATCCCGCCGGTTCGGTGAAGGATCGGCCGGCGCTGTCAATGATCATGCGCGCCGAAGCGCGCGGCGACATCAAGCCGGGCGATACGCTGATCGAGGCGACCAGCGGCAATACCGGCATCGCGCTGGCGATGGCGGCGGCGGTGCGCGGCTATAGAATGATCCTGGTGATGCCGGACAACCAGAGCATGGAACGCCGCCAGACCATGCATGCCTTCGGCGCGGAACTGGTGCTGACGTCCAAGGAAGGCAGCATGGAGCTGGCGCGCGATACGGCGGAAAAACTGCGCGCCGAGGGGCGCGGCATCATCCTCGACCAGTTCGCCAACCCCGCCAACCCGCTCGCGCATTACGAAGGCACTGCGCCGGAAATCTGGCGCGACACGCAGGGCAGGCTCACGCACTTCGTCAGCAGCATGGGCACCACCGGCACCATCATGGGCTGCTCGCGCTACTTCAAGGAAAAAAATCCAGCCATCCGGATCGTCGGCGTGCAACCGGAAGAGGGCGCGCAGATTCCCGGCATCCGCAAATGGCCGCCGGCCTACCTGCCGAAAATCTACGATGGCAGAAATGTGGACAGCCTGGAATACGTGAACCAGCAGGATGCGGAGGATATGACGCGCCGCCTGGCGCGCGAGGAAGGTATCTTCTGCGGCATCTCCTCCGGCGGCGCGCTGGCCGTGGCGCTGCGCATCTCGCAACAAGTCGAGAACGCGACCATCGCGTTCATCGTCTGCGACCGAGGGGATCGGTATCTGTCCACTGGCGTGTTCCCGGGGTAGAAGCTGTCTTCAAAATTGCTGCGGAGGGCGTCTGCGGCGTTGCGCGGTACTCGCAATTCTCATGTTCTGTGTGTACATTCCGGTTGCTGCGTTCCGTGCGCCTTGCATCCATCCCTCCTCGCGAATTTTTTAAGACAGCTTCTTCGTAGGGCGGGTTAGCGCAGCGTAGCCCGCCGCATGGTTCAAACATTCGGCGCATTACGCCTTGCGGCTAATGCGCCCTACGCGAGCTTGCGATTGAGGAAGGCGATTGGCAGCGGCTTCGACAGCTGCGCGAATTGAAGATTGAAGCGGTTGGTCTACAGTCAGTTTGTCGAGATGTTGAGTAATTGCATGGAAATCGTTTCTTGAATTCAAGATGAGATCAAACGATCCATTAACCAAGTGGAGTTTTCCTGCCAATCTCCAACGGCGAAAATCTTGCCAGCCATACAGGATGAAGACGAACAACAAGTAACATAAGGCTGCAGAGATTGCGCCTTCTAGGATTTGGGGCGCATTCGTTGGAATGTCGAGATCGAGCCAAGGTGCCTTAGTGATTTTTAGGTCATATGTTTTGACTAAAACTGCTAGCGCACTGACAAACGGCAGGTGCGTTCGGACTTTTCGTGTTTCTTCTGAAAGAGGATCGCGAAATGCAATGTCACTTAGTTTAGTTTGATGCAACTTGGGAGCGTCCATTGAAGCACCAGCGCGAAGCGGCCGAGGCCGCCGCCATGATGTTTAGTTTGATGCAACTTGGGAGCGTCCATTGAAGCCTGCCAAAATGTAGGTGGCAAGAATGCCATAGATTCTGTTGGGGTTTGCCGCGTAAACTGGGACATCGCCTAAAACTCCGCCTGCGCAAATTTGGGTTTCGACAGCGCCGGATTTTGCGCGAAGTAGCGCTTTACGCCGCCGAGGATCGCATTCGCGAGTTTTTCCTGATAGTCCTCGTCGTTCAGGCGGCGCTCTTCGTCCGGGTTGCTGATGAAGGCGGTTTCGACGAGGATGGAAGGGATATCCGGCGATTTCAGCACGGCGAATCCGGCCTGTTCGACCTGGCCGCGGTGCAGGTCGTTGATGCCGCCGAGTTCGTTCAGCACATGCTTGGCGAGTTTCATGCTGTCGTTGATGGTGGCGGTCTGCGACAGGTCGAGCAGGGTGCGCGCCAGGTAGGGGTCTTTCACCGCGATGTTCACGCCGCCGATCAGGTCGGCCTCGTTTTCCTTTTTCGCCAGCCAGCGCGCCGCAGCGCTGGTTGCGCCGTGCTCGGAGAGCGCGAATACCGATGAGCCGCGCGCCTTCGGTTTAATGAAGGCGTCGGCGTGTATCGAGATGAACAGATCCGCGTTCACCTTGCGCGCCTTGGCGACGCGCCCGATGAGCGGGATGAAGTAGTCGCCGTCGCGGATCAGCACGCCGCGCATGTTCGGCGCGTCATCCACCAAGGCTTTCACCTTGCGCGCAATCGCCAGCGTGATGTTCTTTTCGTAAGAGCCATGTTTGCCGCGTGCGCCGGGGTCTTCGCCGCCATGTCCGGCATCGATTGCGACGATCAGTGTGCGGGCGCGCAGCTCGGGTATGTTTTTGGGAGGCGGGGCTGCGGATGGCGGCTGTGTGTCAATTTTGCCGATGCTCGTGCCTTGGGCCAGCTTGGGTCTTTCCTCGGTAGACAGTTCTTTTGCGGTGGGCGGTTCTTCTGCGGCCTGCATGGTTGCAGCGGGTGCGCTGGCGGCTTCGGGAATGGGTGTTCTGGGTTTTTCGAGCAATGCCATCAGCGGGTCGAGCGGCTGGGCGGGATACACGTCCAGCACCAGGCGATAGCCGTATTCGCCAACCGGTTTGAGGACGAACAACTGCGGCTTGACCTCGCTCTTCAAGTCGAGCACCAGGCGCACCACGCCGGGCTTGAAACGCCCGACGCGCACGCTCTTGATGTAGGGGTCGTCATTGCCAATCAGTTTGGTCAGTTCGCTGAGCGCGCTACCGAGTTCTACATCTTCCAGATCAATGACCAGCCGCTCCGGGTTGTTCACGGTGAACATGTTATGGCTGATGGCCTGCTTGGATTCGAGAGTCAGGCGCGTGTAATCCTGCGCCGGCCAAACGCGCGCCGAGCCGACGGCAATGGCGGCGTGCGCCCCGGATGCCCAAAATAGGGGCAGCCAGCAGAGGGCCAGGAGTGTTACGAGTCTTACAACTGCTCTAACGGGCATGGCAAACAGGCCGCCTCTGATGATAAAACCCGCCATGCCCGTTTCCCTCTCACCAACCCTCTCCCGCAAGCGGGCGAGGGGGCGAACGAATCGCTGTGCGAATTTTATATTAAGCATTGCTTGCCCGTTTCCGTATTGGCATGGATTTCCGCGTTGCGGCCTTGCTCCAGAATCTCGAACGCAATTTCTATATCGGCTTGCGGGATCAGCCCATGAGCCTTTTTCGGCCATTCGATGAAAAAGACATTGTGCCCGTCGAACTCGTCGCGGAAACCGGCGGCTTCCCATTCTTCATCGTCGTGCAGGCGGTACAGGTCGAAGTGGCGCAAGTCTAACCCGGCGGCTTGGTACGGCTCAACCAGCGTGTAGGTGGGGCTTTTCACCCGACCGGTATAACCCAGCGCATTCAGCATGCCGCGCACCAGCGTGGTTTTTCCGGCACCGAGATCGCCATGCAGATAGATTACCATGCCTGGCTTGAGCCGCGCGGCAAGGCGTTGCGCCAGCGCGAGGGTCGCGTTTTCATCGGCGAGGAAGAATGAGAGATTCGCGCAGCGGTCGTTCGTCCCCTCTCCCGCTTGCGGGGGAGGGTTAGGGTGGGGGGCGGGCATGGCGAGCTCCTTCATCGGAGGCGGCATCTTTGCCGTGCCCGCATGTTGATTCGGCTATCATCCGGACTATGCAAAACGAAGTTCCTCAATCGATAAATTACACCGCGCTTGCCGCACAGATACGCGCCTGGGCGCATGAGCTTGGCTTTCAGGCCGTGGGCATCAGCGACACCGATCTTTCGGCGGCGGAAGCCGGCCTGCTGGAATGGCTCGCACTCGGCATGCACGGCGAAATGGATTATATGGCAAAACATGGCACCAAACGCAGCCGCCCGGCGGAGCTGCTGCCCGGCACGCTGCGGGTGATTTCGCTGCGCATGAATTGTGCGCCACCCAACGCGCGCGACAGTTGGCAGGTGTTGGCGGAGGGCGGGCGTGCCTTCATTTCGCGCTATGCGCTGGGGCGCGATTACCACAAGGTGATGCGCAACCGTTTGGCGAAACTGGCCGAGAAAATCCGCATCGAAATCGCCGGTTTTGACGTGCCCAATTTTGAAGGACGAGTCTTTACCGACAGCGCACCGGTCATGGAAAAGGAGTTGGCACGCAAGGCCGGAATCGGGTGGCGCGGCAAGCACTCCCTGCTGTTGTCGCGCACACACGGTTCGCGGTTCTGCCTCGGCGAGATTTACGTGAACCTGCCGCTGCCGGTCGATGAGCCACAGCAGGAGCATTGCGGCACCTGCACGCGCTGCATCGAAATCTGCCCGACCCAGGCCATCGTCGCGCCGTATCGCGTCGATGCGCGCCGCTGCATCTCCTATCTGACCATCGAGCTCAAGGGCAGCATTCCCGATGAGCTGCGTCCGCTGATCGGCAACCGCATTTACGGTTGCGACGATTGCCAGTTGGTGTGCCCGTGGAACGGTTTTGCGCAGGTCAGTGCCGAGCCGGATTTTGCCGTGCGCCACGGGCTGGACGATAAGTCATTGGCGGAGTTGTTCGCGTGGGACGAGGCCGAATTTGACAGCAAGCTGGCCGGCACCGCGATCTATCGTATCGGCCACGAGCAGTGGCTGCGCAACATCGCCGTGGCGTTGGGCAATGCGCCGCAAAGCGCAGCAGTGATCGCAGCTTTACAATCGCGCGTGGAGCATCCTTCGGAGATGGTGCGCGAACATGTGGCGTGGGCATTGGCACGTCACATCCGCTGATGCTGCGATAAGCTCAGCATAGGGTACATCCGTTCGTGGTGAGGTATCGAACCATAACGGATGTATCAAAACTATGTGCCCTTCGATACCTCAGGGCGAACGATTTATTTAATCCGAACCATTCAATAAATAAACCGCTCCCGCAACTCCTCCAGATTCAATTCGCGCAGGATCTGTTCAGCTCTTTGTCGTGCGCTTTTCTTCGGTACGCCGGTGTTGCGCGCAACGATGAGTTCGTTTTTCATCGAGTGTTCCCAACTGACCAGTTCTGTCACCGTCACCTGGTAGCCGTGTGCCTCCAGCAGCAGGCAGCGCAGCACGTTGGTGAGGTGGCTGCCGAATTCGCGGGTGTGGATCGGGTGCCGCCAGATTTCCGAGAGCGGGGTTTTGCCGAACGACTGGTTCTTGTGCCTGTTCAGCACGGCGGCAACTTCGGCCTGGCAGCACGGTATCAGCACGATGAATTTCGCCTGCTTGTGCAGCGCGAATTTGATCGCATCGTCGGTGGCGGTGTTGCAGGCGTGCAGCGCGGTGACGACATCGATTTGCTCAGGCAGTTGCGGCGAGTGGATGGACTCTTCCACCGATAAGTTCAAGAACGACATGCGCACGAAGCCCAGCCTTGCGGCCAGTTCGCGGGATTTGTCGACCAGCGCCGTGCGGGTCTCGATGCCGTAAATATGGCCGACCTCGCGCGCTTTCAGGAACAGGTCGTAGAGGATGAAGCCCAGATAGGATTTGCCCGCGCCGTGATCCACCAGTGCCAGATCCTGCCTGGCGGCGAGCACTTCATCGAGCAACGGTTCGATGAAATGATACAGATGATAAACCTGCTTCAGTTTGCGCCGGCTGTCCTGGTTGAGCTTGCCGTCGCGCGTCAGGATATGCAGTTCCTTGAGCAGTTCGATGGACTGGCCGGCTCTGATTTCGGGGATGGAATTCATGGTGTCGTTTCGCTCTAGCCGAATTTCAGTTTCATTATCAGTACCGCGCCTGCCAGCAACAGCGTGATGCAATTTGCAATGACGATCGGCCATGATTCCAGCAGGGTGCCATAGATCAGCCACAGCGCAACGCCGAGCGTGAACAGGGTATACATGCCCAGCGAAATATCGGCGGTATGGCGGGTATGCCATACTTTCCAGGCTTGGGGAATAAAGGCAGTCGTGGTCAGTGCGGCAGCGGCGCTGCCTATCCAGTCGGTAGTGTTCACAGGTTTTATCTTCGATATTTTTGCCATACTGCTGCAGTTGCTGCGTATCCGGCGGTAAATAATAGCGTGTTTCGTTGGTGGCGGGTGGTGCAGGCGGTGACCAATTAGTTGTGCCAAGATAGAATTCGGTCAGTCACTCGGAGCGGTCGGCGGTATTTCCGCTGTGCTGGCGAAAAGGGGCAATGCCGACGGCGGGATTGCCGCTTGGGTTTTAACCGAATGCTTTGAAGTAATCGTAATGAATAATTTATAAAGAGGGAGGGGATGGTGAATCAATTGGCAAAGGCTGTTTTTATCGGACTTGTGCTGAGCAATGTCGCGTTTGCAGAAGACGAAAAAGCGCCGGACTGGAATGCGGAAACCCTGTCAGGCGACTGGGGTGGGGCGCGTTCCAGTCTCTACGACAAGGGCGTCACGGTGGAGCTGACCCACAAGAGCGACATGCTGGCGAATACCTCGGGCGGTGTCGCTCGGGGTTCGGTCTGGCTGGCGAACAGCGAGGCCGCAGTCAATATGGATCTGGATAAGCTGGCCGGCTGGGATGCCACCACCGCCTTCATCCAGTATCACGTTCAGCACGGCAACAAGTCCATCAACAATTATGCCGGCAGCTTTGCCGGGGTGGACAACATCGAGTCGTCCGCCAGCGCAGGTCAATTCTTTCAGGCGTGGCTGCAAAAAAATTCTGCCAACGATAGCCTGTCGGTATTGGCCGGGTTGTATGCGATCGATTCAGAGTTTTATGTCACCGACACCTCCGGTCTGTTTCTTCAGCCGCCTTATGGCATGTCGGCCGAAATGGCGCAGACCGGGCGGAACGGCCCGCCGGTCTTCCCGATGGGCGCACTGGCGGTGCGCGTGAAATACGCCCCGTCCGGTTTCTACGTGCAAGGTGCATTGACCGACGGCGTGCCGGGCAACCTCAACAACCCCCAAGGCACGCAGATCAGGCTGGACAAGGGCGACGGCGCGCTTACCGTCGTTGAGTTCGGCTATACCCCGCAGGTGGATGAAGGCCATTACAACAAGACCGCCATCGGCCTGTGGCGCTATTCGGCACGAGCCAATGACTTGGTCGATGTGGATGTATTCGGCAATTCGTTGCGTCGCACTGACCAAGGGTTCTATTTCCTGGCGGAACGCACTCTGCGTGCCGAACAAGGTGACCCCGCGCAGGGTTTGTCCGGCTTCGTCCGTTTCGGTACAGTCAACAAGGATGTCTATCAGGCGGATTGGTCAGGCAGCCTGGGGTTGCGTTATCAGGGACTGTTTGACGGGTGCGATGGCGACACCGCCGGTATTGCCGTGACCACCAGCCATGCCAGCGGCAAGTATCGCCAGCTTAACGCATCCGATTCGTCTGAGACGGTGGTCGAAATGACCTACCGTGCGCAATTGCAGCCATGGCTGGCCGCACAACCGTTGGTGCAGCGCATTTTTAATCCGAATATGGATGCTGCCTTGCGGGATGCTTGGGTGGTTGGTATGCGGCTTGAGGTGACATTCTGAGGATTGGCTGCATGGTTTCCTTTCAATCATGAAGTGGTCTCAAATGCGCATTATGGACTCGCTGCCGTGTCGTACTAAAAAATGCACATACCATTTGACGGAGCCGGAATGCTTTGCTATAGTTCTCTTCTTCGCTGACGCGGGGTGGAGCAGCTCGGTAGCTCGTCGGGCTCATAACCCGAAGGTCATAGGTTCAAATCCTGTCCCCGCAACCCATCAGCCCGATCTTTAAAAAACAAACGAACAACCGACGAGTGTAGGTACTTGGTTTTTGGGAAGTTTCCGTGTCCTTCGGGATGTGGGGACGACTTTAAAAATATAGTAGTACTTACGCAAAGTCGAAAAGAATCATGTCAAT
>JAGRPI010000013.1 GCA_019449635.1 Candidatus Ferrigenium bremense
CCGCCTGGATCTCGGAGAGTAGCGTCTCCTCGCGGTGCGCCACCATGCTCAGGAACGCGCGGCTCTCCACCGTGCGCAGCCCGCGCGCCTCGGCCATCTCGCGATAGGCGGGCGGCAGCGGGCGCGCCGAGACGATGCGCAGGTCCGCGCCGATCAGGCTGGTCGCCTCCTGCTGCAGCGCCAGCCGCACGCGGTCGGCGAACAACCCGACGGTCGCGAGGCTGCCCACCGCCAGCACCAGCGCCAGCAGCAGCACGCGCCACTCCCCGGCACGCCAGTCGCGGCGCAGCAGGTTGAGGGAGAGGCGGAGGAGATTCATTTTCTATTCACGGGGAAATTGCAGCCTCTGCTGGTTATGTGTTCAATGCTGCTCTTCTACCTGTTTTAATTGATCAAACCATGCCCACAATTCTGGAAATGCAAATTCTTTCGGGATTGGATTATTGTCGATAAATTGTGCGTTCCAATATTGATTTATGTATGCCTCACCTGTTCTTCTGGGGTGGTTAGCTATCCAAGAGTCATAGAAAGAGGAATGTGTTTCATAGTGGTGAGTGTGAATAAATGGCTCCCATGTGTTGCACAAATCATCTTCGCTTCTGCGATCTATTATTTCTGCTTGCTCCATTTCTCTCTGGTTTACATTGCCCCAAGCAGATTTCATTAAATCAATTGCACTAACATCTGATTGTGGTGCGCCGTAGCCAAAGATGGTAATCATAAAAGCACTTTTTAAATACTGACTCAAATCTTCCCACTGCGAAGAAATGAAACCACTCAAGTGATAATTTTTCTCTGCAACGGGATATAGAAGTTTCGACGGTGTAAAAACACAACCGCACTTACTACACCTATTGCCATTTATTCCTGATACCTTGTCTTTTTCACAATACCCAACTCCGACATTGCCATGAAGAAATAATAACTGTGGTAGCTTAAATTTTTGTGCATTCCTGCGATATGCCTGCAATAAAAATGGATCCCAGTTAAAAGTTGCAACGACGTCCTTCCCTCGGAGAGATAACAATAAATGGTCATAAATGGTTGGCTCGTCAATAATCTCTAGACGAGAAAAATAGTTATGAATTACTTTTTCCAATTCTTTTCGAATTTCTCGATGCGCCTCATTCTGATGAAGTTGATCGTATATCTTCTCGAAGTTGACAGTTTCAAAATCGATGCCTGCCTGAGACAGTAAATCATTAAGGCCAAGCACATCCGCGAAATCATCCATGAGTGGAAGTCTTACACCATTCTTATCCCCATTCTGGAAAGCTGCGCGACTGGCACCGGCGCCCAAAATTACGACATGGGGCTTACCCATCTGTATTTGGTTAATTTCTTGTTCTACCGAAACTTCCATCGCTTCCTTTTGACACATAGTATTTGAGTTGAGCGGCACACATAAATGGAACGCTGCCCTTCGTTTGTTACAAACAAAACAATGTTCTTACTTAACCCGCCAAACCCAGCCTGGCAATGCTTCCAGCCGTGCTTTATACTCCTGCGACATACTGTCTTTTGCTTGTCGTTGGAGACTTACCCAGCTACCCAGTCGATGTCCATCTGCCGCTTTGTATAGCATAGGAGTTAAACAATGCCCCTCACGATCTGCGAACTCCTTGAGATGGCGAAATCCTTCTTCCCACTTATCTGCTTGTGCATCCCAAATCCAGCCGGGTAATGCTTCCAGCCGCGCTTTGCGTTCCTGTGATAAGTTGCCTCTTTTTCTTCGTTGGCTACTTACCCATTGACCGACTTGATACCCATTTTCTGTTTTGCATTTTTGTGGAGCCTTGGCATGCCCCTCGCGATTCACGAATTCCTTGAGGTAGCGAAACCCTTCCTCCCATGCATCATTCCACTTACCATTATTTGAATCGATATCACCACGTCCAATCCAGTCGTTATCACTACGCCAAATCCAACCGGGCAATGCTTCCAGCCGCGCTTTGTGTTCCGGCGACAGGTTATCTTCTTTTGTTCGTTGTGCCAGAACCCAGTTACCGAGTCGATATCCATCTTCTGTTTTATATAACGCAGGGGGCAAGCAATGTCCTTCTCGATCTGCAAATTCCTTGAGATAGCGAAACCCTGCCTCCCACATATCTTGCCGACGATCCCAACTCCAACAGGGTAATGCTTCTAGCCGCGCTTGGCGCTCCGGTGACAGGCTGTCTTTTTTTGTTCGTTGCTTGCTTACCCACAGACCAAGGCCATATCCATCTGCCGTCTTGTATGGACTAGGAGGCAAACAATGCCCCTCACGATTTGCAAATTCCTTAAGATGGCAAAATCCTTCTTCCCAATTATCTGCACGAGCATCCCAAATCCAATCGGGCAATGCTTCCAGCTGGGCTTTACGCTCCGGTGATAGATTGACTTTTTCTGTTCGTTGGCGCACTACCCAGTTACCGACCCGGTATCCATCTGCCGTTTTGTTATTTTGTGGAACCTTGGCATGCCCCTCCCGCTCCACAAACGCCTCCAGCAACCCAAACCAGAAATTCCACGACGCCGTGACCTGCTCGACCAGGTATGTGCGCAGCGCACCGCTGAAATTGGCATCCACCGTCGCAGGCAGGTCAATGGTGATTTCCCGAAGTTGATCCGCGCGGACTTCTGCGCCGGGCTTTTTACCCATTCCGGTCCTGATCTGGTCGAGCTCGCAAGCCAGCACGTCGTCATGCGCTTTCAACGCATTCAGCACGTCCCAGATGGGCTTGAAGTTGCTGGCTTCTATCGTGCCTGCGGCATCTTCGCCCGCCTTGAGAAACACCGGCAGCACGATCGTGCCCGCCTTCTTGTCCGGGCTGAGGCGGATCGCGCGGCCCACGGCCTGGATGATGTCCACCTGGCTGCTGCGCGGGTCGATGAACGCCACGCCGTCGAGCGAGGGCACGTCCACGCCTTCGGACAGGCAGCGCGCATTGCTCAACACACCTCTTTCATCTGCGCTCAGGGCTTTAAGCTGGTCGAGCTTGATCTTGCGTTGGCTGGCAGGCATGTTGCCGGAGACGAAGTCGGCGCGCAGGGTTCCGCCGGGACGGTGTTCGTCGCCGACCCATGCCATGATGCCGCTAATGTCTGCGGCAAACGCTTCGGCGCGGTTGACGCGGCTGTGGAAGCTGATGATGCGCCTGAGGTCGTAGTCCTTGATGGCCTTGAGCAGGCCGATCTGGGCGGCGAGCGATTCGCTGTCGGTTTCGATTCCCGTGCCGGTACTGACCAGTTCGCGGTTGGCGATCCACTGCGCGATGGTGGGGTCGTCCACGCCGATGATGACGACGCGGTAATCGCTGAGCAGTTTGCGTTCGATGGCTTTACCGAACGGCAGGGCATACAGCACTTCGCCAAACAGGGTAGCGTTGTCCATGCCGACGACTTCGACGCCACGCTCTTCGGCGGCTTTATGCACGGTGCTGGAATAGGTGCGCGGGGTGGCGGTGGCAAATAGGCGCTTGGCGCTGCGTATCTGCACATTGTCGAGGATGGCGGTGAAGTCGCTGCCCACCTTGCCCGCGCAGCGGTGGGCTTCGTCCGCCACGGCCAGATCGAATGTGGGGATGGCCGGGTCGGCCTGGGCGGCGGCGATGACGGAGGAGGACTGGTAGGTGGAGAACACCACGCGGTTGCCCGAGCCGCCGAGAAAACGCTTGACCTCATCGGCATCCGAGGTGACGGGAAAGGCCAGATCGGCCACGCTGTGGATGGCTTCGTCGTGCCCCTTCGCGCCGACGGTCTGGTCGGAGCAGACGCACAGCACTTCAAACGGGGTGGCGGCGGCAAATGTCCATTCGCGCAGCAGTTGGGATAGCAGCCCCAGAGACGGAACCAGCACCAGGGTGCGCTGCGCGTCCAGATGTTCCTTGATCCACAGCGTGACGTAAGTCTTGCCCGTGCCGCAGGCCATGATGAGCTGGCCGCGGTCGGCGGTTTGCAAGCCCTGCACCACGGCGGTTCGGGCTTCGATCTGGTGGTCTTTTGGTGTCGGAAGTGCTTTGCGTCTGGCTTGCGGAAGGTCGGCAAAGCTGGCGGGGTACTCCAGCGCGGACTTCTCGAAATCGGAGAGCAGAAAACGGATGACGGGTTTTTCCTGCGCCTCGCAGACTTGCCTGGCATTGCCGCCGATGAAGTCGGTGGTGGCGATCAGCAGGCGGTGCTGGATGAGCGGCCGGTTCGATTCGCTGAGAAACTTGTCCACATCGTGTTTGGTGATGTGGTGGTCGGGCGAATAGCACTTGGCCTGCACCGCCCAGTGCCCGCCGTCCCTGTGGCGGAACACCAGGTCGATGCCGCAGTCCGCGCCCCAGCGTCCCGGCCATTCGTCCCACAGCCACACCTGGTCGACCTGCGTTGACCATTCGGGGTCGGCCTTGAGGAACCATTTGACGAAGTGCTCGAACTGCTTGCCGCGCCTGGCGGGATCGGCATCGAGGCTGTCGTAGAAATCGGAAAATTGGCCGGACATTACTTACTCAACTTTCAAACAATTGGCAGAAAACGCACTACCCACCTCATCCCCTCTCACACTTGTGGGAGAGGGGCTAGGGGAGAGGGTAAGCCGTATTTTTTCCAACACACTTTCCATTTCATTCATCAACTCGTTATTCCAGAAGCGCAGCACCGTATACCCCTCGCTTCTCAACCATGAATCGCGCGCTTTGTCATATTCAACATTTTCAGCGTGCTGACCACCATCCAACTCAATGACCAACTTCTCTTCCAAACAGACAAAATCCACCACATATCTGCCTATCGGTTTTTGCCGCTTGAATTTTCTTCCCATGAAACGATGCGCGCGCAAGTGATACCAGAGCTTCTGTTCCGCGTCTGTTTGGGTACGGCGTAATATCTTTGCATTATCCAGCAAGCTCATCGACCCTCTCCCGCAAGCGGGAGAGGAGACAAACGAGAAAAGCAATCATCAATCTTTGTGAGAGGGGAAAACGCATTACACCACCCGCCCCGCCTCCAGCCTTAACTGCCGGCCGCAGCGCCTTGCCAGCGCCTCGTCGTGGGTGACGAGGATCAGGGTCGTGCCCTGCGCGCGGTTGAGCTCCAGCATCAGTGCGATGACCTGCGCGCCGGTGGCGGCGTCGAGGTTGCCGGTGGGTTCGTCGGCGAACAGGATCTTGGGCCGGGTGACGAAGGCGCGCGCCAGCGCGACGCGCTGCTGTTCGCCGCCGGAGAGGTGTTTGGGGAGGTGGTGCGCGCGGGCGGAGAGCCCCACCTGATGCAGCGATGTCTCGGCGCGTTCGCGCGCATCGGCGCTGCCCTGCAGTTCCAGCGGCAGCATGACGTTCTCCAGCGCGTTCAGCGCTGGCAGCAACTGGAAGGACTGGAACACGAAGCCCGCCATCGCGCCGCGCAGCCGCGCGCGCCCGTCCTCGTCCAGCGCGAACAGGTCGTGGCCGTCGAGCAGCACACTGCCGCTGCTCGGCACGTCCAGCCCGGCGAGCAGGCCGAGCAGGGTGGATTTGCCCGAGCCGGACGCACCGAGGATCGCGAGGCTCTCGCCCGCCTCGACCGCGAAGCTCGCCCGCTGCAGGATGGTCAGCGGCTGATCGCCGCTCAATACTTGCTTGGTTAGTTCAACTGCCTGCACAATCGCTGCCATGAGAACCTTATCCTCAAGAATTATTGGGCATTACCTGGCTCGCAACAATCATCCCGTTCAGGCTGATGCTTCGACAAACTCAGCACAGGGTACGCAAAGCGTATCGAAGCCCACCCTTCGATACCTCAGGGTGAACGGCCTGATTGCGATGCTGAATATCCTGCTGGTCGCCGCCCTGTGGCTGCCGCTTTCCGCCCATGCCGCAAAAAACATCCTGGTGTTCGGCGACAGTTTATCAGCCGGATACGGCATCGCAGTAGCGGAAAGTTGGCCCATACTGCTGCAGCAGGAACTGGCGCGCAGCCATGCCGAATATCGCGTGGTGAACGCCAGCATCAGCGGCGAGACCACGCTGGGCGGGCGGCAGCGCATCGCCGCGGCGCTGCGCGAGCATCGCCCGGCGGTGGTGATCGTGGAGCTCGGCGCAAACGACGGGCTGCGCGGCTACCGTGCCGCCGACATCGAGGCCAATCTGGGCGGGATCATCGAGGCTGTCCGCCGTACTCGCGCGAAAGTGCTGCTGGTCGGCATGCGGCTGCCGCCGAATTACGGCGAGCCTTACGTCACGCAGTTCGGCAGGGTGTACCCGAAGCTCGCGAAGAAATACCGTGTCAGGCTGCTGCCGTTCCTGTTGGAAGGCGTTGCGTCGCAACAATTCCAGGCCGACAATCTGCATCCCATCAAGGAAGCGCAGCCGCGGTTGATGCAGAGCGTGCTGAAAGAGTTAAAACCTCTATTGCGCTGACTAGCAGCGCACATCCGTTCGTGGTGATGCTTCGTCAAGCCCAGCACAGGTACGCAAAGCGTATCGAACCATAACGGATGTATCGATCGGATATCTAATACCGTTCACCCTTCGATACCTCAGGGTGAACGGCTCTTATCAGGGGATTTGATCATGCCTAACCGCCTCGCCCAGGAAACCAGCCCCTATTTGCAGCAGCACGCCGACAATCCGGTGGACTGGCATGCGTGGAACCCGGAGACGCTGCGCCTCGCGCGCGAACAGGACAAGCCTATCCTGCTGTCGATCGGCTATTCGGCCTGCCACTGGTGTCATGTCATGGCGCACGAATCGTTCGAGGACGCCGAGGTGGCCGCGGAGATGAATAAGCACTTCATCAACATCAAGGTGGACCGCGAGGAGCGCCCCGACCTCGACCAGATATACCAGACCGCGCATCAACTGCTGATGCAGCGCGGCGGCGGCTGGCCGCTGACCATGTTCCTCAGCCCGGACGGTACGCCGTTCTTCGGCGGCACGTATTTCCCCAAGGAGGCGCGCTACAACCTGCCCGCTTTTCCAGACCTGCTGCAGCATATTGCGCAGGTCTACGCGGGTAGCCGCGCCGAGTTGGCCGCGCAGGGCAAACGGCTCACCGCCGCCCTCGCCGGCGCGCTTCCCGAGGCCGGCGAGACGGCAGAAACGCTGGGTGCCGAACCGCTGGCCCTGGCAGTGCGGCAACTCGGCGAAAACTTCGACGGTGTGAACGGCGGCTTCGGCGACACGCCGAAATTCCTGCATCCGGCGGAGCTCGATCTGCTGCTGCGCCGCAGCCATGCCGCCGATGACAAAGAGTCCCGGCACATGGTGCGCTACACCCTGCAACAGATGGTACACGGCGGATTGTATGACCAGCTCGGCGGCGGCTTCTTCCGCTACAGCGTCGATGCCGAATGGAGCATCCCGCATTTCGAGAAGATGCTTTACGACAACGGCCTGCTGCTCGGGCTGTACGGCGCTGCCTGGCAAAGCAGCGGCGAGCCGTTGTTCGCGCGCGTAGTGGAACAGACCGCCGCCTGGGCCATGCGCGAGATGCAGTCACCCGGCGGACGTGGCGATGAAACCCGCCATGCCCGCTCCCCTCTCCCCAACCCTCTCCCGCCAAGAGCCCCTCTCTCTAACTCTCTCCCGCAAGCGGGAGAAAGGACAATCGAAAAAAGCAACCTTGAATCCCCGGGCGAGGGAGCAAACGAGTCGCTGCGCGAAATTGACGTTAAACGCGGCTACTATTCCTCGCTGGATGCCGACTCGGAACATGAGGAAGGCAAGTTCTATGTATGGCAGCGCGACGAGATACGCAGTCTGCTGAGCGCCGAGGAATACGCGCTCATCGCGCCCCATTACGGCCTGGACGGCCCGCCCAATTTCGAGCGGCGCGCCTGGCATCCGCGCGTCAGGGAACCGCTGGGCAAGATCGCGCAGCACCTGCGGCTCTCCCCTGAACAGGCAGAGGCGTTGCTCGACAGCGCACGGAAAAAACTCTTCGCCGCGCGCGAGCGGCGTATCCGTCCCGGCCGCGACGAGAAGATCCTCGGCTCATGGAACGGCCTGATGATCGCCGGCATGGCGCGTGCCGCACGGATATTCGATCGTCCCGACTGGCTGCATTCGGCGCAACGGGCGCTGGATTTCGTACGCGGCACCCTGTGGCGCGACGGCAGGTTATTGGCGACGTGCAAGGACGGCAAGGCGCATCTCAACGCCTATCTCGACGACCATGCCTTCTTGCTGAACGCCGCGTTGGAATTGCTGCAGGCCGAGTTCCGTAACGCCGATCTTGCCTTCGCCGTGCAGCTCGCCGACGCGCTGCTGGCGCGCTTCGAAGACAAACAAGACGGCGGGTTCTTCTTCACGAGCCACGACCATGAGGCGCTGATCCAGCGCAACAAGACGGGGCATGACGATGCCACGCCGTCCGGCAACGGCATCGCCACGCAGGCTTTGCTGCGCCTGGCGCTGCTGACGGGGAACGGGGAATATCGCGCGGCGGCAGAACGCTGCCTGAAATTATTCTTCCCGGCGATGCGGCAGGCCGCCAGTTACCACAGCAGCCTGTGCACCGCGCTTGCGGAATATCTGCAGCCCGCCGCCCTGCTGGTGTTGCGCGGCAAGGAGGCCACGGCCTGGCAGACCGCGCTGCGGACGCGCTACCTGCCCGATGTGCTGGTTGTGGTGTTGAATGAAGATGCAGCCGGCCTGCCCGAGGCGCTCGACAAACCTGCCAGTGGGCAAACCACTGCCTGGCTGTGCCGCGGCACGCAATGCCTGGCGCCGCTCACAAGTCTTGATGAATTACTGAAACAGCTAATGCAGTAGCTGTAGGTCGGGTTAGCGCAGCGTAACCCGACGGCTATCGAAAAGTGTTGGGTTACGCGGTAAAACGCTAACCCAACCTACAAGGCTTGTTGTGTGAGCTGGATTCCGCCTCCGCCGGAATGACAGGCTGCTAGCGTAGCGACACGCTACCCTGCGCCGAGAAGCCGATCGCGCTCGCCACGCCCGCGCCGAAGCGTTTCGCCAGGCGGTCCGCGAAGTTTTCCTTCATCGTGAAGTCCACGATCTTCTCCGCCTTGATGACGTCGCGCGCCACCGATTCCACGCTGCCGTAGCCATCCGCCAGCCCCAGCTCCACGCCGCGCTGCCCGTTCCACACCAGGCCGCTGAAGGTGTCCGGCGTTTCCTTGAGGCGCTTGCCGCGCCCCTGCTTCACCACGTCGATGAACTGCTGGTGGATTTCTGCGATCATCTGTTTGGCGTATTCCTGTTGCGCCGGGTCGGCTGCCGAGAACGGGTCGAGGAAGCCCTTGTTCTTTCCGGCGGTGATCAGGCGGCGCTCCACGCCAAGCTTCTCCATCGTGCCGGTAAAACCGAAACCGTCCATCAGCACGCCGACCGAGCCGATCAGGCTGGCCTTGTCCACAAAGATCTTGTCCGCCGCCACCGCCACGTAATAGCCGCCGGAAGCGCAAATGTCCTCGACCACCACATACAGCGGAATGGCCGGATGCTTGGCGCGCAGACGGCGGATCTCGTCGTTGATCTGCCCGGCCTGCACCGGGCTGCCGCCGGGGCTGTTGATGCGCAGGATCACGCCCTGCGTGTCCTTGTCCTTGAATGCATCCTGCAGGCTGGGGATCAGGTTGTCGGCGCTTGCCGCGCTATCCGGCGCGATCACGCCCTGCATGTCCACCAGCGCGGTATGCTTGCCGGTGCTCAGCGCCTGCTCGGACTTGCCCACCCAGCCCATCACCAGGAACAGGATGATGAACAGATAGCCGAAGGTCAGCGTCTTGAAAAAGATGCCCCAGTGACGCGCGCGGCGCTGCTCCTGAACGGCCGACATCGCCAGCTTCTCCAGCACGCCGCGTTCCCAGTTGTTGTTTTGATCAGACATCGTGATTCCTTGTAAAAATCTATCAAGCGTTGGCTCTCAGCCACGCGCGCAATTCCGTAAAATCTTTCACCAGCGCCAGCGGATTCAATTCCTGCAACTGCTCCGGCGGATGCGCGCCGTATCCCACCGCCACCACATCCACCTTGGCATTCTGCGCCAGCAACACATCGTGCGTGGTATCGCCGACCATCAGGGTGCGCTCTGAGCTGACCGCCAATTCGTCCATCAGTTCAAACAGCATGGCCGGATTCGGTTTGGAAAAAGTCTGTTCAGCCGTGCGCGTGGCGTGAAAATATTGTTTCAAACCGGTGCTGGCCAGCGCGCGTTCCAACCCAGCGCGGTTCTTGCCGGTCGCCACGCCCAGCCAATAGCCCGTGCCATGCAATTCCGCCAGCGTCTCGCGCGCACCTTCGAACAACGGGATCGCCTGATCCTGCGCCAGGAAATGATGGCGGTAACGCGCCACCAGCGGCTCATACATGGACTCCGGTGCGTCCGGCACCGCATGGCGCAATGCCTGGCTCAGGCCCAGGCCGATCACGTGGCGTGCGGCCTCATCATCGGGAACCGTCAACCCCAGGTCGCGGCATGCCGCCTGGATCGAGCCGGCGATCACCGCAGTCGAATCCATCACTGTGCCGTCCCAATCGAACACGATCAAATCATAACGCTTTGCCATATCCGCTGCGCCAAAAAAAGAGGCGCGGATATTAACATCACCTGTGCCACAATGCGCGCCATGCAAAATCCCCCGCTTACATATTGGCTGCTGTATTGCCGCCCCGGCTTCGAGCAGGATTGCGCGCAGGAAGCCCTGCGCCAGGCGCGCCAGCAGCGCCCTGTCCTTGCGGAACAACCCGCCATCATTGCCGACAGCGGCTACGTCGTCGTCGCACTGAACGGGCAGCGATTGAACTATCGCGAACTGATTTTCGCGCGCCAGATGATCCGGCTGCACCACACCATCGAATCCCTACCGGAGCGCGACCGCCTCACGCCGATCCTCACCGCTGTCGCCGCGCTGCCCGGCAGCTTCGGCATGCTGTGGCTGGAAGTGCCGGACACCAACGACGGCAAGACCTTGTCCGCTTTCACGCGCCGTTTCCAGCCGCTGCTGGAAGCGTCACTTCGAGAGCAAGGCAAATTACATGACGGATCCAAAAATACCGTTCGTCCTGAGCCTGTCGAAGGACATGATGAAGCAGATGTCAGCATAAAAAAGGCTTCGACAGGCTCAGCCCGAACGGAAAATTTATCACGTCTGCATATCTTCTTCGCTGGTAACTTCGCTGGCAAATCCACCGCGCTGATCGGCACCAGCGACCCGCACAACAGCGCGCCGTGGCTCATGGGCATCCTGCGCCAGTCCATGCCCGCCGAAGCGCCGAGCCGCTCCACGCTGAAGCTGGCCGAGGCCATCGAGGTGTTCATGGAGCGCAGCGAGCAGTCGCGCCTGCTGCGGCAAGGCATGACCGCCGTTGATCTCGGCGCGGCGCCCGGCGGCTGGACCTGGCAACTGGTCAGGCGCGGCATCCGTGTGACGGCGGTGGACAACGGGCCGATGAAAGGCGTGCTGGCGAACCATCCGCTGGTGCAGCATCTCAGGCAGGACGGTTTTAAATACACGCCGCGCAAGGCGGTGGACTGGCTGGTGTGCGACATGGTGGAAAAACCGTCCAAGGTCGCCGCGCTGATCGGCGCATGGTTCGCGGCAGGACTGGCCCGGCACGCGATCTTCAATCTGAAACTGCCGATGAAGCAGCGCCTCGTCGCGCTGGACGGTGCGCTGAACGGCATCCGCGCGCGGCTCGATGAAGAAGGCATGAATTACAGGATGCTCGCGAAGCAGCTCTACCACGACCGCGAAGAAGTCACGGTGTTTTTGACGCGCACCAAAAACTAATGGGCCGCAAGGCAATTCAGGGTTCGTCACTCCCGCCCTTCGACAGGCTCTGGATAAACTGGCCTTCGGCCAGGCGGGAGTCCAGATAAATCGATAAACTGGATGCCCGCCTGCGCGGGCATGACAACTTATTCGACGTTTCCTTAACTTGCGCGGCGCACCAGCAATGCCGCGATTTCCTTTTTCGGCTTGTCGGCAAGACGCTCCGGCTGGCTGTTATTAGGGATGGCGCTGACAGAGGGTTCGTAGGGTTTGTCGAACCACTGATCATGGCTCGGCTTTTTCGGTGCGGCAGGCCGCGGTGCATGGCTGCGTTCATGATGCTCGCCGCGCGGCGCTCTCGGTGATCTCGCCGCCTGATGCGGCACGGCCGCATTTTCCTTCTGGATCTCGTGCTTGATCAGCTTCTCGATCTCCTTCAGGTGTTTCTCTTCTTCCGGCGATACCAGTGAAATAGCGGCGCCGGAAGCGCCGGCACGGCCGGTGCGGCCGATGCGGTGGACGTAATCTTCCGGGGCGCTTGGTATCTCGTAGTTGATGACCATGGGTAACTGGTCGATATCCAGGCCGCGGGCGGCCACGTCGGTCCCGATCAGGACGGTGACTCTACCCTGCTTGAAGGCATCCAGCGCCTGGATGCGTTCCAGCTGGCTCTTATCGCCATGGATGGCATCGGCGGCAAAACCGTCGCGCTGCAATTGCCTGGCAAGGCGGCTGGCGGTGATCTTGGTCTTGGTGAAAACCAGCACCTGAGTCGCGTCGCTGCCGCGCAACAGTTGTGCGAGCACAGCATGCTTGTCCGCCTGGCCGACCAGATAGACTTTTTGCGTGACGTTTTCGGCGGTGGCGTTGCTGCGCGCGACCTCGATGAGCTTCGGGTCGATCAGGAAATCCGCCGATAATTTTTTGATCTCGTTCGAGAACGTCGCCGAGAACATCAGGCTCTGCCGCTGTTTGGGCAGCAAGGCCAGGATGCGCTTCAGATCCGGCATGAAGCCCATATCCAGCATGCGGTCCGCTTCATCCAGCACCAGCATCTGCACCTGATTCAACAGCACCGATTTCTGCTCGACGTGATCCAGCAAGCGGCCCGGGGTGGCGACCAGTATCTCCACGCCGGCTCTCAGTTGCGGCGCCTGCGTCTTGATATCGACCCCGCCGAACACCACCAGCGAACGCAGGCGGCTGTACTTTGCATAAGCCTTCACATTCTCTTCCACTTGGATCGCCAGTTCCCGGGTCGGCACCAATACCAGCGCCCGCACCGGATGACGCGCAGGCGAAGCGCTGGTGCTGGCGAACGGCAGCAGTTTTTGCAGGATGGGCAATGCAAAGGCCGCTGTTTTGCCGGTGCCCGTTTGCGCGCCTGCCATCAGATCGCGGCCTTCCAGCACGATCGGGATGGCTTGTGCCTGAACAGGTGTGGGAGTGATGTAACCGGACTCGGTCAGCGCCTTGAGGATCTCAGGGGCCAGATTCAGATCTGCGAAACTAACAGTGCTCAATATCTCTTCTCTTCACAATAATCGGGGACAGCTCCCCCAGCTCGAACCGGAGCATTATACCCCACTGCCTGAAACACGAATGCGTACCTTTGACCCCATGATTTCCGTCATTGCGGTGAAGGAACGCCGGCATCCAGCCGCACGATGAACTTTTCCAATTCCTGCGGCAGCGGAGCGGTCAACTGCAGCGGCTCGCCGGTCAGCGGGTGATTGAACGAGATCGAGTGGGCATGCAGGAACATGCGCTTCAGCCCCTGCTTCATCAATTCCTTGTTGCGCGCGAAGTCTCCGTATTTGTCGTCCCCGGCGATCGGAAAGCCGAGGTGCGCGAGATGCACGCGGATCTGGTGGGTGCGGCCGGTCTTGAGCTGCGCTTCCAGCAAGGCATAACCCGGCCAGCTTTTTTGCATGGTGAAGATGGTGTGCGAGACCTGCCCGTCTTCCCTGACCATCACGCGCTTCTCGCCCTGCGGCGTATCGAATTTGTGCAATGGCAACTTGACGTGCTGCCTGGCGTTCTTCCATTGCCCCAGCACCAGCGCGAAATAGCGCTTGTCGCTGTTGCCTTCGCGCATGATCTCGTGCAGCGCGGTGAGTGCGGAACGCTTTTTCGCCAGCAGCAGCACGCCGGAGGTTTCGCGGTCGAGGCGGTGCACCAGCTCCAGGAACTTGGCTTGCGGGCGCGCGCGGCGCATTTGTTCGATGACCCCGAAGCTCACCCCGCTGCCGCCGTGCACCGCCACCCCGGAAGGCTTGTTCACCGCCAGCAGCGCGTCGTCCTCGTAAATGATCGGGAATTCCACCGCCGGGATGCGCACCTCTTCGATCTCATGCTTTTCCGCCACGCGGATCGGCGGGATGCGCAGCAAGTCACCCAGTTGCAGCCGATAGGTCTGGTCGACGCGTTTCTTGTTGACCCGCACTTCCCCGCCGCGCAGGATGCGGTAGACATGGCTTTTGGGCACGCCTTTCAGAAGCCGGAGCAGGAAATTATCGATGCGCTGAGCCTCGCCGCTTTCGTCTATCGTAAGAAAAGCGACAGAATCTTTGCTTAAACCATTCATTTTGCTTATACTTCGCTACTCGCGCGTTTTGGAATTGGGTAAGTTTGGGAGGTAGTTTTATTCCCACGCCAATAAAAACTGGCCGCCAAGAGGAATTTTTGGCGCAAGCGACGGCGCAATGCGCCGCCACCCTTCCAGCCGCAGCCCGGTTAATATCGCTCACCGGAACCAGCAGCGATAGTAATTGATTTATGCGCTCAAAGCACCTGTGGATTTTCGTGATGCAGCCGTGGCTGCATCACCACAAGGAACTTTTGCAACAGCCGGCGAAATGGATGCAGTGCGACACCGCAATACCCCCCGCAACCGCTGATGCAGATATTCCAAAGAACGATTTTTCGGACAAGCTACTGAATAGAGAACTGATTTGACCAACCGTTTGCACAACCGATATCTTTGCACGATTGCTCAATTTTTGCTCATCTGGCACGCCTGATCGCGTGTAGCTTGGTCTCGCCCGTGTCAGAGCGCGGGAGGCAATAAATGAAACGCATGCTATTCAATGCGACGCAACCGGAAGAACTCCGCGTCGCCATTGTTGACGGTCAGAAACTCATCGACCTCGACATTGAAACCGCCGGCAAGGAACAACGCAAGAGCAACATCTACAAGGCCGTCATCACCCGCCTCGAACCCAGCCTCGAAGCCTGCTTCGTCGAATACGGCGGCAACCGGCACGGCTTTCTGCCATTCAAGGAAGTAGCCCCGCAGTTTTACCAACCCGGCAGCGGCAACCGCCCCTCGATCAAGGAAGCCTTGCGCGAAGGCCAGGAGCTGCTGGTACAGGTGGAAAAGGACGAGCGCGGCAACAAGGGCGCGGCGCTGACCACTTACATCAGCCTGGCCGGCCGCTATATCGTGCTGATGCCGAACAACCCGAGCGGCGGCGGCGTATCGCGCCGCATCGAGGGCGAAGAACGCGACGAGCTGCGCGAAGTGCTGGCGCATGTCGAAGTACCGCAAGGCATGAGCATCATCGCGCGCACCGCCGGCATCGGGCGCAACGAGGAAGAATTGCAATGGGACCTGGACTACCTCAAGCAACTGTGGGATGCGATTGAGGATGCGGCAAAAGCCGAAAAGGCCCCGTCACTGATCTATCTGGAAAGCAGCCTGGTGGTGCGTGCCATCCGCGACTACTTCAACCCGGAAATCGGCGAGATCCTGATCGACACAGAGGATGTCTACCAGCAAGCCCTGGCGTTCATGAGCACGGTCATGCCGAGCAACGTGGGCCGCATCAAGCGCTATGTGGACGATGTACCTCTGTTCTCGCGCTTCCAGATCGAGCACCAGATCGAATCCGCCCATGCGCGCGAAGTGCGCCTGCCGTCCGGCGGCGCCATCGTGATCGACCATACCGAGGCGCTGACCGCGATCGACATCAATTCGGCGCGCGCCACCAAAGGCTCCGACATCGAGGCCACCGCATTCAACACCAACCTCGAAGCGGCGGAAGAGATCGCCCGCCAATTGCGCCTGCGCGACCTGGGCGGACTGATCGTGATCGACTTCATCGACATGGAAAGCAGCCGCAACCAGCGCGACGTGGAGAACCGTCTGCGCGACTCGCTGCACTACGACCGCGCCCGCGTGCAGACCGCCAAGATCTCGCGCTTCGGCCTGCTGGAGTTGTCGCGCCAGCGTCTGGCGCCCAGCCTGGGCGAGAGCAACTACATCGCCTGCCCGCGTTGCAGCGGCATCGGCCATATCCGCGGCACCGAGTCTTCCGCGCTGCACATCCTGCGCATCATCCAGGAAGAGTCGATGAAGGAGAGCAGCGCGGCGATCCACGTGCAAGTGCCGGTGGATGTCGCCACCTTCCTGCTGAATGAAAAACGCGCCGATATCCATCGCATCGAATCGCGCCTGAAAGTGGCGATCACGCTGATCCCGAATCCGCATCTGGAAACGCCGAACTACAGCATCAGCCGCCTGCGCCAGGACGACCTGACCAGCGATATGCTGCAGGCCAGCTACAAGCTGGTGGAAAAACCGGTTGAAGAAAAACCGCTGACCGCCGCGCAGGAGCAGCAGAAAGCCATGCGCGCACAAGCCGTGGTGCAGGGCATCACGCCGGCGCAACCAGCCCCGATGAAGAAGGTTGAGGAGGCCAAGCCTTCGATCCTCGGCAAACTGTTTGGCTGGATCAAGACGCTGGGAACGGAAGAACAGCCCAAGGCCAAACCGGCGGCGAGCAAGCCCCGCGGCAACCTGCCTCGCGAACGTGGCGAACGGAGCGAAGGTGGCAAGCGCCGTGAGCGCGGCGAACGCGGAGAGCGTGCCGAACGAAGCGAAAGCAGCCGCCGCGAACGCGGCGAGAAGCCGGCCGAAGCCGCAGCAAAACCCCAAGAGCCGCGCCAGCAGGGTGAGCGCGAACCGCGTCCACAAGGTGAGCAGCGCCCGCCCCGTCCGCCGCGCCCGCCTCGCGCTGCGCCAACACCGCGATCCGAGGAGAAACCCGCGCTGGAAACCCAGCTTGACGCACCTGCCGTCGAACCAGCCGAGGAAGGCAGCGCACGCGAAGGCGCACGACGTCGCGGTCGCCGTGGCGGTCGCCGCGAGCGCGAACGCCGCGAGAATGCCGTGCAGGGCGGCGAAATGCCGGCTGTCACGGGCGAGACTGTTGCCGCGGAACCAGCAGCTGCTCCCGCAGCCGTTGCGCCGGCCGGTACAGCCCCGGCAAAACTTAAACCTTCCGAGTATGTAGCCTATCCGGAAGGCTGGACACCGCCCGCAACGCCGAGCGAATACGTCGCCATGCCAACGACCACCGCCACGCAACCGGCTGTGGCGGCAGCGGTGGCGAATGAAATCGCCGCTCCCATAGCGGCAAGCGGCGGCGAAGGCCTGATCCAGATCGAAACCGACCCGGGCAAGCTGCAGGCCATTGCGAACATTCCTGCTGGTTACACGAATGAGCCCGTAACGCGCCGCCGCACACGCCAGCGTGAAGTGTATGTGGAGAACGAACCTCTGGTGCAGGTCGAGACACAACGCCCGCAAGCGTAGTTTCAGTCAGGCAAAAAACGAAGCCGCACGATGAAAATCGTGCGGTTTTTTGTTGCCCGCGCCAGTCTCTTCGAAGTCCGGCACTTTCATGAGCTGCCAGGAATCATTCCTTGTCGCGCAATGCGCTTAGCAGAAGCAGCACCAGCGTAGCCACCCAGAACAATAATGCCATCACCAATTGCGTCTTCATCGAATCCGACCATTCCACACTCCGGTTGGTCTGGTTTGCCGCAACTGGCGATATCTGGATCTCACTGCCATCCGGCAGCACCAGCAAGCCGATCGGGATACCGGGTCCCCCCTGGCGGAACGGCGCGGTAATGACGCAATCTTTGGATGGCTCGATCCCGAGCAGCTTCACCCGATTGCAGGTTTCTGCATCGAGGCGCAGCTCATAGATATCCAAAGTGTGCGCCACGATGTTCCAGATAAAAAGAAAGCCAATGAACAGGCAGACGAGCGCAGCGATTATTTTCGTATCGTCATTGCTATTGCGAAGCTCCATTTGTACCTCCTAAGGAAAGTGTAAAAAATGCCGCAGGCGAATATGCTGCAACAATCCCTCCGCCGCATCTTCCGCCAGATCCAGCACGCGCTCGAAGCCGTCCGTACCGCCGTAGTAAGGGTCGGGGACTTCACGCTCGGCATGATGCTGCGCATATTCGAGGAACAGCCGCACCTGCGCATCGCCAGCTGGCGGCGCCAATCGCTGCAGAATGGCGAGATTGGCCTTGTCCATCGCCAGCACATAATCAAAGCGGCGAAAGTCGCCCTCCCTCACCTGCCGCCCGCGCAAGCCGCTCATGTCATAGCCGCGCTGCTGCGCCGCCCGCTGCGCGCGCAAATCCGGCGCACCGCCGATGTGGTAATCATGCGTCCCCGCCGAATCGATCAGGATGTGCCCGGCCAAGCCGGCATTCTCGACATAGCGACGGAACACCGCCTCCGCCGTGGGCGAACGGCAGATGTTGCCCATGCAGACGAAAATGACAGAAATCTTTTTCTTCATCGCGGTTATTTTCCCGGATTATGCGCCATCTTTCCAATGGCCGAAACTGCCCCGCTTGCAAGGCAACATTCCCGGCATTTGCTTGGGGAACAGCGAAAATGGCATGCTTACGCCCCGGCTGTTAACATGTGGCAAATATACGCTACCCGGTGATATAGAATGGGCCTGCGCAATGCGGATCTTGTTGGCAAACCGCGTTGGCAGGATTTCAGGGGCGATATTTTTCAGGGATATTGGAAATCATGTCGGCAATCGGATTGTGGCACCCGGTATATGACCGCAGCCTCGCGTGGGTCGGTGTGAGTTTGGATACGGACACATCGATATTCGTGCCGCAGAATTTCTTCGACCAGATGAGTAGCGAAGCTCTGGCGGTCGATGGGGTCGACGGCAAATTGTTTTTCGTGGGCGCGGATGTCTTGGGTGCATGCAAACAACCGCTGAAATTGCCTTTTTCGCCATCCCGATTGGTGGCCGTGCTCAGCGAACATTTTCTGTCGGCCGAGGCGGGCATGGCTATTTTCCGCGCCTGGCACGGTAAAAATGTGCGCCTGGCCGTGACTGGCCTGTCTGTTCCATCCGGGCTCTCTCGTGACATGGTAGCCATGCATGTTTTCGATGCCGCCACGGTATGCAAATCGTTCAGCGAAAAAGCCTTGCTGGATGCCAGCCGTTCCGGAACAAAATTATTCGTTCATGGCATCGGATCGATGGAGCTGTTCGAATGGTGTGCCCAAACCGGGTTCAGCTATTTCACCTTCGGCAGATTGGATGCCCCGGAATATGGGGTCCAATCAAGGGATTCTTCCCGCCTGCCGCTGATGCGCCTGCTTTCCATGGTCGCCGCGAATGCGGATGCGGCGACCATGGAGGAAGTTTTCAAGCTCGACCCGAAACTGGCTTTCGAATTATTGCGGCTGGTCAATTCCGCCTCTTTCGGCATTCGCAAGGAAATCACCAGCTTTGCCCAGGCCATCATGGTGCTGGGGCGGCGCCAGTTGCAGCGCTGGCTGCAACTGTTGATGTTTGCACATCGCAAGGAAGGCGATGACAGCCCCAATATCCTGATGCAGCGCGCCGCCGAGCGCGGCAGGATAATGGAACTCCTGTCTCAGGAAGGCAATGAGAAAGCCGACCGGGAACAGGCCTTCATGGTGGGGGTGTTTTCCGTGCTGGATATCCTGATGGCCACCCCGCTGGCGGAATTGCTTGGATCGGTTTCCTTGCCGCAACCGGTGAAACAGGCGTTGCTTGAGCGCGAAGGGCGATTGAGCACTTTGCTCGACCTGGTATGCGCAACCGAACAGCGCGACTTTGCCGGAGTGCAGCGGCTCCTGTCCGATCTGGGGATAGCGCCGGACACGTTGAGCAGGTTCCAGCTTGATGCCATTTTCTGGGCTCTGAAAGTCGCCGGAACCAAATGAAACCACAGGCCGGCTCATCTTCCAATATCGGCAGCAGCCACGGCGACACCGAAAACCGCCATGCTTTTGCCGTGGCCGGCAACATCGTGCATAACGTGCTGCACGCCGGCGAAAAGGACCTCGCGCAGGTGTTCGGCAAGGTGATCCGTGATGCTTTCAACTGGCCCGAGGTCTATTGCCATTTCACCGGACGGGCGGCACACCTGGCTGGCCGACACAAGTTGCCGGAAGACTGGCACAACCTGGCGGAACGAATCGGACACGACAGCCAGGCGGTCTGGTTGCCGACTGACGGCAACGAGGATGATCCGATACAGCTGGGCTGCCCTTTGCTTGCCCAGGGCGAGATGCTCGGCACACTGTATGTGCGGGCACCGCTGGCCGCCTTGCCTATCTTGCAGTCGCTGGCCGGCCTGGTCGCGACGACCTTGCTCGATCGTTTGCAGTTGGACGAGCGCAAGCGCGACCTGCTGGACAGCGAGGATAAACTGACACGGCAACAGCAGATCCTCGACCATATCCACGATTCCGTCATCTCCATGGATCTGAACGGCTACATCATCGGATGGAACAAGGGAGCGGAGCAGCAGTTCGGCTACACAGCCGAGGAGGCGATAGGAAAAAACATCCTGTTCCTGTATGCCGACGAAGAAGATGAAGATGCGATGTTCCACGAAGCCTTCCTCGAACAGGGCGGGCGGGAGATGGTGGTCAAGCGCCGCAAAAAATCCGGCGAGGTATTCTGGGCCAGCCTGAGCCTTTCCCTGTCGCGCGATGCGCGGGGCAATCCCACCGCGATCCTCGGCTACCTGGTGGATATCACCGAGCGCCTTAAGGCGGAAGCGGAGTTGCGCCTGCAGGCGGCGATCTTCGAATACAGCGACGAGGGCATCATCGTCACCGATGTGTCCCAGCGCATCCTTTCGGTGAACCGTTCCTTCACCAAGATCACCGGCTATGATGCGCACGAGGTCATCGGGCAATTTCCCTCGATGCTGAAATCGGGGCTGCATGACCGGGCTTTCTACGACGAGATGAATGCCTCGATCGCCGACAACGGGCTGTGGATCGGCGAACTGTGGAACCGGCGCAAAAACGGCGAGAACTTCCCGGTATGGATGTCGACAAGCGGGGTACGCAACAAGGAGGGGGCGATTACCCATTACTTCTCCGTGTTCACCGACCTTACCGAACGCAAGAATGCCGAGCAGCAGATCTATCGCCTGGCCTATTACGATACGCTCACCGGCCTGCCGAACCGTGCCAGGCTGTATGCCCTGCTGCGCCAGACCTTGCTTGAGGCGAAGCGCAACAAGACGCATGGCGCGATATTGTTCATCGATCTCGACCGCTTCAAGCAGATCAACGACTCCCTCGGCCACGCGTACGGCGATATCCTGCTCAAGGAAGTCGCTGTGCGGCTGACTGCCAGCCTGCGCGGTGCGGATATCATCGCCCGCATCGGCGGCGACGAATTCGTCGTGGCTTTAGTGGATATCACCAAGCGTGAAGATGCCTCATTCGTCGCGCAAAAAATCTTCGACAGCATGGTCACGCCCATCATGATGGAGGGGCACGAGCTGCAAATTTCCGCAAGCATCGGCATCAGCGTCTATCCCGACGATGGCGATGATGCCGAAACCCTAATCAGGAATGCCGACGTTGCGATGTACCGCGCCAAGCAAGGCGAAGCGCACGACGGTTACGTGTTTTTCTCGCCCAACATGAACAAGCGCGCCCTGGAGCGCCTCACGCTGGAAAGCAACCTGCGCCGCGCCCTGGAGCGGAACGAGCTGCTGCTCCACTACCAGCCGCAACTGAACCTGCAAAGCGGCAAGATCATCGGCGCAGAAGTGCTGTTGCGCTGGAACCACCCCGGCACAGGCTTGATACCCCCATCCACGTTCATCCCGCTGGCGGAAGAAACCGGGCTGATCATTCCCATCGGCCAGTGGGTCCTGGAAACCGTCTGCGCGCGCAACAGGGAATGGCAACGCGCCGGGCTACCCATCGTCAAGCTGGCGGTAAACATTTCCGCCAAGCAGTTCCGCCCGACGCTGCCACGCCTGGTGGCGGAGATATTGGCGCGCCACGAGCTGGATACGCGGTTTCTCGAACTGGAAATCACCGAAAGCATGATCATGCAGAATGTCGAAGGCGTGATCGCCATGATGGACGATTTCCAGTTGCTGGGCATCAGCCTGTCGCTGGACGATTTCGGCACCGGTTATTCATCCCTGAGCTACCTGAAGCGTTTCCCCATCGACAAACTCAAGATCGACCAGTCGTTTGTGCGGGGCGTCACCAAGGATGCCGACGACGAGGCCATCACACGGGCAATCATCAGCCTGTCCAGAAACCTCGGCCTGCGAGTCATCGCGGAAGGTGTGGAGACGGAAGAACAACTGGCCTTCCTCAGGTCGTTCGGTTGCGAGGAGATACAGGGCTATAATTACAGCCGTCCCTTGCCTGAAGACGATTTCGTCAAATTCCTGCAGAGCGCAAACCCGGCGTAACGCCCGCCCGTTGATCCTGATGCGTTTACCGGTAAAATCAACGTCCCTCCGCTTGGCTCAAGACAGGTATAATGCGCGCCACCCTGCGCCAAACCAATCAGCACAGCGGTCTCTTGATTCACTCCCGATCTCTTCGATCCTTTAATTCGTCTGCCTCGATTGGTGCCGCTCCTGTGGGCGGCAGGCCGTCGCAGGAGCCAAACTTTGTCAAATACACTTACCCCTATGTCCAATGAAATTACTTTCGCCGATCTGAAGCTGGCAGAACCTTTGATGCGCGCCGTTGCCGATGCCGGCTACACGCGCCCTACCCCGGTGCAGGCACAGGCGATCCCGCTGGTGCTGGCCGGCGGAGACCTGCTGGCCGGAGCGCAGACCGGCACCGGCAAGACCGCCGGTTTCACGCTGCCGATCCTGCATCTGCTCACCGAAAAATCCGCCGCGCATCCGCGTCCCGGCCGGCCGCGCTGTCTGATTCTCGTCCCGACGCGCGAACTCGCGGCTCAGGTCGAGGAATCGGTGCAAACCTACGGCAAATATCTGCCGCTGAAATCGATGGTGATGTTCGGCGGCGTGAACATCAATCCGCAGATCAAGGCATTGCGCGGGCAGATGGACATTCTCGTCGCCACGCCGGGGCGTCTGCTCGACCATGTCGGGCAAAAGACGCTCGACCTGTCCGGCGTCGAAATCCTGGTGCTGGACGAAGCCGACCGCATGCTGGACATGGGCTTCATCCGCGACATCAAGAAGATCCTCGCGCTGCTGCCCAAACAGCGCCAGAACCTGCTGTTCTCGGCGACCTTCTCCGACGAGATCAAGACCCTTGCCGACGGCCTGTTGCACAACCCCGGCTATGTCGAAGTGGCGCGCCGCAATTCCACTGTGGAACTGATAGCACAAAGCGTCCATCTGATACCGCAAAAACTGAAGAGCTACCTGCTTGCGCACCTGATCAAGCACCACGACTGGAAGCAGGTTCTGGTGTTCACCCGCACCAAACATGGCGCGAACCGGCTCGCGGAAAAACTGAATTCGGACGGCATTCCCGCCGCCGCGATCCACGGCAACAAGAGCCAGCCGGCGCGCACCAAGGCGCTGGCGCAGTTCAAGGACGGCTCGCTGCCGGTGCTGGTCGCCACCGACATCGCCGCACGCGGGCTGGACATCGACCAGTTGCCGCATGTGGTGAATTTCGAGTTGCCGAACGTGCCGGAGGATTACGTGCACCGCATCGGCCGCACCGGGCGCGCGGGCAGCAGCGGCGCGGCGATCTCGCTGGTGGACAGCGAAGAGTTGCCGTTTCTCAAGAGTATCGAGCGGCTCATCAAGCGCGAGATCCCGAAAGTGACGGTAGCCAGCTTCGTGCCGCCAACAAACCTTCCCGCCGAAGCCCCGCGCCCGCCGCGCCCGCAGCACGGCCAAAGACGCCATAGCAACACGACCGGCAGCACCCGCAACCAACCGCCGCGCGATGGCCAAGACCAGAAGCGGCGTAACAGCCAAGGCCAAAAACCGCGCAGCCCGCAACAACGCACCCCGCAATCGCGCAATGGCGCGCAACCGGCCAAGCCGCGCCCGGCGCAACAGACTGCCGATCAGCAGCACCTGTCCGAAGCGGCGCGCCATCAAGCCATGCCACAGCCTGCCTTGTTCTCGCCCAAGTCAGGCCGGCGCGGCAAGTGACGTCGGCGCAGGCCGGTTCGGCCCGCGCGGAACCTCGTCAAACGGCAGAAGTTATGCTACGGTTGCCGCCCGTTATACCCAAGTGAGCCTTTAGGGATTTCCCTTGATGACCTATGCCGATTACATGCACCATGCACTGGAGCTGGCCCGCCAGGCCGAGGCGGCGGGCGAGGTGCCGATCGGGGCGGTGGTGGTGAAGGACGGCGAGATCGTCGGGCGCGGTTTCAATGCGCCGATCTCGCGCCGCGACCCTTCCGCCCATGCCGAGATGATAGCATTGCGCGATGCGGCGCAGCGGCTGGGCAATTACCGGCTGGTGGGCTGCGAGCTGTTCGTCACGCTGGAGCCATGCCTGATGTGCGCCGGCGCGATCATGCACGCGCGCATCGCGCGGCTGGTGTACGGGGCGCGCGACCCGAAGACCGGCGTGTGCGGCAGCATACTGGACGTGTTCGGGGAGTTAAACCCCTCCCCAACCCTCCCCTTATCAAGGGAGGGAGCCAGTTCTCCTCCCCTGACAAGGGAAGGCCGGGAGGGGTTGCGCCTGAACCATCACGCCGAGGTGACCGGAGGCGTGCTGGCGGAGGAATGCGGTGCGATGCTCAGTAATTTTTTTGCGATGCGCCGCGCACAGCAGAAGGCCGAATGAAGATCAACGTCCACATCGCCGCGCAGCAGCTCGAATTGCTCGATGATGCGGGCAACACACTGCGCCGTTACAGCGTTTCCACCGCTGCGAACGGCCCGGGCGAGGCAAGCGGCAGCTATTGCACGCCGCGCGGCCAACACATCATCCGCGCCAAGATCGGTGCGGGGCAACCGGAGAACACCGTGTTCGTGGGACGCCGCCCGACCGGCGAGATCTACACGCCGGAACTGGGCGCGCAATTTCCGGAACGCGACTGGATCCTGACGCGCATCCTGTGGCTGTCCGGTTGCGAAGCCGGTTTCAACCGGCTCGGCGAGAACGACACCATGCGCCGCTATATCTATATCCACGGCACGCCGGACTCGGTGCGGCTCGGCGTTCCCGGCTCGCACGGCTGCGTCCGGATGCGCAATGCCGATCTGATGGAATTGTTCGACCTGGTACCCGCAGGAACGGCAGTCGAAATCATCGCTTGAATTAAGAGCCTGTTTCAGTAGATTCCAAGGAGGTGCATGATGGGCAATCCCTTTACCGTCAGCCTGATCGGTTGGCACGATGGCGAACCGTTGCTCAAGTCGATCCGTGAGGCAGTGTTCATCCTCGAACAGGGCGTCCCCGAAGCAGCGGAGTGGGACGGTCTGGACGAAAATTGCCGCCATGCCCTGGCTCTCAGCCTGCAGGGCGATGCCATCGGCTGCGGACGCATGCAGCCCGACGGCCACATCGGGCACATTGCGGTATTGCCGCAGTGGCGCAAGCAGAAAGTCGGCACGGCGATCATGGAAGCGCTGCTCGATTATGCCCGTGCGCATGCTTACCCGCAGGTAAGCGTCGATGTACCATCCCGCTATGTGCCGTTCTATCGCAGCATCGGCTTTTCCGGACGAGGCAAGGAGTTCATGATCGCGGGTCTGCCGCATATCAGGATGTTTCTGAAACTTTAGCGATCCGGCATGTTGTCCATCGCTTCTCGAATACTGCCGGCTCGGATATAAATCTAAAAACGGCAATTAGCCACGGATATACACGGATTACCACTGATAAAACAAAATATTGTTGGAAATCCATCATTCACGGATGGTGGCGTGAATAAGAAAACCAACCCATTGATAATCCGTGTACATCTGTGTTAATCCGTGGCTGAACTGGTTTTTATAGGGTAAAAATGAAAAAGGATTTTTGGCTGGAGCGCTGGGCGCGGAAAGAAATCGGTTTCCACCAGGACGAGACCAATCCCTATTTGCGCCAATACTGGCATGAGTTGCACCTTGCCCGCGACAGCGAGGTGTTCGTGCCGCTGTGCGGCAAAAGCCGCGACATGCTATGGCTGCGCGAGCAGGGGCATGCGGTGCTGGGCGTGGAATTGAGCGCCCTCGCGGTGCAGGCGTTCTTCAACGAAAACGGCTATACCCCGCATCGAGTTACCAGCAAAAAATTCGAGCTCTGCAAGGCGGACGGCATCCGCATCCTGTGCGGCGATTTCTTCGATCTGCGCAAGGACGACCTGGCGAAAACAAGCGCGGTGTACGACCGCGCATCACTGGTCGCGCTGCCGCCGGAAATGCGCGAACGCTATGCACGCCACCTGCTGGGCATCCTGCCGCCCGCGACGCAAATCCTGCTCATTACCTTCGACTATCCCCAAGCGGAAATGCCCGGCCCGCCGTTTGCGGTTACTGCGGGCGAGGTAGCGGTACTCTACCGCGAGCGCACCGAGATACGCCTGCTGGCGCAACTGGACGTACTGGCGCAAAACCCGCGCTTTCAGGAACGCGGCTTGAGCCGGTTGCAGGAAAACATCTTCCTTCTGACACTGCACTAGCGGATTTGGTGTGTGGCAGGAATCGTCCACAGCCCATCAGATCATCATGCCGGGGTTGGCTGAATCCTCTTTGTATAAGCAAAAGTACACAAACTTCATCCGTCCGTATTATCATGTATCCGTCGTCAGATGAATTTGTGCAGGCGATCTATCGTAACAGTGGAAATGGCGGCTTATTTAACCGGTTTTTCCGGCGATAGCCGGCGGTGGCTTGTTTCATGGCACGGCAATGTCACCTTGCAGAACCTTAAGCCGTTGTGCTTCAAGCTTGAATCTCAATTCGTCCATCAGGAGAAATGAAAATGAAAAAACTCTCGCTATTGATCCCCATACTCGCGGCAATCGCACTATTTTCCCAACCGGTCCTTGCGGAAGACACCCATCAACACGAAACAACTACGCAGGCGGCACAGGGAGAAACTGCTGCGCCAGATGAAAAGATGAACGCCCATGAAAGCATGATGCAGGCATCGATGAAAAAAATGCAGGCACAAATGGCATCCATCAATCAAGTCAAAGACCCGAAGAAACGCCTGAAACTTCTGCAAGAACACAGCAAAAGCATGCGCGATAGCATAAAAATGATGCACGACATGATGGGCGACATGACTATGGGGTGCCCCATGATGGGTGGCGGCATGATGGGTGGCGGCATGATGGGCGGCGGCATGATGGGCGGCGGCATGATGGGCGGCGGCATGATGGGCGGCGGCATGATGGGCGGCGGCATGATGGGCGGCGGCATGATGGGCGGCAATCCGGCTAGCCAGGCCGGCGACAATGCAAGTGCCGTTCCTGCCGCACAAACAAGCACTGACAAAACGGCCACCACCGGCAAGATTTCAACCAAGGAGGGCGGGAAACTTTGGACATGCCCCATGCATCCTGACGTCGTCCGTGACCAGCCGGGCCTCTGTCCGATTTGCGGCATGGAACTGGTGGAAAAGGATCCATCTGGCACTTCGCCATCCGGACATTCCCATACGATGGGTTGCTGCATGAAGGGTAACTGCATGGGCGGCGACATGAAAGGCGGCTGCATGGGCGGCGGCATGAAAGGCGGCTGCATGGGTGGCGGCATGAAAGGCGGCGGCATGAAAGGAGGCGGCATGATGGGTGGCGGCATGATGGGCATGACAGGCAAACATATGGACATGATGCTGATGCTGATGGAGCAAATGATAGAGCACAACGAAGCAGCGATGGCTGTCCGGAAATAGCTCGATAATTTCAGGAAAACCCGGCTCATCCTGATCATCATGGCAGGTTACGGATGTGGGGATCGGGGCTGGCAGGGATATCGCCGCTAGGCGAAAAAAGACACCGGAGTTATCCGCCCGGATTATTGGGCCTATGCAACAACACAAGGAGAACGATCATGGCTAAAGGACAGCAACGAAAAAACAAAGAAGCAAAGAAACCTAAAAAGCAACCGACACCTGCCAAAGTGACTGGCACGCTTGGGTCATGAATCAATATTAGATTTATTCCGGATTGGCGGCTTGCCCAAGTAGTGAGCAAGCCGCCAATCCAAGCCTGTCAACCTTGCGGTAGCGGATAGGGTAGCGGCAAAAATTGCAATGCCTCGCCCTGCGGGGATTTCCAATGCACCGTTTGCGATTCGCGGCTGGAAGTCTGCACCACCGCCAGCACGTCGTAGCCGCCGTCCGGTGCGGGTGAGGCGTTGGCGATCATGCCGCTGGCCTGACCTTCCATTTCCACACTGAACAGTTCATCGCCCGGCTGAGGCGCTGCGCCACTGTCAAGATGGGCCAGGTACATGCGCCGCTTCAGTTTGCCAAGGTATTGCATGCGCGCCACGATTTCCTGTCCGGGATAGCAGCCCTTCTTGAAATTCACGCCGCCGATGAGCTCCAGATTCGCCATCTGCGGCACGAATTGCTCCTGCGTCTGCGGCAGGATAACGGGGATGCCGTTGCGGATATTGAGCCAATCCCAGCACACGCTCCCGACCGGTTGTGCATGCAGATTGAGCGACTGCCAGAGTGTTGACGCATATTGCACGGTAGTGCTGATTTGGAAACGCGTGTTGCTGAATTTCAGCACACCCGCCTGTTCGGTATCGATGAAGCCGAACGGCAGTTGCGGCAGTTCGCCGAATTGCCTTCTCAGAATTTCCTGCGCGTTTTCGCCCGACAGGCCCAGCAGAACGATTTCATCGCTTGCATCGGAGATTTTCACTTTGGCGCGCAACACATACATGCTGAGTTTCTTGCGCATCGCTTCGCACAACACACGCGGCAGTTGCAGCAGATAGCCGTCGCCGTCACGCCAGATCAGCATGGTCGCCTGCATGCGCCCTTTCGGGCTGTTCAGGCTGCTCAGCTGCGTGCGGCTGACATCGACTTCGTGGATGTCGTTGCTCAGCATGTTCTGCAGGAAAGCTTGCGCATCCTCGCCGGAAGCTCGTAGCGTGCCGAATTGGCTCAGGTCGCACAGTACGGTACCCTGTGCCGTTGCGCGCAGTTCGGCAGCAGCGTCGCCAAAATGCTGCACCAGGCCTGCGTCAAAGGTTGCGCCTTGTTGGGTGAGGAATTGTTGCCAGTCTGGATTCATAGCGTAGCGATTTGCGAGGTGCGTCGTCCCGGTGAGTTGCCCGGACGGTGCAGTTGACAGAATTATTCGAGCTTCAGGCGAAGGTGTTGACGCGTCCGCCTTTGTTCTCGCCTTCCATGAACTGGATACCGGGAGGCTCCGCAGTTTCCTGCTGTCTGGTTTCGGCACGCTCGGTGTTGTTGTTCTGGTTTTCGGCGCGGTTCATCTGCTGCGCCTGCGCGGACAGTTTTACCACTGTGGAATCCGGTTGTTTCTCCGGTTGTTTCTCCGGCTGTTTGTCATTCTTCAGCGCGGGCGGCTGCGGACTGTTGACGATCGCACTGACGGAAGTGGCAGTGGCATTGCTGACGTCCATGATTTGCTCCTCAAGAATTTATGCCGCTAACCCTACCCGTTTTTGTTGCAGGCAGCAAGAAAAATATGCCTGCCGGCCTTTGCCGATCGCTTGAAAATGCAAGCTACCCGGAGCTACCCGGCCAAGCTTGCCGCAATATCAGCTTTGCCGCCAGGCCGCCATCGGCACGGTCTTCCAGATGAAATTCACCGCCCTGCAAGCGTGTGGCACGTTCGACAATCGCCAGGCCCAGGCCTGACCCGGTCGCGTCGCTGCGCGCACTTTCCAGACGCACGAACGGCCGCTTTGCGGCTTCATGTTGCGCGGCTGGAATGCCCGCGCCGCGATCCGCCACAGTCAGGATGACCAGGTTCCCATCTTGCCAGAGCCGTACGGTGATCTCGCCACCGCCATATTTGACGGCGTTATCCAGCAGGTTAGAGAGCGCGCGTTTCAGCAGTAACGGGCGCACGGCAAGGGGCGGTACCGGCTGCAAATCGAGTGTGAGCGACTTGGCTTGTGCCGCGAATGGAAGCGCCGCTTCTTGCACCAGGGCTTGCAGGTCTGTCGAAACGGCGGCCTCGCTTTCATCGAGGCGCGCATAGTCGAGGAATTGCCGGATCACCGCATCCATCTGCTCCACATCGGCAACCAGCCCCTTGCGCAGCGATTCGTCTGCGCTCAATTCGGCAGCGAGCCGCACACGCGCCAACGGAGTGCGCAAGTCATGCGAGATACCTGCCAATACCAGCGTACGCTCGCGCTCATCGGCGGCGAGATCGGCGGACATCTGGTTGAAGGCGCGCGATACTGCGACGATTTCCTTTGCGCCGCGTTCCGGCAGCGGCTGCGGCGTCGCGCCCTGGCCGACCTGTTGCGCCGCCTGTGCGAGCCGTTTCAGGGGGTGCGCCACCTGGCGTGCGATGAAATACGCGCCGAAGAGGGCCAGCGCCAGCACCACACTGCCCCACATCAGCAACACCTGCGATACTGGATGTTCGATGCGCTCTCTGGGCAAGGCCACCCAGAATTCTTCATTGCCGATGAAGAAACTCACCCACAAGGCTTCCACGCCGTTGCGTTGCGCCGCAAAGCGGGTATTGCCGCCCAGGCTGGCGCGCACCTTCTCCGCCATCATTCGCAGTTCCGGAGGATGATCGGGCAAGGCTTCGAGTACATCGCCAGGCTCTGCCATTTGCACGCGCAGCCCTTCGGATTCCGCCAACTCGGACAGCAGCGCGCTGTGCCATTCCGGCGCGGCGGACAACACCGCGGCACGCGTGAGATTGACCACCGACACCACCAATTGCGCCGTCTGCCGGGCGCGCGGCTCCTGTTCGACATGGCGGAAAATCATCACGGAAGCGGCAAACGACAGCACGATCAGGATGACCATCAGCAGGAAAGAACGCGCCAGCAGGGTTCTCGGCAGATTAATCAAGGGAACCTCAAGGCTTGGCTCCATCAGGAACGAATACATAGCCGTGCCCCCATACCGTCTGGATGAAGCGCGGCTTGGCAGGGTCGGCTTCGATCAGTTTGCGCAGCCGCGATACCTGCACGTCGATGGCGCGATCGAACGGTTCGTGGTCGCGTCCGCGCGCCAGTTCCATCAGCTTGTCGCGCGACAAGGGATGGCTCGGGTGGGTCACCAGCGCCTTGAGCAGCGCGAATTCCCCGGTAGTCAGAGAAACCGGCGTGCCGGACCTGGTCAGCACGCGTGTGGCGAGATTCAGTTCGCAATCGCCGAAGGTGATGGTCTTCTCCTCGGCATCGGGCGCACCGACCGGCTGCGACCCCTTGCGCCGCAGCACCGCGTTGATGCGCGCCACCAGTTCGCGCGGATTGAACGGTTTAGGCAAGTAATCATCCGCACCCATTTCCAGACCGACGATGCGATCGACCTCGTCACCCTTGGCAGTGAGCAGGATCACCGGCACATTCTCGCCCGCACCGCGCAGTCGCCGCAGGATCGCCAGTCCGTCTTCGCCAGGCAGCATCAGATCAAGCACCAGCAAGTGATAGCGGTTCAGCGCCAGGGCCTTGTCCAAGGAGTTGCCGTCCGCCACCGCCTTGGCCGCAAACCCCTGTTCGGACAAGTAGCGCAGCAGCAGCTCGCGCAGGCGCGCGTCGTCGTCGATGATGAGGATGCGTTGCGAATTTGTCATGCTCGCATGATAGAACGAAAGGCTTTTAAAGCTATAGAAAATTATCGCTTACCGCAAGACTGAAACAAACTTTTACAAATCAGGCACTGGCATAAACACTCGGCTTACAGTTCAATCGCATCATGCATCCACGCCCATTGCAGGATATTGAAGGAGAAGACCATGAATACCATTCTGAAAACCTTGGTCGCCGCCGGCATCGTCGCATCGTTCAGTTTCAGCGCCCAAGCCGCGGATATCGCACCCGCCGACGCTCCCCATGTGCAGGATCACATCCAGCGTCTGGAACGCATGAAATCCATGACACCCGAACAGCGCGCCCAGGAACGCAAAGCGATGCGCGAGGAGGTACGCAAGCTGACCCCGGAACAACGCACCGAGCACCGCAAGGCGATGCGCGAATACCTGGAGAAGATGCCCCCCGAGGAACGTGCCAGATATCGCGCCGAAAGACGCAGGGAATGGGACAGCATGACTCCGGAACAACGCGCGGAGCGCCGCAAGGAGATGCATGAACGTTTCGAGAAGATGTCTCCGGAAGAGCGCAAGGAGATGCGCGAACGCTTTGAAAAAATGTCACCGGAAGAGCGCGAAGCACGGCGCAAGGAGATGCACGAACGCTTCGAGAAGATGTCGCCGGAGGAACGCGAACAATTCAAGCGCGACATGGGCAGGCACGGCGATATGCCTGCCGATCAGCCCGGCGGCATAACTGTTGAGGCACGGTAAGCGGCTGTTTTCCTCGAAGCGAGGCTCAATCAGTGACTTGCCAGCAAAACTTGAAAAATGCCTGATTCATGCCGATAGCCTGTTAATATCACTCCACAATTCAATTTTAATAAGGAAACTTAAATGTCCATTAACGCAGTTTCATCGAACACCAGTTTCCAGGTAGGCAATATCAGGCAAAGCTCACCGCCTCCAGCCAACGCTGAAGTTCGCGGTGAGAAAGAGAATGATGGGGATAGCGATGATGCCGTTTCATCCAATGTGAATACAATCAAACCAACGGTCAACACCAGCGGACAGTCCATAGGCACTGTCATCAACGTCACTGCCTGAACCATGCGGGTTCAGCCGCCAGAGTAGGTACTCTACTTTGGTCCTGATGAAAATCCACCAGTTCAAATAAAAGCGGGAGCCTCGGCTCCCGCTTTTATTTTGAATCACTGCAACTCAAACCGTTTCAGCCCACAGGTCGTGGGTATCGGAATCGGTGATTTTGACTTCGGCAAAATCGCCCACGCGCAATTGCTGGCCGTCCTCGATATACACCAAGCCGTCGATCTCCGGCGCATCCGCGCTGCTGCGCGCGATCGCACCCTCCTCGTCCACCTCGTCGACCAGCACGGTTAGGGTCTTGCCGACCTTGCGCCTGAGGCGCTCCTCGCTGATCTCCTCCTGCAGCAACATCAGCCTTGCGAGACGTTCCTGCTGCACTTCGGGCGGCACATGATCGGGCAGCTCGTTGGCCGCCGCGCCCTGCACCGGCGAGTAGGCGAACGCGCCGACGCGGTCCAGTTGCGCCTCCTTCAGAAAATCAAGCAGCTCCTCGAATTCCGCTTCGGTCTCGCCGGGAAAGCCGACGATGAAAGTGCTGCGCAGCGTCAGGTCCGGGCAAATCGCGCGCCATTGTCCGATGCGCGCCAGCACGTTGTCGCTGTCGCCGGGACGCTTCATCAGCTTGAGGATACGCTGGTTGGCATGCTGAAATGGTACATCGAGATAAGGCAGGATGATGCCCTCGGCCATCAGCGGGATCACCTCGTCCACATGCGGATACGGGTAGACGTAATGCAGCCGCACCCACGCGCCCAGCCCGCCCATTGCCGCAGCCAGTTCGGTCATGCGCGTCCTGAGCGGCCTGCCATTCCAGAAACCGGTGCGGAATTTCATATCCACGCCATAGGCGGAAGTGTCCTGCGAAATCACCAGCAACTCCTTCACGCCCGCGTTGACCAGACTTTGCGCTTCCTGCATCACTTCGCCGACCGGGCGGCTGACCAGCGATCCGCGCAGGCTGGGGATGATGCAGAAGGTGCAGCTGTGGTTGCAGCCCTCGGATATCTTCACGTAGGCATAATGTTTCGGCGTCAGGCGGATGCCCTGCGCGGGCACCAGATCGGAGAGCGGGTCATGCGGCTTGGGCAAGTGCTGGTGCACCACCGCCATCACCTCGTCGGTGGCATGCGGCCCGGTCACCGCCAGCACTTTGGGGTGCGCCTGCCGCACCACATCGCCCTTCGCGCCGAGGCAGCCGGTGACGATCACCTTACCGTTCTCGGCCAGCGCTTCGCCGATCGCATCCAGAGACTCCTCCACCGCGCTGTCGATAAAACCGCAGGTATTCACGATCACCAGATCGGAATCCTGATAGCTGCCGGAAATCAAATAGCCTTCAGCGCGCAGACGCGTGAGGATATGCTCGGAATCGACCGTCGCCTTCGGGCAACCGAGCGAGACGAAACCGACTTTTGGGATGGTAGGGGCATTATTCATTGCAACTTAACAGGTTCATTAGCCACAGATTTACACGGATAAACACGGATAGAACTTCGCATTGCAAAGGGCTGGCATTTTACCCAAGTTGTATAGGAAAAAAATTGATGCAACTCGTTATTCATCTGTGTCAATCCATGTTTATCCGTGACTCAATTGCATTTTTCGGACTGTAATCCACCGGTCATTCCGGAACCAGCATACCAATCAGAAGGATGGAGCCCACTCCCAGCGCAATCAGCACCACCTGCTGGAGGGTATCGCGCAGTTGGGTGCGTTTATGCAGACCGGGGATCAGGTCGGCAACGGCGACGTAGATCATGCTCGCCGCAGCCAATGCCAGCAAGGTCGGCACGATGCTCTGCACGAACTGCAAGGCAAAATAGGCCAGCACGCCGCCCGCCAGCATCGCCAGGCTGGACAGCACATTGACGAACAAGGCCTGCGCCTTGCTGTACCCGGAATGCAGCAGGATCAGGAAATCGCCGACCTCCTGCGGGATCTCATGCGCGATGATCGCCAGTGCGGTGACGATGCCAAGATGGGTATCGGCAAGGAATGCCGCCGCGACGATCACCCCGTCCACGAAATTGTGGAAGGTGTCGCCGACCATGATCATCGTGCCGCTGCGGCCATGTGTATCATGTTCGTGCGCCACGCAATGATCGTCGTGGCAGTGCCGCCACAGCAGCAATTTCTCCAGCGTAAAGAACAACAGGATACCGGCCAGCACCGTGCCGCTCACCGCCGCCGAGCTGCTCCCCGCCTCCATCGCCTCGGGCAGGATATCAAGGAACACCGCACCGAGCAGCGCCCCGATGGCATAGCTGACCAATGCGCCGACCCAATGCGGGCGAGCATTCAGTGCGAACAGCGCGGCGCACAATACGCTCAGTACGCCGCCCGCCAGGCTGGTCACAATGATCCACGATAAAACCGTCATGGGATATGCTCAGGAAAGACCGGGCATGCAGGCAGTGCGGTTCACGCCGGGACCCTTGCCGCAATATATGCCTTCAACTGGTCTACTTGCGGCGGCAACGTATCGAAGCGCTGCGGCAGGCTTTCGATGTTCTCGTAACCTGCCGGCCGCTGCGGGTCTTGCCCCAATGCCTCGCGGATGGTTTCCTCGAACTTTGCCGGCAGCGCGGTTTCCAGGCACACCAGCGGGATGCCGGCTTCGCGGTGTTGCAGTCCGGCCTTCATGCCGTCGGCGGTGTGCGGATCGATCACCACGCCGCATTGCTGATGCACGCGGCGGATGGTGGCGATGCGGTTGGCGTGGCTGCTTGCTCCCGAGGCCAGGCCGAATTCCGGCACCCTCGCGAAATAAGGTGTCTGGCTGAGATCGAAATAGCCATCTTTTTCCAGTTGCTGCCACAAACCCTTGAGGACTTGCGCATCGCGCCCGACCAGGTCGTAGACGAAACGCTCGAAGTTGGAGGCCTTGGTGATGTCCATCGACGGGCTGCTGGTGTGCATCGTTTCCGGGCGCGGGCGGTACACGCCGGTCCTGAAGAACTCGTCGAGCACGTCGTTCTCGTTGGTCGCGACGATCAGCTTGCGGATCGGCAGCCCCATCTGGCGCGCGATATGCCCGGCGCAGACATTGCCGAAATTGCCGGACGGAACTGCGAAGGAAACCTGCTCATCGTTGATTTTGGTCAGCGCAAAATAAGTCTGGAAATAGTAAACCGCCTGCGCGACGACCCGCGCCCAGTTGATCGAGTTGACCGTGCCGATCCGGTATTTTTCCTTGAAGGCCAGGTCGTTCGACACGGCCTTCACCATGTCCTGGCAGGCGTCAAACGGCGCGGTGACGGCGATGTTGAAGATATTCGTATCCTGCAGCGAGTACATCTGCGCAGTCTGGAACGGGCTCATCTTGCCGAGCGGCGACAGCATGAACACGCGGATGCCGCGCTTGCCGCGCATCGCGTATTCCGCCGCGGAGCCGGTGTCGCCGGAAGTGCCGCCGAGGATGTTCAGCTCGGCGTGATCCCTGGCCAATGCGTACTCGAACAGGTTGCCGAGCAACTGCATCGCAATGTCCTTGAACGCCAGTGTCGGGCCGTAGGACAGGCCGAGGATGTGCAGGCCGGGTTCCAGCGTCCTGAGCGGGGTGATCACCTCGCTGCCGAAAGCCTTGGCGGTGTAAGTCTTGTCGATGATGGCCTTGAGGTCGTCCGCCGGGATGTCGGTGGCGAAACGGCTGATCACCTCGAACGCCAGCTCGCGGTAATTCATGCCGCGCATCGCCGCAAGTTCGGCTTGGTTCAGTTTAGGATAATGGTCGGGAACCGCCAGACCGCCGTCGTCGGCCAAACCGCCGAGCAGGATGTCGGTGAAGGATTTTGCGGCCATGCCGCCGCGGGTGCTGGTGTATTTCATTCGGTAAATTCCTCAACAGTAGGGCGCAATAACCAACGGGCATTGCGCCGTATGTACGGCAAAACATTCGGTGCAATGCGCTACGCTTATTGCACCCTACGAGTTCTTGGTTCGTAGGTTGGGTTAGCGCAGCGTAACCCAACAATTCATTTATGCAAAAATCGTACTGAGAAGCACAACCAACTGGACAGTTTGTTGGGTTACGCCGCGAGCGGCTAACCCAACCTGCATTGCTAGCCGAGCTGCTCCAGCCGCAGGCGCGTCACCTTGCCTGCCACCACCGGGAGCGCTTCCACTTTGGCAATCGCCGCGTTGATGCGCTTCTCGCGCGTCTGGTGGGTCAGCAGGATCAGGTCGGTCTGGTCTTCGCCTTCGTCCGGTTCCTTCTGTATCACCGCATCGATGGATATCTGCTCGTCGGCCAGGATGCGCGTGATGTCGGCCAGCACGCCCGGCTTGTCCTGCACGCGCAGGCGCAGGTAGTAGCTGGTGGTGACTTCGTCCATCGGCAGGATAGTCAGGTCGGACAACTGGTCCGGCTGGAAAGCCAGATGCGGCACGCGGTGTTCCGGGTCGGCGGTGTGCATGCGCGTCACGTCGACCAGATCGGCGATCACCGCGCTGGCGGTCGGTTCCGCGCCTGCGCCCTTGCCGTAATACAGCGTCGATCCGACCGCATCGCCCTGCACCAGCACCGCGTTCATCGCACCTTCAACGTTGGCAATCAGGCGTTTTGATGGAATCAGCGTGGGATGCACGCGCAACTCCACGCCTTCATCCGTGCGCCTTGCGATGCCGAGCAGCTTGATGCGGTAGCCGAGTTGTTCGGCATAGCGGATGTCGGTGGCATCCAGCTTGCTGATGCCCTCGATGTAGGCCTTGTCGAACTGCATCGGGATGCCGAATGCCAGCGCGGACAGGATGGTGATCTTGTGCGCCGCGTCCACGCCTTCGATGTCGAAGGTCGGGTCGGCCTCGGCGTAGCCCAGACGCTGCGCCTCCTTCAGCACGGTGTCGAAGCTCAGGCCCTTGTCGCGCATCTCGGACAGGATGAAATTGGTCGTGCCGTTGATGATGCCGGCGATCCACTGGATGCGGTTCGCGGTCAGGCCTTCGCGCAGCGCCTTGATGATCGGGATGCCGCCCGCCACCGCCGCCTCGAACGCGACCATCACGCCCCTGTCCTGTGCAGCCTTGAAAATCTCGTTGCCGTGCGTCGCAAGCAATGCCTTGTTGGCGGTGACCACATGCTTGCCGTTGGCAATCGCTTTCAGCACCAGGTCTTTCGCCACGCCATAGCCGCCGATCAGCTCGACGACGATATCCACTTCGGGGTCGGCCACCACCGAAAAGGCATCGTCGGTGATGCGGCATGCGCCGCCGGTGACCTGCTTCGCCAGCTCCAGATTCTTGTCCGCTACCACGGTGATGCGTATCGGGCGTCCGGCACGGCGCGCGATCTCTTCCGCGTTGCGCCGCAACACAGTAAAAGTGCCGCCGCCGACTGTGCCGATACCGAGGAGCCCTACGTTGATTGGTTTCATTTAAATTCCTAGTTATTAGTAGGAAGACGTAAGACTTAAGTTGGTGTCGTCCGCTTCGCGGTTTTAACTAACAACTTACGTCTTCCGACTTCCAACCGGTTTACGTGCCGTGTTGCTTGCGGTAGTTTTCCAGAAAGCGCGCGATGCGCCCGATCGCTTCGACCAGGTCATCCATATTAGGCAGGAACACCACGCGGATGTGGTCGGGGTGTATCCAGTTGAAGCCGCTGCCCTGCACGACCAGCACCTTCTCGGTTTCCAGCAGTTCGAGGATGAATTTCTGGTCATCCTCGATCGGATAGATCTTGGGATCGAAGCGCGGAAACAGATACAACGCGGCCTTCGGCTTGACGCACGTCACGCCGGGAATTGCCGTAAGCAGCTTGTAGGCCAGGTCGCGCTGCTTGCACAGGCGTCCGCCCGGCGCGACCAGGTCGTTGATGCTCTGGTAGCCGCCCAGCGCGGTCTGGATGGCGAACTGCCCCGGCACATTGGAACACAGCCGCATCGAGGCCAGGATGGTCAGGCCGTTGATGTAATCCTGCGCGTGTTTCTTCTCGCCGGACACCACCATCCAGCCGGCCCGGTAACCGCAGGCGCGGTAGTTCTTCGACAGCCCGTTCAGCGTGAGAAACAGCACATCGTCGGCCAGCGAGGCGATCGAGGTATGCGTCGCGCCATCGTACAGCATCTTGTCGTAGATCTCGTCGGCGAAGACGATGAGTTCGTGTTCGCGCGCGATTTCTACCACTTCGTGCAGCAGCTCATCTGAATACAGCGCGCCGGTCGGATTGTTCGGATTGATGATGACGATGGCGCGCGTGTTCGGCGTGATCTTGCTGCGTATGTCGGCAAGGTCGGGCATCCACTCGTTCTGCTCGTCGCACAGGTAATGGCGCGGTGTGCCGCCCGCCAGCGTGACCGCCGCCGTCCACAGCGGGTAATCCGGCGCGGGCACCAGCACCTCGTCGCCGGTGTTGAGCAACCCCTGCATCGCCATCACGATCAGTTCCGAAGCGCCGTTGCCGATGTAGATGTCCTCCAGCCCGACACCGGCGATCTTCTTGGACTGACAGTAATGCATGATCGCCTTGCGCGCCGCAAACATGCCCTTGGAATCGGAATAGCCGGACGAATTCGGCATGTTGAGGATCACGTCCTGCTGGATCTCCTCCGGCGCCTCGAAGCCGAACGGCGCAAGGTTGCCGATGTTCAGCTTGATGATGCGCTGCCCCTCCTCCTCCATCTGCTTGGCGCGTTCCATCACCGGCCCGCGGATGTCGTAGCACACGTTGGAAAGCTTGGTCGATTTCAATATGGGTTTCACGGTTCACCTGTAAGGTCGTGACGGCTTATCCGGGGGGCGCGATGGAGCGCCCCCGCATGATAAAATCCGGCACAAGGCTGCAAAGGGCGCGATTTTACCTGCGCCGCCCCCGCACAGCAAATGCCATACGACAAAGGAGACCAGTCTTTGAAACTGCATCTGGCCAATCCCGGCGACACCAAACTGTTCACCGCATACGGTGCGGATCACGTCATGGTCAACGGCGAGCGCCATGAGCGCAGCATCGCGGTGCTCGCGGAAGAGGTGCGCAGCGACTGGAATGCCGCCGGCTTCGACAGGCTGAACGAAACCCATTTCGCCTGGTTCCTCGCATTCAGACCAGACGTGCTGTTGCTCGGCACCGGCGCGCAGCAACGCTTTGCGCACCCGCGCCTGTACCGCGCGTTGACCGATGCGGGCATCGGCGTAGAGTGCATGACCACCCCGGCGGCATGCCGCACCTACAACATCCTGGTGGCGGAAGGCCGCAGGGTGATCGCGGCGATTTTGTTGTAATACTCCAACAACCGTTCGTCCCGAGTGCCGCGCATAGCGCGGTGTATCGAGGGAAGTAGCCCGCATAGCGGGCATATCGAAGGAGAAAATAAAATGGGGAGCCTACATGGCCTTCTGGGTTTACCTCCTTAGCTGTGCAGATGGCTCGTACTACACTGGCCACACTGACAACTTGGAGCAACGTATCGGCGAACATCAGGCCGGAGCTTGTCCAGGTTACACAGCCGGCAGATTGCCTGTTAGCCTTGTCTGGTCGCAGGAATGTACGACACGCGAAGAAGCATTGTCCGCTGAGATGCAGATCAAAGGGTGGAGCCGCAAGAAAAAGGAAGCAATGATGCGCGGCGATTGGGATGATGTTGCACTCTTGGCTAAAAAAGACTTTAGAAAAAACAGCCCATGAGTACCCTGAAAACTGGTATATCGATACACCCATTCCCCCTTCGATACGGCGCTATGCGCCTACTCAGGGCGAACGGAAATGAACTTTACGGAGTGTCATGAGCCAATCCCTGAAAAACGTCATCCGCCAGGCCGAGCAGATCATCCTCGGCAAGCCGCAGCAGATCCGCCTCGCGCTCACCTGCCTGCTGGCGCGCGGCCATCTGCTCATCGAAGACCTGCCCGGCGTTGGCAAGACCACGCTGGCACAGGTGCTGGCACGCACGCTGGACTTGCAGTTCGGGCGCATCCAGTTCACCAGCGACCTGCTGCCTGCCGATATCCTCGGCGTATCGGTATACCAGCGCGCAGGTGCCGATCCGACAGGCGCCCCCAATTCAACAAGTGGAAAGTTCGTGTTCCACCCCGGCCCGATTTTCGCGCAAATGATCCTGGCGGACGAGGTGAACCGCGCCACACCCAAGGCGCAGAGCGCACTGCTGGAAGCGATGGAAGAGCAGCAGGTGACCATCGAAGGCACGACGCGCCCGCTGCCCGCGCCTTTCTTCGTCATTGCCACGCAGAACCCGCTGCACCAGATCGGCACCTTCTCGCTGCCGGAATCGCAGCTGGACCGATTCCTGATGCGCATCCAGATGGGCTATCCCGACGCGCAGGCAGAGCGCGGCCTGCTGTCCGGCATGGACCGGCGCGAGATCATCGCCCACCTCAGCCCGCAGATGGAAAGTGCGGAACTGCTGGCGCTGCAACAGCGCGCCAGGCTGGTATTCGCCTCTCCCGCGCTGCTCGATTACCTTCAGGCCATCCTGCGCCATACGCGCGAATCGGCGCGCTATACGCACGGCCTCAGCCCGCGCGCCGGGCTGGCGCTGCTTTCCGCCGCGCGCGCCTGGGCATTGCTCCACGAGCGCGAGGCAGTCATCCCGGAAGACGTGCAGGCAGTCTTGCCCGGCGTGGTCAGCCACCGCCTGCAGGCGGTCGGCGAATATCAGAAACAAAACAGCGATGTGCTGGTGCGCGAATTGATCGAGGCGGTCGCGATCCCGTAATCCCGTGCTGACCGCACTCAAAACCCGTTTTTTTACCTGGCTGTTCCGCCCGAAGATCGAAAGCGGAAGCGTCACCCTCACGCAGCGCCGCATCTTCATCCTGCCCACCCGGCAAGGCCTGGCGCTGGCCTTCATGCTGGTGCTGATGCTGCTCGGCGACATCAACTACAACCTCAGCCTCGGCTATGTGCTGACTTTCCTGCTGGCGATGATGGCGCTGATGTCCATGCTGCACGCCTTTCGCAATCTTGCACACCTGGAGATCCGTGCCGGTCATGCCGATGCCGCGTTCCGCGGCGGGACTGCACGATTTGTGCTGCATTTTCACAATCACGGCAAGTTGCCGCGCTACCGGCTGTGCCTGCGCGGAGGTAACGGCGCAGCCGTTGGTCAACTCGCGACGTCCTCCTTGCGGGGGTTGCGCAACGGCAAGGGCAACACGGCCAGCTTCGATGTGCCCGCCCTGCAGGACACCGAAGTCGCCTTCCCGGTACCCGCCACGCGGCGCGGCTGGCTGGACTTGGGCAGACTGACGCTGTACACCGAATTCCCGCTCGGCCTGTTCCATGCATGGTCATACCTGCATTTCGACACGCGCTGCCTGGTTTACCCCAGGCCCATGGCCGGTGTACCGCTGCCGTCCGGCACTGCACCGGATGGCGCAGGCAAGCGCAGCATCACCGGCGATGACGACTTCAGCGGGCTGCGCAAATATGTGGCGGGTGATGCCCTGCCGCGCATCGACTGGAAGGCGTTTGCGCGTGAACGGGGCTTGCAGGTCAAGCAATTCTCCACGCAGGCCGGCGAAGAATTATGGCTGGATATCGCCGACGCGCCCGACCGCAACGAGGAAGACAAACTGGCACGCATGACGCGCTGGGTACTGGATGCCGAGGCGCAAGGATTGCGTTACGGGCTGCGCCTGCCGGATGGCGGATTGCCCTCCAGCAGCGGCACGGCGCATCGCGACGCATGCCTGCGCCGGATTGCGCTGTTCAATCTGCCGCAGCACCCTCTCCCTCCTTCGACAAGCTCAGGACAGGCCAAGCCCTCTCTCACAAGTGGGAGAGGGGCTCGTTTTGTTCCCCTCTCCCGTTTACGGGAGAGGGGCAAGGGGAGAGGGCAAACATGAGCAAGCCGCTTATCTATGGACTGCTGCTGTCCATTCTGATGGTCATCACGCCGCATGCCGGCCACCTGCCGCTGTGGGTCAGCGCCTTGTGCGCGGCCCTGCTGGTGTGGCGCACCTATCTCACCTACACCGGCAATCCGCTGCCGCAACGCTGGCTGCTGCTGGGGATCACCTTCGCCAGCGTGGGCGGCATCCTGATCGCCTTCCACACGCTGTTCGGGCGCGAGGCAGGCGTCACACTGCTGATCCTGCTCACCACGCTGAAGTTCATGGAACTGCGCAGTCCGCGCGATGCGACGGTGCTGGTCTATCTCGCCTGCTTCATCATCATCACCAACTTCTTCTACTCGCAGAGCATTCCCACCGCGCTGTACATGCTCGCCACGCTGCTGGCCATCGTCACGGCGTGGGTACACCTGCAGGCACAGACCATCGCGCTCAAGCCGCGGCTGCACATCGCGGCTACCCTGCTGCTGCAAGCCATTCCGCTGACGCTGGTGCTGTTCATCCTGTTCCCGCGCGTGCAGGGCCCGCTGTGGGGCTTGCCGCAGGATGCCTTCGCCAGCAGCGGGCTGGACGACAAGATGGCGCCGGGCAGCCTGAGCCGCCTGATCCTGTCGGATGAAGTCGCATTTCGCGTCAGCTACGCAGGCAAACCGCCGCGCCGCGAGCAGATGTACTGGCGCGGGCCGGTACTGTGGAATTTCGACGGGCGCACCTGGACGCCCGGCAGGACCGCATTCAGCATCGCCCCGCAATTCACCGAAACCGGGCAGGCGATCGATTACAGCGTCACGCTGGAGCCGCACAACAAGACCTGGCTGTTTGCGCTCGACATGCCTGAGCACCTCTCCATCCCGGCCAATATCACCGATGACTTCCGGATCGTGCAGAATGAACCGGTGAAGGCGCGGCTGCGCTACGAGGCACGCTCGAACCTCTCCTACCACGCCAACCCGCACGAGGCCGAGCGGCAGATCCAGCGCGCCCTGCGACTGCCGCCAGCACTCAATCCGCAAGCTCTGCAGCTTGCCGCAGACTGGCGCGCCCAAGCCGAAGCCGCTCCCTCTCCCCAACCCTCTGGTGAAACAACCAGCCACTCGACTAAGCCCGCAAGCGGGCGAGGGGGCAATCGTTCCCTTGCGGGGATTGATGAATCTATCGTGCGCGCCGCCCTCGCCTATTTCGGCCAGCAGAATTTCCAGTACACGCTGGAGCCGCCACCGCTCGGCTTTCATGCTGTGGATGATTTTCTGTTCACCACCCGGCAGGGATTCTGCGAGCACTACGCCTCGGCCTTCGTATTTTTGATGCGCGCCGCGCACATCCCGGCGCGCGTCGTGACCGGCTATCAGGGCGGCGAATTCAATGCGCTGGGCAATTACTACATCGTGCGCCAGTCAGATGCGCACGCCTGGGCAGAGGTCTGGCTGGCCGGACAGGGCTGGGTGCGCATCGATCCGACCGCAGTGATCGCCCCGGCGCGCGTCGAACGCGGCCTGTCCGCCGCCGTAGCCAACAACGCCGCCCTGCCGTTCATGGCGCGCAACCCGCCGCAGTGGCTGCACGAGCTGCGCCTGAACTGGGACACGCTGGCCAACCAGTGGAACCAGTGGGTGCTGGGCTACAACAGTGAACGCCAGTTCGCTTTCCTGACCCGCCTCGGCATGGAATCCGTCACCTGGCAGAAAATGGCGCTCAATATGGCGACCGGCGTGGGCCTGCTGGTCGCGCTGTTCGCGCTGTTCATGCTGCGCCATTTGTTCAGACACCGGCCGGACAAGGTCCAGGCGGCATGGCTCAAACTATGCCGCAGATTGGCGAAAGCCGGCCTGCCGCGCGCCGCACACGAAGGCGCACGGGACTACGCCGAACGCGTCGCCGCCGCGCGCCCCCACCTCGCCGCTGCGATGCGCGACCTTGCCGCGCGCTACGGCGCATTGCGCTACGGCGCAGCTCAGGAAGAACGGGCGCTACAGGAATTCATCAGTCTCATTGCAAAATTTCCGTCATTCCCGCGAAGGCGGGGATCCAGCAAATAAAACCCGTTCCGCGTAGCGGACAAAACCAAACCATCTTGTTCCGCTGCGCAGGATTTTTTTGCTAACTGGATTCCCGCCTTCGCGGGATAACCAGCGACTTGCCCGCTTGCGGGCCTAGTCGAATGGCTAGTAGCTCCATCAATGACAGGCCAGTTGAGCCGCGATGCTATAATCTGCGCACTTAAACCGATTGCAACCAACATGCTGATTACCCGCCGTCTGGAATTCGATGCCGGACACCGCATCCCCGGCCACACCAGCCAGTGCAGGCACCTGCACGGGCATCGCTATGCCATCGAGATCACCCTGTCCGGCGACATCATCACAACCGAGGGGCAACCCGAACAAGGCATGGTGATGGACTTCTCCGATGTGAAGCGCATCGCCAACGAAAAGCTGGTCGACGCATGGGACCACGCCTTCCTGGTCTATCGCGGCGACAAGACGGTATGCAACTTCCTCACCGGCCTGCCGGAGCACAAGACGGTCATCCTCGATGCCGTCCCGACCGCCGAAAATCTCGCGCAGATCGCTTTCGACATTCTCAGCCCCGCTTACCGGGACACTTACGGCAACCGCCTGCGCCTCGAACGGGTGCGCATCTACGAGACCCCCAACAACTGGGCGGACTGCGTGCGCGATTAGGCGTTTTTCTGGACACACCGTGCGCCTTGGTTCAAAATGCGCGGCCTCGGAGGGCTGGCAGAGCGGTTGAATGCACCAGTCTTGAAAACTGGCAAGGGTTCGCGCCCTTCGTGAGTTCGAATCTCACGCCCTCCGCCAGACAAAATGACCTCCTGGCGGTTCTTTGCCGGGATAATCCGGCAACCGGGCCGATGATGAAGCTTATATAAGCAAATGGCACAACCACCCCGCAGGAAAATCATTTCCCCGCTGCAGCGCGGATGGGCAAGAGTGCGCTCGATGGAGGAAACCCAGCGCCTGTATATCCATAACGAGCTTTCCCAGGCACGCGAGTTGATTCCGATTCTGATGAAGCACCGCAACGGCGAGCAATGGAGCAAGGAGGAACGCGAGCTATTGCTGCGCGACTTGCGCGCCCTGTCCCACCTGAGTCCTTACCTGATCCCGCTCCTCCTGCCCGGCGGTGTTTTGATACTCCCGCTGCTTGCCTGGTGGGTGGATCGCCGCCGCAAGAGGCGGGAAGACAAGCTGGATCGCTCAGCACCCCTTTCATGACCTTGCAACACGCTCAACTCATGATTGAAACTTTTCCGGTATTTCGCTAGTCTTACGCCCGCTGTTGTTTAACGATCAATCAGGAGGAAACACATGCAATACCAGACCGCAACACAAGTCGGCACACTCGCCACCGAACAGAACAAGGTACTGCGCAACACCTACATGATGCTCGCGCTGACCATGATCCCGACGGTGATCGGCGCGTTGGTCGGCATGTCGATGAATTTTTCGTTCATGGCGGAACATCCGATCATGTCCGCACTGCTGATGTTCGGCGCGATGATGGGCATGCTGTTCGCCGTCAGCGCACTGCGCAACAGCGGGTGGGGCATCGCCGCCCTGCTCGGCTTCACCCTGTTGGCTGGCGTGTTCCTCGGCCCTATCCTGCAGGTCGCGTTGCACCTGAAGAACGGCGCACAACTGGTCGGCTTGGCCGCAGGCGGAACCGGCATCATCTTCTTCTCGCTGGCGAGCGTCGCCACCGTGACCAGGAAGGATTTCAGCTTCATGGGCAAGTTCCTGTTCATCGGGCTGATCCTGCTGATCGCCGCATCGCTGGCCAATATCTTCCTGGCCATCCCCGCGCTGTCGCTGACCATCTCGGCGATCGCCGTGCTGATCTTCTCGGCCTACATTCTGTTCGACGTCAGCCGGATCGTGCGCGGCGGCGAAACCAACTACGTGATGGCGACGCTGGGTCTGTACATGAGCATTTACAACCTGTTCATCAACCTCTTGCAACTGCTGATGGCCTTCAGCGGCGAACGCGAATAAGCCGCACGGCACTAACGACAAGGCGGCCTGTTGGCCGCCTTTTGTTTTCATCAAAAACGGAATCGAAAAAATGGAACCGGACTCTTTCCTGCGACGCATGAGCGATGCCCCGGACAGCATCGCGTTCAACGACACGATGTCCGTGATCGACGCGCTGTACGACTTCACCCCCACATCGTTCAGAAACGGCGCGTTGCTGAACGACGCCGGCCAGAACAACGGATCGTGCAAACTGTTCTCTTTCGCACGCCTGCGCAACCTGTCGCAGCAGCAGACCCTGTATTGCTTCGGCGCTTATTACCGCAAGGACGTGCTCGGCAATCCGGACGGCGCCGACCACCAGAACATCCGCAACTTCATGAAGACCGGCTGGGCCGGGATTGTGTTCGACGGCGAAGCACTGACGCCGAAACGCGCCTGATGACTCCGGCTTGCGCTGTTCCATCCGCAACCAGATCGTCAAACGCTTCTCGGGCTCTCAGCCTCTTTCGAACACTGCGATGGATTCCACGTGCGAGGTCTGCGGGAACATGTTCATCACGCCCGCTGCTTTCAGTACGTAGCCCTTCGCATGCACCAGCGTCTCCGCGTCGCGCGCCAAGGTGGACGGGCTGCAGGAGACATACACGATGCGCTGCGGCGCGATCTCCGGGGTGATGGATTTCACCAGCTCTACTGCACCATCGCGCGGAGGATCGACCAGCCATTTGTCGAAACGGCCCAGCTGCGCCAGTGCCGCTTCATCCATTTCGAACAGGTTCATCGCACGGAATTCGGTGTTGCCGGACAGGCCGTTGAGCGCGGCATTCTGCGCGGCGCGTTTCACCAGTGCGGCGCTGCCTTCGATGCCGAGCACCTGCGCGCCGCTGCGCGCGATAGGCAGCGTGAAGTTGCCCAGGCCGCAGAAGAAATCGGCGATGCGTTCGCCGGCTTGCGGAGCCAGCAGGCGCATGGCGCGGCTGACCATCAGCCGGTTCATTTCGCTATTCACCTGTGTAAACTCGGTCGGGGCGAACGGCATGGTGATGCCGAATTCCGGCAGGCTGTAAGTCAGCGGCGGCGCATCCAGCGGGTAGAACGGCACGACCGTTTCCGGCCCTTTGGTTTGCAGCCAGAACTGCACTTTGTGCGTGTCGGCGAATTGTTTGATCGCCGCCTCATCCGGCGGCGAGAGCGCTTGCAAAATGCGCAGCACCAGCACATCCACATGCTCGCCTACCGCCACTTCGATTTGCGGCAGCGCATCGCGGACGGTGAAGCTTTCATTCAACTCCCCCAGCAGCGGCAACAGGCTGGCGATTCTGGGCGGCAGGATTTCGCAATGCTGCATGTCCGCCACATATTTGCCGTTCTTCTCGCGGAAGCCCACCAGTGTCTTGCCCTTCTTCAATACATGGCGCACCGACAGCCGTGCACGCTGGCGATAGCCCCATGGCTGCCCGTAGATCGGCGGCAGCATGGCTTCGGCTTTGACCTTGCCGATGCGCTCCAGGTTGTCTTCCAGCACGCGCTGCTTGACGGCGACCTGCGCACGCGCCTCCAGATGCTGCATGGAACAGCCGCCGCACACGCCGAAATTCGGGCACTTCGGCTGCACGCGCATGAAAGTCTGTTTCAGTATCTGGCCGACTTGCGCCTGCTCATAATTATTCTTTTTGCGATACGAGGAATAGGTCACACACTCGCCCGTCAGCGCACCCTCGATGAAGATCACCTTGCCGTCGGCATGCGCGATGCCGCGGCCTTCCTGGTCGAGCGATTCAATGATTACTGGATTCATATGCAAATCAAAAGAAATAACCAGCCACAGATAGACACAGATTTACACGGATAAAACCACAAACTGGGAAAACGCTCTGTGGGGGTTGTCATCCGTGATTATCCGTGTTCATCCGTGGCTAAATATTGGTTCAAGGCTTACCCGGCCACTGCGCGAGGAATTCCTTCCAGTGCGGTTCGCCGGATTTGGCGAGCGTGCTGCGCACCAGTTCGCATTCCTGCTCGTAGCGCGCCTTGGTGAACTGGCCGCGCATCAACTGGAAACGCGCAAACACCAGATAAGTATTCACCACATCGGTCTCGCAGTAATTGCGGATCTCGGCGAGCCGGCCCTGCTGGTACGCCCCCCACACCTTGCTGCCGTCCATGCCCAGCTTGCCGGGAAAACCGATCAGCTTGGCCAGTTCGTCGAGCGGTGCATTGGCGCGCCCGGTGTACATGGCCAGCAAGTCCATCAGGTCGAGATGCCGCGTATGGTAGCGGCTGATGTAGTTGTTCCACTTGAAGTCGCGGTCGTCCTCGCCCATGTCCCAGTAGCGCGGGCACTGCACGCCGTGGATCAGCCCGCGGTAATGCAGCACCGGCAGGTCGAAGCCGCCGCCGTTCCAGCTCACCAGTTGCGGCGTGTATCTCTCGATACCGTCGAAGAAGCGTTTGATGATGCTGGCTTCGTCCTCATCCGGTTCGCCCAGCGACCAGACTTTGAAGTTATCGCCTTCGCGCAACACGCAGGAGATCGCCGCGACGCGCTGCAGATGATGCGGCAGGAAATCGCTGCCGGTCTTCTGGCGGCGCAACTGGAAAGCCATCTCCGCCACTTCCGCATCGCTGACGCGCGCATCCAGTTCATGCAGCGCGCGCAGCCCGGCGATGTCGGGAATGGTTTCGATGTCGAAAACGAGAGTGGGGTTCACAAGTTAATCTTTCCGTAATTCACGACAAATGCCATTGCGATTCATGTAGGTCGGGTTAGCGGCTTCATGCGTAACCCGACATTAGCGTCATTCGCTGAAAAATTGTCGGGTTACGCTACGCTAACCCGACCTTCGAAGCTGGTAGGAGCGGGCCATGCCCGCGACCGCAAGCGCACAGGGTCGCGGGCATGGCCCGCTCCTACAGAACGACCTACTTCTGCTTCCAGGCGCCGCCGCTCTGCACCCACCAGCCCGGCTGGGCACGCTGTATCCAGCGTTGCGCAAAAGTGCTGCGGATTTCTGCCTGCCATTCGGGATGGCTGTTGGCGTTGGCGATCTCGGCATACAGCGCATTGCGGTCGTTGTTTTCGGCAGCGACCAGCGCATTCACCGCCTGGCGTTGTGCCAGCGGTACGGCGCCGGCATCGCGTAGCGCAACCAGGCCATCCGCTGTCAGTCCCACCGCGCCGCTGGAGTAGTGCGCGGCAAGCTGCGCATGACGCGCCTGCATGCTCTGCTTGATGGCGTTCACCCCCGGCGTGTTGACCTCGAGGTCGGCGGCGGCGAAGGCGTTCAGCGCGGCGGTCAGCGCAACGATTGCAACAAAGAATCTGATCATGGCGTTCATTTTGTCTCCTTCGCGGCAGGTTGGTTTGCGGCAGGTTTATCCGCTTTCTGGGTTTGCCACACTTCCTCGATGATCTTGTCCGCCGCTTTCTCGGCGGCCGCGGCGGGGAAGTAAATGTTGATGGTGACACAGGCGCTCAGTGCGAATGCCGCAAATATTACAGGTATCCAAACATTTTTCATCATGACTCCTTTCATCCCAAAAACAGCAATTAGCCACAGATTCACACGGATAGGCACGGATAAAACCTTACGTCATGCCTCCTATCCAGCTTTTCCCAGAGGGGGAAAATCCGTGTTTATCCGTGGCTCAACTGCATTTTTCAGGGTTCATTTAACCACAGCCTGCATATTGCCCTGCGTCACGCGCTTCAGACGCGTAATCAGCTCACTCCACGAAACGTCGCGATTGTAGCCCATCACGGTGATTGCCGGAATGCCGCCGCCCTTGATGATAGCGTAAGCCGCGCCGTTGCCGTTGTCCACGCCGCCCATCGCGCACACGCCGTTGCGCAGCTTGCAGCTCCAGCCAATGCGCTCGTAACCGAAATTCTCGAAGAAGCGCAGATAGCTGCGCTGGATCGCTGCTGCCGCGCCCGCTCCACCCAGCGCGGAGATATTCTGTACCGCTTTCTGACTGATCTTTCTGGGATAGTTTCCCGCGCTGCTGGATACGCGCGCATCGAAGCGCGCCGGCTGCCAATCCTGCAGCTCCAGATTGTTCACATCCACGTCGATGCGCCCCTGCATGTTGCCGAACGAAAAAGTGCGCGTCAGCAGGTCGAGGTCGAGCTCGCGCATATTCAGGTTGCCGGACAGGCGCGGCGCACGCCCGAACGGATCGGTCAGTTTAAGCTGCGTCGCCACCACCGTACCGTCGAACACGTTGAACAGCAGCGCGCCATCCACATTGACTTCATGACCATCATAACTGACCCTGGGAATGCGCCCCGCCAAGGTGCCGAGCATCTTCGGCCAGCCCGCCGCCTGGCTGAATTGTTCCATCGAAATCCGGCTGAGCGAGGCGGCGAATTGCCAATGCCACTCGGCATCTTTTCGCTGCATCCTGAAATCGTGCAGTTCGAGTTTGCCGTCCAGAACCGGTAAAACACCCTGCGCCACGCTGAAATCCATGCCGCGCATCTGCACCGCCCACTGCCCGCTGCCCAGCGGCACGCCGAGCAGCGCACCGCCGGCGAAAGCGATACTGGCAGTGCGTGGCGCATCCGCCTGCCAGTCGATCTCGCTGTTCACGCCAAGCAGCGCGAAACGCCGTTCCGCATCGGCAATGCCCGCATCGCGCAAGGCCAGACGCAGCGATTGCGTCGCGCCGTCGCGGTATTGCCAGTCCACATCGGCATGGCCATACAAGGACGATTCGGCCAGCACGCCCTTGTCGAGGAATGGCTTGATGTAATCGGCAAACAATTTTTCCAGTGCGAGGTTGTCGCCGCGCGCCGTGCATTCCACCAACACACCCTGCTTCATGTCCCAAAGCGCCGCAAATTGCACGCGCCCGGCTTCCGGCTGATCGATGATGGCCTGTTCGATTTTGAGCGATGTGCCTGCAAGGCTGCCGGATGCAGCAACCTTATGCCCACCGCGCAGGTACAGCGGCTGCCAGAACATCTCGCCGGACTGCCATGCGATATCGCCTTGCCAGGTCCAAATGGCGGCCTTGCGCGCGGCTGCGAACTTGATTGTCCCGCGCAGTTTTTCGGCCGCATGCAAGCCGCTGGCATCGCTGAAACCCGCATCGGCCAACTGCACGTCCGCGGCAACAGCGGCTGCGCCGGACGCATCGCCGCTGATGCGCAGTGTGCCGCTCAATGCGCCCTGATTGAGCTGCGGCATGAACGCTGGAAGGAAAGTTGCGAGTTGCTTGCCCGGCACATTGCGCAACTGCGCCGAGACTTGCCAGCTGCCCGTAGCGAAGCGGTAGTCGAATTCCATGATCGCTCCCGGCAGTTGCGCCAGCTTGCCGCCGTGACAGCTCATGCTTGCCGTGGAAAGCGTGAAGCCCGCGCAACGGATCTGCACGTTGCGCAGACCGCGCTGCTGTACACGCAACTCGGCGATGCGCAGATCCGCCGAGCCGTCCTCCGGCAGGGTCAGCGTGATGCCGCGCGCGGTAAAGTCCGGTGCGGCGATATCGGCAACGCTCAGGGAAAATCCGGCGGCACCGGCCGTAAACGAAGCGAACAACAGCGAAGCCTGCACACCCCAATTGCAGCATTGCCTGAAAAGGAGCAGGCGCACGGAACGCACCCCGTTACTTGCTCGGGACGGTTTTATGGAAGCGTTGCACTGCGGAAAACAGGATGGCGATCTCTTGCTGGCTCAAGTTCGGGTAGGCATCGCGCAAGGTTTGCCGGGCATACATGGTCAGCGATGCGCCTCCCCAACCCTGTTTCGAATCAAAGAACGGCGCAGTCATCCGGCAAGCTTCCTCGAAAAGCAGGCGCAGGTTGCCATGAACACGGCGTTCTGCAACACCATCGGATCCCACTTCCGGTTTTGAATCTTGATGAACAGGCGAAGACATGGAAAAACCTTGAAACGTATATGGAGCGGCAGTGTCATTCAATCGGGTGTATTCGTCAACATGCCCGCCCGAACAAAAATCCCGGGGCCGCCCCGGGATTCCGTATTCGGCCGGCTTGATGCGGTCAGGCGAAATTCTTCGCCACAAACTCCCAGTTCACCAGGTTGTTGAGAAAGGTCTCGACGAATTTGGGGCGCAGGTTGCGGTAATCGATGTAGTAAGCATGCTCCCACACGTCCACGCACAGCAAGGCCTTGTCGCCGGTGGTGAGCGGCGTGCCGGCCGCGCCCATGTTGACGATGTCCAGGCTGCCGTCGGCCTTCTTCACCAGCCAGGTCCAGCCTGAACCGAAGTTGCCCACAGCGGAAGTCTGGAAGGCCTTCTTGAAATCGTCGAGGCTGCCCCACTTCCTGTTGATCGCATCCGCCAGCGCGCCGCCGGGCGCGCCGCCGCCGTTCGGCTTCATGCAATTCCAGAAGAAGGTGTGGTTCCATACCTGCGCGGAATTGTTGTAGAGGCCGCCGGCAGGCGCCTTCTTGACGATGGCCTCCAGCGCAAGGTTCTCGTATTCGGTGCCCTTGATCAGGTTGTTGAGGTTGGTGACATAGGCCTGATGGTGCTTGCCGTAGTGGTATTCGAAGGTCTCCTTCGACATGTGCGGTTGCAGTGCATCCATCGCGTAGGGTAATGCAGGCAGGGCATGTTCCATCGTCGTTCTCCTTGGATTGTCAGCGGGTTATGGCACGGTGATTCTAGCCAAACGGCCGTTGGCAAACAATGACCTGTGTCACCTATTTTCACTATTTGAGGTGTACTATTTTGGCATGAGTTCGATGCCCCGCTTTCTGTGCGACGAAATGCTCGGCCGTCTGTGCCGCTACCTGCGCGCCGCCGGATATGACGCGCTGCTGGCCAACGGCGGGCGCGGCGACGGCGAACTGCTGCGGCAAAGCCGTGAGGAAGGGCGCTACTTCCTGACGCAGGACCAACTGGTGCAAGAGCACAAGGCGGCGCGCGGCGTGGCGCTGCTGCTGCCGCAGGGCAATCTCGACCGGCTCGCCGCTGCACTCGGCGCGCACTTCGGACTCGACTGGCTGGCCCATTCCTTCAGCCGCTGCCTGGAGGACAACACGCCGCTGCTTGCGGCAGACGCCGCAGCGCTGGCGCGCGTCCCGGCCGATGCGCTCAGACCGGATGAGCCGCTGTATCACTGCCCGGCGTGCGGGCGGGTTTACTGGCGCGGTTCGCACTACAAGCGCATGCGCGCGAAGCTGGTCGCATGGCAGTCGGCTAAAACAGAGGCATCTGCCTCACCTGTGACGGCGGTCTGAAGTTATCGACACAGACGCCTAGCCGCACTCCAGCACCGGATACCCGAACCTCCCCATTTCACCTCCTGCCCTGCGCTTTTGCATCGCGCCGCAGATGGATAGCACGTTGGCGCCATACTTGTGATTGATGGCGTGCAGCGTCTCCAGCAACTGGAGATGTTTCTCCTCCTGCCGCTGTTCAGCCATCTGAAACAGATCGAAGCTGCCCGGCTGGCGCATGGCGATGTCGCTGGCAATCAGTCCGCATGCCCGGTAATGGCGATCCGGGTCGTATAGCTCGTCCAGCGCCCTGCCCGCTTCGCCCGCCAACAGAAAGTAATCCGCACTCGGATAGGGCAGATCGGATGTGCTGGCCTGCTTGTCGAATGACTTCAGGGTCAGGAACACCGTCAGTTGTCCGGCAGTCAGCCGTTTGGTAATGAGCTCCCTGGATAGCCGCATGGCGTGGTTAAGCAGATGGGCGCGGATGGTTTGCCTGTCCTGTGTGACCTCGCCCATCGATGCGGTCCTGGCCACGCTCCTGGGCAGCCTGGCTTCGGTCCCTACCTTGTAGAGGGGCGTGCCGTTGAGCTCGTGCCACAGGTCGGTGCCGGCCTTGCCCAGCAGTCGTCTTATTTCGCGTTCCGGCACGTCCACAAAATCAGCTGCGCTACGAATGCCAAACTTGTTGAGCAGCGCCTGGCGGTTGCCGCCGATACCGGGGATGTCGCGCACGCTGACGCGTTCCAGAAAATCATGGATACACCTGCCTGCCACGATGGTGGTGCCATCGGGCTTGTTGTATTCCGAGGCCATCTTGGCCAGGGTGCGGGTGACGGAGATGCCGACCGAGACGGTGATGCCGGCCTCATGCCGCACGGTGTTACGGATATCGTCGGCGATGGCCCGGTACGGTTTGCGGTACAGGCTGCGCAGCCCGTTCAGGTCCATGAAGCCCTCGTCGATGGAGTATTCCTCGACCACCGGGCTATAGCGCCGCAGGATGGCAAACAGCTTGTCGGAGATCTGGCCGTAATAGCGGAAATCGGCGGACAGGAAGATGGCGTCAGGCATTTTTCGCCTGGCTTCCCAGACCGGCATGCCGGTGGTGATGCCGGCAGCCTTGGCGTCATAAGTCTTGGCGACCACGCAGGCATCCTGGCTGGACAGTACACAGATGGGCCGGCCTTTCAGGTCGGGGCGGCGCAACTGTTCACAGGAGGCGAAGAAACAGTCCGCATCCACATGCGCGATGGCATTGGGCCAGTTGCTGACGAGCATGATGGATACGCCGGTTTATTTGTACTTGCGAAACTGGCCGACGACGATGCCGAAGATTTCCATGTCACCCTTGGGACGGATGACGGGATAGGCCGGATTGGCGGGGATCAGCACATACCCGTTCTTCTCCTTGCCGAGGGTCTTCAGGGTGAATTCGTTATCGATGATGGCGATGACCAGGTCGCCCACATTTGCCACGGCGCGCTTTTCCACTATGACCGTGTCGCCCGGCAGGATGCCGGCATCGATCATGGAATCGCCTTTGACGTTGACCAGCACGGTGCTGGAGGGGTGGGAGACCAGAAACTCATCGATGGTCAGCGTGTCATGGTTTGCATCTCCTGCCGGGCTGGGAAAACCGGCACGCACGCTGTCGAAGATGGGGCGCTCGAAGAACCGCCGGCCCGGCTTGAGGCGCTTTTCCGGGGTGGATTCCAGATAGCCTTGCAGCTTGAGCCTGGCCACCAGTGCCGCCACGGGCGACTTGGATTTCATGCCGACGATGCCCATGATGGTCGAATATGGCGGCAACACGCCGTTTTCGGCGTAGTGGTCCTGAAGCTTGGCCAGGTAGGTTGAATCGATATTTTCCATGGGTGTGACAATAATGGAACGAACGTTCTATTGTCAAGGTAATTAACCACCCTGATGGCTTGCCGGGCAGCGCGACGCTCCATCCAGCCTGCGGATCACTCCGCTTCGCTCAACATCCCGTCCGCGAACAGCAGCGCGCAACGCACCGTCTTGCCCGCATAGACGGCCTGCATCGCGGCCCGATATTCCTGCATCTGTGCGCGGTAACGTGCCGCGTCTTCGCTGTCGCCCAGCTTGTAGTCCAGCCCGCGTAGGGCGCATTAGCCGCAAGGCGTAATGCGCCGAATGTTGACCTTCCTTACGCCAAGCTACCCCCGCAAGGCTATAATGCCAGCCCAAGGAGGGTTAGCCATGCATGTCCAACTTACCGCCGTATTCCAGCAAGTGCCGGAAGGCTATATCGCCTTTGTCGAAGAGCTGCCGGGCGCAAATACCCAGGGCGATACGCTGGAGGAGGCGCGTTCCAATCTCGCCGAAGCCATAGAGATCGTTCTCGAAACAAACCGCGCCCTTGCCGAAGAGGAACTCAAAGGAAAGGACGTCATCCGCGAGCAGATCATCCTCGCGGCATGAAGCGCCTCGACTTGCTGCGCCATCTTGAAGCGCATGGCTGCAAGTTTTTACGCGAGGGCGGCAGCCACACGGTTTATTTCAATCCTGCCGCACGCAAGGCCTCGACCATCCCGCGCCACCGCGAAATCAACGAAATGCTGGCGCGCAAAATCTGCAAAGACCTCGAAGTACCCCTTCCATAGCCTGCGTAGGGCGCATTCCCCTCGCCGTCTGGTCGAATAGCTAGTGGCTGTTTCAGAGGAGAATCAACTTCGGCGAGCTGTTGCAGCAGTACGCTTTAAGGTGTTTACTTGTCGCCATGCGTCTCGTCGCAGCATCAGCAGGAACTGCCGGGATGTTCTCAAATTGTAGCTGCCGAGTACTTGATGTCGCTTATAAGTTCTTCAACCCAATGAAAGGAACTGATATGGATACCAATAGAAACGCTCTGCTGACCTGCCTGTTAACCGGGACGCTGACCCTCACCGCTCCGTGCTGCGCGGTGGCAGCAAACGAAGTAACTGCGGAGCAGGTAGTAACTGCCCTCGAGGATACTTTTGGCGTGACGCCCGGAGAGCGCCGCAATCACACCAAAGGCACTTGCGCAGCCGGTGAGTTTGTCGGCACGTCCGAGGCTGCGTCCTATTCGCGTTCGGCGCTGTTTTCAGGGAAACCCGTGCCAGTCGTCGCGCGCTTCTCCCTGGCCGGCGGCAATCCCAAGGCGCCTGATACGGCAAAAAGCGCGCGAGGCATGGCGCTGGAATTCAGACTGCCCGGTGACAACCTGCAGCATATAACGATGCTGAACACGCCCGTGTTCGGCGCGGCACAGCCGCAGACATTTCTCGATATGATTGTCGCGTCAAAGGCGGACCCGGCGACAGGTAAACCAGACCCGGAGAAAATCAGGGTATTCAAGGCAAATCATCCCGACAACCTGGCGCAGGCGGCATTTCTCGCCAACAACAACCCGCCAACGAGTTATGCCAATAGTGCCTATTTTGGCATTCACACGTTCAAGTTTATCAATCGCGACAACAAGACCACGTATGTACGCTGGCGTTTCGTTCCACAGGATGGGGAAAAACGGCTGTCCGATGACGAACTCAAATCCTCGCCGCCGAATTTCCTTGAGCAGGCATTGATTGAACGAACGAAGCGGGGGCCGGTGCGCTGGGACATGCTGATTGCCCTCGGTGAACCGGGCGACACCGAGGACAACCCGACGATAGCATGGCCTGAAAAACGCAAGACGGTTAAGGTTGGAACCCTGACGATTTCTTCGGCGATGCCGCAGAAGGTTGGCGAGTGCGAAAAAATCAACTTCGATCCTCTGGTGATGGCGGACGGCATCGCACCGACGAATGACCCCATCCTTCTCTTCCGCTCACCAGCCTACGCGTTCTCGTTCGCCAAGCGGATGGGCGGGTTGTAATAAGACCTCGTAGGGCGCATTCCCCCTGCGGGGACGAGAGCCGCAAGGCGTAATGCGCCGAATATTGGGAATGTCCGGGGGGTAGCCTTGCATAGCCATCTGACCGAATAATTATACAACGCTCGCTAAGTCATTGGTTAACGCTGCGCTACCCCGCCCTATACTTCACTTAACACTCCGCCCGCGAACACCAGCGCGCAGCGCACCTTCTTGCCTGCATACACGGCCTGCATCGCAGTGCGGTATTCCTGCATCTGCGCGCGGTAACGCGCGGGGTCTTCACTGTCGCCGAGCTTGTAATCCAGCACCCACACTTCGTCGTCGAACTCCACCAGCCGGTCGATGCGCTTCAGTTCGCCTTGCGCGTTGACGTAAGGCATCTCGTTGCTGGCGCTGCGGTAGTGCTGCGCGTCGAAGAAGCGGATGAGTTGCGGCGTGGTGAGCAAGTGTTGGGCTTGTTGCCAGAGGGACTCCATTTCGGCGGATGGGATGGCGAGGCGGTGCTGGAGTTCTCGCCCCCTCTCCCCCAGCCCCTCTCCCGCAGGGATTGAAGATTGCATTTCTCGTTCGCCTCCTCTCCCGCTTGCGGGAGAGGATTGAGGAGAGGGCATCGGGCGAGGGGGATAATCGGTGAGATGTTGCAGCAGCGCGTGCAGCCAGATGCCGCGCTGTTGTTGCGCCGTGTTGCGGGCGGCGCGTTTGCCGGTGGGGATGATTTGTGGGAGTGCGTAGGTTGGGTTAGCAGGTTCATCGCGTAACCCAACATTGCCATGAATCAAAGCGTTGTTTGTCGGGTTACGTCCTGATGGACTAACCCGACCTGCATTGTTTTGAGGCTCGTGGAACGGAGTAACGGCGCAAATAGGGTTCGGCATTTCGCCCACCGCCGCCGCAATACGGTCATACCACGACAGCGCCTTCTTCTTTTCTTCCTTGCCTTCACCCCTGCTGTTGCCGCTGACGATGAGCGCCTGCTGCGCGCGGGTCATGGCGACATAGAGCAGGTTCATCTCTTCGCGGGCCTGTTGCGCGGCATCCTGCTCGAACAGCGTTGCGCGTTTCCTGCCGCGCGAGGCATGGTCGGCATACAGGGAGAAATGCAGCGGCTGCGGCTCATGCGCCGGCCAGTCGAGCAGCACATCGTTGCCTTCCCTGCTGTTCTTTTCCGCGTTCGCATCCAGCAGCCAGACGATGGGTGCTTCCAGCCCCTTCGATTCATGCACGGTATAGATGCGCACCGCGTTGCCCGCCGTGCCAAGCCTGCCTTCGTCCGGCGCATCGTCGCGGCTGTCGCGCAATTCGCGCAGTTCCTGCAAAAAACGCGGCAGGCTGGGGTAGCGCCCGGCATCCACGCTCAGCGCGATCTCCATGAAGGCGTGCAGATTGGCAGCGACCTTGGCGCGCATCTCGGGCGGCAGCACGGCGCTGTAACGCGCCAGCACGTCGCCCTCGAAATAGATGCGGTCGAGCAGGTCATGCACGGGGAGCTTGTCGGCGAGCGCGAGCCAGTTCTTCAATAGCCCGGCGGCGCGCTGCAATGTTGGCGATGGATCGGCAAGCTGTTGCAGGCGTTGCCACCAACCAAACCCCTCCCCAGCCCTCCCCTTGTCAGGGGAGGGAGAACCGGCGGCTCCGCCATAACTATCACCTTCCCCTGACAAGGTGAGGGTAAGGGGTGGGGTTTTCGCCAGTTGCATCAGGTCTGCATCGCTGCACGCGAAGACCGGGGTGCGCAGCACCTGTGCCAGCGCGAGGTCGGCGAACGGGGTGATGAGGAACATCAGCAGCGCCTGCACGTCTTCCGCCTCCAGCGTGTCGAGCAAGCCGCCGCGCCGCGAGCTGATGAACGGGATGTGGCGCGCACGCAGGGCTTCTTCATACACCGCGAGGTGGGTGCGGCTGCGCACCAGCACCATGATGTCGCCGTAAGTCGCGCGGCGTGCTTTGTCTTTCTCCATCACCGACCAATCGCTGACGATGGTTTGCAGCAGGTCGGCGAACTGCACGGCTTCCTTGTGGCGCGCGCCCTCCCCGGCTTCTTCTCTCGGCGTGGTCAGCGGGTCGCGCAGCCCCTCACCCCAACCCTCTCCCGCCTGCGGGAGAGGGGGAGTCTCTTCGGCAACCGCCAGCGGCAGCACCGCCACATGGCCGGGCAGGCCGGTTTGCTCGGCCGTGTGCGGCTCAAAATCCACGAAGCCTTCGGGGTGGCCGGCGAACACCGCATTCACCGCATTCAGCACGGCAGGCGCGTTGCGGCGGGTGTGGTTGTTGTGCAGCTCATGCGCCGCGAAATGTTCTTTCAGATAGTCGCGCGCCATGCCGAACAGCCGCGCATCGGCACGGCGGAAGCGATAGATGGATTGCTTGGGGTCGCCGACGACGAACACGGTGGGCTGCGACTCCACCGCCACCGCCGCGTCGAACCACGCGCGCAATATCTGCCATTGCAGCGGGTTGGTGTCCTGGAACTCGTCCAGCAGCACATGGCGGTAGCGGCTGTCGAGCTTGTACTGCATGGTCTCGGCGTGCTCGCTCTGTTGCAGCAATCGGCACAGTTGCCATTCCAGATCGGAAAAATCCATCTGCTGTTTTTGTGCCTTCAATGCTTGGTAACGCTCAAGGAACGCCACGCCGCAATGCAGCACGGCCTCGTTCAGGCGATAGGCCTGCTGCTCGGCAAATACGTCGCGCACGGCTTGCAGGCTGTCGAACAATGCATCCCGCGTAACCAAAAACGCCTCTGCATCCTGCTTCTTGGTTGGTTTGAAACTGCGCGGCTCACCTGTCTGAGTGAACAGTAACGTCAACATCCTTTCAAAGCGTTCCTCATGCTTCGAGTCTGCCCACGCCTGCTCAAGCCCGCTCGCCTTGGCTTTTTGAACTTCAGTGCCATTACTGGCAAGTTGCCGCACGAACCCGAACAACACCTCTTCGCTGTTGCCGCATAGCCCCCAGTCGGCAACCGGGTCGAACTCCATGTCCACGTCGAGATCGGCGCGCAGGTTATCCAGCGCGAAGTCAACTGCACCCTCTCCCGCGCTTTCGCGCACCCCTCTCCCGCCTGCGGGAGAGGGGCTGGGGGAGAGGGCAGCGGTGTAAGCCCACCACTCGGTGCGCTTGGCGAGGAAGTTGAACAGCAGCTTGCGCGTGTTATACAGACCGCATTCGCCGAACAGCCATTGCATATGCTGCGCCTCGATTCCCTCCGGCTGCTTGCGCATCTGCTCCAGCAGCTCCTCCCAGGCCTCTTCCTGCTCGCTGCCCGCGCGTTCCAGCAGGCTCATACCCTGCATCACGCCGGCGTTCAGCGGCGCGCGCTGCATGACCTGCATGAACCAGCCGTGGAATGTGCTGATGGTGATGCCGGGCTGCGCCAGCAGCACGCTGCCGTACAGGCTGCGGGCGCGTTGCAGTTGCGCATCGCCCAAGTTCTCAATGCCGCGCTCGGCAAAGAACTGGCGCACCGCCGTCTCGTCGCCCAGCGCCAGATCGCGCAGCCAGAGCTGCAGGCGCGCCTGCATCTCCTGCGCCGCCTTGCGCGTGAAGGTGATCGCGAGTATCTGCGCAGGCTGCGCGCCGTCCAGCAGCAGGCGCACGATGCGCGACACCAGCAGCCAGGTCTTGCCGCTGCCCGCGCAGGCTTCGACGACGATGCTGCGTTTCGGGTCGAGGGCGAGGTGGTTAGTCATCTTGCACCTCTATTTCCGTCATTCCCGCACAGGCGGGAATCCAGTGAAATAAATAATTCTTGCGTAGCGGAGCCACAAGATTTTGTCCGCTTCGCGGCTTGTTGAATTGGCTGGATTCCCGCCTGTGCGGGAATGACGCCGTTGTGTTTTTCGTGCTGGCAGATGAAATGTAGCTCATACACTCAACCACTCCCCTTTGCGGCACAAACCGCGCATTTCGCAATAACCGCACACGGCATCGATACCGTTCGCGGGCAGGCCTGCATTGCGACGTATGTCGCCCATCACTTGCACCAGACGCTCGGCATTGAGCTGCGCCAGCTGCGGGACATCGTGCCTGGGTCCGACCAGCCTCACTTTTCCATTCTCGATACTGACGAACGCCGCATCCGCCGCTTCATGCGCGTAGGCGTAGCACGCGAGCTGTACGTCTTCGCCCGGCTCTTTCAATTTGTTGCTCAACTTTTGCGCGTCCAGCGTCTTGTAGTCGAGCACAAGTTTCTCTTCTCCCCTCACATCCAGCCGGTCGATGCGTCCGCGCAGCCGCACGCCTTCCAGCTGCCAGTCGAAGGCGCTCTCCGCTTCGGCGTAACGCCAGCCTTGCGCCTCGTTCTCCGCCTGCCATTCGAGATAGGCGGGCAACGATTTGAACCAGCGCGCCAGCCAGGCGCGCGCGGCGAAATCCTGCTGCAGCAGGTCGGCGAACACCTCTTCGCTGATCCGGCGCAAGGACGCTTCCAGTTCATCGGCAGGATGCCCGCTCACTTGCGGATAGCATTCGTGGAAGCGGCGCAGGATGTCGTGCACACGGTCGCCGTAATCGCGTTTCTCGATGGCTTCCTGCACTTCGTCGAGTTCGTTCAGGCGCAGGACATGCCGCGCATAGAACTGGTAGGGACAGGCGACCAAAGAGTTGTAGGCGCTGATGGAGACGCTTGCCGGTACGGCTTCTGCAGTAACGCTTGGTGCGGGCCGCACTGCCTGCGGCAATTCCACGTGATGCGCCTCTCCCGCCGCAAGGCAGGCATGCAGCTCGCGCTCGTCTAATGTAATACTCGCGTAGCGAGACGCTTGTCCCCTCTCCCGCTCGCGGGAGAGGGTTGGGGAAAGGGGAACGGGTATACCCGTCAGATCGTCTCCGTGGGTCAGCGTATGTTGGTCGCACAGCATCTGCAAGTAGGGACTCAGCAGCCCCTGCTCGCCGTTCCTGTCTTTCTGCCAGGTGACCAGCACGCAGTCGTTCAGCGCCAGAAGAGCCAGCAGGTCGTCGCTTTGCCGGGTGGCATGGGTGCTGCGCGTAGGCAGGCTGAGTGCGCCGCGTACCGCATCGTTGAACCAGCGCCCGCTATCCGCGACGCTCGGCAGATGGTCGGCATCACACCCCAGCAGCAGCACCGCATCGAAAGTGCGCCAGCGCGTCGCCGCGAGGTGGGTGAAGCGCACCGGGCTGTCGATGCTGCTGTCGCGATAGGTCTGCGTGTCCAGTTGCTGCGCCAGCCAGCGCCGCCACTCGGCAAAGCGGTAACGCCCTTCGTCAATCGCCAGTTCCCGTTGCCATGCCTCCAAGGCGCGCAGCAATTGCTGGCCTGCCTCGTCCTGTTGCAGGCCGGTGTCGATACCCAACACATTCAAACTCTCGCGTAATGCTTCCAGCCATTCCGCCAGCGTTCTTTTCCTGTTCTGTTCCAGCAACATGGCTGCCTGGCGCAGGCGCGCCAGCGGTTGATGCAGCACCGTTTCATGTTCGGCAAGGGTGATGAACTTTTCCAGCCCGGCCACCATCCCCTGTTTGCGCAGCAATTGTTCCAGTCGATATACCACCGCCTTGCGTTCGGCAACAGCCATATCGGCGAAGATGAAAGGCGACTTGAGCAGGTCGAGCAGGTCATGATGGTAGAAATCGCTCTGCAGCGCGGTAAGCCAGCGATCCAGCACCGTGCTCACCGACAGCGTGTCGAAGGTCCAGCCGGTCTCGTCCGCCACCAGCACTTGCGCGCGCTCCAGCAAGGCACGCATGCGCCGCGCCGCGACGCGGTCTTGCACCACGATGGCGATGTCGCGCTTGCCTGCTGCGATCCAGCGGCGCACCTGCATGGCTGCGGCGCGCGCTTCCTGTTCGAGGCTGGTTGCGGCAAAGAGGCGCAGCCGGTCGCCGAGCGGCGGAACATTTTGCGAGCGCAGCCCGGCGGAATGCCCAGCGGAATAATCGCGCAGCAACCCGCTCCATTGGGGCGCCATCTCGCGCAAATCGAACACCTCCACCGCCGCGCGCCTGGCATATTCATCGAGGAAGCGTTGCTCGGACGCATCCCAGTCGGAGGTGCGCAGCACGAACAACGGCTGTGCTGCCTGTGCCGCCAGCTTCGCCAGCCGTTGCTGATAGGCACGTGCCGCATCCAGTTCATCGCCGTTCTGCATCGCATGCCACAACTCGAACACCAGCCGCGCCTCCAGTTGCAGCGTGGTGTTCTGCCGCGCCTGATACACCTGCTGCACGGCGGCGGCAAAGGCTTCTGCATCAGATGGCAATGTGCTTAGCGTATGGGTGAGCTCATCGAACAAAACCAGCAACTCCTGCGTCATGCTCCACAGGTCTGCCTGCCCGAACCACTGCTGTTTGCGCAGCTGCTGGTACAGCAAGGCGCTGCGCTGGCTGTCGGTGACGACGGGCGCAGCCAGCGGAATGGATTGCGCCCAGTCGTTGAGCGTCACCATACTCGGCAATAACAGCGCAGGGAGATTGGCCGCCGCGCTCAATGCCTGCGCCAGCGGCTGTGCAACATGATAGTTGGGCAACAGGACGGTCGCCCCGCGCAGATCGGGCAAGTCCTGCGCATGACAGGACAATATTCGCTTTGCTACTGTTTTATAAAAACCGGAACTCAAGGCGACCTCTGCACAACGTAGCCGGCGCAGCAGCCATGCTTCATTCCCTCACCGCACGAGCAGGCGCAGCTTGTCCTTCAGGCCGCGCCATTTGTCGGCATCGGCGGGTGCGTCCTTTTTCTCGATGATGGGCTTCCACTGCCTGGCCAGTTCGGCGTTCAATGCGGTGAAATGGCGCTGATCCTCCGGCAGGTCATCCTCGGCAAAAATCGCTTCCGCCGGGCATTCCGCGACGCACAGCGTGCAATCGATGCATTCGTCTGGGTCGATCACCAGGAAATTCGGCCCTTCGCGGAAGCAATCCACCGGACACACCTCGACGCAGTCGGTGTATTTGCACTTGATACAATTTTCCGAAACAACATATGTCATGGCGGCGCTCCAACTGGTCGAAAGTCGCGGCATTCTAGCAGAGTTAAAACTATACTGATGAAGCTGCACCGGGCTACCATGCGCAAGTTACAATGCGCCTTGACGCTTTGTCCTTGCTGCATTTACCCTGAGCGTAAATTCGGTGACGGTATTCGTTTTGCAACTTGTTAAGTATTAGCGGCAATTTGGAGGTGAGTATGCCGAAGTTCGATTTCTCCCTGACTACACGGGACGGGCAAAAAGTCGAGAGTGTCCAGATTTACGGCAAGGATTTGCCGGATGCGGAACGCAAGTTATTCCAGATGTACCTCAATTGCCAAATAACGCAATGCAGGACGGTTGATTCTGAAAAAGAATTTTCACAATCGGCGGACATAGAAGATGTGTTGACGCTGATCGTCAAACATAGCTGAAGAGCATCTCGAATAACCTGCTGAGCGGCTTGATTGCGACGTCGCGCGGCATCCTCGATCTCATCGAATAAACCCGTCCGCCATCAATTCGTCGAGTAGCGCATCGTAATCTTTCGCCCCGCGGCTGTTCGGCGCATGCTCGAAGATTGTCTTGTTCAGAGACGGACTTTCCGCCAGGCTGACATTTTCCGAAATGAGCGTCCGGCACACATCCGCGCCGAATTCCGCTTCAGCCATCAGCAGGACATCCCTGGCCATGCGCCGCCGCGAGTCAAAACGTGTGAGCAGGTAGCGGCGGTTCACGCGGCGCTTCAGCACCCGTTCAAGCGCCTTGAGGGTTTTCTGGATCTGGATGGCGCCCTTGAGAGACAGGTAATCCGCCGACATGGGAACGATGACGCCATCGCTGGCGAATATGGCATTCAACGAGAGGACTCCAACCAGCGGGCAGCAGTCGATTATCCAGTGCTTATCCCCAGCCGCCGTTTTTTCCGCCTGCAGGCTTATGTTCAGCCTGTTGATTGCGTTGTAACCCTTGCCATGCAGCGCGTCCACCTTGGACAGCTCTATGTGCGACGGAATGATGCCGATTCCGCTGGCCGACTCCTGGATCATTTCATGCAATGGACGGTTACGCTGAAACAGGCTGTAAATGCTGTCATCGCCGGAATGTGCGGCAACACCGGCAATGGCGCCGAATTGCGCCTGCGGATCAAGGTCGATGCCTACCGGTTTGTGTCCACGACACGCCAGCGCGGCGGCAAGATTGATTGCCGTGGTCGTTTTACCCACCCCGCCCTTCTGGTTAAATACAGCAACTATCGTCATATTCCGGTGAGAATCAGGATTGGCTTTTGGATATTACAGCATGGGCAATTCTAGCAGACCAAGGCCATACGCTGGCTTCGCCGCAAAAATCAAGCCGTTGGCAAGGCCTGGGCTATTGTGTGAGTTCATCAAAAGAGCCGCTAATGGGCCATGCAGGCTTTACCGTAACCGGCCAAACCGCCTATAATCGCAGCAGATACGCAACATACCGGACAATATGAATGCCCTCCGCCTCCTTATAGCACTCGCCGCTATTTCACTGACCGGCTGCGCCTCCAGCCACGCGAGAAACCCGGCCGATCCGCTGGAATCGTTCAACCGCGGCGTGTACCAGTTCAACGATACCGTGGACAAGGCCATCGCCAAACCGGTTGCGCAAGGCTACAACGCCGTGATGCCGGTTCCCGGCAAGATCATGGTGAGCAATTTCTTCTCCAATCTGGACGATGTCATCATCACCGCCAACGACCTGCTGCAGCTCAAATTCGCCCAAGCCGCGTCCGACGGCGCGCGCTTCCTGTTCAACAGTACCTTCGGCGTGTTCGGCCTGCTCGATGTCACATCCCGGCTGGAGAAGCACAACGAGGACTTTGGCCAGACGCTGGGCTACTGGGGCGTCGGCAGCGGTCCGTATCTCGTGCTGCCCATCCTCGGGCCGAGCACGCTGCGCGATGGCATCGGGCTGTATGTGGACAGCCGTCCGAGCAAGCTGCGCCGGGTGGATCATATCCGCAGCCGCAACCAGCTGTATCTGACCAAGGCGATCAACCGCCGCACGCAACTGCTGGACCAGGAAAAAGTGCTGGATGAAGCGGCGCTCGACCGCTACGAATTCATCCGCGACGCCTACCTGCTGCGCCGCCAGAGCCTGGTATATGACGGCAATCCGCCGCGCGAAAAATACGAGGAGGAGGAAAACGACTTCGAATACCGGCAAGTACCGATTCCCAGTGTGCCTTCATCGCGGCAGGACAGCGCGCCTGCGGCCCGTCCTGCCGGCACAGCACAACAGCAACCGGCATCTGCCGCACCGCAAGGCGATGCCGTTCGCCCCAACATCCACAAGGTGTGGATTGCACAGCGCACCGGCATACGCTGACCGAGTTTAGATATCTGCTTCATTCACATCGCGCAAAAACAGACAGGATGAACGGAAAGAAATAATGCAGAGAATCTTCACCCCTGCCATCACCCTGCTGAACCGTCTGGGCTACACCAAGAAATTCACGCTGCTGTGGCTGATATCCATGGTCGCGATCGCCGTGGTGGTATTCAGCCTGTTCGTCAATATCGAACGCATCATCCAACCCTCGCAGCGGCGGCTGGATGGCCTCGCGCTGATCGAACCGATCGCCCGCACCATCCAGGCCCTGCAATTGCACCGCGGACTCTCGGCCGCACTCTTGGGCGGCAACGAGCCGTTGCGCGACCGGCATGCCGTCCAGGAAAAGGAAGCCACCAATACCATCCGGCTGATGGAAGAGGAACTCCCTGCCAATTTGACCGCGACCAAAAACTTCCAACACATCCTGACAGAGTGGACGCGGCTGCAAAAGCAAGGGCTGAAGTGGACAGTGGCCGCGAACCTGGACGCACACACCCACCTGATCGAGCACATACAGTTCTTCGAACAACTGGTAGCCGACGAGCACCTGCTGGCCATAGATACGGATGTCGCCGCGTATTACCTGACCGACATCGCCACCAACCGGCTGATCCATGTGCTGGAACACCTCGGCCGCTTGCGCGCCCATGGCACGGGCGCGCTGACCAGAAAGCAGCTCACCGAAGACCAGCGGGTCGAACTGAAGGTCATGATGGCCGAACTGAACGACACACTCAGACATTTCAACCTCGGCATCGCCAGTGTCGGCCGCCACAATCCGTCCATACACGGCCAGCTCCAGGCGGTATCCCGGGATGTCGATAGTTCAGTCAGGCTGGTGACCGATCTTGTCACAACAGACATCCTCTCCGGCCGCCTTGCAACCTCACCGGAAGCCTTCCTGAATACCGCCACAACACAAATCGACCGGAGCTATGAACAGCTGTACGGCACCCTCCTGCCGCTGGCCAGAAGACTGACCCAGGAGCATATCGACCGCGCACGACAGGAGATGATCACCACCATCGGCCTTTCCCTGCTGATGTTCCTGCTGGCTGTCTATCTGTCGGTCAGTTTCTACTACGCCATCATTGACAGCATCCGGTCGATTGCCAGTTCAGCGCGTGCCTTTGCCAAAGGCAACCTGAACATGCGCGTCAAGCTCGATACGCGCGATGAACTCAGTTTGGTAGCCGACAGCTTCAATGAAATGGCCGACGGGTTCAATGCCATGCTTAAAATACACCACGAAGATGAAGCACGCCTGCGCGCCACCATCGAGACCGCGATGGACGCCGTGGTACAAATGGATAACAAGGGAATCATCACCGGCTGGAACAGCCAGGCACAAAAGATTTTCGGCTGGACGCGCGAGGAAGTGGTCGGGCGGGCGCTGAGCGAAACCATCATCCCGCCCCAGTACCGCGAAGCGCACACCCGCGGCCTGAAGTCCTTCCTGGCTTCCGGCAAGGGAAACATACTGAACTCGCGGGTCGAGTTCCTGGGGCTGCATCACGACGGCCACGAATTCCCCATCGAATTGTCCATCACCGCGATCAACACGGCGGGCGAGCACGAGTTCAACGGCTTCATCCGCGACATCACCAAACAGAAGAAATCCGAGGAGCTGATCTGGAACCAGGCTAATTTCGACACCCTGACCGGTCTGCCCAACCGCCACATGTTCCACGATCGTCTGGCACAGGACATCAAGAAGGCACATCGCGCCGGCCTGAAAACGGCGCTGTTGTTCATCGATCTCGACAAGTTCAAGGAAGTCAACGACACGCTGGGACACAGCATGGGCGACATCCTGCTGAAGGAAGCGGCACGCCGCATCGGCGGCTGCGTGCGCGAGACCGACACCGTGTCGCGCCTCGGCGGCGACGAATTCACCGTCATCCTGGCGGAACTGGACGACACCGGCAGCGTCGAGCGGGTCGCCGAAAACATCCTGCAAAGCCTGGCTAAACCATTCCATCTGGGAGACGAAACGGCCTATATATCGGCCAGCATCGGCATCACGCTGCATCCCGTTGACGCGGATGATGCGGAAGACCTGCTCAAGAATGCCGACCAGGCGATGTACGCCGCCAAGAATGCGGGGCGCAACCGCTTCAGTTATTTCACGCAGTCCCTGCAACAGGCGGCGCAGACGCGGCTGCGCCTCACCAACGAATTGCGCGGCGCGCTGGCCGCCAATCAGTTCAGGATTCATTACCAGCCCATCGTGGATCTGGCCAGCAGCCGCATCATCAAGGCGGAAGCGCTGATCCGCTGGCAGCACCCGAAACTCGGCATGGTCAGCCCTGCCGAATTCATCCCGCTGGCCGAAGAAACCGGCCTGATCGTCGGGATCGGCGACTGGGTATTCAAGGAATCGGCACGCCAACTTAAGCTGTGGAGGACGCTGTACAACGCCGGATTCCAGATCAGCGTGAACGTGTCGCCCGTCCAGTTCGGCACTGCCATCGGCAGTTCGTACAAGACCTGGTTCAGTTATTTGCAGGAACTGGAGTTGCCCGGCCAAGGCATGGTCATCGAAATCACCGAAGGATTGCTGCTGGATGCCGATGCCGGCGTTGCCGAGAAACTGCTCGAATTCCGCGATGCGGGCATCCAGGCGGCGATCGACGATTTCGGCACCGGCTATTCGTCGCTGTCCTACCTGAAGAAGTTCGACATCGATTACCTGAAGATCGACCAGTCATTCGTGCGCGACCTGGAGACCGACCCGGACGACATGGCGCTCTCCGAGGCCATCATCGTCATGGCGCACAAGCTCGGCCTCAAGGTGATCGCCGAAGGGGTGGAAACGGAGGCGCAGCGCAAGCTGCTGACCGAGGCGTGTTGCGACTACGCGCAGGGCTACCTGTTCTCGCAGCCGGTGCCGGCCGAAGAATTCGAGAAGTTGCTGAAAGGCCAGTCGCAGGTCGGGTTAGCGCAGCGTAACCCGACATGATGCATTTGGCTCCGGCTTGTGATGAACCCGCATAAGAACTGAAGAACCCTGAAACGGCACCCGCCGCTGCCGTTGACCAAACCCATGGAGGTATCATGCCGGAACGTACGTTATTGCTGGTAGACGATGAGGAAAGCATTACCTCCGCCCTGGCGCGACTGCTGCGCGGGAACGACTATAAAATTTTGAAAGCCAGTAGTGGCGCAGCGGGGCTGGAGTTGCTGTCCAAACATGAGGTCGGCGTGATCATTTCCGACCAGCGCATGCCCGGAATGACCGGCGTGGAGTTCTTCAGCCGGGTAAAAGAACTTTATCCGAAAACGGTACGCATGATACTCAGCGGTTATGCCGACCTCGACTCCGTAACGGATGCCATCAACCGCGGTGCGATATACAAATTCATCACCAAACCGTGGGACGACGCGACACTGTCCGCCAACGTGATCGAGGCGTTCGAGCACCACGAACTGATGCAGAAGAAAGAGCGACTGCTTGAGGACATCCAGTCCGCGAACGAAACGCTGGCGCGCCTGAACGGGGAGCTGGCGACGCTGGTAGAGCGAAAAGACGATCAGATCGAACGCGTCACCTATTACGACACACTGACCGGCCTGCCCAATCGCCAGTTGTTCCTCGATCGCCTGACCCAGGAACTGGCGCATGCCCAGCGCGACAATCGCCTGGTGGCGGCCATGTCCGTCAATCTGGACCGCTTCAAGCAGGTCAATGACTCATTCGGCCACCCCGTGGGAGACCAGTTGCTCCAGGCGGCGGCAGAAAGGCTGAAAAGCCATGTGCGCGCGGGCGATACCGCGGCACGCACGGGCGGGGACGATTTTTGTTTCGTGCTGACCGGCGTGAAGGCCGCCCACCATGCCGGAGAGATCGCGCAGAAGATTCTCGATTCATTTGCGCGCAATCCCATCCTTGTAAGCGGCAGGGAAGTTTTTGTCACGGCCAGCATCGGGATCAGCATCTATCCGTTCGACGGGGTGAATGCAGCCACGCTGGCCAGGAATGCGGATGCGGCGCTGCATCATGCCAAGCGCGAGGGACGCAACAACTTTCAGTATTATGCCGCGCAAATGAATGCCACGGCATGGCAGCGTTTGACGCTGGAAACCGAGCTGCGCCGGGCACTGGAACACGAAGAATTCAGGCTTCATTACCAGCCCAAGATTGATCTTGCCGACGGCAAGATCACCGGCATGGAGGCGCTGTTGCGCTGGCAAAGCGCGGAGCGCGGCCTGGTGCCGCCCGCCGAGTTCATCCCGTTGCTGGAAGAAACCGGGCTCATCCTGCCGGTCGGGGAATGGGTCCTGCGTACAGCCTGCAAACAGGTGCATGCGTGGCAGGCTGCCGGTTTGCAGGGCATCGGCATCGCAGTCAACCTGTCGATGCTGCAATTCAGGCAAGCGGATTTTGCCGGCATGGTTCTCGGCATCCTGAAGGAAAACCATCTGAAGCCGGAATTGGGGACGATAGAACTGGAGCTGACCGAAAGCCTGCTCATGAACAACGCGGACCGGACAATTGCCACATTGGATGCGCTGCATGAAAAGGGGGTGAAATTTTCCATTGACGATTTCGGCACCGGCTATTCAAGCATGAGCTATTTGAAGCGCCTGCCGATAAGCAGCCTCAAAATCGACCAATCCTTCGTGCGCGATCTCGCAAATGGCGGCGATGATGCGAAAATCGTGGCTGCCATCGTCGCCCTGGGGCGCAGCCTTGATCTGAAGGTCATTGCGGAAGGAGTGGAAACCACGGAGCAGCTTGACTGCCTGCGGAAAATGAAATGCGATGAAGTGCAAGGCTATTTATTCAGCCGGCCGGTTCCCGCTGAAAAAATGACGCAACTGCTGCAAAACGGTGAAGGCATGAATCTGGTTTGGGGGGCATGATGGAACGCACGCTATTGCTGGTTGACGACGAAGAGAATATCGTTTCCGCCCTGGTGCGGCTGCTGCGCCGCGATGGCTACCGGATACTGAGAGCCAACAGCGGCATGCAGGGTCTGGAATTGCTGGCGCAGAACGAGGTCGGCGTGATCATTTCCGACCAGCGCATGCCGGGGATGACCGGTGCGGAATTTCTGAGCCAGGTAAAGGAGCTTTATCCGGATACCGTGCGCATCATGCTGAGCGGTTATACCGAACTTAATTCGGTGACGGACGCCATCAACCGCGGCGCCATCTACAAATTCCTTACCAAGCCATGGGAGGACGACCTGCTGCGCGCCAATGTGGATGAGGCCTTCCACCGTTATGAACTGAAAATGGAAAACGCCCGGCTGAACCGGGAAATCCGGGAGACGAACGAGAAATTACAGCGTGCCAACCTGGAGCTGGAAGAACGCATGGAGAAAAAAAGCGGTGAAGCCATGCGCAGCCTGAATGTGCTGCGGGTATCGCAGGAAGTGCTGGAACATTTGCCGGTGGCGGTAGTCGGCCTCGGGGAGGACGGCATGATCGCCATTGCAAATCAAATGGCGCACCAACTGTTCGGCGCAGGCGGACGGATGCTGCTGGGCGAAGCGGCGGATGAAATCATCCCGGCAGAATTGTTGAGCGGCATTTCAGGCGAGATGCATCCCCAAGAGGAAGGCAAAAAGCTGTGCCTTGCGGATGGCCGGAAATTTAGCTGCTGGTGCAATGCCACGGGAGAATTTTCCCTGTCGAAGGGTGTGATCCTGGCCTGTGTGCCCGACCATCATTGAACCCCATAGGGAGTTGGAAATTCCTAGAATGCCGTTAATCCATCTCCAATATTCACCCCATCCCACTCCCAGCCTTTCCCTTGAAGGGGGAGGGGCCATGTTCCCTCCCCTTCAGGGGGAGGGTCAGGGTGGGGGTGGGTCGGTTTTTGATTTTATGTGACGAAACTTATGTGCGGTATTTTAGGGGAACACTGAATAAGCTCGTTCGCCCTGAGCCTGTCGAAGGGTGGGCTTTGAAACTTATTGATTGCACACCGTCTCCCGTTCATGGTTCGACAGGCTCACCACGAACGGAAGACTTGTTCAGCGTTTCCTTAGTAAAGTAAATTCCTGTCTCCTTAACTGTTTTTATCATCAGGACGAAAAGAATAGCGATGCCTGCCGTAACGACCAAAGACGAAATTCTTGCCAGGCTGCATCAACTGCCTGCGATACCAGCAGTGGTGCAGGAGGTGATCGCCAGCTTCAGGAACCCCGATCTGGACAGCGCCGCATTGGCGCGCAAGATTGCGCAGGATCAGGGCCTGAGCGCCAAGGTGCTGCGCGTGGCGAACTCCACGTTTTACGGCTTGCCGCGCAAGGTCGGTTCGGTGCAGGATGCGGTGACGGTGATCGGCATCAACAGTGTGCGTTCGCTGGCATTGTCAGCCGGTTTCGTGCATGCCTTCCCGCCGGCTGCGCACGGCCTGTTCGACCGCACCGCATTCTGGAAGCGCAGCTTCCGCGTGGCGGGTTACGCCAAGGCGCTGGCGCAATGCCTGCGGCAGGATCAGCAAACGGCCTTCACCGCAGGCATGTTTTACGATATCGGCGAACTGGTGCTGGATATCTGCATCCCGGAACAGTTTGCCGGCATGCTGGAACGGCAGAAAGCTGCGGGGCTGGACCTCATCGGGATCGAACAATCCGAACTTGGCTGCGACCATGCGCTGATCGGTGCCGAAATGGCCAGGCGCTGGAATTTCCCGCCGGAAATAGAACACGCCATCCGTTACTGGCGCACGCCGGAGCATGAACCGTTCGAGCCGGTTACCGGCATGGTGCACGCGGCGGCGCTGCTCGAAAGCGGGCTGCGCGGCGAGGAGTTGATGGCGCGGTTGCCGGCGATGCTGCGCGGCCATTTGAAGATAAGCTGGGAACGCATCGAGGCTTGCCTGCCGGAACCGGATCAGCTCGACGCCGGGGCCAATCTGATGCTGGCAACGTAGGGTAAAAGGAGAATATGTGTCATTAGAGATAGGCAAGCTTTCCTGGATTTACGACCTGTATCTCCTCGGCCAGAACGCGGCACAGGCGCGGGAGGATACTGCGGGTATTTACCAGCAGATTCTGGAGCATATAGTGGCCGGTTTTAATGCCAAAAGCGGCTCCCTTGCATTGCTGGACCATAGCAATGGCAATTTGACCATCGTTGCCGGCATCGACTTGCCGGACGGTGTAATCGGCAAGCGGGTGAATATGGGCGATGGCGTGCTCGGTTGGGTGGTGCAGAAAGGCGATGCGCTGTTGCTGAACGGCGATGTTTCCAGTGACCCGCGCTTTCAGTTACAGTGCAAGGAAGGCGGCAGACTGGCAACCAGCTCGGCCATTTGCTGGCCGTTGAAAATCGAAAACCGCACCATCGGCGGCATCAGCGTGAGCCGCTCCATCAGCGGGGTGGTCAGCATGAACCGCCCCGATGACATGTCGCCATTTACCGAAGCCGACTTAAAGCAGGGCTCAGCCATACTGAACATGGTCAGCCTGGTATTGATCAACATGCAGTTGCTCATCGACCAAAGGCGGCGATACGAAGAGTTGCGGCAATTCAAGGAGGTGCTCGACCATACGCAGGAAATGGTATTCATCCTCGACCCGGACACATTCCACCCGCTTTACCTGAACCAGAGCGTCGCAAACGAATTGGGCTTCACCCAGGGCGAATTGCTGCAAATGGATTCGGCAAAAATCGAGCTGTTGATGCCCTATCTACTAACCGGCGACCTGATCGAATCGTTGCATGCGCGAGAAAGGGAAAGCATCAGCCTGAATACAACATGGAGACGCAAGGATGGCAGCGAGCTCCCTGTTGAACTGTCCTTGCGGATAGAGCGGAATAACGGCGAAAAAGGCGCGCTGGTTGCAATTGTCCGGAACATCAACGGGCGCAAAGCAGCCTATGAAGAGCAACGCAAGCGATACGTGGAGATGCAGAAGCTGAACGCAAAACTGGAAGATACGCACAACCTCATGCTGCAATCGGAGAAGATGGCATCGATCGGCCAACTGGCGGCGGGTGTGGCGCACGAGATCAACAACCCGATCGGCTATGTGTATTCCAACCTCGGCACGCTGGAGAAATACGTGCAGGATGCCTTTGGCATGATCGAGCAATACGAGCAGGCCGAGAACGCGATCGGTAACGAAGCGGTACGGGCGCGGCTCAAGGCGGCGCGGGAAAAGCTGGACATCGAGTTCCTCAAGGAAGACCTGCGCGCATTGATGAATGAATCGAAGGACGGCATCACGCGCGTCAAGAAGATCGTGCAGAACCTCAAGGATTTCTCCCATGTCGATGCCTCGGACGAATGGCATTTCGCCGATCTGCATAACGGGCTGGACAGCACGCTGAACATCGTCAGCAACGAGATCAAGTACAAGGCGGACGTGGTCAGGGAATACGGCGACATCCCGGAGGTGGAGTGCCTGTCCTCGCAGCTCAACCAGGTATTCATGAACCTGCTGGTCAACGCCGCGCATGCGATAGAGGAACGCGGCACAATCACGGTGCGCACCGGCAGCAAGGGTGATGAAGTCTGGGTGGAAGTGGCGGACACCGGCAAGGGCATCGCGCCCGAGCATCTCAAGAAGATCTTCGACCCGTTCTTCACCACCAAGCCGGTCGGCAAGGGGACGGGGTTGGGCTTGTCGCTGTCCTATGGCATCATCCAGAAGCATCACGGGCGTATCGAGGTCGAGAGCGAACCCGGCAAGGGCACGACGTTCAGGGTGTGGCTGCCGGTGAAGCACACCGATAATCCTCCGCCCGGCCCGACCGAAGACAGCGCATTGCTGCCCGGCGTACAGGACTTTCCCATCTAGGCCATAACATGAAATCACTATTCACCCCGGCCATCGCCCTGATGAACCGCTTGGGCTATACCCGCAAATTCACGCTGCTGGCGCTGATGTCCGTGGTTGCGTTCGCAATGGTGACATACAGTCTCTATGCCTCTCTTAATGAGGAGATACGCACTTCAGAGCGTGAACTGGAAGGACTCGCGCTGATCGAGCCGATTTCCCTAACCGTGCAGTCCATCCAGCGACACCGTGGATTTTCGGCTGCGCTTCTCAGCAACAGCAGCGAGGCCATGCGGGATAGGCGCGCTGCCAAGGAAAGAGAAACCACCCAGGCTTTCGATGCGGTGGATGGGAAGCTGCCTCCCGACTTGAGAGCGACCGAAGGCTGGCGCAACATCAAGACAAACTGGGAACACCTGCAAAAAAAAGGGCTCGGCATGACGATGACCGGCAATTTTGCCGCGCATACCCGCCTGATCGAAAAGCTATTGGCTTTTCAGGTAGCCGTCGCCGATGAATATGCGCTGACCCTGGATCCGCAGATTGACGCGTACTACCTGATTGACACCGCCATCAATAAGTTACCGGCTGCACTGGAGCACATTGGCCAGCTTCGTGCCTACGGCAGTGGCATTCTGGCCAGGAAGCAGATTGGCGGGGAGCAGAAAATAACCATATTCAAAATAATCGGCATGCTTGACGATGCACTCCCAGGATTCAATGACAACCTTGAGAAGACCGGCCGCTACAACCCGCAGCTACGGAGTTCGCTCTCGGCGACATCCAGGGAGGTTGCCGATTCGGCGCAGCAGGTTATCGGCGCCATGGAATCCGACATTCTCACCGGACATTTCACCCTGTCTCCCGAGGATTTTTTCGCAATAACCACCTCGGCGATAGACAAGAGCTATGCCCAGATGTATGAATCCCTGCTGCCAACGACCGAAGCGCTTATCAAGACACGCATTGCGCAGGCGGAAAAGATACTGCGCGTCAGTATTGGCATTGCCCTGTTGCTGCTGCTGATCGTGACTTATTTCGCGATCGGCATCTACCATTCCATTATCGACAACATCCAGTCGCTGGCGTATTCCGCCCGCACCTTCGCCGGCGGCAACATCAGCGAGCGGGTTCGCCTCGCCTCGAGCGACGAACTTGTCCAGATCGGCGACAGCTTCAATGAAATGGCCGACGGCTTCAATGCCATGCTTGCGGCACACAAGCAGGCGGAAGAGGCCGTCCGCGAATCGCATGATTTGCTGCATTCCGTCGTGGAAAATACGCCCGCCCGCATATTCTGGAAAGATCGCGATTCGCGCTATCTGGGCTGCAACACCCGGTTCGCGCAAGATGCCGGATACTCCACGCCGGGCGAGCTGAGCGGTAAAACCGATTTCGACATGGGATGGAAGGATCAGGCCGACCTATATCGCGCCGACGACAGGGACGTGATGGAATCGGGCAACCCCAGGCTGGATTACGAAGAGCCCCAGACGACACCGGACGGCAACATGATCTGGCTGCGCACCTCCAAGGTGCCGCTGCGTGACAGGAGCAACCGGGTCATCGGCATTCTGGGCGTCTATGAAGACATCACCGCGCGCAAGCAGGCGGAAGAGGAACTGCGCGAATATAACCAGAAACTGGAGGCGATCAACCATCAATTGCAGGATGCGCAGAACATGCTGCTGCAATCCGAGAAGATGTCCTCGATCGGGCAACTGGCGGCGGGCGTGGCGCACGAGATCAACAACCCGATCGGCTATGTGTATTCCAACCTCGGCACGCTGGAGAAATACGTACAGGACGCCTTCGGCATGATCGGGCAATACGAGCAGGCCGAGAACGCGATCGCCGATGAAGCGGTGCGCGCGCGGCTCAAGGCGGCGCGCGAGAAGCTGGACATCGGGTTCCTCAAGGAAGACCTGCGCGCGCTGATGAACGAGTCGAAGGACGGCATCACGCGCGTCAAGAAGATCGTGCAGAACCTCAAGGATTTCTCGCATGTCGATGCCTCGGACGAATGGCACTTTGCCGACCTGCACAACGGGCTGGACAGCACGCTGAATATCGTCAGCAATGAGATCAAGTACAAGGCGGACGTGGTCAGGGAATACGGCGATATTCCCGAAGTGGAATGCCTGTCCTCGCAGCTCAACCAGGTGTTTATGAACCTGCTGGTCAACGCCGCCCATGCGATCGAGGAGCGCGGCACGATCACCATCCGCACCGGCCAGCAGGAAGGCGGGGTATGGGTGGAAATCGCCGACACCGGCAAGGGCATCGCGCCCGAGCATCTCAACAAGATCTTCGACCCGTTCTTCACCACCAAGCCGGTCGGCAAGGGGACGGGGTTGGGCTTGTCGCTGTCCTATGGCATCATCCAGAAACATCACGGGCGCATCGAGGTCGAGAGCGAACCCGGCAAGGGCACGACGTTCAGGGTGTGGCTGCCGGTGAGACAGCCGCTGGAAAATACATAAGGATTTCTTCTAACCGACACCAGATGAATATGAGCAATTTCCTACGGACATTCTTCCTGCCCGCCACCCTCCTGATGAGCCGCCTGAACTACACCCGAAAGTTCCTGCTGCTCGCGCTGGTCTCCCTGGCCGCTTTTGGGGTGATGGCATATGGCCTTCACGAAGCTTTCGACAAGGACATCAAGCTTGCGCAGCTTAATCTGAAAGGCATCGCGCAGACCAAGCCGATTCCCATGGCCATCCAGGCCATACAGAACCGCCGCGGCCGCCGGGCTGCGTTCCTCAATAACCACATGGGCATGGGGGATGATTATGAAGAGGTGGACAGGAAAGCCGACAGCGCTTTCAAGGCACTGGAGGAAAATCTGCCTCCCGGCATGAGGAAAAGAGAAGACTGGCAGAACATCAGGACGAACTGGGAGCGCCTGAGAAAAGAAGAACCCGGCATGGCGGCGGCCGACAACTTTGCCGCACATAGCCGCGTGATCGAGCAATTATTGTCTTTCGGCGGCGTTATCGCCGATGAATACGCGCTGACGGATCCGCAGATCGACACCTACTACCTGATAGACACCACCATCAACAAGCTGCCGGATATGCTTGAGCATATCGGGCAGCTCCGCGCCTACGGCGTCAGCATTCTGGGCAGCAAACAGCTCACCGATCAGCAGAAAATCCGCCTGTATAAAATAATAGGCGTCATCGACGATGCGCTCGCCGCCCTCGAGATCAGCTTCAGGAAGACCGGCCAGCATAACCGGGCGATACAGGGCAAACTCTCGTCATCCTCCAGGGAAATTGCAGACTCGGTGCGGCAGGTTGTCGGCATCGTGGAAGCCGATCTCCTGGACAAACGTTTCGCCACGCCCCCCGAGGATTATTATGAGAAAACCACCCTGGCAATAAACAACAGCTATCTGCAAATGTACGAATCGCTGCTGCCGACCACCGGAGCGCTGCTCAAGGAGCGCATCGCGCGGGCTGAAAACACGCTGTACGCCAGCGTTGGTGTTGCGATGCTGCTGCTGATGATCGTGACCTATTTCGTGATAGGCATCTACTATTCCATTGTCGATAACGTCCGCTCACTCGCCCACTCTGCGCGCGCTATCGCCAACGGCAACCTGGACGCGCGCATCAGCCTCGGCACGCGCGACGAACTCGGCCAGATCGGAGATAGCTTCAACGAAATGGCGGACGGCTTCAATGCCATGCTCGCGGCGCGCGAACAGGCAGAGGAGGCCTTGCGGCAGAGCCACACGGAACTGAAGGATGCGCAGGACCACCTGATGCAAGCCGACAAGATGTCCTCGATCGGGCAGCTCGCGGCCGGCGTGGCGCACGAGATCAACAACCCCATCGGCTATGTGTATTCCAACCTCGGCACGCTGGAGAAATACGTACAGGACGCCTTCGGCATGATCGGGCAATACGAGCAGGCCGAAGGCGCGATCGCCGACGAAGCGGTGCGCGCAAGGCTCAGGGCGGCGCGCGAGAAACTGGACATCAGGTTCCTCAAGGATGACCTGCGCGCGCTGATGAACGAGTCGAAGGACGGCATCACGCGCGTCAAGAAGATCGTGCAGAGCCTCAAGGATTTCTCCCATGTGGACGTCTCGGAAGAATGGCATTTCGCCGACCTGCACAACGGGCTGGACAGCACGCTGAACATCGTCCACAACGAGATCAAGTACAAGGCGAACGTGGTCAGGGAATACGGCGACATCCCGGAGGTGGAGTGCCTGTCCTCGCAGCTCAACCAGGTGTTCATGAACCTGTTGGTGAACGCCGCCCACGCCATCGAGGAACGCGGCACGATCACCGTGCGCACCGGCCAGCAGGGAGATGGGGTATGGGTGGAAGTGGCGGACACCGGCAAGGGCATCGCGCCGGAGCATCTCAAGAAGATCTTCATTCCGTTCTTCACCACCAAGCCGGTCGGCAAGGGGACAGGGTTGGGCCTGTCGCTGTCCTATGGCATCATCCAGAAGCATCACGGGCGCATCAAGGTCGAGAGCGAACCCGGCAAGGGCACGACCTTCAGGGTGTGGCTGCCGGTGAAACAGCCGCAGGGTGAGCAGGCATGAACCGGCGGAAGAGAACAAATGAAAGTCTATTCGAGGGGTGGATACGCGCATGACTGAATCACAGGGCACAACGGCACAGGAAGCGCAGGCAACCCTGCTGTTCGTTGACGATGAGGCCAACATCCTTGCGTCGCTGAAGCGGCTGTTCCGTCCGCAAGGCTACCGCATCCTTACGGCGGAGAGCGGCGCGCAGGGGCTGGAAATCATGGCGCGCGAAAGCGTCGACCTGGTGATCTCCGACATGCGCATGCCGGAGATGAACGGCGCGCAATTCCTGGAAAGAGTCAGGGAAAAATGGCCGGAGACGGTGCGCATCCTGCTGACCGGCTATGCCGAGATCGGCGCGACCATCGAGGCCATCAACAGGGGGCAGATCTACCGCTACATCTCCAAGCCCTGGGAAGACAACGATGTTACCCTGATCGTCAAACATGCCTTGCAGCAGAAGATGCTGGAGCAGGAAAAACAGCGCCTGGAAGAATTGGCGCGCAGGCAGAACGAAGAACTGAAGGAGCTGAACGCCAATCTGGAAGAACGGGTCAAGGCACGTACCGAGGAAGTGCGCCAGACGATGGGCTTCCTGGAAGTTGCGCACGAGAAGCTGAAGAAGAGCTTCATCACCTCGATTCGCGTCTTCTCCAACCTGATCGAGATGCGCAACGAAAGGATGAGAGGGCATGCATCCCGTGTCGCCGAAATGGCCAGGTCGCTCGCGCAGCATATGGGGATGGGTCCTGTAGAAGTGCAGGATGTGTTCGTCGCCGGCCTGCTGCTCGACATCGGAAAGATCGGCCTGCCGGATTACCTGCTGGAGAAGCCGTTCACGACTCTGACCCCCAAGGAGCGCTCCGAGGTCGTGAAATCCCCGGTCAATGGGCAGATGGCGCTGATGGCGCTGGAGCAACTGCATGGCGCGGCGCAACTGATTCGCGCACACCGTGAGCATTTCGACGGAACGGGCTACCCGGACAGATTAGCCGGGCTGGAAATACCGCTGGGCGCACGCATCCTGACCGTCGTCAGCGACTATGAGGCGGCCCAGACCGGCACGCTGCTGACCCGGCGCCTGAATCGGGCCGATGCGCTCGCGTTCATCCGGGACAACGCCGGGAAGCGCTACGATCCGGCGGTGGTGGCGGCCTTCCTGAAGAATGGCATACATGCCAAGGGGGAAACGGAACTGGTGCTGGGCTCGCACGAGCTCCTCCCCGGCATGGAGTTGTCGCGGGACATGGTGGCGCAGGACGGGTTGTTGCTGCTTCCGAAGGGCACGGTACTGACCGAGGGAAGGATCGAGGAAATCCAGTTCTTTGAGCGCAGTGGCAGGAAACTGGTGATTTACGTGGCGGCTCCTAAAACGTGATTCCCCGTCATGAACCCATGAACGAAGGCTATCCGGGCCGGCTATTCTGATCAGGATCAACCATGGCAGATATCGACGAAGCAAAACGCAGCCTGACCATCAAGCTGGTCTATTACGGTCCGGCCATGAGCGGCAAGACCACCAACCTGATGCGCCTGCATGACCTGCTGTCCCCGGATTTGAAGGGCGAGATCATGACGCTGGAAACGCAGAACGACCGCACGCTGTTTTTTGACCTGCTGCCCTTGGGTTTCCGCACCCCTTCCGGCTGGCTGGTCAAGTTCAAGCTCTATACAGTTCCCGGGCAGGTGGTGCATGACGCAACCCGCAAGGCGGTCTTGTCGCGCGCCGATGGCGTGGTGTTTGTGGCGGACTCGCAGCGTTCGCAGGGCATCAACAATTCCGAATCGTTCCAGAATCTGGAGGACAACGCGCGCCGCGTCGGGCTGGATTTCGGCACGCTGCCCATCGTGGTGCAGTTCAACAAGCGCGATCTACCGAATGTGCTGTCCGAAGAAGAGATACACGGGCGCTGGTCGGCCGCGCCCTGGCCGCTGGTGATGGCCTCCGCGCTCACAGGAACGGGCGTGCGCGAGACCTTCGTCAAGCTGCTGGAAGCGGTCTATCCGCTTCTGGACAGGAACTTCTCCTTGAGCGAGAAGCACGGCACCGACGCAAAGGCGTTTATCGACGCCGCAGTGGGAGAGCAGCTTGGAAATCCACGCTAGAGGTTATGACAGCACGCTGAGCCTGCGCGAGCTGCTTTCCGGCATCCCGCCGGACAGGCTGTCTGCCGCGCTGACCGTATTGCTGGGCGGGCCGGCGCGGATCGTGTCCGCCGATGGCGCCTGGGTGATGGGCGACGCCCCGCCCCTCGCGGAAAACGCGAGACGTCTGCCGCTGGTTCACGACCTGGAAACCGCCGGCTATCTCGAGACAGCGGCGGCGGATGAGGCGCGGGTGCGCGCCGCTGCGAACCTGCTGGAGCTGTTCATGCGATCCGGCGCGCGCTACTTCATGGCATCGGAGATGCATATCGAAGTGGTGAAGGCGGACTATGAAGAATTGCAGCGCAGGCATGCGGCCCTCGCGGAATCCGAGGCGCGCTACAGGGCACTGGCGGAGAATCTCGAGGAGCGTGTCAGGGAGCAGGTGAACACCATCGCATCCGCCCACCGCCAGCTCTACCAGGCAGAGAAGCTGGCTTCGGTCGGGCAACTGGCGGCAGGCGTGGCGCATGAGATCAACAATCCGATCGGCTTCATCCGCAGCAACCTGGGCACGGCGCAATCCTATGTGGAGAAATTCCGGAGTGTGGCCGGGCAGGTCAAGTCCGGCGGCAATGCCGCGCTGCTCGGCGCATGGCAGGCCGCCGACCTCGATTTCGTGCTGGAAGATTTTCCGTCGCTGTTGCAGGAGAGTGTGGACGGCGCCGACCGCGTGGCACGCATCGTGTCCGATCTCAAGGGTTTCTCCAATGTGGACCAGGCCGAGGAAGAGGTCGTCGATCTCAACGACTGCATCCGTTCCGCCTGCAATGTGGCCGCCCACCAGATCAACAGCCGCGCCGACCTGAAACTGGCGCTTGGCGAGTTGCCGCCGCTGCGCTGCAAGGCGGGACACCTGAGCCAGGTATTCCTCAACCTGCTGCTCAACGCGGCGCAGGCGATGAAGGAACGCGGCGAGATCCGCATCCGGAGCGGCGTCGAGGACGGCCAGATCGTCATCCGCTTCTCGGATAGCGGATGCGGCATCCCGCCCGAGATATTGCCGCGCATCTTCGACCCGTTCTTCACCACCCGCGATGTGGGTTCCGGCACCGGCCTGGGGCTGACGGTGAGCCGCGATATCGTTGTCTCGCATGGCGGGCATATTGAGGTCGAAAGTAAAGCGGGCGCGGGTACGACATTCACGATATATTTGCCGCTCGATAAGGCGTAGTTTATTGTAGTGTCGGCTTTGCATCATGGCCGTAGGTCGGGCTTCAGCCCGATAGAATACCTGTAGGTCGGGTTAGCGGCTTTATCGCGTAACCCGACGTGATCTGGCACAAAACGTCGGGTTACGGCGCAAAAAACCGCGCCTAACCCGACCTACATAACTCGATGCAGGCACGACCTTTACCATCCATTTACCGATCGACCGGAGGAACCCGTAACATGGCCGTTTCCAATTACGCATCGCTGTTTACCGGAGCCGCATCCGCAGAAAGTCCTGCGGCCGATCGCCCCGTCAATACCGTTTACCGCATCCTGCTGGTGGATGATGAGCCGAACGTCCTCAATGCATTGAAGCGCGTGTTCCGCCAGGAGAACTATGCAGTGGTCACGGCATCCGGCGGGCATGAAGCGCTGGAACTGCTGCGCAAGGAACCGTTCCACCTGATGATCTCCGATTACATGATGCCCGGCATGAGCGGCGCCGAACTGCTGAAGCAGGCCAAGGCGATCAAGCCGGAGATCATCCGCATCATGCTGACCGGCCATGCCGACACCGGCGCGGTGATGGGCGCCATCAATGAAGGCGCGGTGTACAAGTTCATCCTCAAGCCCTGGAACGACGACGATCTGCGCGTGACCGTCGCGCTGGCGCTGGAGCAATACGATCTCATCCAGAAGAACAGGTTGCTGCAGCAGGACAACGCGCAGAAATCCAAGGAGATCAACGCGCTCGCCAAGCTGACGGTCAGCAACCGCAGCCAGCTCGCCATCATGCTCAACAAGAAGAACCTGTTGAGCAGCCAGCAGGTGCAGGAGCTCTACCGGCAGCAACAGCAGAAGAAGGAGCCCATCATCAAGTTGTTGCTGGAGCGCGACTGGGTATCCGAAAAAGCCATCCGCGATATCCTGCGCAAGGAATTGCTGGTCGAGGAAGTCTCGCTGGCGGAATTCCAGGTCGATGCGGCGGTCGCCTCGCTGATCCCGCGCAGTTTCTGCGAACGCCAACTGGTCGTGCCGCTGCGCCTCGAAGGAAAGCGTTTGCTGCTGGCATTGGCCGATCCGCTGGACATGGGCCTGCTCGACGACCTGCGCTTCGTCTCCGGGCTGGAGATACAGCCGGTCATGGCGAGCGTGGCGAGCATCAAGGCGAAACTGGCGGAGCTGTACGGCAGCGACGAGGAAGTCGATTTCAAGGAACTGGAAACGCTGGTCGCCAGCGCCGACCCCTACGAGGGTATCGAGGTCGTCATCGAGGACGAGGACAACGAGTCGCTGGAAGACCTGCTGCGCGACACCAACGAACCGCCCGCCATCCGCCTGGTCAACGCGGTGATGCTCGAGGCGGTGCGGCTCGGCGCGAGCGACATCCATATCCAGCCGCGCACCAAGAGCGTGATGGTGCGTTACCGCATCGACGGGGTGCTGATGGACAAGATCCAGATCCCGCATCAATTGCACCAGTCGCTGGTGTCGCGCCTCAAGGTGATGGCGGAACTGGACATCAGCGAGCGGCGGCGCCCGCAGGATGGGCGCATCACCGTAAAAACGCCGATGCGCATCGTCGATCTGCGCATCTCCACCCTGCCCACCATCAACGGGGAAAAGGTGGTGATGCGCATTCTCGACCGCAACTCGGCCATCGTGGCTGTGGACGGCATGGGATTTTCCGGGACCGACCTCGCCAAGGTGCTGAACATGGTGGACAAGCCGCAGGGACTCATTTTGACCACGGGCCCCACCGGCAGCGGCAAGACCACGACGCTTTACGCGCTGCTGCAGCACAATGCCACGCCTACCAGAAACTACGTCACGATCGAAGACCCGGTGGAATACTATATGGATCAGGCCGGTCAGGTGCTGATCAAGGAAAAGATCGGCCTGACGTTCCCGATGGTGCTGCGTTCCATCCTGCGCCAGGATCCGGACGTGATCCTGCTGGGTGAGATACGCGACTTCGAAACGGCGGAGGTGGCGTTTCATGCCGCACTGACGGGACACCTGGTGTTTTCGACGCTGCATACCAACTCGGCGGTAGCGACGATCTCCCGCCTGCTGGACCTCGGATTGAAGCCTTATGTCATTGCCACGGCGCTGGAAGGCATCATTGCGCAACGGCTGGTGCGCAAAATCTGCGAGCACTGCCGCGAGGCGGACACCCCCTCACCCGCCCTGCTGGCAAGACTGGGGCCGCTGTTCAGCCAGGGGAACATCACCGCCTATAAGGGCAAGGGTTGCAGCCATTGCCATGACAGCGGCTACAAGGGACGCATCGGCCTGTACGAGGTGCTAATTTTAAATGACCAGATGCGCCATCTCATTGCCAGCGGCGCCACCATTCTGGATATCACCAGCCTTGCGCAACAGGTTGGCACCGCATCATTGATCGAGGATGGGCGGGACAAGGTCAATCAGGGGCTGACCACGCTGGACGAACTGCTGCGCGTGCTGGGGCCGCAATAGGCGCCGCCGAAGAAAATGAAAAAGGCCTGCATCACGCAGGCCTTTTTTGTTGCTCCGCTTAATAAGCGGAGCGCAACGCCTCTATCCGTTCGTCCAGCGGTGGATGGGTCATGAACAGCTTGGCGAAACTCTTTCCGCCGGAAATGCCGAATGCGGCCATCTGTTCCGGCAAGGTTGCCTGTTCGTGGTTGATTTTCAGGCGTTCCAGCGCGGCGATCATCTTTCCGCGCCCCGCCAGGTTGGCGCCGCCCGCGTCGGCGCGGAATTCGCGCTGGCGCGAGAACCACATGACGATCATGCTGGCCAGGATGCCCAGCACCAGTTGTGCGACCAGTTCCGCGGCAATCATGCCGATGCCGTGGCCGTTGCGCCCGTCGTTCTTGAGCAGCACGCGGTCGACGAAATAGCCGAACAGCTTGGCGAAGAAGATCACGAAGGTATTCACCACGCCCTGGATCAGCGCCAGCGTCACCATGTCGCCGTTGGCGACGTGGCTGATCTCATGCGCCAGCACCGCCTCGGCTTCGTCGCGGCTCATGCTGTGCAACAACCCGGTGCTCACCGCCACCAGCGCGTCGTTGCGGTTCCATCCGGTGGCGAACGCATTCACGTCCGGCGCGTCATAGATCGCCACTTCCGGCATGCCGATGCCCGCCGCGTCCGCCTGCCGGCGCACGGTATCCACCAGCCAGCGCTCGGTCGGATCGATCGGGTTCTCGATGACCTGCGCGCCGACCATGCGCTTGGCCGACCATTTGGACATCGCCAGCGAAATCAGCGAACCGGCAAAACCGATCACGGCAGACATCACCAGCAGCGCGGAGAAGTTGATGCTGCCGGATTCATCCAGCCAGCGGTCCACGCCGAGCAGGCGCAGCGTGATGTTGATCACGAACAGCACCGCCAGGTTGGTCAGGATAAACAGGAAAATCCGTTTCATTTTTTCGCCTCCGTCATCAATAGTACAAATACGGCGCGCAGTTTAACACTGCTTGCCTCTCAGCCACGCTACATGGTGGTATTGCCATTTTTTTCAAGCGCGCGATTGGAAAGCAAAACCGCAAGGAAGTTTCATATAGAGAAACACTGAATAAGTCCGTTCACCCTGATAACCAGCGACTTGGCTGTCGTCTTTTGGCAGCCTAGTCGAATGGCTAGTTGTTTCATCAGCCTGTCGAAGGGTGAGCTTTGCAATTTGTTGATTGCACATTGCCTTCTGCTCATGGTTCGACAGGTTCACCACGAACGGAAGGCTTGTTTTCAGCCAGTGTAGCGTGCGCTGCGCGCACGATTCCTGAATTATGACGTGCGCGCAGCGCACGCTACGGGCTGCGGAAAAATAAGTTGCCATCACCTGCTTGACATTAGTTCTAACTAGAACTTACAATGTCCTAACTAGAACTTATTGAGCAGCCATGCCGCAAAAATCTTTCATACCGGTGTTGCGCGAACTTGCCCGAGCCTACCAGGCGTTCGAGACCTGTTCGGCGACCCACATCCGCACCCTTGGCCTGACCCCGTCGCAGTTCGACATCGTTGCCACGCTGGGCAACACGGACGGCATGAATTTCAAGGAGCTGGGCGAGAAAACCCTGATCACCAAGGGCACGCTCACCGGCGTGGTGGATCGCCTGGAGGCCAAGGGCCTGGTACGGCGCATCGCTTCGGCCAGCGACGGGCGCAGCCAGATCGTGCAACTGACGCGCAAGGGGGAGGTACTTTTCGCCAAAGTGTTCCCGGCCCATCTGGAACATATGGAGCAGTCTTTCGCCTCCTTCTCGCAGGCGGACCTGGGCGCCATGGAAGCCGAACTGCAGCGTCTGCGCACAGCACTCTCCGCATCAAATGAATCACCCACAACCACCCTGAAAGGAAAATCATGACCCAGCCTGTATGCACACAAAAAAGTCCCTATGCAGTCGAACTCGAAGCCGGCGACCACTACTGGTGCGCGTGCGGCCTGTCGAAGAGCCAGCCGTTCTGCGATGGCGCCCATGAGGGAACAGGTATCAATCCGGTAAGATTCACCGTCACCGAAAAGGAGACCCAGTACCTCTGCGGTTGCCGGGCTACCAAGGGCCAGCCGTTCTGCGATGGGACACACAGCGAGCTTTGATCTCCGGTATCAAGCCGCCATGACCGATCACTACACCCGCACCGCCATCACCCTGCACTGGGTAATCGCCCTGCTGATCCTCGCCGCCTTCCCGCTCGGCGTGTATATGCACGACCTGCCGCTCTCGCCGGACAAGCTCCGGCTGTACAGCTACCACAAGTGGATCGGCGTCAGCATCTTCCTGCTGGCCGTGCTGCGCATCCTGTGGCGCTTCACCCACCGTCCGCCGCCATTGCCCGGCAGCATGCCGCGCTGGGAAAAGCTTGCCGCCGATACCGTGCACACCCTGCTGTACGCGCTGCTCTTCGTCGTGCCGCTGAGCGGCTGGCTGATGAGCTCCGCCAAGGGCGTCCAGACCGTGTGGTTCGGCGTGCTGCCGCTGCCCGACCTGGTGAGCAAGAACAAGGAACTGGGCGACTTGCTCAAGGAAGTGCATGAAGGCCTCAATTTCATCATGCTCGGCGCGGTGCTCGCCCATATCGGCGCCGCGCTCAAACACCATTTCATCGAACGCGACGGAGTGCTGGCGCGCATGATCCCGCTTCTCGGGAGGGGCACATGAAATATCTGTTGGTTATCCCGAGCCGTTTGTATTTCTTGCGAGTCCGCGTAATGATTGATTCTTGTATCTTTGATGCCACTCACCTTCTGGGTGCCCCCCCTGTAGGAGCGCGCCCTGCGCGCAACCAGATGAATCGCGCGCAGGGCGCGCTCCTACGGGTTTCAACTGCATTTTTCATGATAGTCCCGCTGCTGCTCGCCGCCCCGCTGGCATGGGGTGCGGAGTTCACCGTGCTGCGTCCGCAGCAAAGCAGCATCACCTTCGTTTCGAAACAGATGGGCGTGCCGGTGGAAGGCAGCTTCAGGAAATTCACCGCGCGTATCGCGGTGGACCCGGCCAGGCCCGAAGCCGGCACGGCGCGCATCGACATCGACCTCGCCAGCATCGACACCGGCAATGCCGAAGCCGATGTGGAAGTCGCGGGCAAGGCATGGTTCGACACCAGGAACCACCCCACTGCCAGCTTCGTCTCCGGCAGCGTCAAACAGTCGGGCAAGGGACGTTATGAGGCGCTCGGCAAGATGACCCTCAAGGGCAGGACACTGGACATCAGGGCACCCTTCACGCTCAGACAGAGTGCCGATACTTTGGTCATCGACGGCATGTTCCCGCTCAAGCGCCTCGATTACGGCATCGGTTCGGGTATCTGGAGCGACACCGATACGGTCGCCGACGAGGTGCAGATCCGTTTCCACTTCACCGTTGCAAACAAATAACCAGCCTAGAAAGGAAAATACCATGAACAAACTTCTCGCAATCCTCCTCGCCAGCCTGCTCGCCGCGCCCGCCTGTGCCGCCGATAACTACACCATCGATTCGCGCCACACCTGGCCGGTGTTCGAGGTCAACCATATGGGCTTCTCCACCCAGCGCGGCCGCTTCAACAAATCCAGCGGCAAGATCACCCTCGACAGCGCCGCGAAAAAGGGCAGCGTGGAACTGGTGATCGAAACTGCTTCGCTCGACATGGGGCTCGACAAGTGGGACGAGCACATGAAATCGGATGAATTCTTCAATGTCGCGCAATTCCCGACCATGCGCTTCACCTCGGACAGGCTGGTGTTCGACGGCGACAAGGTGGTGGCCGCAGAAGGCAGCTTCACCCTGCTCGGCGTGACCAAGCCGCTGACGCTCACCGTGAGCAACTTCCGCTGCGCCCCGCACCCGATGGTCAAAAAACCTGCCTGCGGCGCGGACATTACCGCCACCCTGAAACGCTCTGAATTCGGCATGACCAAATACGTTCCCGGCGTGAGCGATGAGGTGAGAATCTCCGCTCCGGTGGAAGCCATCAAGGATTAGCCCTCTGCACACCAACGAAAAGGGCAAGCCGGAAGGCTTGCCCTTTTGCGTTTGCAGGCAGTTGAACACTCGCCCGCCGGGTGTGTGGAGTTAAGGGCACCTCTAAAAATTACCCGTTCATGCTTCGACAGGCTCAGCACGAACGGGTAACTTGCTGATTTACAACAATGGCCGTTCGCACTGAGCCTGTCGAAGTGCAATTTTTGGAGGTGCCCTTAAATGACCCCCGGCATAGCCGGGGTTTACCTAACTGAATTGCTGGAGCAACCCGCGGTTTTTCTTCGCGTCCTTCGTGGTTCAAATGGGGTTTGATGCGCGGGGCGGCGGCAGCGCGTCAGGTGTCGCTCCTGCGTTGCCGGCAGAATTCCAGGAAAGCCTCCTCCTCCAGCGGCCGGCCGAGGAAATAGCCCTGCGCGATGTCGCAACCCGCGGCCTTCAGCGTGTCCCAGTCCTCTTCTGTCTCGATGCCTTCGGCCACCGCTTTGAGCCCCAGGCCGCGGGCGAGCGCGAGGCTCGCCTCGACGATGACGTGCGCGGCGCGATTCCGCGCACAGCCGGTGATGAAGCCCTGGTCGATCTTGAGCTCGGTAAAAGGCACGCGGGTGAGCTGCTGCATGCTGGCGAAGCCGGTGCCGTAGTCGTCGATGGACAGCCCGAAGCCGTGCATGCGCAGGCGCGTGAGATTCTCCAGCGCGGGGGCGAGCTCGGTCATCGCGGCAGTTTCGGTGATTTCCAATATCATGCGCTTCGGCTCCAGCCCGGCGCCTTTGACGCAGGCGATGATGCGGTCGGCGAGTGAAGTATCGGCGAGCGAAGTGAGCGAGAGGTTGACCGAAACGGTGAGATCGAAGCCTGCGGCGAGCCAGTTGCGGCAGGCGTGGGCGGCCTTCTCCAGCATCAGGAAGGTGAGCGTGTCGATGTCCTTGTGCCGCTCAAGCTCGAGGATGAAGGCGTAAGGTGCGACAATGCCGCGCGTGGGGTGGCGCCAGCGTGCCAGCGCCTCGACACCGACCACGCGCCCGCTCGCCATCTCGATCTTGGGCTGGAAAAAGGGTTCGAACTCGCGGTTGGCGATGCCGGCACGAATCTCCTGCCAGCCGAAGATGGGCGGCGGCGCGGGCCGCACCGCTTGCGGTGCCTTGCGGGCGGTGCGGTGAGCGGTGAGCAACTGCACCAGGCGTGCGTGCGTGATGGGTTTTTCGATTACGCCGAGAAGCTGCACGCCGTAGGCATCCGCCATCTTGGCCACCGAGCCCAGCAGCACCGAATCCAGCGCGCTGATGATGATGACCTCCATGCCCGATTTCGCCTCGCCCAGGTGGTGAATGAAGGCCATGCCGTCCATCTCCGGCATGTCCAGGTCGGAGAGCACGATTTCGGGCGGCTTAGGTGCGGAGCGGATGATCTCCAGCGCCTCGCGGCCGTTGGCGGCTTCGAGGACGTCAGCAATGCCGAGGCCGTGCAGCATACGCACCATGGTGCGCCGCTGGAAGTCGTGGTCTTCCGCGACGAGTATGACGATTTTCGGGTCGAGGATCATAGCCGTTTACTCCTTGCATGTTGCTTTCCCGGTGGCTTCCCGGAAATGGGCGCAGTGCTCACGGCGCGGCTTTCTGATGCAGTGCCGCGAGCCGCCGGTAAGCATCCTCCAGGCGATCGTGAGCGGCGCCGGTGGCGGGCCAGTCGTTGTTGTTGGCCGCCTGCTCCAGCGCGGCGCACGCGGCGGCCAGTTCCAGCGCGCCGATGGCTGCGGCGGCAGACTTGATCCTGGTGGCGTTGCGGGCGACGGGTTTGAGTTCGCGTTTCTCGTAAGCGGCGCGAATCTCCGCGACCAGGGTTTCGCCGCTGGCGAAGAAGCTGTTCAAAAGCTCGCGGTGGAGTCGCGGGCTGTTGCCGGCCATCGCGGTGAGCACCTGCGCATCCCACACCGGCAGGTTCTCGGCTGCCGGCGCGGCCTTGCCGCCGGTTTTTCCATTGGGCGGTTCCGCGAAGCGTGCCTGCAGGTTGGCGAAATCCGCCTGCATCCCGGCCAGCAGCCGATGCCCTTCCGGCGCGTTGCCGCCGGATGCAATCTCCTCCAGCCGCATGCTGCGCTGCGCCAGCGCCAGCGCACCGACCATGCGGGAAGCGCCTTTGATGCGGTGCGCCTCGCGCGCCGCGGCGGCGAAGTCGCTGGCCGCCATTGCCGCTTCCAGCGCCGCCAGATCGCGCTGGGTCTGGGCGATGAAGTCGCGCAGGATGGCCGCTTCATCTTCCGCCGAGCCGGCCAGTGCCATGAGCACCGTCTGCTCCAGGATCACGGGAGCGGTGTTCGGCGCGGCAGAAAGTCGCCCGTTGGCCGCGGAGAACGGCAACCAGCGCGCCAGCGCCTGGCGCAGTGCCGCGAGCTCGGTGGGTTTCAGGAGCACGTCATCCATGCCCGCCGCATGGCAATGCCGCACTTCGTCCTGCAGCGCGGCGGCAGTCCAGGCGATGATGGGGATATGCGGACGTCCCTCGCGGGACTCGATCTCGCGCACCGCGCGGCTGAGCTCGTAGCCGTCCATCCCGGGCATGTGGCAGTCGGCGAGAATCAGGCAATAGCGGCCATTTTTCCACTTGGCCAGGGCCTGGTTGCCATTCTCGGCCAGTTCCACCGGCAGCCCCAGCAGCCCAAGTTGGCGCGCGAGCAGGGTGCGGTTGACGGGATGGTCGTCCACCGCCAGCACCGGCAAGCCGCCGGAGTCCAGCCCGGCCACCGCCTCCGCCGCAACCGGGTGTGCGGGCGCTGCCGCCTCGCTCGCTTCCGCAAACGGAAAGGTGAGCGTGGCGCTGAAAGCGCTGCCCTCGGCCAGCCGGCTTTCCACGGCGATCTCGCCGCCCATCATCTCGACCAGTTTCTTGCAGATGGACAACCCCAAGCCGGTGCCGCCGTAGCGCCGCGCCGTGCCGCTGTCGGCCTGGGTGTAACGTTCGAACAGACTTGCCAGCGCCTCGGGCGCGATGCCCATGCCGGTGTCGCGCACGGTGAGGCGCACCGTGTCGCTGTCATCGGTCTGGTCGACGAGCTCGCCGCGAATCTCCACGTAGCCATCGGCGGTGAATTTGAGAGCGTTGGACACGAAATTCTGCAAAATCTGCTTCACCCGCATGCCATCCAGCAGCAGCGCCTGACGGACGCGCGGATCCACGAAGGCCATGAGCGACAGCCCCTTGGCGCTGGCTGCGGAGAGATGGGCGTTGCGCACCGACTCGATCAGCTGGCGCAGATTTTCCGGCTGCGGGCTGAGTTGCAGCTTGCCGGCCTCGATCTTGGAGAAGTCGAGGACGTCGTCGATGATGCGCGCGAGCGACTTGCCCGATTCGCGCGCGATGATGAGTTCATGGCGCTGCTCGTCGGACAGCGCCGAGAAGGAGAGCAATTCCAGCATGCCGAGCAGCCCGGTGAGCGGGGTGCGGATCTCGTGGCTCATGGTGGCGAGGAAGTCCTGCTTGACCTGCATCTCCTGTTGCAGCGCCTCGTTGGCGGCGGCCAGCTCGGCGGTGCGCTCGGAGACGCGGCGCGCGAGTTCCGCGCGCTCGCGCGTCAGCTCCAGATTGATTTCTTCCAACGCCCGCGCCGCTGCCACGCGGTTGCTTATATCGCGGATGTCGGTGATCACGACCGTACCGTCTTTCGTCTCCAGCGGCGCAAGCTCCACCTCCGCCGGGAAAACCCTGCCGTCCCTGGCACGGCCGAAAATTTCGACGCCGCGCGCGCCCATCGGCCGGCGGCTGGGGTGGGTAAAAAATTCCGTGCGCAGGCTGGCGTGTTTGACCCGTTTGTCATCCGGCAGCAGGATTTCCAGCGGCTGGCCGATGAGTTCGCCGCGCCCGTAGCCGAACAGGGTCTCGGCTGGCGAATTGGCGCGCAGGATGCGGCCGGATTCGTTCACGATCAGCAGCCCGTCCGGCACGAAATCGAAGGTTTCCGCGAATTGGCCCTCCGCCCGCTGCCGTGCCGCCACCATGAGGGCGGCAATGAAATAGAACAACAAGGTGACGATGCAGCCGCCCGCAACCAGGATGGGCGGGAGCCACATTTCCGCAGCAGCGGCTTTGTATTCCGGCAAGGCGGTGACCACCAGCGCCCACTCGCGGTCGCCGATCCTGAGCGGCAGCGTGCGTTGGAAGCGCGCTGGCGTACCGGCGCGGATCGATTGCGCCGCGCCGCTTTTCCCGTCGTGGACGAGCACCCGGCGCGCCACATCGCCCTGGGCGGCGGCTTCTGCGCCGTCGTAGATTTCGAGTTCGAGGCCGGCAATGTTCTGCTGCTGCGTTGCCGTGCCGACCACCTCCGCCGGGCGGAACACCATGCTTACCGTGCCGGCAAACCCCTGCCCGCTGCGCTGCGGGATGGCGGCGATCAGCGCGTAGTGCGCCGCCCCGTTCATGCCGGAGAGGCGTTCGGAGACCACCAGTTGATGGGTCTTGCGGGTGCTGGCGATGGCGTCCTTGCGCTCGGGCACGGTAAGGAGATCAGAGCCCAGGAAGCGGCGGTTCTCGGCGAGCGGGTGGACGTATTCGACCGCGAGATACTCGTCCCGCTCTCCCGCCGGCCGGATGGCGAAGCCGTCCGCCCCGCCCTGTGCGGCCAGCTCGCGCCTCACCCGCGCTTCATAGGCAGGGCGCGCGGCGGCGCTGACATGGCGCGCAAACCAGAACTCCTCCACGCTGCGGTAACGCTCGGCCAGGCGCAACAGCTCCACGTAAGCGCGGAACTCGGCGCGGCTGACATCCTGAGTGCTGACAAACAGCCCCTGCAACCCGCGCAGCACCTCCTGATAAGTGTCGAAGCGCTGCTGGATCGCGGCGGCGGTGCGCTCGGCCTCATAGGCGAATTCGTCGCCGACATGGTCATCCACCCAGCGGCTGGCGGCGAAACCGGCGCTGAGCGTCACCAGCACCCCCAGCGCCGCCACGGCGAGCGGCCAAGGATGCAGCAGGCTTGCGCGTTTTGTCTTGACCACTCCCATCCATCCTCGCTGTCCATGCCGAGATGTGAAATATACCCGTTTTCGCCAATAGTTCAATATGCCGATTACTTGGGCGCAATTCGGGCAATTTGCGCATTTACCAAACCGGACGCTGCTCGCCTGTTGCCGCGCTCGCATTCATTTGACAGCCTGCACCGGGCGTCATAGCATTCGGCGGACGGCGCGCCAGACAATTAACGAGCCCATCCGGCTGCTCCGCATCGCAATCCCGCGCTCAACCCGGTGTCGACCGACAGATGAACGTACCGACTACGCCACGCCACGCCATAACGCAGGCAGCCGCAGATATCCGTCCCGGCGCGACGCCGCGCGAACTGCGCTGCGAGGGCGCATGGCTGTTGCGCTCGGCGGCGCAGACCGAGGCCCGCATCGAGGCATGCCTGGGAAGGTTCGCTCAGCCGGTCGAAGGCGAATTACTCATCGACGCACAAGCCGTCACCGCAATGGACACCTCGGGCGCATGGCTGCTGCATCGCATGCGGCGCGCTCTGGAAACCGGCGGGTGCACCGCGCGCTTCATCGGCTTGCGTCCGGAATTCGAGGCACTGCTGCGCCTGGTCGCCACGCGCACCACGGAGCCTGCCGTCGCACCGGCGCCCGTGCCCGGCATGCTGGTCCGCTTCGGTCGCAACGCATGGGAAGGCCTGCTTGGCGCGCTCGGGCTGCTGTCCTTCCTCGGCGCCAGCGCGACCGCGCTGATGCGCGGCCTGATGCAGCCGCGGCGCATCCGCTGGCGATCCATCCTGTACAACCTGCAGAGCGCCGGCGTCGCGGCGCTGCCGATCACCGGACTGCTCTCCTTCCTGCTCGGCATCGTCATCGCCTACCAGGGTGCGGAACAGTTGCGGCGCGTCGGCGCCAATATCTACATCGCCGACCTGGTCGGCCTGTCGATGGTGCGCGAACTCTCGCCGCTGATCACCGCCATCATCGTCGCCGGCCGCTCCGGCTCGGCCTACGCGGCGCAGATCGGCACCATGAAGGTGACCGAGGAGGTCGACGCGCTGCGCACCATCGGCATCGGGCCGCTCGACCTGCTGGTGCTGCCCAAGGTGATTGCGCTGGTGATCGCGCTGCCGCTGCTCACCCTCTACACCGACATCATGGGCGTGCTCGGCGGCATGGTCATGGCGCGCGCGCAGCTCGACGTCGGCTTCTCCACTTTTATCGACCGCCTCGACGACGCGGTCAGCCTGACGTCGTTTCTCATCGGCATCGGCAAAGCCCCGGTGTTCGCGGTGATCATCGCGCTGGTCGGCTGCTACCAGGGATTCCAGGTGGACGGCAGCGCCGAGAGCGTCGGGCGCCAGACCACGACCAGCGTGGTGCAGTCGATCTTCCTGGTGATCCTGGTCGACGCGCTGTTCTCCATCGCCTTCAGCTGGCTGAAACTGTGAGCCCCGCCGTGAACGCTGCTGCAGCAACCATCCCGGACAATATCGTCGAGGTCAGCGACCTGAACACCCGTTTCGGTGCCGCGGTGGTGCACCGCGACGTGAGCCTCTCGGTGCGCCGCGGCGAGATCTTCGCGCTGGTCGGCGGCAGCGGCTGCGGCAAATCGACCATGCTGCGCGAGATCATCCTGCTGCAGCCGCCGGTGTCGGGCTCGATCCGGGTGTTCGGCCAGGAAGTGCTCGGGCTCTCCGACGAACAGGCGCTGCCGCTCAGGCGCCGCTGGGGCATGATGTTCGAGCGCGGCGCGCTGTTCAGCTCGCTCACCGTGACGGAGAACGTCGCGATGGTACTCAGGGAGCACACCCGACTCGGGACGAAACTGATAGCCGAGATCGCCGCCCTCAAGATCGCCCTCACCGGCCTGCCGGCCGATGCCGGCGCGAAATACCCGAGTGAACTCTCCGGCGGCATGCGCAAGCGCGCGGCGCTGGCGCGCGCGCTGGCGCTGGATCCGGAACTGCTGTTCCTGGACGAGCCGACCGCCGGCCTCGACCCGCTGAGCGCCGCCGGCATCGACGAACTGGTGCACCAGTTGCGCGATGCGCTCGGAATCACCATCATGATGGTCACCCACGACCTCGACCTGCTGTGGCGCGCCGCAGACCGCATCGCGGTGCTGGGTGAGGAACGCATCCTGGGCAAGGGCACGATGCAGGAACTGGCGCGCTCGGAACACCCGGTGATCCGGGAATACTTTTACGGCCCGCGCGGGCGCGGGGCACGGGAGCAGGCATGGAATCGAAAGTGAATTTTGCGGTGGTCGGGGCGTTCGTGCTGATACTCGGCGCGCTGCTGATCGGCGGCATACTGTGGCTCTCCAGCGGCAAGTCTTACCGCAAGGCCTATGACACTTACCTGGTCTATATGAGCGAATCGGTGTCCGGCCTGAGCCTGGATGCCCCGGTACGCTATCGCGGCGTGCAGGTCGGCGGAGTGCGCCGCATCGCGCTCGCACCGGGCAACCCCGAGCAGGTGCAGCTCACCCTGGACATCGAACGCGGCACGCCGGTGAAACAGGACACCATCGCGACGCTGCGGGTGCAGGGGCTGACCGGCATCGCGCATGTCGAGCTTTCCGGCGACAGCCGCGATGCGCCTGCGCTGAAAGCCGCTCCCGGAGAAAAATACCCGGTGATCCGCACCGGGCCGTCGCTGATGCTGCGTCTGGATACCGCGGTCACCGCGCTGCTCACCAACCTCAACCGCAGCAGCGAGAGCATCAACGCGCTGCTGGACGAGCAAAACCGCATCGCGCTGCGCCGCACCCTGGCCAACCTGGAGCGCCTGTCGGGCACCCTCGCGCATGCCGAGCTGCCGCAACTGCTCAAGCGCATCCAGCGCAGTGCCGATGCCTTCGACCGGATGGCCAACGAAACCGCGCGTGCCGGCTCGAACACCGCGGGTGCCATCGAGAGCGTGCGCACCGAAGCCCTGCCCGAGGCACGCCAGGCGATCACCGAACTGCGCGAACTCAGCGCCTCGCTGCGCCGCTTCAGCGAGGCACTGGAGCGCAACCCCGGCATGCTGCTGCAGGGCCGGCCCGCCGTACCGCCCGGACCGGGCGAATGATACTTAGACGGAGTTGCCAATGAAATCGAATAACACTGCCTGGTACGCGCGGCGCGGCGCCTTCGCGCGGTTCGCAGAGGTTGCACCTACCTCAGCAACTCTCGCATCTGTTTTCGCGATGTCCTTGCTCGGCGGCTGTTCGGCACTGCTGCCATCCCCGCCCCCGCCGGATAATATCTATCTGCTCGAGGCCAGGATGGCTTCAGTACCGTATTCAGCACCAGCCCCGAAACGCGATCTCGTGCTTGCGGTCAGCATGCCGCGCGCGCGCGCCGGCTTCGATACCGCGCAGATGGTCTGGGTGCGCCAGGCGCACGGCCTCGAGGTGTACTCGCGCAACCGCTGGGCGGACACGCCGGCGCGCATGCTTGCGCCGCTGCTTGCCGAGGCGCTGGAGCGCTCCGGGACGTTCCACGCGGTGGTGCAGACACCTTCCGCAGTATCGGCCACGCTGCGCCTCGACACGGAACTCATCCGGCTGCAGCAGGATTTCAGCGTGCGTCCGAGCCGGGTGCAGTTCACGCTCGGCGCGCAACTGGTCGACATCGGCACGCGGCGGGTGATTGCCAGCGCGGAGTTCGACGAGACCGAGAATGCCGCGACCGAAGATGCCTATGGCGGCGTGCGCGCCGCCAACCTCGCGCTGGAGCGCCTGCTCGCCAGGCTCACCGCCTTCTGCGCCGAGCATGCGCCCTGACTGCGCGCCTCAGCAATCCCGGTCATTGCGCCAGGGAATATGCATGCCACCACGGGGTATTGTGAGCGGAGTCCGTTTGAACAACACGAGTGCTATAAACTTGCAAACCTTGGTTAGCCACAGATTTACACAGATAAAACATTGCGTTACGAGAAGGTGGCATTTCACCCAAACGGTCTTTGAAAGAACAGAGATAACCTATTGTTCATCAGTAGTGTCCGGTTAAAAATCGAACAAATTTAGTTGGTTAACAAATTCTGTCTGATCTTGAAATAGCCCACCTCCCGCAAGAGCTTGAGATAGTTGGGTTTTCTCAAAAACAGACACCGATAAAATCTGCAGCAAA